>WOYS01000125.1 GCA_011620645.1 Mycobacterium sp.
TGACACCGCCGAACAGCCGCAGCGGCCCGACCGTGTCCAGGCCGCGGCACGAGAAGACGAACCGTTTCGCCGGCCCGACACCGCAGGTTGGTCGGTATCGGCGCCGTTGACGACCCGGCCCGGCGAACGGCCTTCGGCGCAGTGGACTTTGGGCCCTACTTTCGGCCGAGGCCCAGTGCTGGGATCGAAGAGTAGGTTCGTCAACAATCACTTTCCGTTGGGGGCATCATGACCGCTGGTCGGCACCCACGGCCCCCAGCCGGTGTGTCTCCAACATCGCCCGGTATTCGTCGATGCCGCGGTTTGGATTGGGCTTGAAGATCAGTCGGCGAGCCCCAAGCCGCGTCGCCTCTTCTTTCGTCCTCGAAAGTACTGTCTGCCAAGGCTTCCGCAGTCCGCAGTCGTGGCAGGACGACGAAAGTTGCGTGTTCGCCTTTCCAGGGACTGATCATGATGGCGTCCGCGCATCCTCGTCTGAGTACTTGATACCCAGGACCACGTAGCCGTTGTCCTTACCGCTGGACGGAAACACCCCGCGGTACAGCGTGCAGCGACTCCCACACCGGCTCGCGCGGCCTCGGTCACCAGATCCGCACCGTTCACGTCCGCCTGATGGGAAAAGGCCCGTCGGGTGTTCGAGGCGCACACCACGACCACCTTGGAGGTGCCGTACGATGTGTCGCACAACCTGGCGAAGATCGAGGTGCATCCCATCGACGGAAGACCACGCACCCTGTGTGTGCATCGCGAGGGTGCAACCCGCTCCCTGCCGCCCCATCACCCCGAGCTACCCGACGACCTGGCCGACGTCGGCCAGCCAGTGCTGATACCGGGAACCATGGGCACCGCCTCCTACGTGCTCGCGGGTGTCCCCGATAGCCCGGCGTTCTTCTCCACCGCGCACGGGCGTTCACCGCGCCGGAGCGGCTCAACCTGCGCAGCCACTCAGCGCTCATCACAGAGCAACAGCATATTGTCAGCCCAAACCTGCTGTGGCTCAAGGGATCTGAGGCCAAACAATGGGTGATTGGAATCTATTGAGCGCCAGAGCTATTCGATTGCGGCGGCAGGGCGAGAGAAGAATTAGCGTAGGACAGAAGCAGCACCATTGGCCGCCTTCTGCCGAGCACGCCACTCGCCGCGGCTTTGTTGGGGACCAAATGCCCTCGCTCGGGGGCTTACGACTCTGCCGACGGAAGTGGGCGCTTTGTACTGCTGGCGTCTCTCGTTCGGGCGCGGCGACACGGGTCGACAAAGAACAGGAGCGGTAGATATGCAACTAGAACGGTTCCGATCGCTGGTGAGCGCGCGTGGTCCGTTCGTGTCGGTCTGCATCGACGACTCGCGTGATACCGCGGAGGCCGAGGCGCAGCTGGACGCGAGATGGCGCGATGTTCGCAGGCATCTCGCGGACCGAGGCGTGGATGAGGATGTGATCGTCACGCTCGAGCGCGCCGTTCTGCACAGCGAACCGGGCGTGGGTCGACGGGGCCGCGGGGTGATCGCGGCCGGCGATCAAGTGTTGGTTAACGAGCATCTCGTGGGCCCACCGTCGGCCACGGTCCTTCGCGTGTCGGATTACCCGTACATCGTGCCCCTGGTGGAGTTCGGCATGTGGCGCCGCCCGGCGTATGTGTTTGCCGCTGTGGACCATGTCGGCGCCGATATCACCCTGCACCGGGGCCACATGGTCCGGTCGGAGAGCGTCGATGGTGGCGGCTATCCCGTGAACAAGCCGGCCACCGCCGGGTGGAGCGGCTACGGTGACTTGCAGCACTCGACCGAAGAAGCCATCCGCATGAACGAGCGCGCGGTTGTCGACCGTCTCACTGAGCTGGTGGATGAAACGGGCGCCGAGGTGGTGTTCGTGTGCGGCGAGGTCCGCGGGCGCACCGATGTGGTGTCGGCGCTGCCGGAGCGTGTGGCGGCGCGGGTGTGCCAACTGCACGCTGGGGCGCTGGGCAGGCGCATCGGCGAGGACGAGATCAGCGACCTGATCGACGCGGAGTTCGAGCGACGTCGACGCGCCGAAATAGCGGATATCGCCGAGCGGTTCCAAACCGAGATCGCACGCCGGTCCGGGCTGGCAACAGAAGGGCTTGCACCGGTCTGTGCCGCGTTGCGGGCCGGCAGCGTCGACACGCTGATCGTCGGTGAGCTCGGCGACGCCGCGGTTCTCACGGGCGAAGAGCTCACCACCGTCGCACCCGACGCTGACGCGCTCTCCGAACTGGGGGAAGCTCCGGTTCGAGTGGTCAGGGCCGATGAGGCGCTGCCCTTCGTCGCGATCACCGTCGGCGCGTCGTTGATTCGGGCTGGCGACCGCATTGCACCGACTGATGGCATCGGGGCCCTGCTTCGATACGCCGCCGCTGGGGTGGTTCCCAACGAAGGGGCGCCGAGCCGATCGCTTGCCCCTTAGCAGCTGTGGTTGGTATCAGCTGCAGAACCGACCAACGCCAGACCGACTCGGCTGGCCAGCTTCGGCAAACGCCCGAATCTGACGCGGATCCACGGCATTTCATCACGTGACGCATTATGGTGGTGCGCCGCGTGAGATAGGCCGCCCGCCTTATCGGCGACTTTCGGTAGCACGATAGGTAGGATGCCGGTATGGCGAAAGAGAAGATTTCGGTGACTGTAGACGCGGCCGTGCTCGCCGCGACCGACGCGGACGCGAAGGCCGCTGGCGTAAATCGGTCGGAGATGGTCGAGCAGGCCCTACGCAACGAGCATCTGCGTGCTGCCCTGCAGACGTACACGACCCGGACCGTCCCGGCGCTGGACATCGACGCCTACGCGCAGAAGGTGTACCAGGCGAACCGGGCGACGGGCTTGTGATCGCTCCCGGCGACATCGCACCACGCAGCGACAGCGAGCACGAGCTCTACGTTGCCGTTCTGTCCAATGCGATCCATCTCGCCGCTGATACCGGACGTGTGATCACATGCCCGTTCATTCCCGGCCGGCTGCCGGACGACGCCATGTCGATGGTCATCACTGTCGAGCAACCCGACGGCACCCTTCTACCGGAACTTGCGCAGTGGCTCCCCAGGGCTGCGCTCGACGAACCAATCGGCACCATCGGCGTCGCCGCCCTGCGCGAGACTACGGCGATCGTGACCGCCCTCATCTCCTAGTCCTGGCCCCGACTCCCCTGCCAACTCGCACCTCGTGAGCACGCACCATTACCAGTTTTTACTATCGAGATACTCAACTGGATGAATACTTGCGACGAAGTGCTGATGTCCGATCCGGAACAGCTGACCTGCGCGTTCGATCGTTCCCGGCCCGGGCCGGTTGTTCGACTACTTGGACAACCGCGTCGATGAACTCTATGCGGCGAACAAAAAGGCGTGGCTGACGACGCTGCGCGATGCCTGCATCGCCAAGGTCGCTTACGCCTACGGCCTGCGACATCAGGGACTGTTCTGGCTGCAGAACGTCGACTTCGGCCCGAATCCTCATGTCCCGCAGTACGGTTCGTTCGGCGCCATGTATGTCCGTTGGGGTAAGGGATCGCGTGGTTCTCAAGCGAAAAGGCGAACCGTGCTGACGGTGCCACTGATGGGTTTGGCCCCGGAGATCCTGAATGCGTGGATCAACGATCCTGATTGCCGGGAACGGATGACCTTCGGTGCGGGTTGCCCGACGGCTTGTCCCTGCGGGGTTCCGGCGGTCGTATGTGACCCATCTGATCGAGGCAGGTTACGACCCGCTGTTCGTCCAGCAGCAGGTCGGGCACGAACAATCCTCGACGACGGCGCTCTACACGCAGGTCTCCTCGGACTACCGGCATCTCGGTCACGCTGTCATTCAGCACATCGATCTTGTCGTCCTCCCGCATGCTGCCGCTCGTGTCAAGCAGCAGGACAACGGGTTGCATTCGCGATGCAACAGGTTCGTACGGCATCCAGGAGAGACATCGGGATTTGGCTTAGTCTGATCGTCAGTACAACAGGAGGGGAGCCGAGGCCGATGGAGGCGCTCGCGGTGCTGGGTGCGTACCTCATCGGCGCGGTCCCGTTCAGCCAGATCGTCTCGCTGTGGCGCGTCGGTGTGGATCTGCGCGAGGTGGGGACGGGCACCGTGTCGGGAACGGGACTGTATCGCGTAGGCGGCATCCCGGCGCTGGTCCTCGGTGGGGGTCTCGATGTCGCCAAAGGTGCGTTGGCCGCTGCGCTTGCGGGTGGCAACCCCACCGTCGGGTTATTCGCGGCGGCCGCGGTGATCATCGGCCACTGCTGGTCGATCTTTCTGCGCGGTGCCGGCGGCAGGGGATTGTCCCCGGCCATCGGTGCCCTGGCGGTGCTGTACTGGCCGGGGGCGCTGATGCTGCTGGCGGCGCTGGCGATCGGGCGACTGGTGAAAGAGACCGGGCTGATCACCTTCATCGCTGATGTGGTGCTGCTCGTCGTGCTGGCGATGACGAACGGATCATGGGGAATGGCGCTTGGCCTTGCTATCGTGATCCCGATGCTGCTCAAGCGCCTGCTGGGCAACGCTTGCGCTCCGGACGGTGACAGGCTCAAGCACTACCGCAGTCGACTGCTCTATGACGCCGACCAGCACAAGGCCAGCTGAGAGGCCCGCCACCATGAGTTCAAGACCGCCGCTGTTCGACATAACCGCGCTCGAGCAAACTATGGTTTCGTTTGCCGCCCGCCTGGACCGGCATCGGTCCGAGTTGAACAGGCTCAACGTCTATCCGCTGCCCGACGGGGACACCGGTGACAACCTGGCGGCGACGCTGCACTCGGTCCTGGCACAGGTGGCGAAGGCCAAGCCGGACGGCGGCGTGGTCAACGCGGTGGCGACCGGCGCGGTGTTGGGTGGCCGGGGCAGCTCCGGGGTGATCCTCGGCCAGGGGTTATGCGGCTTCGTCACCAGTCTGCCGGACACCTGCGGGGCAGCGGACCTCGCTGCTGCGCTGACCGCGGCGGCTGCGGCCGCGCGTGAGGCCATCGCCGACCCGGTGGAGGGAACCATCCTCACTGTGGCCGACGACGCGGCGCGCCAGGCGCAGGCGTCGGCGTCGGCCGGTGAATCGCTGGCAGAAGTCGCCCGCGCGGCCGCAGAGGAGGGATGGCGGTCCCTGGCGCGCACGCCCGACCTGCTGCCCGCCCTGGCCCGCGCGGGGGTCGTCGACGCCGGTGGTTTCGGCTACGTCCTCTTCCTGGATGCCCTGCTGGAAGCGATCACCGGGGAGGAACGCCCGCGACGCCGACCGGAGGCACCGGTGCTTCAGGTGACGACCGTCGATGCCGGCGCCCATGCGAAGCCATCCAGCGGTCGCTACGAGATCCTGTGCATGCTCGCCGCCGACCAGGGCGAGCTGCAGGCACTGCGCGAGCGCTGGTCGGACCTCGGTGACACGGTGGCGATCGCGGGAATCGGAGACACGTGGCGTGGCCACGTGCACACCGACGACGTCCCCGGCGCGCTTGCGGCAGCCCGGCAGGCCGGTGAAGTCTCCCGCGTCGAGATCACTGATCTGTTCGCAGCGCAGGACGGGCCGACGCCCGAGCGGGGACTGCACACCGGTGCTCCCGACGGGAGCGCGGTGTCCGTCGTCGCGGTCGCCGAGGGGGACGGGCTGGTCGCGGCCTACCTGGAAGCCGGCGCACGACGGGTCGTCCTGGGTGGGATCACCGAGAAGCCGTCGACCGGCGAGCTGCTGCGGGTGGTGGACGCGTGCGCATCGCCGGTCGTCGTGCTGCCGGGAGACCAGGACGTGCTGCCAGCGGCCCGCCGCGCGGCGCAGCTGGCGGCGGTCCCGGCCCGCGTGGTTCCGACGGACATGCTGGCTGGGCTGCTGGCCCTGGAGGCCGTCGGCCCCGGCGTCAACGGGGACGCCGACAGTGAAGCGGCACAACTCCAGCGGGCGTCACGCCGGATTCACACCGCGCGCATCCAGCGTGCAGTGCGCGAATCGAAGACCGAACTGGGCAAGGTCCGCGTCGGCGAATGGCTTGCGAAGGGTACGGCGGGGTTGGTCGCATCCGGGGCCACCGCCTCCGAGGCGTTGGACGGGGCGGCGGCAGTGCTCATCGGACCCGGCACGAGGCGGGCGCTTGTCACTGTCGACCAAGAGGCACCGGTAACTGGAAACGTTGTGGCCGACTTGCGTCGCATCTATCCGCATGTGCAGTGGCTCCAGCGGCGGACGAACCGGCCGTCGTGTGCCTACGGGATCGCGGTGTGGTGATCATGCGCATCGAGCATGCCGTGTTGTCGAGCCCCGACGGGACGCGGCTGGTCGCCGACATCTATCAACCGGGCGCAACGGTTCGCGGCGGTGTGGTTCTGGTACATGGCTTTTCGGCCACCCGCCGACTCGACGCCGTGGTGGAGCAGGCCCGTGCCCTGGCCGACGCCGGGTTCGCCGTCCTCACCTATGACAGCCGAGGGCACGGCGTGTCCGGCGGCGAGTGCACGCTCGGCCGCCTCGAGGCCGATGACGTCGGAATCGCGGTCAACCACCTGCGCGGGTACGTCGACGACGTCGTGGCCGTTGGTGCCTCCATGGGTGCGATCGCCACCCTCTCCTACGCGGTCGGCGATCCGGGGCTGGCCGGCATCGTCTTGGTCAGCATCCCCACGTCACTGCGTTCGGTGCTGACGTTGGGGGCGTTTGCCATGATGGTGATGACCCGCACTCCCCTGGGGCGGGCCTATATGCGGTGGACCGGAACCCGGGTCTCTTCGGAGTTCCGGCTTGGTGATCTGCCGACCGTCCAGGTGATGCAGCTGCAGGTCCCGGTCGCGATCGTGCACGGCCGCCAAGACGGCATGATCCGCGCCGATGCGGCGCTCGACCTGTACGACGCCGCACCCGAGCCGCGCCGCGTCGAACTCGTCGAGGGCATGGGCCACGGGTTCCAGACCGCCGGTGTTGCGGCCGTGACCCATGGCGTGGAGTGGGCGTTCGAGCAGCAGCGTCTCAACCGTCGGTGACCGTGGGGTCTTCCCAGGCCACGCCGACGATCGGCCCGGTGCTGGCGCCCATCACCGGGGTGAACAGAGCGATCTCGACCTCCAGTTCCGGACGGGCGCTGCGCAGCCGGGTTGCCAGCTGTTGCGCCTCGTCCTCGAGCAATGCGTGGCTGACCACCGCCCGTCCCGGTGTCCCCGGCGGGAAGGCTGACAACACCCGCCGGTAGATCCGGTCGATACCGCGATGTATGCCGCGGACCACACCGAGCAGACGCACGTCGCCATCGGGACCGAGCGTGAGCAGCAGCTTGACGTCGACGGCGTCGCCGAACCGGGCCATCGTCGCAGGCATCCGCCCGCTGGAGGCCAACCGCCGCAGACCGTCGAGCACGAACTCCAGGTGGTAGCTACCGCGCAGCCGCTCGGCCCGCGCCACCAATTGGTCGAGCGTCATCCCGGCCCGGGCCTCCTCGGCCAGCCGGCGCACGAACAGCCCCTCTGCGGCAGCGGCGGTCTTGGAGTCCACCACGACCGTTGGGACGGCCATCAGCTTCGCGGCGGCATGTGCACTGTCGTAGGCGCTGCTCAGCGTTCCCGCGAGGGTAACCACCAGCAAGCCCGCAGCGCCGGCGTCGACGGCCTTCTGCATCGCCTCGTACCAGTCGCCGACCGACGGTGACACGGTCTTGTGGTCGAGCTCGTCGGTGAACTGCGCGTAGAACTCTTCCGCAGTCAGGTCGACGCCCTCGTGATACAGGGTGCCGTCGAGGGTTATGCAGATTCCCACCACGCCGATGCCGAGTCGCGATCGCACCTCCGGTAGCAGGCACGCGACGCTGTCGGTGAGGATGGTGATTCCCGCCATGGCCCGCCCTTCCGTCACCAACGAGGGTCGCGGTGTGGCGATGACGTTACCGACGCGGTGGTCGACTTTCGTGGCTCTTCCGAATTAGCAGGGGCGGAGCTGTCTGGCACTGGTTGGCGCTCGCCGTGATTGGCGGGTGCAGGCCGTTCGCCGAGCAGCCACTCGCGCTCCCGCGCCGGACCTGCCGTCCTCCTGAGATTGAACGTTGCAGTTGATTCGAGCGACGAACTGTTGACGTGTCTCCAGCTCCCCTTGCAAGTCGAACCGGAGCATATGGGACGCGTAGACGTACCACTGGCGCCATCCGCGTCGAGATACTGATGGCTCGATGAAGTACGAGAGCGTGATCCGGAGCCGAACCGGCTCAGTGTGCACTTGTTCGCGATCCAGCATTCGGACGGAATGCTCAGCGGTGATGATCGGATAAAGATTCCTAAGATTCGGAACGTGAAAGATCATCTCCGCCAACGACTTCGAAGCGGTGTGGGCCGCAGGATGACCGACGCCTACCATGCCGAGTCGGCGTTGGACCTGGATGAGACCCTCACGGTCTTCCGTTTGGGTGTGCCGCCGACGCTGGCCCGAACGCTGCGCTCGACGAACTGCATCGAGTCGATGATCTCGGTCTGCCGCGAGCACGCGAGCAATGTCAAGCGCTGGTGCGCCGCCGGGATGGTCGAGGCGGGCAAGCACCGCACCCGGGGCGCATCACCGGGATCACGGCAAGGACTTTTGGCACTTGTGAAGGTGATACCTGCGGCCGCATCATGGGAACAAAGATCCGGGCGTAGGTGGTAAATCCGCCGTCTGTTAGCCGCCGTCTGTTGGTTGAAAGTGCCAAACGCATGACGCAGGAAAGCACTTCACCGGATTGACCGCTGAGTCCATCGACCGCGGACTCCATTGTTGAGGGGAAGTCATGAACGTCGTCGCCATCGTCCTTGCGGTGGTCATTGTGGCGCTGATTGTGGCGGCGCTGTCGATTCGGGTGGTGTACCAGTACGAGAAGGGTGTGTTGTTCCGGCTCGGGCGGGTCAAGGATGTCCGGGAGCCTGGGCTGAGGTTCATCATCCCGGTCATCGACCAGTTGAGGAAGGTCTCGATGCGTATCGTGACGATGCCGATCCAGTCACAGGGGATCATCACCCGCGACAATGTCAGCGTCGACATTGCCGCCGTCGCGTACTTTCGGGTCATCGATGCGGTGAAGTCGGTGGTGGCCATCGAGAATGTCAGGGCGGCAATCGATCAGATCGCCCAAACCACGCTGCGCAACGTCGTCGGCCAGCACACCCTCGACGAGACGTTGGCGGAGACCGAGGTGATCAACGCCAACATCCGGCAGATCCTGGACGTGATCACCCTGGAGTGGGGTGTCGAGGTGACTCTGGTCGAGCTCAAGGACATCCAGTTGCCCGACAGTATGAAGCGGGCGATGGCCCGAGAAGCCGAAGCCGAGCGGGAGAAGCGCGCGAAAATTATTGCCGCCGAGGGTGAATCGCTGGCAGCGGCGGCACTCGGTGATGCCTCGGACACCATGATGGTCCACCCGTTGGCGTTGCAGCTGCGCAATCTGCAGACCCTGGTCGAATTGGGGGTCGACAAGAACACCACGGTGGTGTTCCCTGCTCAGCTGATGAGCGCGATCGGCGACATCGGAACATTCTTCGCCCGCGAGACCGCCGCCGTGGCGACGCCGTCGCCGCCGATCACGGCCCCATCAGCCCATCAGACGCAGGCCCCAACACCGGCAGCCAACGCAGAGAGCGGCCCCGACGCAAGCGCCCTGCGTGTGTGATTGCCGGCCAGCGCACTACTGAGCAGCACGATCAGCGTGGACTCACTCCTCGATCACCAAGATGCCAGCGCGGACCAAGAGCGCGTAGACCTCCCGCAGTGGCGGCGTGAGCAGGTGCACGCCAGCCATGATCAGCGATTCACTGCCAGCACCACGCACGAATTCGGACATAATTACAAGGCAAACCAATCTTGGTGACGAATCAGGGTCTCTTAACTGAATAGGACACGAACATGTTGTCAACGGCCCGATCATTCCTGGCCTCGAACCGCGATGCTTCCCGGCTCGTCGAACGGGGCGAGAAGTTCTCCCTCCGACTGCCTGTGGTGGGCAAGGTGGCCGTGCCGCCGCCTGATCAGCTCGCCTTCTACGGGGTACTCGGCGCACTGGCCGCGGGTGGCCTGATCGACTGGCCGGTGGCACTGGCAATCGGCGTCGGCCAAGTCGTTTTGGCCAGGCACTTCAGCGATGGCTCCGCAGCCCCGCCCCCCGCCGCCCCGGCTGCACGTGAGGACGTGGCGGCTGCCCCGGCCGAAGCCGCTACGGCGCCTCGCAAGGCTGCGCCCCAGCAAGACGCTGAAGAAGGCCTGGCCTAGCCATACGGACCCAGGGTCAGCATCGCTGGGCGGTCAAGCCCGGTGAGCATTTTGGTGACGCGCATCGGTCACATAGTTCTGGCTGGCCGCGCGGTCGGCGGTGTGCTGCGCCGGTGCTGACGAACCAGGCTCGTGTTCATCGTGGTCATCGGGTTCGTCCTTGTCGATTAGTTCAGCGGTGACATCGGCGGAGACGACCAGCGAATACGCGTACGCGAGTTTGAGCAGTTGTCATTGGCGTTTGGCGCCTGGATCCGGATGGGCGGTCGGGTCGTGCTCAGTCAGGAATGGGAGCGCGCCATCGCACGGTGCAGCCGGCAGGGTCCTTGCGGCCGTCGAGCAACCGGAGAACCAGCTTGCGAATCTCGCTCGCCCACAACACCGCACTGGCCATTGCCGTACAGACCAGCCATTGGGTCAACGACAGGGGTGCGGTGGTGAAGGCTTCACGCAGGAACGGCACTTGCACAACTGCCACTTGAAGAAGGACGGACAGCGCAATTGCGCCCCACAGCCATCGGTTGGCAAAGGCGCCGCTGAAGGCGGTGTGGGTCTCGGAGCGGGCATTGAGGGTGTTGAAGAGTTGGGCCAGTACGAGCACGGTGAAGCCTGCAGTCCGGGCATTGTCCGGGGACTGGCTGCCGGCAATCAGTCCGCCGGGCAGATACAGGTCGAGCGTTGCCAATGTGGCCACCGCCGTGACCACTCCGATCACGACGATGCCGCCCCACATCCGGCCGTCGATAATACGGTCCGACATCGACCGGGGTGGCCCGCTCATGAGGTCCTCCGTCTCGGGGTCGACTCCCATCGCTAGGGCCGGCGCGCTGTCGGTGAGCAGATTGATCCACAGGATCTGGGTAGCCAGCAACGGCAGCGCCACAGAATGTTCGCCGTTGGACATCCCGATCAGGCCAGCGAGCACGACACCGAGGAACACCGTCAGGACTTCGCCCATGTTCGACGAGAGCAGATAGCGCAGGAACTTCTTGATGTTCGCGAAGATCCCTCGGCCTTCTCGGATGGCCAAGACGACGGTCGCGAAGTTGTCGTCAGCGAGAATCATCTTCGCCGCCTGCTTGGCGACTTCGGTGCCGGTGCGGCCCATCGCTACGCCGATGTCTGCCGATTTCAGGGCGGGCGCGTCGTTCACACCGTCGCCGGTCATAGCCACTATCTGATCGTCGGCGTGGAGCGCCTCGATGATTCGTAGCTTGTCAGCTGGAGTGATCTGCGTGAATGCGGAGCGCTGGCGTACCGTTTCGCGGAACTGGTCGTCGTCGAGTTGTGCGAGCTCAACCCCCGAGACGGCTATCTCGTGCTCGGTCAAGCCGAGGTCGTGGGCGATCCGCGCGGCTGCGCGGGGATGGTCTCCGGTGATCATCATGATCCGAATCCCGGCTTGCCGCGCCTCGGCGATGGCGACGGCCGCCTCCGGACGCGGAGGGTCGATGATTCCGACCATGCCGCAGTAGACCAGACACTGCTCCAGGCATTCGTCGATCTCGGGTGGTTCGGTGACCCCAAGCGGCCGGTAGGCGATAGCCCGTGCGCGGTAGGCGTCGCCGCAGAGGCGCTCGACGTCCTCAAGGATGCGGGACCGCCAAGCCCCGTCGAGTGGTTCGAGCCGATCGCCCACTTGGACGTGCGAGCAGCGGTCGAGCACTTTGTCCGGGCTGCCCTTCGTGACTGCGATGATCATGCCGTCGCGCTGGGCGTCTGAGGCGAGACTCGTCACCAGCTGGCGTTCGACGGTCCACGGGACCTCACCTACGAGATGGAACCGCTCGACGCGGCGGTCGCGGGTGCCAATCTTCATCTCGGCGACCAGGAACGCAGCATCGGTGGGATCGCCCTGGATAGTCGATTCACCGTTGTGTTCCTGCAGGGTGGCGTCATTGGCGAGACTGCCGCCACCAACGACCATCGCCGTTTGGCGCCACAGTTCAGTGCCCTCCGGCACGGGAATACCGTGCTGCTCGATCCGTCCTTCGGGCCGGTATCCGGCACCGGTGACAGTGACGTCCCCCAGCGGCGTCACCACGCGTCCGATCGTCGGCTCTCCGGTGGTGAGAGTGCCGGTCTTACCCGAGCAAATGACCGATACCGCCCCCAGCGTCTCCACTGATGAGAGTTCCTTGACGATCGCATGATGGGTGGCCATCCGGCGAACTCCGAGCGCGAGCACCACCGACATGACCGCTGGTAGTCCTTCGGGCACTGCGGCTACCGCGAGTGATACCCCGACCAGCACGGCCGTGATGACGTCGTCGACACGGTGGACGCCGAAGACGAGCAATATGGTGGCGATCACCACCACTGCGATGGCGAGAACGCCGATCCCGAGTACCCGACCGACCTGGGCGATCTCGCGCTGCAGCGGCGTCGGGCCATCTTGCACCGTCTCCACCAGGTCGGCGATTTGACCCATCTGAGTTGCCATCGCGGTGGCGGTCACCACAGCCCGCCCGTCGCCCCGCGTGACTGCGGTGCCGCTGAAGACCATGTCGAGCCGGTCGGCGAGCCCTACTGGCGATGCGAGCGTGCGGGCGTCTTTGAGGACGGGTGCGCTCTCGCCAGTCAGCGCGGCCTCTGACACCTCCAACCCGGCGGTCGCGAGCAACCTGGCATCGGCGTCGACCGTGTGGCCCTCGGCCAGCACGAGCAGATCGCCGGGCACCAGTTCGCGGGTGGGAATCCTGTGGTGTACGCCGTCACGGACCACCGTCGCGGTGGCCGCGCTCATCCGCGCCAGCGCGTCGACCGCACGCTCGGCGTGTGCCTGCTGCACGTACCCCAGTACCGCGTTGATGACGACGATGGTGGCGATCACCACGGCATCCACCGGCCAGCCTGACGCGCCTCCTACCCGCCACACCACGAGCGAGATGACGATCGCGGCGAACAGCAGGTAGATCAACGGGTCGCGGAATTGCTCGACGATCTTGCGCCACACGGGCACCGGGGGCACGGTCGCGATTTCGTTCGGTCCCACCGCAGCGAGTCGTCGGGCTGCCTCCTCCGCGGACAGTCCGCGGTCAGGGTCGGTCCCGAACTGTCTGGCGACGGTAGCCGCATCGACCAGCGAGGGATCGGGTTGGGTCGCTGCGTTGATCACCAAGGCGTCCTCCCCATCCGATCTGGCAGTCAACTAGTCACGTTGCACTGCAGTCCCGCGAAATGCGAGTCCGGCCAACCCGATTCCGCGCACCTAGTCGGAGTAGGTCATCTGATGTTCGCCGAATGAGCCACCAGGATTGCACCTCATCCGGTCATGACGCCCCTCCTGTCGCAGTCGCTGATGGTTAGCCGGTGTTCATCTGCAGTCAACCTGGTTCCCTGCTCGCTGCTCCCTGAGTATGGTTGACGCCGTGGTCAAAACGCCTGCCCTACCCGGTTTTGGGTCGCTGGGCATACCGGTGCGTGCAGCTCTGGCGGCAACTCGGATCGCGGCGGCGGCAGCGGTGGCGGTCACCGGGACGGCGGGCAGCACGAACCTGTTGGGCCCGCGCGCGGCGCGGAGTGTGACCCGGCCTCTGGCCGGTGCCGCGCAGGATGCGGGCGCGTTGACCCGCGCGGCCGCGGGGATGGCGATCGAGGCGATGGGTGGGTCGCCGGCGCGGCGCAGAAGCGCCAACGGCGACCGCCGCTGGATTGAAGTGCGTGGACTGGCGGGCCCGGACGGCTCAGAGATCGAGGCTGAGGTCCTCGCCTCGGTCGTCTCGGCTCCCGGTGTGCGGGCGGCCTTCCTGAACCGTTCCGTTGCCCGCGTCGTGGTGACCGTCGACACTGACGGCCCCTCGTCGGCCGAGCTGTGCCGGGTTGTCGCCGACGCCGAACGGCGCACCACGGCCACCGCTACGCGCCAGCCGCCGACAAGTCTACCGGGCGACGATGCGGTGCTAGTAGCCCGCACGGCGGCTGCCGTGGCCGCCACCGCCGGGTTGGGGCTCGCGCTGGCCGGCAGTGCGCTGCGGCTGCCCGGATTGCCAGACCTCTTGTCGGTGCCGTCGGCGATGGCCGACCACATGCCGGGACTGCGCCGCCACGTGGAGCAACGCATCGGGCCCGAGGGCACCGATCTGCTGTTCGGGGTGGTCAACGCGGCGACGGCAGCATTGACGGCTGCCCCGACGACCGCGGCCGCCAATGCCGCGACGCAGGCGATGCTCGCCGCCGAGGCGTGGAACGGACGGCTGGCCTGGCACCGACATGAGCCCGATCTGGCTTCGCGTGCCTCGCCCGACGACTCCGCCCCAGCCGCGGACGCGGAAACCCCGACCTTGGCCGATGGGCCGGGGGAACGCTATGCCAATCGAGCGGGATTAGCCGGGCTTGGCGCCGCCGCGGCGCTCGGCGCGCTGTCCGGCAACCTCACCACCGCGGGAGCGGCCGCACTGGTAGCGGTGCCAAAACCATTGCGCGCCAGCCGGGAAGCGTTCGGGTGTGCACTGAGCCGTGGTCTGACCACCCGGCATGACGCGTTGGTGCTGCATCCGCGGGCGCTGCGCACCCTCGACCGCATCGACGCGATCGTGATCGACCCGCGGGCCCTCTACACCGACGAGTTGATGGTCAGCCGCATCCAGGGTGTGGAGAACTCGCGCCGTGAACAAGCCTGGGAAGCTGCCCGCGCCGTGCTCGGCGACGGTGGACTGGCCCCGGGATGGCACAAGCTGTCCACCATCCCGAAAGCCGGCAGCATCGGCGAGGCGTTGATCAGTCCGGTACGCGATCCGTACGCGGCGGCGCTGGTGACCGAGGCCAGAAAGTCCCGGCCCCGCGTCGTATCGATCGACGATGACGGATTGCGGTCCCTGGCGCAGGGTTTCGATCACCTCTACACCGTCGACGGCTCGCTCGACGACGCTCTGGCGGCGGCGGTGGCGGACCTGAAGGCCGACGGTTTGACGGTGGCCCTGCTGACGACGCCGGAGATGCAGGCGGCACACGGCGCCGACATGTCGATCGGCGTGGTGCGCGCACAGCGTCCGCCCCCGTGGGGTGCCGACGTGTTCGTTCCCGATCTCGTGGCGGCCTGGCGTGTGCTGCATGCCCTACCCGCCGCGCGGGCTGCCACCAGCAGAGGCATCCGGCTGTCGTTGGAGAGCTCCGCGATCGGCGCGCTGATGTTGATCCCCGGCGTGGTGGGACGTCCCCCGGTGTCGGTCAACGCCGGGGTCTTCGCCGGTCTGTGGGCGGGATTCAGTGCGGGCGGAAAGGTGTTCCGCGACCCGGTGCCCACCCCGGAACCGGGCCACGACTGGCATGCATTGCCAGTCGTGGAGGTGCGCCGGTTGCTGCCCCGGCCGCTCGACGAACTGCGTGGTGAGCCGTTGGGGGTCGAGCGCCTCGGGTCGCTACCCCCGGCCCGTGCGGTACGCGCGGCGAGCATCGGATCGTGGAAACTGGCCGCCGATTTCGTGGGCGAGATGCGCGCCAACCTGGCCGATCCGATTACGCCGATTCTGGCCACCGGCGCGGTGGCGAGCGCGCTGCTCGGCTCGCCGTTGGATGCGGCTCTGGTAGGGGGCGTGCTGTTGACGAACGCCGCGCTGTCCGCCGAGCAGCAGTTGCACGCCGAGCGCATTCTGCATCGCCTGCTTGCGGTGCAGGATCCGCTCGCGCGACGGCGGGTGGGCCCGCTCGAGGCCCAGCGCCACGAAAAGGTCGCCGCCACGCGGCTGCGTCCCGGCGACATCATCGAAATCCACACCGGTGAAGTGATCCCCGCCGACGCCCGGTTGCTCGAGGCCTCGAACATCGAAGTCGACGAATCGACCTTGACCGGGGAATCGCTGCCGGTGCCCAAGCAGACCGAACCCACACCGGGTGCACCGCTGGCCGAACGCAGCTGCATGCTCTACGCCGGCAGCACAATGGTCGCCGGGTCGGCGCTGGCCGTGGTCACCGCGGTCGGCTCGAGTTCGGAGATGCGCCGGGCGCTGGCGATGGCGCCGGCGAAGTCACGCGAGATCGGCCTGCAACGGCAACTGAGCCGGATCACGGGGCGGGCGTTGCCCTGGAGCCTGACCGGCGGCGGCATGGTCGGGCTGCTCAGCGTGCTGCGTGGCACCCCGCTGCGCGAGGCGGTCGGCAGTGCGGTCGCCTTGACCGTCGCCGCAGTTCCCGAAGGACTGCCCTTGGTGGCCACCTTGGCCCAGTTGGCCGCCGCGCGCAGACTTACCGGCGAATCCGTACTGATCCGCAACGCTCACTCGGTCGAGGCGCTCGCCCGCGTGCAGGTGGTGTGCTTCGACAAGACCGGCACGCTGAGCGAGAACCGGCTGCAGGTGAAATCGGTGTTCCCGGTACCGGGATACACGCCCGGACAGGTGCTGGATGCGGCGGCCGGCACGGTCTTCGCACGTCGAGGCCATCGTGCCGATCATGCCACCGACGCCGCAATACGCAGTGCTGCTGACGGCTCCTCGTGGCGGGAGAACGGCGGCGGACCGGCGAGGGAAGTCGAGCGCGACGCGTTCCTCCCGTTCCAGTCCGGTCGTCCATTTGCAGCAGCCCTAGTGGGAACGCGGCTGACCCTCAAGGGCGCACCGGAGGTGCTCGCGTTGGCGTGGGTCGACGAGGACGACACACTCGCACCGATGATCGGCGAGATGGCCGCGCAGGGACTGCGGGTCCTTGCGGTGGCCGAACGTGAGCTCAGCCCCGTACAGGCCGCCGCCGCGGCGGCCGATTCCAGCGCCCTGGAAGATCTCTGCCGCGCAGAGCTCACACCGGTAGGCCTGCTCGGATTGGCCGACACTCCCCGCCCCAGCGCCCGGGCACTGTTGAAGGAGTTGGGCAACCGCGACATCGGCGTGCGGCTGATCACCGGCGACCACCCGGTCACCGCCGCCGCCGTCGCCAACGAACTGGGTCTCGACGTCACCAGCGAGCAGGTGATCACCGGCAGCCAATGGGAAGCGTTGTCCGCCAGCGAACGCGCCGAGACGGTCACCTCACGGTTCGTCTTCGCCCGGATGTCACCCGAACACAAGATCGACGTCGTGCAGACCCTGGAGCGGATCGGCGTCGTCACGGCAATGGTCGGCGACGGCGCCAACGACGCCGCTGCGATCCGGGCCGCCAGTGTCGGCATCGGGGTGGCCGCGCGCGGCAGCGACCCCGCGCGCACCGCAGCAGATGTGATCCTGCTCGACGGACGCATCGAGGCGTTACTTTTCGCCCTCGACGAGGGCGAGCAGCTGTGGCGCCGGGTGCAGTCCGCGGTGTCGATGCTTCTGGGCGGCAACACCGGCGAAGTGTGCTTCGCGTTGATCACCAGCCTGCTGACGGGCCGCTCGGTGCTCAATGCTCGGCAGATGTTGCTGGTGAACATGATGACCGATGCACTGCCGGCCGCGGCGCTGGCGGTGAGTCCGCAGACGGGCACCGCCGACGTCGATCGCGACGAGGCGGCGATGTGGCGCGCGATCGGGATCCGCGGCGCAACGACCACGATCGCGGCCACCCTGGCATGGCTGATGGGTGGCGCGATCGTGACCCCGCGCCGCGCCGCCACCGTCGCGTTGATCGGCCTGGTCTCTGCGCAGCTGGCGCAGACACTTGTCGACTCCCGCGGCCGCCTGGTCGTGGCGACGTCGGTCGGGTCGTTCGTGGCACTGGGAGCGGTAATCAGCACGCCCGGTCTGAGTCAGCTGTTCGGTTGCACACCCGTGGGGCCGCTCGCTTGGGGCCAAGCCCTGCTGGCGACCGCGATTGCCGCCGGGGTGTCGGCTGTCGCCCCCGATCTGCTGGCCCGCGCGACGGACGCGGCTCGAGGCGTTCTCGCCGGCGCGCACGCCGATGGCGAAGTGCCTCCGACCCGCGACGACAGAACCGCTCCTGTCGTCGATGTCGATAACGATGACGATGACGACTCGCAGGAGCATCGCGGGTCGCGAAGCCGCTCGGCCGCCGACCGCGAAGAGGGCATCAGGGCTACCGCTGGGCCGGTGGGCACGCCGAGCCAGGAGCTGTGACAAGTCTGGGTCACTGCGAGCACGAGGCCGCTTTCTTGAGAACGGGATCCGACTTGGCCGCGCTGCGGGGACAGGTGTGCCTCGCAGTGAGGGAGCCACAGCAAGCCTATTTCGGGAGAGCGGTCACGAGGCTTCTCGCAAGCGATGGCGGTGGCGAGCTCCGAGGCCGATGAGCCGTCAATGCCCACCGCGACCGGATCGAGGTGGCCGAGAACCACGTGCTGAGTCCCAAGTGCTCATCGATCGAGGACCAATGGCCTGATGACCGCGGCGCAATGGCCGACTAACGTCGATGCCATTCCGGATGACTCGTCCGCGATGGCTTACCGACGTTAGTCAGGCCTACGCACTTCTAAGGGGAGACTCGCATGTCGCCACAACAGATGCACCGCGGAATCGTGGTCGGAGTCGATGGATCGGCCTACTCGACTGTGGCGGTCAAATGGGCTGCGCGAGAGGCTGTGATGCGCGACGTTCCGCTGAGACTGGTGAACGTTGTCTCACCGGACGCGGCTCTCGCCGGACCGTGGCCACAAACCCCCTTGCCTTCTGAGTTTTTTCAGTGGCAGGAGGACCGGGCACGCCAGATCATCGAGGACGCCCACAAGAACGCCCTCGAGGCCGCCTCCCCGACCGGAACACCGCAGGTGGACAGCGAGCTGCTCTACTCCCCGGTCGTGTCCACGCTGGTCGCCCTCTCGAAGGAGGCCGACATGGTTGTGGTGGGTCGCCGAGGCGAGGGCGCGGTGGCCCGCGCATTGTTGGGATCGGTCAGCTCCCACCTGGTGCACCACGCGCATTGCCCGGTCGCTGTCATCCATGATGAGGATCCGCTCACCACACGCCCCCTTCAGGCGCCGGTGGTGGTGGGCATCGACGGCTCGCCGACGTCGGAGTTGGCAACCGAGATCGCCTTCGATGAAGCCGCGCTTCGCGGAGTGGGGCTGGTGGCACTGCACGCCTGGAGCGACATGGGCCCACTCAATTTCGGTAAGTTTGGTCAGGCTCCCATCGAATGGGCGAACTTCAAAGTCCGCGAGGAAGAAGTCCTGGCCGAGCGCCTTGCGGGATGGCAAGACCAATTTCCAGATGTCGACGTGCACAGGATCGTCGTGAGTGACTCACCGACGCCCCGGCTACTCGAACAGGCCGAGACCGCTCAGCTTCTGGTGGTCGGCAGTCACGGCCGCGGTGGGTTCACCGGCATGCTTCTCGGCTCGGTCAGCGGGGCAGTCGTGAACACCGCGCAGATCCCCGTGATCGTCGCCAGGATGCCCCGATAACAGCGCCGGCATCCGACTCGAAATACGCAGAGCAAGCAGAGCAAACCGCCGCCTGCGTTGCAGAAAATCCAGCGTCAACTTGACATACCCATAGGGGTATATGCCAGGATTGGGTGCGATCACGACGACCAGGCTAGAGAAAGAAGTCAACGATGATCCTTCAGCAGTACTACCTGGACTGCTTGTCTCATGCTTCGTATCTGATCGGTGATGAGAGCACCGGTCGAGCGGTGGTTGTCGATCCGCAGCGAGATGTGGCTGAGTATGTGGCCGATGCCAAGAAGTTGGGCTTGCGTATCGAATTGGTTATTGAGACCCACTTTCATGCCGACTTCCTCTCGGGGCACCTGGAGTTGGCGAAGGCGACGGGCGCGAGGATCGTGTTCTCCAACGTCGCCGAGACCGAGTTCGAGTCGATGGGTGTCGCCGACGGCGAGCGTTATTCGCTGGGCGAGGTGACGCTGGAGTTTCGCCATACCCCCGGGCACACTCCTGAGTCGCTGTGCGTCGTGGTTTACGAGCACGCCGACGACACCGTTCCCTACGGCGTGATGACCGGTGACACCTTGTTCATCGGCGATGTGGGCCGACCCGACCTGCTGGCCTCGATCGGCTTCACCCGCGACGAGCTCGCCGACAAGCTGTACGACTCGCTGCACGACAAGTTGATGACGCTGCCGGATGCGACCCGGGTGTACCCCGCGCACGGTGCCGGCTCGGCGTGCGGCAAGAACCTGTCGACCGATCTGTGGTCGACGATGGGTGACCAAAAAGCAACGAACTACGCGCTACGGGCACCGGACAAGGCGACATTCATGACCCTGGTCACCGAGGGACAGCCGCCCGCCCCCGGCTACTTCGTCTACGACGCGATCCTCAACCGCAAGGACCGTGCCCTGCTCGATGAAACCAGGATGCCTGCGGCGCTGACCTATGACCAAGTCAGCGCTGCGATCGACGGGGGTGCGGTGCTGGTCGACGGGCGCACGCCCGAGGAGTTCGCTCAGGGTCACCTGCGGGATGCGATCAACATCGGTCTCGAAGGCCGTTATGCCGAGTTCGCCGGTTCGGTGCTGCCCTCAGACGTGGACGTCGTGCTGTTTACTGAACCCGGTCAGGCGTTAGAGGGTAAGAACCGGCTGGCCCGGATCGGTTTCGACCGGGTCATCGGCTACCTGGCCAAGCCGTATGAGGCGATGCTCACCCATCAGGGCGATGTCCAGGTGGCGTCGCGGTTGACCGCCCAGGCGTTCGACGAGCGCGCTGCGGAGCTGTCTGATCTGCAGGTGGTTGATGTCCGCAACCCGAGCGAGGTGGCGGCCGGGATCATCCCCAACGCCGTCGCGATCCCGGTGGGTCAGTTGCCTGCGCGACTGGGTGAGCTCGACGCCACCAAACCGACGGTTGTGTACTGCGCCGGCGGCTACCGGTCCTCGGTGGCGGCCAGCCTGTTGCGGCACAACGGCTTCACCGACGTCAGTGACATCCTGGGCGGCTTCGGCGCCTGGCACGAAGCACACCAGAACGCCTGAGCGATAAGGGAGACGCACGACAATGACCATCACGGCCAAACATCAGATTCTGATCGTGGGCGGCGGAACCGCCGGTATCACCGTCGCGGCGCGCCTGCTGCGCAAGGGGTATACCGACGTCGCGGTCATCGAGCCGTCGAGCACGCATTACTACCAGCCGCTGTGGACTCTCGTCGGAGGCGGACAGGCGGAAGCCTCGACGACCGAGCGCACCGAAGCCTCGGTCATGCCCAAGGATGCGACCTGGATCCGCAACGCCGCTAACGGCTTCGATCCCGACAGCAACACCGTCACCTGCGCCGACGGGGCCACCTATGAATATGACGCTCTGGTCGTCTGCCCGGGCATCCAACTCGACTGGAACCGCACCGACGGACTTGAGGACGCCTTGGGTCGCGACGGCGTGTCGTCGAACTACCGGTTCGACCTCGCGCCGCGTACCTGGGACTTCATCCGAGACCTGCGATCGGGGACCGCGGTGTTCACGGTTCCGTCGGGGGCGATCAAGTGTGCTGGGGCCCCGCAGAAGATCGCCTACCTCGCGGCTGACTATTGGCGAAAGCAGGGTGTGCTCAACGACATCGACGTCCACCTCGTCATGCCGGGCTCCCGGCCGTTCGGGATCCCGACGATCGCCGACAGCCTCGACAAGGTCATCGCCGACTACGGGATCACACTGCACACCAACTCCGAGGTGACCTCCGTGGACGCGGCGTCGCGCAAGGTGGGCGTCACCAGCGTTGCCTCGGGCGGCACCGACGCCGTGCTGCCCTACGATGTATTGCACGCCGTGCCGCGGCAGTCGGCGCCCGATTGGATCAAGGCCAGCCCGCTGTCCACCGGAGATGCAAGCGGTTACGTCGACATCGATAAGCACACCATGCAGCACGTGCGATACCCGAACGTGTTCAGCCTCGGCGATGCCGGTTCGTCACCGAACTCCAAGACCGGTGCCGCCATTCGCAAACAAGCCCCCGTCGTCGTCGACAACATCGACGCGTTCCTGAAGAACACTCCCCTACGAGCGTCCTACGACGGGTACTCCTCGTGCCCGATCGTCACCTCGTCGCACGCCATGCTCCTAGCCGAGTTCGACTACGACTTGAAGCTGGAACCCTCGTTCCCGCTACTCAATCCGAGTACACCGCACCGCGTGTACTGGTACCTCAAGAAATACGGGCTGCCATTCATGTACTGGAACCTCATGCTCAAAGGACTCGTTTAGCAATTCGACTGCGACACAACGAAAGACCATCGCAATGGCCATCAAGAATCTGTCCGCCGTCGACTTCGAAACCACGATCGCCGACAGCCCTATCGTGCTCATCGACTTCTGGGCGTCGTGGTGCGGCCCGTGCCGCGCCTTCGCTCCAGTCTTCGACCGCTCAGCTCAGTCGCACCCCGACGTCGTGCACGCCAAGGTCGACACCCAAGCCCAGCAACAGCTCGCCGCCGCGCTGGAAATCCAGTCGATTCCGACGATCATGGCGTTCCGCGACGGCATCCTGGTCTACCGCCAACCCGGCGCGATGCCGGCCGCTGCGCTCGAAGACCTCATCACCAGGATCAAAGCACTCGACATGGCCGATGTCCGCGCGAAGATCGCCGCCCAGAAGGCCGGGGCGGCGCAATAGCCGACATCACATCGACTCCGTACAGGTGAAGGTGCCCGTGTCCATCAAACGTGGTCTAGCCCAAGGAAGGTCGAACACCATCAGGTGGCCATGCCTCGAGGCCGTCTTCGAGCGGCACTTCCAAGGACTGCAGCAGTGCTGAGAACAACCTCCAATTGCCGATCGCGGCGACGAGTTCGACGAGGACGGCTGGGTTCCCGTGCAACGCATCCTGACACGCAGCCCAGGTTTCATCCGAGATTGTGCCGTCCTGCAACGTCTCGTCCGTCGCCGCCAGTACCGCCCGCTCGGCTGCACCGAAGTGGCCGGCGCTTCGCCAGTCCCGCACCGCGAGCAGGTCACGTTCGGGCACATCGAGGAAGCGGGCGACCCTCCAGTGTTGCGTCCATTCATAGACCGAACCGGTAACCCAGCCGATCCGCATGATGATCAGCTCCCGCAGACGCGCATCCAGTGCGCCTTTCCACAGCAATGCCTCCAGCATTCCGTGCAACGCGACCGCCACACCGGGCTGATGAAGCGCGATTCTGAAAACCGACAGTTCAGCCATGCCAGCCGGAATTCCGCATTGAGCTGCGCGCTCGCGCGCTTCTGTCAGGTCGAGCATTTCAACCCGATTCCCCTTGCTCACGGTGGTCCTTTCGGTTGGGCGCTGCTCGGCGCTATCAGGCATTCGGCACAAAGACGCTGTGCAGTGCGGGAATCCGTTCCGGCTCAGCGCCAGCCAGGACGTCGAGCAACTGCGGCAGGCCCGCGAAACCCGTAACGTCACGGGACAACTCACTAAAAGGCCACCGCCCCGAGACCAACAGCTTGATGGCGCTGCGGTAGGCGGGGGAATCGACGCCCAAGGAACCGAAGACGCGTAATTCTTTGAAGACGAGTAGGTCTGGCTCGAAGCCCGGCGCTCCCCCGCCGCCGCGAGTGCCGGCGACCACCACGCGCCCACCGGGCTGCGCAAGTGCGATGGCGTCCGCGAACGCGCCTGGCGCCTTCGCGGTGACGTCGACGACGACGTCTGCGAGCCGGCCGGTTGCTCGTTGCAGGGCCTGTGCGGGGTCATCTTGGGTGACGTCGATGGTCAGGTCCACGCCGAACTTGCGGGCTGCGGCCAACCGAGGCAGGTCGCGAGGCCCGAGCCCGGTCATCGCGACGAACGCCGCTCCGGCCTCCTTCGCCGCTATGGCAGCGCAGATCCCACGGATGCCTGGCCCGAGGATCGCGACGACGTCGCCCGGCTGTGTCTCGGGTAGCATGGCCGCCCATTTGACCCCTGCGCCAAGTGGATTGAACAACGTTGCAACGATTGGGTCAAGTCCGTCCGGGATGGGCAAGAGCATGGAATCGAATGGCAAATGGAGGTGGGTTGCGTAGCCGCCCCACAGGCCAGGAGCGATGTTTACATCGACAAAGCCGAACATTGTGGCCAGTCCGTTGCGCGAGCACCTGCGATACTCGCCGCGGCGGCACTCGTGACACTCCCGGCATGATCGGAAGACCTCGACGGCGACTCGCTGACCCGCCGACACGCCCCAACGTGCGCGTGCAGCGTCGCCAACTTCCTCGAGGATGCCGACGATTTCGTGTCCGGGGATGAAGGGGAAGCCCACCGGCAGGTGTCCGCTGAACTGTTCGTGGTCAGTCCCGCAGAGCCCGCATGCCTCGATCCGAAGCAGCCCGGACTCGTCATCGACGCGCGGCACGGGAAGAGTGCGCCGCTCAAGGTTGCGCGGCCTGGTCAGCACGAGCGCGTCGGCGTTCACAACAGTTCGAACTCGACGTGCTCGTCCGCGTGGCGCACGGTGACCTGCTGACCAACGAACATCTCTTTTGACATTGCCATCGCCACCTGGGCGTCGCCGTTGCGTGCCGCGACGCGTCGGCCGTCGCTCAAGCGCGCGAAAACCGGCACCCAGGACGGACCCTGGTCGCGGTCGTGCACCACCGTGTAGCCGTCTATCGTCGCCCTACCAGATGCGTCGGCGGGCGGCGCGACCGCAAGTGAGGTGGCATCAATCGCGGACTGCGCCTGGACCGTATCCGGTGTCTGCCATCCGGTTGGCGGTGGCGTCGCCGACCACAAACCCAGCGAGTGCTTGGTGATGTACCAGCCGAGCCCGGACACGAGTCCGACGGCGTCCGGTTCGCTTCGGCAGCGTCGCACCATCTCCACAATCGAATGGCTGACATAGTTGTTACCCGGTCCGCCGTGGTAGGGCAATCCGCCGGTCACCGTGAATCCGCGGGCATCCGCCGGGTCGAGATCGAAGGCATCGATCGCCGCCTCGACCGCGGAAGGAAAGCACGAGTAGAAATCGAACCATTTGATGTCGTCGATGTGAAGTCCGCTAGCGGCCAACACTGCCTCGCCGGCGGCCTTTATCCCCGCGGAACGACCCAGCTCCGGCCGCTGCACCGGAAAGTAGACGTCATTGCAGGTGGCCGACGACCACGGGAAGACCCACCGATGCCGAGGCACTCCGAGTTCCTCGGCGACTTCGGCAGCCATGATGACGAAGGCGGCCGCCATGTCGACGGCGATGATGCTGTTGAGCAGCTTCGGATACGGCTCACACACCATCCGGTTAGCCGGGGAGACCGCGCTGAGCTCATCGGCGGTACGGCAACGGGGAAACCAGGCCTGTTCGGGATGTCGTGACGCCTCGAGCGTGAACGGAGCCATCAGGTTCCCCAGCCAGCGGCGCTGCTCGTCGAATGTGCGGCCGGATCGAGCCGCAATCGCCGACTCGAATATCGGGTACACCTCATGCGGCCAATGTAACCCGGCGCACATCTCGGCTTCGCTCAGTCCGGGGCGTGTGTCGCCCAATGATTCGTCGTGTGCGGCAACGGGTTTCGGCTCCAACGGCGCATCACCCGATGTGACCTTGCGCGCTGACGCACCGCTCTCCGCTCCGACTACCAGTACGGCGTCGCTGACGCCGCGCCAAATACGGCGGCCCAGTTCCTCGACAAGGTACTGGGGCGTATTTCCGCCGACCGGACAACTGATGCGATGGTTCGGCGTGAGCCCAGCCGCTTCGGCGATCCTCGACGCGGGATTGTCGCGCGGAGTCAGCAAAATCCCCGGCGTCGCCACCGTATCGATCCGGTGTCCGATCGTGGCCCACGCATCCTGGAGTGCTCGGCGCGCGGCCTCGGCAGCCAAATCGATGGGATCCACGACGCCTTCGCCGCGATGCGTGAGCTCACCGACTCCGACGACAACCGGGGTGCGTGGTGGGATGGCCAACGGTCAGGTCACGTTCATTGTCGACGGCGACATGTCTGCGATAGTGTCACACCGCGCTTACGGAGGACAACCACCGCCGCCGCCCCGTTAGCAGAACCTGGTCGGGTTGTCACCACATACCTGCATCGTGACGAAACAGCATCGGGCGGGTGACGTCCAGGCCGCGCTCCCGCACCGTGTCGCGGGCACTTTTCGTGGTGCTTGCCGAGGTCTTGACAAGGCGAAGTGTTCCGGATCAAAGTGGTTGCATGCGCCCACAATGGTGCCAGATGCCACCAATTGCTGTTGAGCCAGCGTCGGAAGCAATCGCCGGTGGGATGTTGCGATGAGGTTCCTACCCTTTACGAATTCCCCCCGCCGCAGTGATCGTGCCGACGCGGTGGTTACCGGTGCAGGCAGTGGCCGTGCCTCGGGTGTCGCCTACGACGTCTCGGACGAACATCAGGTGGGGGAACTCGCCGAGTCGGGGTAACGCGTTGACACCCCATGAACAACCAGACGGATGATCGAAGGAAGGTAAGGCGACATGACTTTCGAATACGCCGACATGCTGCAAACGATCAAAGACCGCCAGTGGGCGCTGGCCGACATCGACTGGGACGCACCCGGTGCCGAGTTGATCACCGACGAGCAGCGGCCCAGCCTCAAACAGTTCATGTCCGACGTGGTGTGGATCGAGCATGTCGGTGCCCGCGCTTTCGTGGCGATGGCCCCCAAGGCCCCGTTCGACGCGCTGGGAGAGATATACCAGTATTTCCACGCCGAAGAGCAGCGGCACGCCAACGCGGAACTGGCACTCATGCATCGCTGGGGGATGCTTGAGGAGGGTGAGACTCCCGTACCGAGCAAAAACATCCGACTCGTCATCGAATGGCTCGATCGATACGCCGAAGCGCTCCCGTTGACGGTGATAGGAGCCGCCATACCTGCGCTGGAAACCGCTCTGGACGGAGCGTTGCTCAAGTTCCTGTTGGACGAGGTCGCAGACCCCGTATGCGGTGAAGTGTTCGCCAAGGTCAACAGCGACGAATCCCGCCACCTGGCAGTGGGTTTTCAGGTGCTCAACGATCTGGGCGCCAGCCCAATACGGGTTCACGCAATTCAGACCGCGGCGTCGCTCGTCGACCCGCGAATTCTCACCGGCGCGTTGCTCTACATCCCGCTGCTGACCCGCATGCTGATGAACCTCAATGCCTGGGGCCTGTCCGAGGAAAAACTGTACAACGCAGTCACCCGCTACTCCAACGTCGGTGATCGCAGCGAGCACACCCGCCGTGTTCCCCCGTATCACATCCTCAAGGCCCACATGTCCGCCACGATCAACCACACCCAACCGCTGCACTTCATCTCCCAGCGTCTGGGCACGGTGATCGACCACTTCCCCATTCAAGTACTCGGTAAGACACCGTCATGGACTGATGAGCTCACCTACGAACCAGTGGCCAAGTGAGCGACACGACCACTGTTCTTATCATCGGAGCAGGTTTCGCCGGCCTCGGTACCGCGGTACGCCTGTTAAAGCAGGGCATCGACGACTTCGTCATCCTGGAGCGCGCCGGCGAGGTCGGGGGGACCTGGCGTGACAATACCTACCCAGGTGCCGCCTGCGACGTACCGTCGCTTCTGTATTCGTATTCCTTCGAACAGAATCCGAACTGGTCGCGTGCCTATTCGGGAAGCAGCGAGATACTCGACTACATCAAGGGCCTGGTCGACAAGCACGCGCTGTCGCGGTTCATCCGGTTCCACGTCAACGTGACCGGCTTGGTATTCGACGACGACAGCGCCACGTGGACCGCCGAAACCGACGGCGGGCCAAGCTACCGGGCACGCACTGTGGTGGTGGCAAGCGGCCCACTCTCCAATGCCAGCCTGCCCGACATTCGCGGTTTGGAGACTTATATTGGCCACAAGTTCCACAGCGCACGCTGGGATCACGATTACGACATGGCCGACAAGCGGGTCGCGGTGATCGGTACCGGAGCGAGCGCGGTGCAAATTGTTCCGGAGTTGGTGAAGACCGCGCGATCGGTCAAAGTGTTTCAACGAACGCCCGGTTGGGTGCTTCCCCGCCCCGATTTCCCGCATCCGCGTGTCGCCAGGGCCGCGTTCAGTCAGGTACCGGTCCTGCAGAGTACCGCTCGCCAAGCATGGTTCTGGGCGCACGAGGTCATGGCCGTCGGCATGGTGTGGGACACCTCGGCCACCACTGTCATTCAGTGGGCGGCGAAGGCGAACTTGCGCCGCCAAGTCAAAGACCGCTGGCTCAGAAAACAATTGACGCCCGAGTTCCGGCCCGGATGCAAGCGCATGCTGATGACCAATGACTACTATCCAGCACTGCAACGCGACAACTGCAAACTCATCTCCTGGCCGATCGCGACCATCTCGCCTACCGGCATCCGCACCGCAGACGGCATCGAACACGAGGTCGACTGCATCGTGTTCGCCACCGGTTTCGATGTCTGCAAAGCCGGCACACCGTTTCCCATCTCCGGCGTAGACGGTCGAAAGCTTGGTGAGGAATGGTCTCACGGCGCCTACGCTTATAAGAGCGTCAGCGTCTCTGGCTACCCCAACCTTTTCTTCACCTTCGGGCCGAATTCGGGACCGGGACACAATTCTGCGTTGGTGTACATGGAAGCCGAGATCCGCTACATCGTCGATGCGATCCGCATGATCATCGACCGTGGTTTCCAAACCTTCGACGTCAAAGAGGTCCGACAGAACAGGTACCACGCCCACATACAGCGCCGGCTTGCCGCCACGACGTGGAACTCCGGCTGTAAGAGCTGGTATCTCACAGAGGATGGCTACAACGGCACCATGTATCCGGGCTTCGCCACCCAGTTCGTCCGGCAGCTGGCAAGGGTCGAACTCGATGATTACTTGACGAGATCACAGCCCCCTGCGCGCAAGAAGCCCCAGCGGACGCGTCCCGAGTTGGCCGCAGGGGGTTCGCACAGCGCAAGCAAAGTACGACGGCAGCGCAACGGCGATCCTGCGTCCTCCGACGAGCGCAGACGCAAAGCTGTCCGCCGCTCGGCACCGACCACTTCAAGCGACGCAGCGTCGCAAGTAGTGGATGGTGCTTGAGCCGCAACCGTTTACACCGTCGACGGCCGATGGCACGATATGGACGTCCTCAATCCTTGCGACTGGTTTCACAGCCACTCGAGCGTTGAGATGCCCAGCTTGCGGCGTGACGCACGCTGCTAGATATACGAACTGATCGATCCGGGAGTCATCATGATTGGTACTGAAACAACCAACAGCAGCATCGACCAGGCGGGAGCTCGCACTCTCTCCAACGATCCGTGGACCACCCCCGAGCGGCAAGCACTGAGCCAGTTGGCGCGATCTTTCGTCGCACGCGAGATCGCGCCACATTTGGCGGAGTGGGAGCAGGTCGGCGAAATTCCACGTGACCTGCACCGTAAGGTTGCCGGTGTGGGACTTCTCGCCGTCGGATTCCCCGAGGAGGTGGGAGGCAGCGGCGGTGACGCGATCGATACGGCGCTGATAACCGAAGCCATCCTCGCGAGCGGTGGGTCCACCGGCGTGTGCGCCGCGCTCTTCACCCACGGTATTGCGCTCCCGCACATCGCTGCGAACGGCTCCGATACCTTGATCGACCGCTACGTTCGTCCCACCCTGGCCGGCGAAATGATTGGCTCGCTGGCCGTCACCGAACCTGGAGCGGGCTCCGATGTGGCCAACCTGCGCACACGAGCGGTCCGCGACGGCGAAACGTATGTGGTCAACGGTGCCAAGACGTACATTACGAGTGGTGTCCGTGCCGACTTCGTGACTACCGCGGTGCGCACCGGAGGACCCGGCTACGGCGGCGTTTCGTTGCTGGTGATTGACAAGGGCACACCGGGATTCGAGGTATCCCGTCGGCTGGACAAGATGGGGTGGCGTTGCAGCGACACCGCAGAGCTGTCATTTGTCGACGTTCGCGTCCCCGCTGCGAACTTGGTGGGGGCCGAGAACAGCGGATTTGTCCAGATCATGCAGCAGTTTCAGTCCGAACGACTCGGCATTGCCGTACAGGCGTACGCGACGGCGGAACGCGCGCTCACCCTGGCGAAGGGCTGGGCGCACGAACGCGAGACTTTCGGGAAACCCCTGACGGCTCGTCAGGTTATCCGCCATAAACTTGCGGAAATGGCACGTCAGGTCGACGTCGCCCGCACGTACACCCGCACCGTGATGCAACGCTGGCTGGCCGGGGAGGATGTGGTGACCGAGGTGTCGATGGCCAAGAACACCGCGGTGTATGCATGCGACTACGTGGTGAATGAGGCGGTCCAGATCTTCGGCGGTATGGGTTATATGCGTGAGTCCGAAATCGAGCGGCACTACCGAGATTGCCGGATTCTCGGAATAGGCGGTGGCGCAAACGAGATCATGAACGAGATCATCGCGAAGCGAATGGGCTTGTAACTGTTCGACACGAAATTTCAGTGCCACGACGACGCGCCTGGGCGACAGGCATACAAGGAGATGACATGGACCGAGGCATCGGCAGTTGGGCGACGAGGCGGGCGTTCCTGTCCGGTGACCGCACCGCCCTCGTTGCGGGGAGCCGACGAATGACCTTCACTGAGTTGGACGAACGGACCAACCGGCTTGCGCGTGCCCTCCGGGCACTCGGCGTGCGCAAGGGTGACAGGATTGGCGGTCTCTTGATCAACAGTCCCGCCTTCATAGAAACGATGCTCGCAGCCGCCAAATTGGGCGCGATCTTCGTGCCCATGAACTTGCGACTGGCGCCGGCCGAGGTTGCTTACCAGCTGGCTGACTCGGGTGCAGACGTCCTCGTGTACTCCGCCCCATTGGCCCCGCTGGCCCGTGCAGCGGTGTCCGAGGATGGGGTAAGGGTCCGCCACCGTGTGATCGTCGGCGGTGAGTGCCTCGCCGCTGAGCTGTCCTACGACGACGTCGTGAACAGTGAAGCGTCCGCGGCCGTGGGCTGCGACGTAGCGGGTCATGACATAGCAAATCTCATGTATACGTCGGGGACTACTGGCCGTCCCAAGGGTGTGATGCTCACCCACGACAACCATTTGTGGAATGTCATGAATGCGCTGACGGTGGGGCGCGGGCTGCGTGAGACAGACGTGACAGTCGCAGTGGCTCCGATGTTCCACATCGGGGGGCTCGGAGTGCACACACTGCCGCTGCTGCATGTCGGCGGGTGCAGCGTGGTCGTGCCCTCCTTCGATCCGCTCCAGACGCTGACATTGATGGCCCATGAGCGCGCGACGGTGCAATTCATGGTTCCGGCGATGTGGGCTGCGCTCATGCATGTCCCAGGGTTCGCCGACTACGATTTGTCGGCTCTGGAATTAGCTGGTGCGGGTGGCGCACCGTGCCCCTTGACCGTCATCGAATTCTTCCAGGAACGTGGTCTGCCGTTTCAGGAGGGATTCGGCATGACCGAAACCGCGCCCATCGTCTCGTTCCTTGACGCCGACCACGTCAAAGAGAAGGCAGGATCGATTGGTCGCACGGCTTTCCACGTCGAAGCTCGTATCGTCGATGACGCCGACCGCGCGGTGCCCGCCGGCGAAGTGGGCGAGTTGGTAGTCCGTGGGCCAAACGTATTCGTAGGCTACTGGGGTCTTCCGGAGGCGACCGCCGAAGCTTTTCGGGGCGGCTGGTTCCATACCGGCGACCTGGGCCGGATCGACCCAGAAGGTTTCATCACGCTAGTGGATCGCAAAAAAGACATGATCATCAGCGGCGGTGAAAACGTGTACCCGATCGAGGTGGAGCAGGTCCTCCACCGTCACCAAGCCGTGCGGGAGGTCGCGGTCGTGGGTGTGCCGCATCCCCGTTGGGGCGAAACTCCGGTGGCCGTCGTCGCCCTTAAGGATGGTGGGGCCGTGGATGCAGAGGAGCTCATCGATTATGCGCGAGACCGCCTTGCCCACTTCAAATGCCCGACGCAAGTGCATGTCGTTCCGGAATTGCCGCGAAACGCCACGGGCAAGGTGCTCAAGACGGAGCTTCGCCTGCAGTTCGGCGGCGACGAAAGTTCAGTGCTGCGTTGATCCGCCGCGGCTGCAATTCCTGGGCGACAGCCTGCGTCACCTTTATGATGAACTCAACGGTAGGCTGCTGGTGGTCCGCGGATCCGCCGAGAAGCGAATTCCTTTGATTGCCAAAGATATCGGGGCGGATTCGGTCCACATCTCCGAAGACTTCACACCATTCGGCCGCCGTCGTGACGAGCAGGTGAGGAAGGCGCTCGCAGATGTGCCGTTGGTCGCAACCGGCTCTCCGTACCTCGTTTCGCCGGGCCGTGTGGTCAAGGACGATGAAAGCCCCTACAAGGTGTACGCCGACGTGCTGAACCACTGGCCGCGCAGCGCCTGGTGGAACTGGAATACGGACTTCGACGCCATCGAAACCGACAGCGGTGCCGACGCCGAGAAGTTGTTCGAGGCGTGGAAATCCGGTCGGACCGGCTTCCCGATCGTCGACGCCGGGATGCGCCAGCTGTCCGAGACCGGTGTCATGCACAACCGGGTCCGGATGATCGTCGCGTCCTTCCTGGTCAAGGATCTGCACCTGCCCTGGCAATGGGGTGCGCGCTGGTTCCTGGAGCAGTTGGTCGATGGCGATATGGCCAGCAATCAGCACGGTTGGCAGTGGTGTGCCGGCAGCGGCACCGATGCGGCACCGTATTTCAGGGTCTTCAACCCGACCACCCAGGGTCAAAAGTTCGACCCCGCAGGAGATTACATCCGTCGATGGAGCCCAGAAATTGTTGACGCCGATGACCCGCACCTCAAGAACGGGCAAGGGCACCCCGGGTATCCAGAACCTGTTGTCGATCACGGTCATGAACGCACCGAGGCGCTGCGCCGCTACAGGGTGCTGACCGGAAAGTAGCCGCCATCAACCGCATCAAGGATTGCGTCGGACAAGGCTAGCCAACTGCGGCTACGCTTCGATCGTGCCGACCGTCGCGGGCAGAGCCTTCGTGGTGCCCGCGTCGACGGGCAACATCGGTTCCGGTGAGGACGGCAACGTCAATAATTTCCGCGCCAACTCGCGGGCCAAATCGTCGACTCTCGCTGGTGGCCGTGTCGGCGGCCGATGGTTCGCCGGTCGATCCCGCGGCGAAGCGGATCACCGCACGCCTGCCGAATTGGTTGCGGCTGGTCATGTACTACGCGGGAAACAATGACGGCCCCTGGCAAGAACTCCCCGCGGTCCTGCACGTGCCCGTGTGGATCGACGTGAGCACCCGTCAGATCGAGGCGCTCGATGTCGACGGTGCCGCCAGGGAACTGGCGGGCCATCGCGCCGTGGGCCGTAAAGAGTGGCTGCACACCGAGGCGCCGCTGTCGGATGTCCGGGCGGTGTTCAGCTTACCGTCGATGGCGGTGCGTGCGGCGCGCGCCGTGGGTCCGGCGGTACGCGATCTGGTCAATGACATCCGCAGCATCGTCGATGCCAACCCGGCGCATCGCGAGATCTCCCCCGCCGAACCTGAGACGCGCCGACGCACTGCCGTCATGCTTCGCTACCAGCTGGAACGAGATCCCAAGCAGTACAGGAAAGTTCGTGAGAGTGCACTGCAGGCGGGCCCGTCCATCGTGCAGTCGACCCTGGCGGGCAGCTATCCCCCGGCGGCGTTCGATGCGTGGTGATGTTCCAGCACACCTCCGGGGTGATCACCGACGAGGAAGCCCAGCGATTCCGCGACGAGGCGGGCCGCGGCTGATGGTTGAGAACCTCCTCGAAGGCGACCCGTGCGTCCAATCGCGTGCGTCCAATCGCGCCAGCGCCGACCCGAGGCACAAGTGGATGCCCTGCCCGCAGCCCAAATGTGGTCACGGTGTATGCATGCCAGCGGTATCAACCCGGGCAGTCTCTCCGGTGTGCTGCGGCTGGCGCTATCGGGCATGAGTCGCAAGCCCGACAGGAAATTCTTTCTGCGTTGTCGGACCTCTCGATTATCATCGAACACATGTTCGACGTGTTGGATCGAGCGGCTCTCGCGGAG
>WOYS01000050.1 GCA_011620645.1 Mycobacterium sp.
ACGCATAAGCACAGCTCAGAGGCATAATCTGGGCGGCTGCGGTCGGAAAAATCGATCACCACCACGGGGGTGCGGCCGCGTTCAGCATGCTCGGCGGCCAAGGCATCGGCGGCTTGCGGCGCCAACGTCGCGGTGTAGAAGCTCGGCACCTGGCCCAGCGCGCCCACGATGTGGTGCAACATTCCTCGGACGCCCACCGAGGGGTTGGGCAGGTAGATGATGACGTGGCGGGCGGGATCCAGGGCCGCGGTCGCGGCGCGGATCGCGACGGTCTTGCCCGCGCCGACCTCCCCGGTGATGACCCCGATGGCGTGCTGGTCCACACACCAGGTGATCCGGGCGACCGCTTCGGCGTGGGTGGAGTGGCGGTGCAGCATCGCTGGGGTCAGTGAGCGCCCAAAGGGCATCCGGGTGAAACCGTATTCTCTGAACTTGACCGAGGTCTTTCGTCGATGCTGGGTTGCTGGTCAGAAAGTCCTTGCGGGGGCGGGCATTCCGATCTCGACGGTTGTGGTGCGGCGGGAGCGTCGGTCGAGTTGGTCGAGTTTGTCCTCGGCGCCGGCGAGACTGACCTGAAGGCCTTCGATTTCGCCGAGCCAGCCCTCTCGTTCGGCCTCGGTAATGCGGGCGGTGAGGTTGTCGCGGATCTCGATCAGCCGGTGCCATTGGCCGGGATCGGGCCAGAGGAGTGCGCATCGGACACAAGCATGTTCATGAATGCAGGTGGATCCAAACGCTCGCCCGCAGGTCCCGATGGAGACCTTGCGCCGTTCGAAATGGCCGAGGAACTCCTGCCATTCGTCGTCGGTCGGGGCGCGGTATTCCTCGCTGGGCCGTAGCTTGCGGCGGCGGGCGAGGAACGCCAGGTGGGCCTGGATGGCCTCTTCGGGATAGACAGCCTTGTAACCCATGGTGACACTGATGTCGCGATGTCCGGCGATGACCTGGGCGATGTGTGGTGGCAGCCCGTTGAGAACGGCGTCGGTGATGAAGATCCGCCGAAAGTCGTGCGGAGTGAACCGGATCGGCGTGTCGGCCGGGTCTGTCAGACCGGTGTGTCCTAGCGCTTTGGTCAGCGTTCGACGGACGTAATCTGGTGTGATGGCGCGGGTTTCGCCGTTTACGCTGCGCTGGAACAGCAACGGCGCGGGTGGCGACCACGTGCATTCGTGGATGTCGTAGCCACGGACGAGTGGGATGGTTCCCGAGTGATCACGGATGCGGCGGATGATCGTGGCGAGCACGTCGGCGAGTTCCGGGTCGACCAGCAGCATCCGCTCTGCGTCTGTCTTGGACGGCGCGATCTGCAGGAGCGGTACGAGTTCACCGGTCGTCGGTAGCCGGTATTGCACCAGGCTGTGGTGGGAAAGTTCCAGGAGCTCCTCGATGCGGATGCCGGTCGCGCGCAGGACCTCGACGATGGCGAAGGCCCAGAAGGCGTGGTCTTCGGCGAGGGTGAGGTCGTGTCGTTTGTCGTCGGCGGGGTCGTTGGCCCAGACCTTGTCGGTGCGGGTGTGCGGGGTGACTGCTCGGATCAGGGTTCGGTCGGCGGCGGTGAAGGTTTCGCCGGGCAGGGCGTGCCGGGCGGCCTCGAGCAGGGCATGGCTGTTCTTGCGTCGCAGGCGCACGCTGTCGACTAGGACAGGCAGGATGGGCAGCCGTTCCCGGGTCCGGGCATCCATACGGGATTTGCGGTGGCGCTTATCTTTTCGCCGGTCTATCTCCTCGCTGCCGACCGGAGACGGGGCGACCCAGGGCCCCCACCGGGCGGGGTCTTCGACCGCCCAGTGAGCCAGGTCCAGGTAGAAGGCACGCACCGGGGTAAGGCATTCGCGGTAGTTGATCCGGTCGATCGTGGTCGACACCTGCTCGCCGGCGGGTGTGCGGGTCGTCGTGGTGACCGTGCGCAGCCGCCGCTTCCAACCGTCGGCGATATCCTTGGTCAGGTGCAGGCTGTCGATGCCCGGGTGGTGGCGCTCCAGGTCGGCCCAGAACCGGCCGCCGAGGTAACCGGCGAGCGATTCGAGGCTTGTGTAATCCAGGGCGGGTTGGCGTTCGGTCAGGTAATCGACCAGCAGGTCCCGGATCGGGCGGCAGGCGATCCGGTGGCGGTCGATCATCTCCTCTGGCGTGCGCTGGCCGGTGGTGCGCAGCTCTCGCAGTGTCGCCGGCGCGGTGTCGCCGAAAACCCCCAAAGTGCGCAGCATCCGGTAGAACACCGCGCGGCCGCTGGCGGGCTTGGTGTGGACGGCGCGTTCGGCGGCGAGAAGTTCGAGGACGTCTCCGACGGTGACATCGGCCAGCGTGCCACCCTTGGCGGCGAGGATCTCGGCACTTCGGTGCAGCGTCAGCGTCACCATTGTGGAACTGACGTCGGGATCGGCGTGGCAGAGCGCGCGTAACCGCGCGAACCCGTCGGTATCGCGGCCCCGGGCCATCGTGCGGACCAATGCGCCTCTGCCGGTTGCCCCGCTGGCCAGCCACGGCAGCGAGGGCCGGATCAGATCGGCGCCGATCGCCACGATCACCGCACCGGACAGGGCCGACTGCCGCCACTCGGCGGCCGAGCCGTGATCGCGAAGCCACCTCGCGGGCACCTGGCGCCAGTCCGCGCCGGCGTGCTCGGCTCCGGTGGCGTGCCATCGTTGCTGCCAGCTAGCCCCTGCGTGGTCGTGGAGCCAGTCCAGTAGCAGCGCACACCCGCTGGCGCGGATCTGCTGGCTGTTGGCCTTGTCCAGCACGAACGGCGCCGAGGTCAGCCGTGCCAGCACCGCTTCCCGCGGTTGCTCGGAGGCCGGCCAGGTCGCGGGGATCGGTCGAGCGGGAAACCGGGTCCGTGCCGGTTGTCGTCCACTCGGTTTCGTCGGCAGCGGCGTGGCCGCTTCCAGGGCGGTCGTTGTCACGAGATTCCCTTTCCGAAAAGGACATTCAGCGTTTCTGGCCGATAGCCCGGCGCCGGTGCCGGTTTGACTCGCTGCGTAGCCTTCCGGGTCTGCTCGGCATGATGGGCCAGCACTCGCCGGATCACTTCGTCCTTGCGGGGCGTCAAGTAGATCTGAGTCGTGGTCAGCAGGGCATGACCGAGGACGAACTGGACATCGGTGAGCGGCAACGCCGGGTCCTCGGCCATCCGGTAAGCCGCGGTATGGCGAAGCGCGTGCAGGGTCGCCGCGCTACCTACCCGCTCGGTGGTGCGCTCGAACATCCGATGCACCGCGTGATAGGTCAACGGCCGTAGCGGTGTTCGCAGCGTCCACCACAACGGCTCCCGTTGCCCCTTGGGGATCAGGCCGTCCATCTCGACCTGATAGAGCCGCAACCAGACGAACGCGTCGGTCGAGGCGGGCAGCTCCTGTGTTTCCCGGGTTCCCTTGCGCACCACCGCGATCACCTGCCGCCCCGGATCCACACCGTTCCGCGTGGCGGACAGCAGCTCCGACGCCCGGGCGCCGGTGGAGACGTAGAACGCCACCAAGGCCCGATCCCTGTTCGAGGGCAGCCGGGCGAAGATCTCGTTGAACTCCTCATCCGGGACGCTGCGCGGAATCCGGGACGGCACCCTCGGCCGATATAGCCCGGTCCGCTCGTTGCGGTGCGGCTCCATCGGATTGTGGTGCGCGTGCGCCCGCCGGCCCCGCCGCGAGCGGTCCAGCGGGAACGGGTTGACGATCGGCCCGCTGCCTGCGTCCAGGTGATAGCCGTAGAACCCGCGCAGCACCGTCTCCGCGTGCGCCCGCACCGACGGCGCATACGCCACCAATGTCGACGGCCGGTCGGGCACCTCGTTCGGCCGGCGCCAGTGCGGGCGAGGCGGCTTGCCCGACACCATCATCCAGCGGCAGAAATCGCGGGCTTCGACCCGTGTGGCCCGCTGCCACGGGATCTCGACCGCCCACACGAACCGGAACCACCGCAGCAGATCCATCCCGTAGGAGCGCATCGTCGCTGCCGACCGGCCGACCGCCTGCAGGTCACGAAAGTAGGCCGACACCGCCTCCACCGGCTCGCCGCTCGGGTCGAGCAGCCGGAACGGCAACCATCGATCACCCGTCTCCTGCAACGAGCCTGCCAGCGGCACGATCAACCTCGCGAGATCCCGGGACTCGTCGTCTTCGATCACAAGCCAGACGCTACCGACCGATCCCGATTCAGCCCGTCAACCAGGGAAAACGCGTGTCGTAGTTCAGTCAACAGGCAATACGATTGCAGCCGTTGAACACTCATGCCGATGTCCCGTTCTGGTCGGTGACGATGTCGAGGTCGGTGATGCTCAACTGCCCCGCCGCCGCGCCGCCGCAGCGACCTGCGCCATCACTGTCACTGGCGCTGAAGAGGGCGTCGTAGCCGATCCGCCGGTCGGCGCGGACCTGCTGATGGTGAGTCCGTTCGGTCAGTTCCAGGTAGTCGATCCCCGTCGCCGCCGGTGTGGGTGGCTCCGGTATCTCGGGTCGGGCTTTCGGGTGAACGTGGCGGGTGATGTTGTGCGGCAGCGCTTTTCCGTGACTCTTGTTCTGATACCGGACCTCGACGGTTTCAATGTCGAATGGGGAGAAAACCAATTCGACCTTGCGCCCGACCAACCCTGCATCGACTTGGAAGGTGTTGCCGTGCAGCGATACCGTCGCGGTCTTGGTGACCGTGCGGTACTCCGACCACAGGAACGCCTCAGTCAGATCCGCCGCGGTGGGCATCGCCGGGGTTCGGCCCAGCCGCGACCATCCGGCGTCCCACCGATCCAGTGGAGACTGCCCGGTCTCGGAGTGGACGCGGCGGTGGTATTCGGTTTCGATCCACGCCGTCAGCAACCCGTTGAGTCCCAGAAGTGCGGTGCGCGCATCGGTGCCCGCCGCAGCCAGGTCTTCGGCGGTGTTGTCGGTGACCTCGACGAGGAACTGTTCACGCACGGTCCTGAAGAACCGTTCGATTTTGCCGCGGCCCTGGGGTCGGTGCGGGGCCGAATGCACCAGTCGGATACCGAGTTTCGCGCACGCTCGCAGCAGCCAGGCATCAACATAGGCAGAGCCGTTATCGACATACACGCTAGCTGGGACCCCCCGGGAGGCCAACGCCGGCTCCATCGCGACCCCCAACCGGACGGTGTCCTCACTGAATCCGAACCGGTAGCCGCAGACCAGTCGGGAATGGTCGTCCAAGAAGGCGAACAGATAGGTCTTGCGGCCACCAACCTTCGGGCCGTGCAGGGCGTCCCCAGTCCAGCGGTCATTGGGGTTCTCCGCTTCGAAACGTCCGAACACTACCGGGGTGGCCCCGGCGGCCGGACCGATCAACTCCAGGCGGTGAAAGTGGCGCAGCAGCGTCGATTCCGACGGTGACCAGCCCGCCGAGGCCCGCAGGATCCGTTGCACTTGGGCGGCGGTGCGGGCCGGGTTCTCGCGCTTGAGGGCGGCGGCCATCTCCAAGGTCGCGGTGTCGGTGCGCGGCGATGCCGTTCGCGGACAGGGAATTAGGTCCTCGAAGCCGCCGGCTCGGTAGCGGCGGATCCAGCGGTCCAGGGTGTCGCGTGAATAGCGCACCCGGGCCCCGAACGGATCGACGTGCTCACGAGCGGCGATCTCGCGGACCAGCCGGCCACGCGCCTTGGTCGAGAGCCCATTGTCCAGTGCCGGGCAGATCAACTGATACCGGAACAACCCGACCGCCTGGCCTCGCTCACGCCGTTTCTCATCCTCATTGGACAACTCGATGGCTCCTTCATCACGCGGCGCCGCCCAAACCCGTTGCCGGGCAGTCACCCCCGCGACAATGACCCATCCACGGCCGCAACGTCAGGGTCAGTTCGTGTTGCGCGACCCCACCCCCGACGCCGGTGGCCACCCCGGCGACAGGAACCGCCCGCTACTGCACGCGACAGCCACCGCCGCCTCCGTCAATGCACCGAGGATCGAGCCGTCACCGAACCGTGCCGCGATCGCGGCTCTGGCCGCGCCGACCGCCGCGACCACGTCCCCGCACCCCGACCCGGTCGCCTTCGGAATCGACACATCAACCCCAGCGGCGACCGCGACCCCCAGAAACCAGCCGCGCACCACCTCCGCGCGCCCACCGATCACCCGCAACCAGCCGCGAACCGTCGACACCGGGACACCGAATCGCGCCCCGATCGGCCGATGCCCGCCACCAGCGGCCTTGACCACCACCGCCGCCCAGATCAGATCCGCGACATATGCCCTGCGCAGCAACAACGACACCGGCAACAACACGTGCGTCACCAAACACGACCGGCACCGCGACCGACGCGGCCGGACCAGCTCAGCCACACCCACCACCGGTCTGGCACGGGCGAAACCCCACCCCGTCAACACCCCACCCGGACACGACGGACACAACACCTCACCGGCGGCCAACCGGGACTCGACGCAAACAGGATCGACCTCTACCGTCACCATCAGTGCCTTTCGCACTAACGCACGGCGCCCCGGAGAGCTCTGCCAAGAAATCAGCGGGGCGCCGTGCACCCATCAGTTCCTCGACACACTGACGGTGCAGACCACCAACATCAACCCGACACCGATCCCGGCCACCACATCGGCACCCCCACCGACGATTCAAACCCCGTGGTCGTCATCCAGAGAGACGCTCAACACTTGGCTGCGGCGACGATGCCGGCGATTAAATCCGGACCGGAACGTCTTCTATGC
>WOYS01000079.1 GCA_011620645.1 Mycobacterium sp.
ACCTCTGACCGTGCCCCCGGCAGGATTCGAACCTGCGACACCGGCTTTAGGAGAGCCGTGCTCTATCCCCTGAGCTACGGGGGCGGGGACCTGTTGGAACAGGCAGTGAAACTCTAGTGGATCAACGCCTGTTTTCGGTAAGAGGCCTGGTATCGGCCCGGTCGCACCAGGGACGTCCCCACTGTACTGCCATGCGCAGCCGTACCCGACGTTCTTGGTGCGCACCCAACCGAGCTGCGCGACGGCGTGCACAGGCCGATTGCACACCTCCATCGCCGCCTCGTCGTGCCGCACACGCCAGGCCGAACAACACGATCGGCGGCGTGGCTCAAGGGCGGAGTTCGACACGCCGTCAAGCTAGCGGAACACGACCTCGCCGACCGACAAGAGCCGGGGCAGCACAAACGGCGGCAGCACTGGATCCACAGCGCCGAACTGACTTAGAAAGCACTGTGCTGCAGCCTCTTTCGCGGCGACGGCCTGCTCGGGAAGCTTTAGACTGAAGGCGTCCTCCCACGGCACGGCGGGATCGTCCGGGAGTGCCCAATGCCACATCCAGACGGGGTATTCCAACAGCGGAACCGCGGTGGCCACCGCGGCGACCGCGGCGGCCCGCCCGACCGCCTCGTGGTCGGGATGGCCATCGCCACGCCACGTCGCCGCGCACCACGTCCCGGGCCCGGACTCGGCGAGCAGGGCCGTCAGCAGCGCGGCAAGCCGATCCTCGTGACCGGCCAGCTGCCCGTCGGGTAGGCCGAAGGTTATCGGGCTGCCCACGCCCAGCGTGCTCGCCGCGGCGTCGAGTTCGGATCGCCGCACATGGGCCAGCTGGTCCTGCTCGGCGTCGGAGGCTTCCGGGTGCGCGGCGCCGCCGTCGCTGGCCGAGACCAGCCGCACCTCGGCGCCGTGTGCGGCCAGGTGCGCGGCGGTGCCGCCGAGGCCCAGCGTCTCGTCATCCGGGTGGGCGCCGACGATGACCAGGGTGCGGCACCTGTCCAGGTCGAGTGTGGGCAGCGGGGCGGCCGATCGCCAGGTGGCCGCACTGGTGCCCCCGGTGGCCAGCGGAACGGCGGCGAAACGTGCGCAATTGCCCGATATCGTGGTCATCGTTGCCCGCAGAGCTTGCCCAGCGCGGCGAGGTCGCGTTCGGCGTGGCTCTGGCGCAGATAGATGGTGAGGTCGGCGACGCGCTGGGCGTGCGCGGCGTCGGTGCAGAGCGGTCCGGGTCCGAGCGCTCGCCCGGTCCGGATGATCGCCTCGTCCGCGGCGTGCTCGATCACGGCGCGGGTGCGCATGGCCAGCAACTGCCCGGTGCCTGCGGTGTCGAAGGGGTCGGCATCGATCGCGCGTGCCGCGGCGGACAGCATCGCCTCCGCCGCCGCCAGGGCGGCATCGACGGCGCCGAGGTGGGCGAGCAGATGCGGGTCGGCCGACGGGCTCGCAGCCTTCACGTACAGCGGCTGCGCGACGGCTCGCGCGCCACCGAACCAGCATGCGGCGACACCGATCGCGCCGTGCCAGAAGCCGGGCCGGCTCAGGTACTGGCCGGGCTCGCCGACCCGGACGGCCGGGGCGCCGGCGAAATGCACCGCCGAGGTGTCGCTGCCCGCCATGCCCGCGTTCGCCCATGTCGAGGGCAGCGGTGTGACGGTCTGATCGGTGAGCGTGACCGCGAACAGCGCCCGCCGGCCTTCCGAGACCTGCGCTGTGACCAGGGCGTTGGTGCAGAAACCTGCGCCGGAGCACCAGGGCTTGCTGCCGTCGAGAACGAAATCGCCGGTCGGCGTGCTACTCGCGACGAGCACCGGGCCGGGTGGTTCGGCCGCCCACACACCCCAAAGTTGTCTTGGCTCAGGAGGTTTGCCACCGAGCTCGTGCAGGATGGCGACGGCATCGGTATGGGCCTCGGCGAGTCTTGCCGCCGTGATGTTTTCAGCGGCGAGTGCAGACAGCTGGTGCCATCGTTGGTCGGTGCCGCCCGAGGCCGGCAGGGGCAGATCCAGCCTGCCGGAGTCCAGCCACGCACGCACCGCCTCGATCGCCTCGGTCACGCGTCGCCTCCGGTGCCGGCAAGGCTCGACAGGTAATCCGCGAATCCGGACGGCGCGCGCCCGACGCGCCGGAAACTCGTCGCGACGGGCTGGCGAGCACTGCGCAGGATGGGCAGCCCGGGCAATCGCTCGGCACGCCTCACCAGATCAACGTCTTCACCCGTGGGCAGTGCGCGCCACCCTCCGAGCCGTGCATAGACGTCGGCCCGGATGCCGAGATTGGCGCCATGAACATGTGGGTGGCCCTCGGCATACTCATGATTCTGGTTCCAGGCCCACTGCTCATCGGGAGTCAATTCGCCTGCGGCGCGGACCATTCCGGCCACCAGATGGTATCCGGAGTCCGCTGCGTCGACGAAACCGCTCAGCCAGTCGATGGGGACCTGGCAGTCGGCATCCGTGCTCGCCAGCCAGATCTGTCGAGGTCGTGAGTGAGATCGTGCAAGCGCAATCCGAACACCGTCGCGCCGGGCCGCACCGACGTTCTGGTGGTTCACCTCGACGGCGATTGCCCCGGATCTGGTGACGATGTCGGCGCTGCCATCTGCGCAATCGTCGAGAACGACGATGACGTGGCAGCTTACCTGCGGGTCGCGGCGCCTCAGCTCTCGGGCTGCGCCGAGTAGTGATTCCAGGCAGTCCCCGAGTAGATCCTGTTCGTCGTGGGCCGGGATGACGACGCATACCTCGTCGACGGCACGACGGACCCTGCGCGCTTGAGTGTGAGGCTTGAATTCGGCAGTGCTCACGATTCCCCTATCGCCGAGAAAACTGTGGCTGGGCGACAGGCTGCACCCGGCAAGGGAATAGCCGCAACGCTGCTGGCCGAAACATTACTTTCTCAGTACATGACTCAGGGGACAGTCCATGCGGACTGTCCCCTGAGGTGACGAATCTAGTCCTGCTCGGCCTTCTGGCGGGCCTCGTTGGCTTCGGCGGCTCCGCGAGCGGCGTCCGCTTCAGCTTCTTTCTTGGCTACGTCGCGCTGCGCGTCGGCCTTGTCCTGTTGGGCCTCGCCCTCGCGGCGCAGGTTGTCATTGCCGGTGGCGGCGCCGACCGCCTCTTTGACCTTGCCTTTGACGCCTTCGACGACACCCGAGATACCTTCGGCGGCAGCATTGCTCTCAGCCATGTTGGGCTCCTTTACGGCTTGTAAATGGTGCGCTGCTGTCTCAATCGCACCGTGTACTGCCTTTCGGCAGTCTCTTCGCTTGCGTCCACAGAGTTCCCTGGTGCCCAGCTTCGGAAACCTGATCGCGTCAGTGGGTTGTGCCACTGGTGATCGGTGGCGTGATCAGCTCCACGAGCATCTCTTCGTACCGGTCCAGCATTCGCCCGGTCGACAGCCGCCGGCGGGCATCGGCGGCGACATCCCGCCGGTCCATCGTGACGACGATGTCGACGGCATCGGCCAGCGCATCTTCATCGGCCACAAGGTGGCCACCCGCCGTGCCGACCACCTCGGGCAGCCCACCGCGCCGCAATCCCGCAATGGGTGTGCCGCACATCTGCGATTCGGCGGCCACCAGGCAAAACGGCTCCTCCCATAGCGGGGTGACCAGGGTGGCCGAGCTGCTTCCGTACAGTCGGGCCAGCTCGCGCCCGCTCAAGGTGCCCACGTACTCGGCCGAGCGGCCCAGCCGGGGACGCAACACGGCGTCGAACCACGCCGGATCGCTGACCGGTCCGGCGATGCGGAGATAACGGCCGGCATGCTGTGCTGCGCGCACGGCGATATCGGCCCCCTTCTCCTGTGTGAGACGTCCCACCCAGGCGAGGTCCCCACCGCCGGGCCCTTCCGGAAATGCTTGAGGGTCAACACCATTGTGGATGACCCGCGGCTGCACCAGTGTGGTCCACTGTGCCCGCAGCGCATCACTGACGGCGACGAAATGTCCGCTGCTTCCGGCCAGCCAGGCCCCGACCTCCATCCACGGAAACGGCGGAGTGTGCAGGGTGGTGATCATGGGTACGGTCAATGCGGGGCTCAAGGCGAGCGGGAGTTGATGCAGGCTCTGATTGAGAACCGCATCGACATTGTTGTTTCGCAACAGATCTCGCATCACTTCCAGGAACGCGACCTGATCGGAGAGGAACCGCGGTTCCGGCATGTTCAGGTCGCCGGAGGCGATTTCGGACAGCGGCGGGGTGGCGGCCATCGGGTGCAGACCGTCGGCCAACGCCGGATCTGTGCCCGCTCGGGCATACAGCTGCACCTGGTGGCCGCGGCTCCGCAGGCCGGCCGCGATATCGGCGGTCAGACGTTCCTGCCCGCCCGCAAACGGCTCGCGCAGTGGATGTCTGGACGGCGCCAGGATCGCAACCCGCATCATGTTCAGCCGCCGGCGTATTCGTCGTAGACCGAAACCGGTTCACCCCAGACGTCGATGATCAGATCGACATCCTCGTAGTGGGCGCGGCGCGGCAGGTCGAGCATGTTCGCCGCCTGTGCCTGGACGGTGTTCCCGTCCAGCGGGATGTTCTCGGTCGGGCGGCGCCAGTTGGCCAGCACGATCTCACCGTGCGGTCGCAGGTGGTGGCGGGCGTGGCGAAGGGTGGCCAGCAGGTCCGGGCCGTCGAGGAAGTAGCCGACCTCCGACAGCACAAAGAGGTCGGCGTGCACGTCGGGAAGCTCGTGTGGGGCGGCGCCCAGCACCCACCTGATGCCGTCGGATCCGCGATCTTCAGCGACCTCCAGTGCTCTGGGGCTCGCGTCCATCGCGATGACCTCGTCGGCCCGCGTGGCGAGCGCCACCGACAATTGCCCGGTGGCGCAGCCTATTTCCAGCACCCGCGCGTAGTGCGGCCGTCCCAGGCAGGCCAATAGCAGGTTCTGTCTGCGCCGCTCGTACGGGGATGTGTCCAGGTGCCAGGGATCATCGTGACCATCCTCGATCATGGCGTCGAACGGCGGCGCCACATCCACGCGCCGTCGGGCCGGTATGACGTAGTTCTCGACTCGCGCGGCGAGGTCCGGCTGTTCGGGAAGCTGCACGAATTCGGCGACGCACAGTTCCGATGTCGCTGCCCGCGCTGGGTCCAGTTGCCGCAGCGCGGCGTGTTTCGCCTGTAGCCCGGCCAGCGAGGGCGCCAGTAACCGCATCCGCTGCCAGTCGATCGACAACACTTCCTGTTGCGGAACATGTTCCAGGAGAAGCGATCCGGCTTCGTACGCATCGGCGGCGACAGGTGAACCGGCGGGCGCGATCACCAGTGTGTGATCATCGAATGGTCCGAGACAGTTGATCATCGACACCGGAACATCGGAACGCGCGATATCCGCCAGCGTCGCACCCACCGCCGCCTGACCATCCCAGGTGGACGCGGCGATCACCGCCACCCGGGTACAGCGACTCATGACAGCGTCCAGATCCAGCCTGGGCACGTCGTTCCAGCGTTCGTCGAGCAGATGGACACCCATGTCACACACTGCCCCGTCGAAGTAGAGCCCAGTCGAGGGTAGAGCGCCCCTCATCGTCGGTGTGCGGTTGCGCCGCCAAGTCGTTGTGCCCGTCCTTCGCTGCCGGTGTCTCGGCTCCGCTGGACGGTGTCACCGTGGGCATGGGCGCCTCCGAGCCGGAAAGGTGCTGACAAACCGGCAAGAACCGGAACGCCGTCGGATTACCCCGGTGTCGATGTGCGAAACCCGCCGTGACCGCTACCGAAGCTCGGAGATGACCTTTCCGAACACCTCGGCGTGGCCGGCGTGCACCACCAGATAGTTGGTCCCGTAGGTGTCGCGCAGGCCGCGCAACTTCTCGGCCATCTCCGAAACCGACCCGGACAGCACCCCGGGCAGCGCCAGTAGTTGCTCGTCGCTCAGACCGGGTGTGTAACGTCGGGTAATGGCCAGGTTCGGCACGCTCGAACCGTCGGTCGGCACCGCGGTGATGGCGAGGTTCAACTCGATCTGGTCGAAACGTGCACCCGCCACCTCGCGCAGGAGCGCGATGCGCTCGGGCAACGGATCCCCGGTGACCCCGACGATGGACGCCCACTTGCCCGCCACGGTGAGCAGCCGGTCACCGCCACCGGCGATCATGATGGGCACGCCGGGCACGTGCTCGGCGAGGTGCTCGACGACATGCTCCAAGTATTCGATGCGCTGACGCGCCGACGGGAACGGCAGTTCGGCGGCTTCGAACTCCTCGCGGACATAGCCGGCGCCGAGGCCCACCTCGAACCGGCCACCGGACAGCTCATGCAACGTGCCGACGTCGCGGGCCAGCAGCGCCGTTTGTAGAAGCAGGCGTTCAGCACGAAGGTGCCCAGTCGCAGCCTTTCGGTGGCCGCGGCGGCGGTCGCCAGTACCGGGATCGGCGCGGGCGCACCGAGGTGGTCGGGCACCAGCAGCACGTCGTAGCCGAGGTCCTCGGCCAGATGCGCGGCATCGCGGACCTTTGCCGCCGAAGAGGCCTCGCGCAGGCTGAGGCCGAAGCGGAAGTCGCGGGGCATGAACCGATGGTAA
>WOYS01000094.1 GCA_011620645.1 Mycobacterium sp.
CTTGGCTGCGGCGACGATGCCGGCGATTAAATCCGGACCGGAACGTCTTCTATGCAGTGGGTACTGCGGTCACCGTCCCGGGTATTTGCGTGGCATCGGAACAACCACGTTGGCTCCGGAGGTGTCGTGCGTGAGTTCGGTGATCACCGCTGAGAGCGTTCTGATCTTGCTTCGCAGGTGGGCATTCTCGGTAGCTAGTTCCTGGTTGTGATCCCGGGTCTGTGCTAGTTGTCGTTGCAGCGCCTCGACATTCGGGCTGACGGGTCCGCACCCGACCGTCGCCTTGAACTCGTTGAGCAGATCGCCGTGATGTTCATAGAGTCTCTGCCGTGATATCCCCGATTCGGCGGCTAGGGCCACCACTGTGTGTGCTCCGTTGCTCTGTTCGGCGTTGTTGTCGCGGAGTCGGCCCATGGCGGCCTGGACCAGCTGGCGTTCCTCATCGTTTCGGGCGGCGGCATCGGGCACCACGGTCATACGTTCTCCCCATCCTGGGGTGGGTTTGTCGTCGGTCGGCTGGATTCGTGTTCTTTGAGGGCCTTTCGGTGCTCGAGCAAGCGATTCTGGATTCGCTGCCGCAACGGTTTGGGCAGTCCGGGTGTTGCCAGGTCTTGCTCGAGTGCGCCGACGTGCTGGCGAAGGTTCACGGCGTCGCGGTCGGTGCGGGCGGCGTTGACGCAGCCCAGACGGCATCGATTCCAGGAGGGTTCAGCGGAGCTGTCGCTGGGTTCGAGGCAGGCCGCGGTGGCGCGCCGGAAGACGCAGGTCACGACCGCGCCGTGGTGGATCTGCAAGTTGGGGTTCGATAGTGCAGTGTTGATCTGACTCTTGGTGGTCACTGTCAAGCCCCCGAACGTGCTTGCCCGCTCGACGCGGGCCCGGTACTCATCGGCAGCCGGACCGGAGACGTGCTCGCCGCGCTCGAGTCGTTGGGAATCATCGTGGATGATCTCGGCACGGTGGAGGAATTGTTCGAAGGTGATGTCGTCGAGGAATCCTGCATCAGCTCCGCCGGCATAACCGTGGATCATTTGTGTGTGCAGGTGACCATATTGCGTTGCGCCGGCGATGGTTCCGCCGGGCCGCCGGACGATGTGCCATGCCAGTGTGCGTCTCAGACGCGGCACTTGGATGTTGCCGTGCGGGTCGGCGCCGATCAGCGGATGGCTGAGCGCTGGGGCGATATCGCGGTTGAACCATTCGATGAAGCTGGTGATGTCGGCATTGATGGAGCCAGGTGTTCTGGTCCGGGTAGCGCCGAAGAGAAACTGGTCCTTGGAGAACAACTTGAATCCGGGGAAGAGTAGATCGCTGACCGTGATTTGCTCAAGGACGCTGACGGCGTGGGCGGTTTCGTCGGTCACGACCCACGGGATCGTGGCGGGCGATCGGTCCCGGCGCTGCCCACCGGCCTTCAACTGGTGGCCGGACATCAGTGTCAACGCCAGCTTCGAGTCCCGGCTGATGCAGTCGCGTCGTAGGTTGAGTGCCTCGCCGGTCCGAACACCCGAGAGGTAGGCGATCACGATGAAACAGGCAGTCGTGACGTGGCGAATAAGTTGGACGAGTTCATCCGCCTCGACGGGGGCTTCACGCCAGCTGTGCGTGCCGGTGGCGGTGAATGTGGTGGCGCGCAACATGTCCACATCGATTGGCAATCCATACTTGGCCACCATGAACGACGTCTCCTTCATGCGTTTCAGCTCGGTCTGGTTGAGCCATCCACCCACGGCCAAACTGATCAGATCGACACTGATCGTCTCGCCGGTCCGGATACCTGGCAGTGAGGCGGCGTTGCGGCCAAGTGCCGCAAGCAGGCAATCGAGCTGCTGCGTGGTGGTCTCGAAGACCGACACCGTACGACAGAGAGCCCGACGAATGTCCGGCGCGATCCTGTGGGCGAGGTGCCGCATCGCGAGAACGTTGCGCGCTGCGGGAAGCAGATCGGCGGCGACCGTGTGGGTGACCATCAACGCCGCTGAGAGCAGCGGCTCCATGACATCGGGATGAATGCGAGGGGTCGTGTTCGGCTTGCCCCAGGATGACTCGTAGTTGGCGAGCCCGCGTGCACTAGCACCGCCCCACAACGGATCTCCGGGGAGCCGGCAACGCTCGGGTAGGGCCTCCCGGTAGATGTGCAGACGCTTGATCGCCTGTAGCGCCGAGCGTTTGGATTGGGCGCTGACACCGCTGGCCTCGATGACGTGACGCAGATAGTCGTCGAGGTGTTCGGTGCCAACCTGACCGAAGGATGTCACACCCGCGTCTGTCAGCCACGTCGTGAACCGTCGCAACGGTACCAGCTCGCCCAAGATCGTCTTGATGAGCGGATGAAGCGATCGGGCACTGTCAAGGCGCGGTGCGTCGTCGACGATGTTGAGTAGGGCGAACAGGTAGAGCTTGCAGGCATGGCGAAATGGCGCCGGGAACCCATCCCAGTGCACGGCCTGTCTTGCACTGTGGCGGTCCTCGATCGCCGCGGATAGATCCCACACCGGGTCACCGAATCGGCTTCGGATCCCCTCGACGTGCAGGGTGCGGTTGATCAAGACCTCTGTTGCGGGGGCGATGTCGATGCCGGCCACGACGTCGAGTGCTTCAGCGGCGTGGGTCATGACGCTTCGAGGCTTCCTGACAGCAGAAGGTCGACCGTCCGATGGTCGCTGTCGGTGATCTCGGCGCGCGCCGCGCTCAGCTGGGCTTGCTCGTACTCGGCGAAGATATCATCCAGTTGCGCAAGCGGACCCGCGTGATCGGCGATCCACTGCCCAAGGGGCAACTCCTTGCGCAGTTCGCGAAGCCGGTCGGCCACGACCAGTTGAACAGGGAGGTGCCGTGGGAAGGCGCGGGCGTTGCTGCAGTCAAGGCACGCCATGAACGACTGGCGACACCGTTGACCGTCGATCGGCGAGTGCTCGAAATCAGCGCAGCTGCCCAGCACGGCATCCTGGCCGGATCCTTTGTCCTGGGTGTCCGGTTGCACCGTCATGGAGCGTCTGGCCAGTGCTCGTGCCACCTGCTCGTCGAGGGCCTCCGCGACGATCTGGAACCCCTCGTTGCGCACAGGGTCCATGCGACTCAGATAGCGCGCCAACGTGGCCGGGGTGTGGGAAGTGGGTTTTCGGACCTGCTCCAGGTAAGTCTTGCGCAGCCGATCCATACTGATCCCGAGGAGCAACCCGTCGTGCTCGGGATCACCGGTGAGCCACGGCGCCATCCACCGCCGTCGAGCAGTAACGCCGGTGCCTGTGCTGCTGGTTCCGTATCCGAAGAGTTTCTGCTCGACACGATCGGGCTGGGCGCTGTAATAGATAAAGGCGTGCTGGCTCCCGGTCAGCGCGCGGGCCGGTTCGGTTAGTTCCAGCAGCAACATGAAGACCCCGTACGGGGTAGTCAGCGACGTGTTGGCCACTGCGGCGCGCCGATTCTCTCCACCAACTGGCCGCAGTTCGGGGCGTAGCGCAGTCACCGGCACCGTCATGCCCGACCGTTTCCCACGACGGGGCTTGTCGGCGTTGACGAACACGATGCCGGGTTCGTCTGGGCTGCTGGCTCGTCGGTGCGGTGCGGGCAGCGAGTCCAGCGTCGACAGGTTCAGGCCGGTCAGTCCGGCGAGGAGAACACCGAATGCCCACGCCTCGCCCGGGCTAAGATGCAACAACGACTGAACACGGCATCCACCGGCTGCGGCCGCTACCCGCCGAGTCACGTAAGCCCTTGCGCCCGAAGCAGTGCGGGGGAAATCTCCCTCACGGGCGCAGTGATCGAGTACTTCGGCCAGACTACGACTGGGGTCCGTGCGGGGGAGGTGATCGAGCCGTCCCGCACGATAGTCGTCGACCATCTGCCAATGAGTCTTCAGCCGGGTACGCGCCCGCCGCACCATTCCCCGCGCAACGACGGTGATGCGGCGAAGCTCATCGGTGGAATAGGGCTGGCGTGCCGTGTTCGTCTTGGGGTGACGCATGCGCGTGAACGCCTGGCGTGCCTCATCGGAGACGACCGAACTACAACGCAGCAGGGTCTTCAGGCCATGCAACGGGCCAGGACCGCTGGGTACTCGGCACGACAAGGCGAGGAGCCGGGCATCCGACGCTGATAAGTCTGTCAGCCCCCTTGATGCTGGCCGGTTTTCGGCGAGCCAGCAGCAGGCATGCCGGGCTGACTGCCACAGCGCGCCAGCGCCCCTCAATCGCTTGGATACGCCCAGCACATCGGTGGCGTCCTCGAACGCGACGGCGAAATCGTGGCGGATTCCATCATTGCCCGGCAGCGAACCGAAGTCGAAGTCCTTCGACTGAGTGCCGTCCTCGCTGACGAACGTCACGATCAGCCCGCGTCGCCGCAATACGGGCCGCCACGCCGGATCCGGCTGCGCCGCGCGGTGACCCGTCATGTTGGGACCGTCAACACGCGAGGCTCACCGACACCCACTGCTGCGACGAGACGCTCAAGAGATTGCCGATCATCGGCATCCATCAGCGCGATGAGCTCCTCGACCTGCAGCACCTGAAACGGCTCAAGATAGACGTTGCGTGTCACCTCGGCACTGCGATGTCCGAGAAGTGTCGCCAGCAGGAACCAGATATCACCAAGCTGATTGCGGAAGTCGCGCTGCTCTTGCTTGGTCAGCATGTCGGTGCGGCGCCACGCGACGAACGTGGCGATGCAATACCACCGCAGCGCGAAGGAATGCCTCAGCATGTGGGGGCGGCACCACAATGGCGTACCGCCCACTTGGACGAACACTTTCGCGACCCGGCTGTTCGCACGGTCGAATGTCTTGTACCAGGAGTGTTTGGGGCGAGGCGTCCCGTCGTCATTCAGCCACAACCACATCGGCTCCAGGCCATCAGGTCCCCTGCGGAACAACTTCATTCGCGTCGACGGCCTAAGTGCGTCCAGCCGGACCATACGACGCGATCCCTTCTCATCTATGACCTCCAGTTGCCCATCGCGCCGAACCCCTTCAAGGACCCAACGATCCGCGATGTGTTCATACCGGCCAGCACGTTGCGCGCGAGCCATGGCGGCAGTGCGACTGCCTTCCTGCAGATAGAAGTGCACTTGCTGGGCGACGCGGCGACGCATCCAGAACGCCCGTCCGCTACCACCCTTCGCGCAATGAGAAGCCACGCGCGAACGCAGGAGCCCCTCGGAACCCGGCTTAGGCACTTCGATGGTCAACATGCTGGACCACTCGCCAATTCGTAAACCCGTCCCGAACAACCCCTCCACGAAAGCGACGTCGCGATCCTCAGTCGGTCCCCGCCAATCCGGACGCGGCAGTCCCTCCATCGTGAAACCGCGCAACCCAAGGTTCCGCCACAACCGAAACGCCTGCGGGGTAAGCCACTTCACGTCCGCCCGGCGCATCCCCGACGGAGTGCTCTCCAACACGCTTTGGCCGCCACCCACCGGAGACGCGGCAATAGCACGGGCTCGGACGGGGTTGTCGATTCCGTGCTGCTCGGCCACCCATGAGTAAAAACCGCGGATCGCCGCACGATCGACGCAGAAACTATTGGCGCTCACATGCTGAGGGTTCTCCTGAGCCGATAAGCGCCACTCCTTGAATGCAGCCAGTTCCGAGCGCGACGCCTGATCCCATCGAACGCCCACAACGTGCAGGAAATCCAGCCACACCTTCAACGACAAGGCATAACGACGCAACGTCCCCGTTGCTCGTCCCCTCACCAGCGGATCGCGCCAGTACGCGTTCACCAACGCATCCGCCCGGCCCCACGGATCAAGAAAGAACGGAGTGCCATCACACGCGGGGTGTGCTCGGTGAACAGTGCCTCGTCGAGGTCGGCGATCGGGCCTTTGCGCCAGGTGAGGGTGTCGAATCCGGCCGTGTGCAGGTCGGCGAACAACGCCGGGGACCAGCCGCCCCGGTCGAACCCGACCAGCACCCGACGCTCGTCGCCGACCATGGCGCGCAGGTCGGGGATCAACCGGCGCAGCTCTGAGGCCAGCGAGGCCCCCGGTGGGGCCATCACCACCAGCAGCGGATCCCCGGCGGCGTCGCACACCCAGGTTTCCAGCGTGGCGGGGGCGGGAAACTTCAACCGGGGCACATGGGTTTTGGCGATCTTGCGGGTGCCCTGGTAGGCGCGCACATGCCCGTCGACATAGCACACCGCCGCCTGCTCGGGGCGGTCCTGCACGTGTCGGGCCGCCATCGCGGTGATCCAGTCGCCGGCCCGCCCCGCGGCGGCCAGGCAGCCGATCTTGCGGCGGATCGTCTTGACCTCCGGGGCCCGGTCCAATCCGAGCACCCGGCCCAACGCCGTGGGGTCGATCCGGGCGGCGCCTTCGGCGCGGGCCTCACCCAGTAGGGCGCGGAACACGCTCTCGCACAACATCGTGTCCAGTGAGTAGAACCCGTTGGGCAGCTCACCGTAAACGGTGTGCGCGCACTCGGCCAGCCCCGTCGCGGCCAGCGCGGGCAACCCCAGCAGCAGCCCGGCCAGCGG
>WOYS01000009.1 GCA_011620645.1 Mycobacterium sp.
CGGATGCCCGGCGGGGGCCCCGACCCCCGCCGGGCCACTCTCAACCACAAGCAGCCAACCACAAGCAGCAGCCGCCGGCGCGTCATCGGCAAGCGCGAGGTGAACGGCACGGGCCTGATCGTGCGGGCCGAGGACGCCCACCGCTGCACCTACCGGCCGAGCTAGATCAAGACGCAATTGTTCATTTACTGGCCAGCGATGTTAGTCACTGATAACGTTTGGACCTATGCCAGCACCACTCGCGACGCTTGCCGGATTCTCCGAGGTCACCCCCGGCCGTCTCGACCGCCCCTTCCTGGACCTGCACCTCGAATCGGCTGTCGCCGCCCTGCGTGATGCGGGGATGGAGGGCTCTGATGTCGACGGGCTGATCTGCGTGGGCTCGATGATGGGCGAGTCCATCGAGCACACGTTCCTGTCCGAGGAGATCCAGGACTCCCTCGGCCTCCACGAACTCGGGTTGCAACTCGGTGTCCAGCTGGGCGGCGGGAGCCACCTCGCGATGCTCGGTGTCGCGACGCGGGCGATCCAGGCCGGTCAGTGCTCGGCAGTCCTGTGCGTGTCGGCCGGGGTGTTCCCGCCGATCCGCGACGTCGGCAGGCGTCTGATGACGATGACCTGCCATCCGGATTACGAGCTGCCCTACGCGCCGTCCATCCCCACCCTGTACGGGTTGATTGCGCAGTCGTGGCTCGACGAGGTCGGGCAGGGCCGCGAGGTGTTCGCCGAGGCCGTGGTCGCCCAGCAGGAATGGGCGCTGGCGCATCCGACCGCCATTGGCGCCGACGCCGGGAGGTTCACCGTCGAGCAGGTGCTCGACGCACGGCACATCGCCGGTCCGTTCGGCTACCTCGACTGCTCCATTCCGTGCGAGGGTGGCGGCGCCTTCGTCGTCGTCTCGCCGGATCGGGCCGCGAGCCTGCCGCACCGACCGGTGCACGTGGTCGGCATCGGGGAGGGCCATACCCACGGGTTCCTCACCTCGATGCCCGATCTGTCGCGGACCGGCGCGGTCCGCTCCGGCGCCACCGCGTTCGCCCAGGCCGGCATCGCCCCCGCCGACATCCAGCTCGCGCAGCTCTACGACGCGTTCAGCTCCAACCCGCTGATGCTGCTCGAGGAGCTCGGCCTCGCCGAGCGCGGCAAGTCCGTCGAGCTCTACCGCGAGGGCGCCACCCGCCCCGGCGGGCGGCTGCCGGTGAACACCAACGGCGGGCTGCTGCGTTTCGGCCACTCCGGGACGGCCTCGGGGATCTGCGGGATCCTGGAGGCCTACCAGCAGATGACCGGCCGCGCCGCCGGCATCCAGGTCGGGCAGGCCGACCTCGGGGTCGTCCACGCCTACGGTTCCATGCTCTGCAGCCACGTCACCGTCATCCTGGAGGGGTCATGACCACCGAGACAACCAACTTCGCGGAGGCACCGTCGTGACCGTCACCTACCTGCAGGGGTTGGCCGATCCCGCGGTGCTCCCCCGCATCGACGAGGTCAACCGCGGCCATTTCGAGGCCGCGGCGCAGGGGCGCTTGGCCGTACGCGAGTGCACCGCCTGCGGGCTGCTGTTCCACTACCCGCGTCCGTTCTGTCCCCGCTGCCACAGCGCCGAGCTGACCTGGACCGACCTGTCCGGCAACGCGACCGTGCTCGTCGCCGCGGTCGTCAGCCGTCCCCCGTGGAACGACCTGCCCCGATCGGTGCCCTACCCGGTCGTCGTGGTCCGCTTGGCCGAGGGCCCGCAGATGCTCTCCACCGTGGAGGGCTGCGACCCGGCCACGGTGGTGGCCGGGATGGCGGTGCGCGCGGCGTTCGAGCGCATCGGTGACATCGGCATGGTTCGATTCGTCCCTGCCTGAGTGCCCTGAACAGATCCCACGAGAGGACCACCGTGCCCACGGATCACGACCTGGACGCCAACATCATCACCCGGGTCAATGTCGGCGACATGCTGACCCGGGCCGCTTGGCGCCGACCCACACACGAAGCCGTGATCGACGGCGCACGCAGGTTCACCTACCGCGCGCTGAATGACGAGGTCAACCGGCTCTCCCACGCGCTGCTCGCGGCGGGTTACCGGCGCGGCGACGTCCTCGCGCTGGCCAGCGGAAACAGCGTCGAGTTCCTGACCACGTACTTCGCCTGCGCCAAGACCGGTGTCGTGTGCGTCCCGGTCAACCTGGCGTGGGGCCCTCCCGAGGTGAGCTATGTCCTGGAGCACTCACGGGCCCGCGGCGTGGTGGTGGAGAGCCAGCTCGTCGAGCTTGTCACCGCAGCCCTGCTGCGGCTCGGCAGCGACACGGTGACCGACGTGATCGTGGCACCCGGCACCGATGCTTCGTGGGAGCCGGGGGCGACGGGCCGGTGGCAGGACCTCGCGGCCTTCGTCGGCGGCGCCGCGACCACCGAGCCCGAATGCCTGGTGGGCGACCGCGACCCGATCAGCTACCTCTACACCAGCGGCACCACATCGGCCCCGAAGGGAGTGGTGAGCAGCCACGTCGCTGTCTACATCGAGTCGCTCAACGGGCCGCTGGTGCTCGGGATCAACGGCGACGAGCGCTCGGTCGCGATGATGCCGCTGTTCCACACCGCACAGCTCAACGGCTTCACCACCGGGCTGCTCTACATGGGCGGCACGGTCGTGCTGATGCGGGCGTTCGACCCGGCCGCCCTGCTGGCCACGATCGAGACCGAGCGGATCACTCAAATTTTCGGGCTGCCGATGATGTACCGGGCGATGATGGACCACCCCGACATCGACAAGCGCGACCTGTCCACGCTGCGGCTGGCGCTCTACGCGATGGCCCCGATGGCCGACACCGACCTGCGCCGGGCGATCGAGGTGTTCGGCTGCGACTTCGCGTTGGGCTTCGGCCAGACCGAGATGAACCCGCTCACCACCGTGTTCCCGCCCGAGTACCAGCTCAGCCACGCCGGGTCGGTCGGCCTGCCCGTGCCCAACGTCCAGGTCGGGATCATGGACGACGCCGGCCACCTGCTGCCGACCGGGGAGACCGGCGAGATCGTCTACCGCGGCCCGCACGCCATGGAGGGGTATCTGCGGGACCCGGAGGCCACGAACGCGGCGTTCGCGCACGGCTGGTTCCACTCCGGCGATGTGGGCCGCTTCGACGGTGACGGGCTACTCTGGTTCGCTGACCGCAAGAAGGACGTGATCAAGTCCGGCGGTGAAAACGTCGCCTCCATCGAGGTGGAGAAGGCACTCTACGAGGTCGAGCCGCGGATCCAAGAGGTAGTGGTGATCGGGCTCCCCCATGAGCGGTGGTCGGAGGCGATCGCCGCCATCGTGACGCCGAAGCCGGGCGTCGTGCTCACCGAGAAGGACCTGATCGCCGCCGTCCGCACCCGGCTGTCGGGGTTCAAGGTGCCCAAAGCCGTGCTGTTCACCGACGCCATGCCGCGCACGGCCACCGGAAAAATCCAGAAGAACGTGCTGCGCGAGCAGCACCGCTGCCACTTCAAAGGCTGACGCACCGGTCGGCCGCATGAAAACCCCGCCGGGTAACGTACTGCGAGTGAACCAGCCCTCACATCGGGGGGGCTGGGACCAATCAGGACGGAGACTGATGAGCGAGGAAGCGATCAGCTACAAGGTCGTCGAGGCTCCGGCAACGGGATTCAGGCGCACCGAGCGCTGACAGTGGAAGTTGGCCAATGACAGTGGAGGCGAGGGACGCTACGCGATGATGGACGTGAAGTTCGCGCAGTTCGATGAGCAGATCGCCGAGCAGCTGCTCAGATCGGCGAACACGGCGGGAGGACTTTCGGCGTTCCTGGACTTTCGGCACACCGAACTCACTGCCGGTCGGCTGGTGGCGGAGATGGAAACCCGCGAGGAACTGCTGACACCGTTCGGCAACCTGCACGGCGGATGTTTGTCCGCGATGGTCGACCATTGCCTCGGGGTGGTGTTCTACCCCGTCATTCCAGCGGGATCATGGGTCGCCACCACTGAGTTCAAGGTCAACTTGCTGAAGCCCGTGTCCAGCGGGGTGTGTGTCGCCGTCGCCGACATCGTGTCGCTCGGCAGGCGCAGCGGCGTGGCGCGCATCGATATCACCAACGACGACAGAGCTGTCTGCGTAGCTCAAGGCACCGTCACCATCGTGGGCGCCAAGGGCGCCGGGCAGTGAGTGCGGACATGGCCGCCTACCCCGATGGCTTCGGCAACCTCGACGATGCCGCCGAGGTGATTGCCGCGTACAACCCACATCGCGCGCGACCCGACAACGTCGACGGCCTGCGCAAAGTGCTACGGCAACGTCGCGACGGCCGCTGGGTCTGGCGATGGGACCCAGCGTTCATCCACTCCAACTTCGACTTCCTCCGCGGTGAACCGACCACGGGCACCGAGCAGTTCGACGCGATCGGCCACCTCCTGAGCGACGGAGCCCGGCGCGTCACCGCGCCAACACTTCTCGTGCGCGGCCTCTTGTCCGACGTGGTCTCCCACGCCACCGTCGAGGAGTTCAAACAACTGGTCCCCCACGCCGAGACTGTCGACGTGTCCGGCACCGGTCACATGATCGCCGGTGACGACAACGACGCCTTCACCGCCGCCGTCACCAATTTCCTCGGCCGCTGCACCCTGTAGGCCCCGGCGTCGGTTGAGGGCCCCTTGCCCTGCCCACCGGGCGGTTTCGTTCAGGACTACTTACCCGTCAACTGCGCTTTACCCGTCAACTGCGCTTTGCCTGTAACACTGCGGATGGCCGCCTCACTCTCATTTTGCAACAACACGTAGCTGCCGAGGCTGTCCAGAAACCCTGCACAGTGCTCGACGAGTTCGTCAGTAGTGAAGTTCAGCTCGCCGTCGAGCCGGCGGCGCAGAATTTCGAACAACCCTCCGACACCCAGTGTCGAAGCCAAGTGGGCGACGCCCACCGCGGAGTCGGCGATGTCGAGGTGAAGTCTGGCCTGGCGCAACACGAGGTCGGTGAATCCGGCCATCATTTCGCTTCGCAACTCCCTGAGCAGTGGCTCGGTGGCGGATTCCACGAACAATATCCGGGCAAGCCGAACGTCGTCGTCGATCATGTTGACCAGCGCGCGAATCGGGGCGTATGCCAACACTGCGGGTTGGGCGCCGGCGTCGGGAATGGCTCGAACTATGACGTCATACAGGGTGCCGTAAACCTGCTGATAGACCGCCCGCAAAAGTTCGTTCCGGTCGGAGAAGTGTTGATAGAAGTAGCGTGAAGTGACTCCTGACTTCGCGCAAACGGCAGTCATGGTGGTAGCCGCAACGCCGCGTGTGCCGATCAACTCGACAGCCGCATCGACGAGACGTGCCCGCCGGGTTTGATGACGCTCCTCAGCAGACATCCCGCTGTACACCCGCTTGGAACGCATAGTTCCAACCTTGCCATGCAAATCTGACCAGGTGTAAAGTCAGATCATCGAAACTGTCCATGACAACGGGAGTAACCAATGAGCAGTGAGTTGAATACGCGACCATCGGCGCGGGTGCAGCCGAAGCCTCGCCGCGTCCGTTTCGCAATGCCCGCAGGGGCCAAACGTCAGCACTTCGTCGGCGGCGACCTGGTGATGAGCCACCTCGTCTCCACCTTGTCGGCGACGTTCCCCGAAGGGGAAGATTTCTTCATCCGGTCGGTCCGCGAGTACCGTGACCAGCTCAGCGACGCTGAGCTGAAAGAGGCGGTCAACGGATTCATCGCACAAGAGTCCACCCACCGGCACCAGCATCGGCTGCTCAATGATCGGCTCCAAGCCATGGGCTATCCGACTGATGGGATCGATCGGCAGGTCAAGAAGTTGATTGATCGAATGGAGAAGCGCTTTTCTCCGGCGATGCGCCTGTCTGTGACGGCCGCCCTTGAGCACTACACGGCGACGTTCGCCGAGATCATTCTCACAAGCGACGAGGCTCAAAAACTGATCGGCGACACCGAAGTCCGGCCGATCCTGCTCTGGCACGCATTAGAAGAATCCGAGCACAAGGCCGTCGCTTTCGATGTCTTCCAGACCATCGGTGGAAGCGAACGCACCAGGGTCTGGGGAATGCGGCTCGCCACCGCCATTTTGTTTGGCGAGTTGGTCGTCCAGATGATCCGCTCTCTAGCTGGTGACCGTGCCGCGTACAACCCGAAGCGCTTGCTGACCAGCCTTTGGGCGTTCCGTCGTACTCCGCTGTTCAGCGCGGCCGCGATTGAGCGTTTTCGTTCCTACACTCGCACCGGATTCCATCCCGATGACTGGGACAGCGCCGAAATTCTCGAACGCTGGACCAAAGAATTGTTCGACGCGGACGGTGCGCAACGAGTGGCCGTTCACCCGTAGCACCTGCCCGATCTATGTCTGGCCGGCGGTGACGTCAGGGGTCTGTAGCCGCCCCCGGTTCGCCAGATTGATTCGAGTCGTTTGCTAGTAGTCGTGATGTCTGCCGGACATCACGGCTACTAGG
>WOYS01000023.1:0-22528 GCA_011620645.1 Mycobacterium sp.
CGAATACGCGATCGGCACCATTGCCGCCGCGGCGTTCGGCGCCATCCTGTACACCGTGGTCACCGGCGACTCGATCGTCAATGCGCTGTCCAATATCATCGCCCGCGCACTGAACACCAGCGTCTGAGCGATGACACCGGTGCCGTCACCGTCGAGGCCGCATTCGCGATCGCCGCGCTGGTGTCGGTTCTGGTGGTGTGCCTGGCCGGGCTCAACGCGGTGGTGCTGCAGATCCGGTGTGTCGACGCCGCCCGGGAGGCGGCCCGTCTGGCCGCCCGCGGCGATGACGGGGTGGCAGCGGCGCGACGGGTCGGACCGGTCGATGCGGTGGTCTCGGTGCACCGCGAGGGTGAACTGCTGGTGGCCCGGATCAGCACGAGATCGCCTTTGCTGCCGGGGATCACCATCGCAGCCGAGGCCGTCTCGGTGGCCGAGCCGGGTCGCTGACGACACCGGTTCGGCGAGTGTGACCGCGCTGGCGATGGTCACGCTGCTGCTCGCCGTGACCGCGGGTGTGGCGGTGCTGGGATCGGTGGTCATCGCACGGCACCGGGCCCAGTCGGCGGCGGACCTCGCGGCACTGTCTGCGGCCGCATGGGTGATGGCCGGTCCTCAAATCGCTTGCACCCGGGCAACTTCGGTGGCCCACGCCATGCGCGCCGCAGTCACCGACTGTTCCGTGCAGGGACTCGATGCCGTCATCACCGTCGAGGCCGCTGCGGGTGCGCCGGGTTGGCGGGCATCGGCTCGAGCGCGGGCCGGTCCGGCCGCAACCATCTCCGATCATCAAACATGAGTTGCAGTGGACCGCTGCGTGGCTTCATCGCCGCGCCAGCGCGTCGAGCACCAGTCGAAGCACCCGCACCGCGCCGGCCTTGTCGAGTGGATCGTTGCCGTTGCCGCATTTGGGGGACTGGACGCACGACGGGCAACCGCTCGGGCATTCGCAGGCCTCGATGGCCTCGGCGGTGGCCGCCCACCACGTCTCGATCTGCCGGTAGCCGCGGTCGGCGAACCCCGCACCGCCGGGATATCCGTCGTAGACGAAGATCGTGGGCAGTCCGGCCAGCTCACCGGGACCTGGACCGACAGCCGTGGACACACCGCCGATATCGCCGCGATCGCAACTGGCGACCAGCGGGAGCAGTCCGATCGCGGCATGTTCGGCTGCGTGTAACGAACCGGGTACCGACAACGCCTCGACGCCCTTGTCGGCCAGGGCTTCCGGCGTCATGGTGCACATCACCGCGACGGTCTCCAGGGTTCGGGTCGGCATCTCCAATTCGACGAAGTCGATCACGTCACCGTCGAGGCGGCGGCGCAGATAACCGGTGACCGTGTTCGACACCGAGACCGGCACCACCCCGACAGTCACGGGACCGTAGGTGTTGCGTTCACCGTCGCCGGTCACAGCGATATCGGTGATCTCCCGTGCCGAGGTGGTGTAACCCGGGTCGTCGGCGTGTACCAGCGCGATGCCGTCCTCGAAATCCAGGGCATCGACGACGTACGTCTCGCCCTGGTGCAGATAGACCGCGCCGGGATGCACCGAAGCCGGTGCCTGACCGGTGCCGGTGGTACCCAGCACGCGACCCGTTCCGGACTCGAGGATCGCGATCTGTCCACCCGATGACCCGCGGATGTCGACGGCGGGGTGCGGATCCACGCCGGGAGCGGGGAAGTAGCCGCCGGGGCGGCGGCGCAGCATCCCGTCGTCGATGAGCGTCGCCGCTACCGCCTCGGCATCCCAGGTCCGGACCTCGGCGTCGGTGAGGGGAAGCTCGGTGGCCGCGCACAGCAACTGCGGCCCCAGCACGTACGGATTCCCTGGGTCGATGACGACCCGTTCGATCGGTCTTTCCAGCAGCGCCTGCGGATGATGGACCAAATAGGTGTCCAGCGGGTCATCCCGCGCGATCAACACGATCAACGCGCTCTGGCCGCGCCGTCCGGATCTGCCGGCCTGCTGCCAGAACGACGTCACGGTGCCCGGGAAGCCCGCCAGCACCACGGCGTCCAAGCCGGCGATGTCCACCCCGAGTTCAAGGGCGTTGGTCGTGGCCAACCCGCGCAGCTCGCCCTCGGACAGTGCGTGTTCCAGAGCGCGGCGATCCTCGGCGAGGTAGCCGGCGCGATAGGAGGCGACGTGCGCGGCCAGTTCCGGGGCGACGTGTTCGAGACGGGCCCGCGCTCCGAGTGCGGTCAGCTCGGCGCCGCGCCGGGACCGCACGAAGGTCAGCGTGCGAGCACCCTCGGCAATCAGATCAGCCATCACCCGGGCGGCTTCGGCGCCCGCCGAGCGCCGCACCGGTGCGCCGTTCTCCCCGCTCAGGTCGTCGAGCAGGGCCGGTTCCCACAACGCCACCGTCCTGCCGCCCTGCGGTGAGCCGTCCTCGGTCACCGCGGTGACGGTCTGCCCGATCAACTCCGAGGCCGTGGCCGCCGGTGAGGCGGTCGTGGCGCTGGCGAAGATCACCGTCGGCGACCCCGAGTATCGCTCGCACAGCCGCAGCAGCCTGCGCAGCACCATCGCCACGTTGGATCCGAAGATGCCACGGTAGTAATGACATTCATCGACCACGATGAACTTCAGATTGCGCAGGAACACCGCCCACCTGGCGTGGTTGCGCAGCAGCGACAGGTGGATCATGTCCGGATTGGAGAAGATCCACCGGGACCTTTCACGGGCGAAACGGCGCAGGTCGCTGGATGCGTCCCCGTCGTAGGCGCAGGGCGCGACGTCCCGTAGGTGCGGCAGCGCACCGGTCAGTGACTGCGCGGCCCGCAGCTGGTCGTATCCGAGCGCTTTGGTCGGTGACAGATACAGCGCCCGGGCACGTGGATCGGCGGCCAGCGCGGTCAGAATGGGCAGTTGATAGCCCAGCGACTTGCCCGACGCCGTGCCCGTCGACAACACCACGTGCCGTCCCGCGTGGGCCAGCTCCGCCGCCGCGACCTGATGCGACCACGGCGTGCTGACACCGCGATCGGCGAAGGCGGCGATGAGGTCCGGATCGGCCCATTGCGGCCACTGCCGGGTGTCGCTGCGACGGGGCGGCAGATCCGCGACATGGCGCACCGGATGCTCGCTGGGGGCGGTGCCCTCGACCGCGCGGGTCAGCAGGTCCCGGCCGAAATCGGACCCAGAACCCGTCCCCGAATCAGACACCTGACGCCTTCCATGATCACCGGGATGTGTTCCCAGGTGAATTGTTAAATACATGATCGTGCCGACACTGTCGCTGGCGCGTCGAACGTGGTTGACTAAAGGTGGTCGCAGCTTCTGTGTTCGTGTACTTTGCACCCGCAGGATCGACGTTGCGATCGCGGTTCCTGCGAGGTTGTAGGTCGGGTCGAGTTCCGACACACGCGTTGGTATGGCGGTCGGAACGGGCCCGGTACACCGGAAGTCGGTGAACCGTACCCGGTAAGAGAAGGAAAGTACGAGAGATGCCACAGGGAACTGTGAAGTGGTTCAACGCGGAGAAGGGTTTCGGCTTCATCGCCCCCGAGGACGGCTCCGCCGACGTGTTTGTCCACTACACGGAAATCCAGGGGTCGGGATTCCGCACCCTTGAAGAGAACCAGAAGGTTGAGTTCGAGGTCGGCCAGAGCCCCAAGGGGCCGCAGGCCACCGGCGTTCGCGCCGTCTGAGCCACCGCATTAGGAGGACACCCCCGGCCCGGCCGGGGGTGTTTTCGTATCGGACACCACTAGTGTCGAGCGTGTGAGCCAGCTGTCGTTCTTCTCGGCAGAGTCGGTGCCACCGGCCATCGCCGATCTGACCGGTCTGCTGGCTGCGCACGGCCAGGTGGTGATCACCGGCGGCGCGGCTCGGCTCTCCGTCGTCGTCGACCGGCTTTGGCGTGCCCAGGAACTGGCCGCGATGATCACCGAGGTCGGGCTGGAACCCGAGATTGCGCGCACCGACGAGAATTCGCCGCTGGTGCGCACCGGGGTGGACAACCGACTGGCGGGCATCGCCGCAGAGTGGACTCGCGGCGCGATCAAAACGGTTCCCGCCGAATGGCTGCCGGGCGCGCGCGAACTTCGCGCCTGGACGCTGGCCGCGGGGACGCCCGAGGCATCGGATCGGTACTTGCTGGGACTGGATCCGCACGCCCCGGATACGCACCCGGCGCTGGCATCGGCGCTGATGCGGGTGGGAATCGCACCCACCCTGATCGGCACCAGGGGCTCGCGACCGGCGTTGCGGATCAGTGGTAAAAGACGCTTATCACGGCTGGTAGAGAACGTCGGGGAAGCGCCAGGGGACACCGATGCATTTGCACAATGGCCGCGAATATAGGTGCTCGCCGCTGGCGAGCCAGTTTGCGTTGGTTCGCTCAGGATGCGAAATTGTCAGTTGCCAGCACGCCGCACGGCGGGCGGGCAACGAAGAAGTGGAGAGTAAGAGCAGGTGGCTGACGACGACCGGAGCCGGGCAGGCGCCGGTAACGTTCGGCGGCTCGTGATTGTCGAGTCGCCGACGAAAGCGCGCAAGATTGCGGGCTACCTCGGCTCGAACTATGTCGTCGAATCCTCCCGCGGTCACATCCGTGACCTGCCGCGAGCGGCCGCCGATGTACCCGCCAAGTACAAATCCGAACCGTGGGCGCGCCTCGGCGTCAACGTCGATGCGGATTTCGAACCGCTCTACATCGTCAGCCCCGACAAGAAGAGCACCGTCACCGAGCTCAAGAGCCTATTGAAGGACGTCGACGAGCTCTACCTCGCCACAGACGGTGACCGCGAGGGTGAGGCCATCGCCTGGCACTTGCTCGAGACGCTCAAGCCGACCATCCCGGTCAAGCGCATGGTGTTCCACGAGATCACCGAGTCGGCCATCCGTGCGGCCGCCGAGCATCCCCGTGACCTCGACATCGACCTGGTCGACGCGCAGGAGACCCGCCGCATCCTGGACCGGCTCTACGGCTACGAGGTTTCCCCCGTGCTGTGGAAGAAGGTGGCCCCGAAGCTTTCGGCAGGCCGCGTTCAGTCGGTGGCCACCAGGATCATCGTGTCGCGCGAGCGGGAGCGCATGGCGTTCCGCAGCGCCGCGTACTGGGATGTCACCGCAGAACTCGACGCCAGCGTCTCGGATCCGGGCGCGACACCGCCGAAGTTCACCGCGAAGTTGAGCACCGTGGACGGACGCCGGGTGGCGGCGGGACGTGATTTCGACTCCCTGGGCGCTGTGAAGAAGCCCGACGAGGTGCTGGTGCTCGACGAGGCCGCCGCAGGGGCGCTGGCCAACGGCCTGCGTGGTGCCCAGCTGTCCGTGTCGTCGGTCGAACAGAAGCCCTACACCCGCAAGCCCTACCCGCCGTTCATGACGTCGACGCTGCAGCAGGAGGCCGGGCGCAAGCTGCGGTTCTCCTCGGAGCGCACCATGAGCATCGCGCAGCGCCTGTACGAGAACGGCTACATCACCTATATGCGTACCGACTCGACGACCCTGTCGCAGTCGGCCATCGATGCTGCCCGTAGTCAGGCCGGCCAGCTCTACGGCACCGAGTACGTGCATCCCACGCCGCGCCAGTACACCCGCAAGGTCAAGAACGCGCAAGAGGCCCACGAGGCCATCCGGCCCTCGGGCGACGTGTTCCAGACCCCGGGCCAGCTGCACAGCGCACTGGACAACGATGAGTTCCGGCTCTACGAGTTGATCTGGCAGCGCACCGTGGCTTCACAGATGGCCGACGCCCGCGGCACCACGCTGAGCCTGCGCATTGCCGGCAGCGCCGGCAGCGGCGGCATTGCCGGCAGCGCCGGCAGTGGCGAGCAGGTCGTGTTCAATGCCTCGGGTCGCACCCTGACGTTCCCCGGATTTCTGAAGGCCTACGTCGAGAGCCTCGACGAGCAGGCCGGTGGCGAGGCCGACGACGCCGAGAGCCGGCTGCCCAACCTCACTCAAGGCCAGCGGGTGGACGCCGCTGACCTGACCGCCGACGGGCATACCACGGCACCGCCGGCTCGCTACACCGAGGCCTCGCTGATCAAGGCACTCGAAGAGCTGGGAATCGGCCGTCCCTCGACGTACAGCTCGATCATCAAGACCATCCAGGACCGCGGTTACGTCCACAAGAAGGGCAGCGCGCTGGTGCCGTCCTGGGTGGCGTTCGCGGTGATCGGGTTGCTGGAACAGTATTTCGGTCGTCTGGTGGACTACGATTTCACCGCGGCCATGGAGGACGAGCTCGACGCGATCGCCTCGGGTAACGAGCGAAGGACCAACTGGCTCAACAACTTCTACTTCGGCGGTGAGCACGGCGTCGAGGGTTCGATCGCGCGGGCCGGTGGACTCAAGCATCTCGTGGGCGGCAACCTCGAGGAGATCGACGCGCGACTGGTCAACTCCATCAAGCTGTTCGACGATGACGAAGGGCGTGCGGTCAACGTCCGGGTCGGTCGCAACGGGCCGTATCTGGAGCGGATGGTCGCCGACCCGGACAATCCGGGTGAGCTCAAGCCGCAGCGGGCCAACCTCAAGGAGGAGTTGACGCCCGACGAGCTGACACTCGAGCTCGCCGAAAAGGCTTTCGCCACACCGCAAGAGGGCCGTTCGCTGGGTGTCGATCCGGAATCCGGACACGAGATCCTGGCCAAGGACGGGCGTTACGGCCCGTATGTCACCGAGGTGCTGCCCGAGCCGCCCGAGGATCCAGAAGACGGGGTGACGGCCAAGAAGGGCAAGAAGCCCACTGGCCCCAAGCCGCGCACCGGATCGCTGTTGCGGACGATGGATCTGGAGACGGTGACGCTGGAGGATGCGCTGCGCCTGCTGTCGCTGCCGCGGGTGGTCGGTGTCGACCCCGCCAACAATGAGGAGATCACCGCGCAGAACGGCCGCTACGGCCCGTATCTCAAGCGCGGCACCGACTCTCGTTCGCTGGCCACCGAGGAGCAGATGTTCACCATCACCCTCGATGAGGCGCTGAAGATCTACGCCGAACCCAAGCGGCGGGGCCGCCAGGGTGCCGCCACGCCGCCGCTGCGCGAGCTGGGCAACGATCCGGTGTCGGAGAAGCCGATGGTGATCAAGGACGGCCGTTTCGGTCCTTACGTCACCGACGGTGAGACCAACGCCAGCCTGCGCAAGGGTGATGACGTGTTGTCGATCACCGACGCACGGGCCGCTGAACTGCTCGCCGACCGTCGCGCGCGGGGCCCCGTGGTGAAGAAAACCGCCAAGAAGGCACCCGCGAAGAAGGCCGCCGCGAAGAAGACACCGGCCAAGAAGGCCGCCAAGAAGGCCTGACCGCGCTAGCCGGCCGACTGCGCCCGCGACACGTCGCGAATGAACCGCCGGGCGGGTCGTGCCAGCTGGGTGGGCGCCTGCCGGCCTCGTAGTTCGACGATCTCCCCGACATCCCAGCACAACGCCTCGGCGTCCAGCGCACCGCTGACCGCGATGGCGGAGGCGAGCACGTGACCGGCCTCCAACTTGGCCAGCTCGGTGAGCCGGGCGGCCTCGTTCACCGGGTCGCCGATCACGGTGTACTCGAAACGGGCCTGGGCGCCGATGTGGCCGGCGATCGCGCGGCCGGCCGATACCCCGATACCGAACTCGGTCTGCCCCAACACCGTCACCAGTTCGTCGTGCAGCTCACGAGAGGCCGCGAGTGCGGCCCCAGAGGCATCGGGGTGCTCGATCGGGGCGCCGAAGATGGCCAGCGCGGCGTCACCCTGGAACTTGTTGACGAATCCACCGTGCTTCATCACGGTGTCGACGACGACGCAGAAGAACTCATTGAGCAGGTTGACGACTTCCGAGGCCGGGATGGTCGAGGCCAACTGCGTCGAGCCGACCAGGTCGACGAACAGCACCGCGACATCTCGCTCCTGACCGCCCAGTTCGGTGCCGCGCTCCAGGGCTCGCCGCGCGACATCCTCGCCGACGTAGCGGCCGAACAGGTCGCGCAGGCGTTGCCGTTCGGCCAGATCGCGGACCATGTCGTTGAATCCGGCCTGCAGCAGTCCCAGCTCGCTGGCGTCGTAGATCTGCATGTGCGCGTTGTAGTTACCGCGCTGCACCTCACCGAGTGCCCAGCGCAGCTGGCGCAGCGGGTCCGCAATCGACATGGAGACCAGCACGGTGCCGACCAGACCGATGAGCAGGGCCGCGATGGCCAGCAGCAGGATCGGTGTCGTCAACTTCTCCGCGGGCGCGTTGAGGATCTTGAACTTGCTGGCGACCACCGCCAGCACGATGGCCAGGATCGGCACGCCGGTGGACAGCACCCAGGTCAGCACCTGGCGCAGGATGACCCCCGGCGCGCGGAAGTTCTCCGGAACGCCGGTGCGCAGTGCGGCCACCGCCACCGGTCGCAGCACCCGCTCGGACTGCAGATAGCCGATGATCGCCACCGCCGTGGCAGCCAGGGCGGTGGCCACCACGACCACCGGGGCCGACTTGCCGGCCACCGGCCAGCAGGCGACGATGAACACGATCGAGCCCAGGCACCAGTTGGTGACGTTGATGACCGACCGGTAGAACGGCATCTTCAGGGCGCGGGCCCTGGCGACCTCGGTGATCGTGGCGGTGGTGTCACCGAGTAGGGCGTCGCGGCGCTGCCAGCGGATCACAGGGATGAGCATCCGCAGGGTGATGTAGGCGGCGATGATGAACGACACGAACAGGTAGCCGAGGAAGACCGCCAGGTTGAGGGCCGGTAGCTCCTGCAGCTGGATTCGATCCTCCGGCGGCAGGCCGTACCGCAGGAAGCCCAGCACCAGCAGGGCGCCGATGATATCGGCCTGCACCATGCCTAGCACGAACACCGGCCAGGGCGTGCGGGCTACCCAACGGACGAATGCGCTGATGCGCCCGATCGGTGTCACCTCCGCACTCATCCGTTCACCGTATCGGTCACCGGCGACGTGGCGCGCCGCTGACGCCGTATCGGTCTGTGGGTGCCACTACTGTTGAGCGGTGCACAGCGGTGTTTTTTCGCGTCTGGTGGGCCAACAGGCCGTCGAGAGCGCGCTGCTCGCGGCGGCGACGGCGGCCCGGGGGGAAAAGTTTCACAGCGGACTCACAGCCGGCAGTATGACGCACGCCTGGCTGATCACGGGGCCGCCCGGTTCGGGGCGGTCGGTGGCCGCGGTGTGCTTCGCCGCCGCCCTGCAGTGCACCTCGGAGGGGGCGCCGGGGTGTGGCGAATGCCGGGCCTGCACCACGACCATGGCGGGGACCCACGCCGATGTGCGCCGGATCATCCCGGAAGGCCTGTCGATCGGCGTGAAGGAAATGCGCGACATCGTGCAGATCGCCTCGCGACGGCCCGGAACGGGGCGCTGGCAGATCGTCCTCGTCGAGGACGCCGACCGGCTGACCGAGGGCGCGGCGAACGCGCTGCTCAAGGTGGTCGAGGAGCCGCCGCCGTCGACGGTGTTCCTGCTGTGTGCGCCGTCGGTGGATCCGGAGGACATCGCGGTGACGCTGCGGTCGCGGTGTCGGCAGATCGCGCTGGTGACGCCCCCGACGGCGGCGATCGCCGAGGTGCTCGCCGAACGGGACGGCATCGCTGCGGATGTGGCGGCGTGGGCGGCGTCGGTCAGCGGAGGCCATGTGGGTCGTGCCCGGCGGCTGGCGACCGATCCGCAGTCCCGGACGCGCCGTGAGCGGGCTTTGAGCCTGGCCCGTGACGCCGCGACGCCATCACGCGCGTATGGGGCCGCTGAGGAGCTGGTGGCCGCCGCCGAGGCGGAGGCCAAGGCGCTGACGGTGGACCGTAACGAGTCCGAGGCCGAGGAACTGCGGACCGCGCTCGGTGCGGGCGGCACCGGAAAAGGGACCGCGGGCTCGATGCGCGGTGCCACCGGCGCGATCAAGCAGCTCGAGGCGCGGCAGAAATCCCGGCAGACCCGCGCCGGCCGCGACGCGCTCGACCGAGCCCTGATGGACCTGGCGACCTACTTTCGCGATGCGCTGGTGGTGGCGGCAGGCGCCGGCGGGGTGGCCGCCAACCATCCGGATATGGCGGAGAAGGTCGGCGCGATGGCCGGGCATGTAGCGCCCGATAAGCTGCTGCGCTGTATCGAGGCGGTGCTGGAGTGCCGGGAGGCGCTCGCGATCAACGTGAAGCCGAAGTTCGCGGTCGACGCCATGGTGGCGACGGTCGGGCAGGCCTTGAGAACCTGAGGAACTGAGTTGGGTGTCGGGTGGGGCCTGCCGTAGACTCGTCCCGCCTGCCTAGCGGGCGCGCCACCCTAGCTCAGTCGGTAGAGCAATTCACTCGTAATGAATAGGTCAGGGGTTCGATTCCCCTGGGTGGCTCCAATCTCAACCGGCCCTGCGCTGCGCATCCCTGCGGTCGGCCAGCCGCCGCCACAGATCCTCGAGGTCGATATCGTTGGCCTGCCTCGGCCGGCGCTGGTGGAACCGCAAGTCTTCGTGGCTGCCCGGGCAGTGAAAGCGATGCAGCTGCAGACACTTCGCCGGCCACCGCGCCTCCTGCTCGTCCTCCAGGTCGATCACCTGGCGGGTTTGGCGCAAGATGGCGAACCGGTTACCCGCCGCGCTGTCGCCGGTCGGGAACATCTCCGCGTCGAACAGCAGCCAGCTGCCGTAGGCCGTCCGCAGCCAGACCGTGTCGGTGTTGCAGTGCTTGCACGGTGCGACCACTGACGGTCGGGAGTCTGGCGAATTCATCTGCCCAGACTATGGTTTGGGTCCGACAAGTCCGGTACGCACCCGCCGGGGGCGAGCCCGCCGCCGAAGTCGACGTCGCTGTCATCCTCAGGCGGGGAGTCGGGCTGCAGCTCGCGGAACACCGGCAGGCCCTCAGCTCGTAAGTTGGTCATACCGCGTAAGTTGGTCATGCTTGGTATCCTGCCGTGCGCAGGTCAGCCACCGATGCCGCGGATCTCCTCGGGGACCTCGGACAATGTCTCCGGGTAGATGGCGGTCTTGGTCCAGCGGCCGTCGACGTTGCGATCGACGTGCGCCGTCCCGACATCGCTTGACACCAGCCACAATTGATCGCTGCCCGACAGCCAGGTGATGCCGACGCCGTGCCTGGAGCTGTAGGCATAGGTGTCGCGGAACACTTCGAGATCGTTGGCCTTCTCCCGGATCACCGGCACCCAGGTCTGAACACCGTTCTGTTCGGGTCCGAGATCGACTGACACGGTGAACTGCCCCGATGGGGAGTCCTTGGGCTGATCGGGGCGGGCAAAGCGGTCACCGCTGTCATCGGCGCGGCCCCCGAAGAAGGCGCATCCGGTCAACAGGCCCGACAAAAGGATGACTGTGCTCAACTGCCGAATCATGTTGCTGGATATCCCTTTACCGATAGTACGTTGCCCTGGGCGTCCATCATCACGGTGGATTGCGCCTGCCAGCTGATATGGATGTTGTACGGGTCTGCCTGGCCGAGGCTCAGGATCTCCGCGATACGGCTCTTGGTCTGGTCGGTCTCATAGATCGGGTTCGGGTCGATCTTGTCATTCCAGGTGTAGTCGCTGTCCAGGGTCACCTCGTAGGTGCCGCCGGGAAGCGGCCGGACGCTCGTATCGCCCTTGAACCCGAAATCCCCGACGGTCGAATCGGTCCCGTGCAGGTACTGATAGCCGACGATGCCCTCACCGTTATCGATCTCACCGTGCAGCCGTTGATCGAACGTGCCGGTCCGCTGCCCGTTGGCCAGATATTGGTTGAGCGCGCCTTGGGCCACCGTCTGGGTCGGGTCCAGCAGCTGCTCCCGCAGCATCTGGTTGTCCATCATGTATTTCGTCCAGGCCGGGTCGTCGGTCATGTGCCAGTCGTCGCCGCCGGCCAGGTATCGCTCCAGGATCGCCCGGCCGGGCCCAATCGGTGCTGAAGGTGTCCCCGCCGCGTCCAAACCGGACTGCAGCGCGCACAACGTGCTGCTCTTGTCGAATCCCTCGCCGGATCGCGGAACCCCCCGCGCCGAAGGTCGACCTGGCATCCGACCATGTCGACAGGAATGCGTCGGCGACCTCCATAAGCCCCTGCCTCCCCTTGGCCGATTCTCACGTAGGCCCGGGTTCAATTATCCCCAGCCGGAACTACCGCGGTGCCACGAATCCGATCGGTCCGGAGGCGATGCACACCGACAGCGCAGCGGTGTTCGCGCTGACCCGGATGGCGTCACCCGCCCCGGACAACCGCACGAACACCCGGTTCAGTCCCGGGTGCACCGGAACCTTCACCGGCATACCCTCGGTCAGCGACATGGTCAGCGATCCCTCACTGTTGGCCAGGTAGTTGATCTCCGCCGTCCAATCCGCGGGCAGCAGCGGCCCATCGAGCGGCATCTCCACGTCGGCGTCGGTCTGCACCAGGTAGCCACAGTTGGGTGCCGGTCCCGGCTTGATGGCCCGTACCCAGGTGACCACAGCGTCGCGTAGCCGACCCGTTGTGTCGAAGATCCGCAATTCGGTTGTGGTGCTGCTGAATTCGGGCCGCTGGGGAAGCTCGGCGAACATGTGACTGGCGAGATTCTCCGGGGCCGCCACGCGCTGCATGATCAGCGGGTCGACCTCCTGATCCAGTAGGGGTGCTGGCTGCGGGTCTGCCGCCGCGGCGGCCAATCCGGCGCGTGCGTTGTCCAGATAGGCCGGAACCGGGCTGTCCCGCCACACCCTCAGGAACGTCGCCGTCGAGTACAGGCTGCTTCCGACGAATGCCGCGGTCAGCACGACGAGCACCGCCGACCGTGCCGGGGAGGCGTCGAGTCGCTGCGACGAAGCACGGTTCGGGGCGCAGAACGCCACGGCGGCTAGCAGGGCCAGAACGAAGACGAGATCGGGTAGGTAGCGCAATGTCTGGGCGAGTTCCAGCGCGGTGAACTGCGATGATCGCATCAGGTAGATCGGTACCTGGCAGGCCACCGCGTAGCCGACCGCGGTCAGCCAGACCGGGCCGATGCGTTCCTTGCGCCACAGCGAGACACCGATGACGGCCGCCAGCACCAGCCAGCCCAGCACCATCACGGTCACCGGCGGCGTGGCCCACGGCGATGCCGGCGCCCAGCGCTGCCAATCCCACGGGCCGCCGGCCAGGCCGGGAACGATGCCGTGGGTCACCGACCGCCACAACAGATCCCAGGTCATGCCCAGGTCCAGGGACCACCGTTGCTGGTCGACGACGAACAGGTACACCCCGATCCAGGCTCCGGTGACGCCGAGAAGTCCCACCCAGAGCCGGATCCCGCGGCGCCAGACGCCCGCGACGGAAGCTCCGGTCACCCAGGCCAGCAGCGCGGCCACCGCAAATGCCACGAACGGGATCACCGCAGACTTCTCGAAGAACAGCAACGCGCCGAGATAGACCAGCGCCCCCGACCATGCGTACCGCCGATTTCCGTTGCGTACCAACAGGATCGCATCGGCACACACCCATGCCAGCGCGGCCAGCATCGGCAGCGAGTTCAAACCGGCCGCCCACCACGCGAAACCGGGCACCGTCAGTGGAGTGAACAGCGCGAAGGTCAGCGGAACCAGCAGCACCGGCCGCCAGCCCAGGATCACGTGCAGCGCCCGCAGCAACGCCGCTGACGCCAGCAATTGCAGCGCCACCAGGCTGAGCGCCGGTCCGAACCACTGAAGCGGTGCCAGCCGGGTGATGGCACCCGCCACCAGGAACGCCCCGGGCATGACGTGCCCGTCATGGTCGTCGAACAGGTATTGGGCCGACAGCAGGATGTTGGTCCCGGCCCGGCCGACCAGGATCAGGTCGTCCCAGTAGAAGTCGCCGCCGAAGGCCAGCACTGACCGGATCAGCAGCTGGACCGCGATCAGTGCGACGGCAGTACGGGCAATCCATCCCCCGTCGCTTCGCTCGCCCAGGTCCCAAGTCATCGGCCCCGACTGTACGGAGCCGTGCGGGGCCTGCTTGCGCGGCTACAGTGGGCCGGTGCGCACACTGGTTACCGGAGCCGCCGGATTCATCGGATCGACGCTGGTCGATCGCCTCCTCGAGGACGGTCACACCGTCGCTGGAGTCGACGATCTGAGTACCGGGCGCCGCTCCAACCTGGCCGCCGCGGAGAAGAACCCGAACTTCACCTTCGCCGAGGCCGATATCGTCGACGCCGACTTGGCGGCGATCGTGGCCGCGGCCGATCCCGAGGTGATCTTCCATCTGGCCGCCCAGATCTCGGTCCGGCACTCGGTGGACAACCCACAGTTCGACGCCACCGTCAACGTGGTGGGCACCATCCGGCTGGCCGAGGCGGCCCGCATCCACGGGGTTCGCAAGATCGTGCACACCTCATCGGGTGGTTCCGTCTACGGCACCCCGCCGGTCTTCCCGACCAGCGAGGACGTGCCCACCGACCCGGCATCGCCGTACGCGGCCAGCAAGGTCGCCGGCGAGGTCTACCTCAACACCTTCCGCAACCTCTACAACCTGGACTGCTCGCATATCGCGCCGGGCAATGTCTACGGCCCGCGCCAGGACCCGCACGGCGAGGCCGGAGTCGTTGCGATCTTCGCCAAGGCGCTGCTGGCCGGCGCCACCACCAGGATCTTCGGCGATGGTACCGACAGCCGCGACTACGTCTACGTCGACGACGTGGTGGACGCCTTCGTGAGGGCCTCCGGAGATGTCGGCGGCGGTCTGCGGTTCAACGTCGGCACCGGCGTCAGCACCAGCGTCGCCGACCTGCACAGTGCTATCGCCAAGGCCGTCGGGACCGCCGACGAACCGGAATTCCACCCCGCACGCCTGGGGGACCTGCGCAAATCCCAGCTCGACATCAGCCGGAGTGAGCAGGTGCTGGGTTGGGTGCCGCAGATCGGCATCGACGACGGCATCGAGCGGACGGTCGACTACTTCCGCAACGAATCCGCCCGAACTCCACCAAAAAGATAACGACCGCTCGCTATCTACCTAGGCTGCTGGGTGGCCGTTAGCCGGGCCCTCCGGCGCACGCGCGCCGTCGAGCGCCACCGCTCTGGCCAGCCGGGCGTAACGCAGTTCGAGATCCTTGAATCGCAGGTAGGTGCTCAGCGTGGTGAACAGGAACGCGATCACCAGTGCGTACTCGAGCAGATCAGCGCCGCGGTCGACCCCGAGCTTGTTGGCCAGCACGGTGGTGTCATCGGGCCGCAGGATCGCGTACACCGCCGCCACCGCGAACAGCAGGTAGCCCACCTTCACCCAGGCCTTGGCCTGGGTGCTGCGGCGCGAACGTAGCAGGTACACCAGCAGCGTGATGACAGCCGCGATCAGCAGTACCTGAATCGAGTTCATCGCGGCATCCTCCCGCGCAGTAGACCGTCGAAGACGATGTTGACACCATTGATCAGGGGTTGGCCCTTGGACTTCGAATAGTCGGTGTAGAGAATCTCGACGGGTTCTTCGGCCACCCGCCAATGGTTTTCGTCGGCCAGGGCGATGATCTCCGAGGCGTGGCTCATACCGTTCATGGTGATGTCCAGCTCGTCGGCGACCTTCTTGTTGAACACCCGCAGTCCATTGTGGGCATCGGTGAGGCCCAGTGCCCGCCCGTGCGGGCTCAGCGAAGCCGCGGCGCGCAGCACGATCCGCTTCAGCGCCGGGGTGTGGCTGACGCCGCCGCCGAACCGGGTGCCCACGACGAGGTCGACCTCCCCGCCGGCGATCCGGTCGATCATGGTGACGACATCCTTGACGCGGTGCTGCCCGTCGGCGTCGAACGTCGCGAAGGTCGTCGCACCGGGGCGCGACCTGGCGTACTCGACACCGGTCTGAATCGCCGCTCCCTGACCGAGATTCACCGGATGGCGGACCAGATGCGCACCAGCGGCCAGCGCTGTGTCGGCGGTCCCATCTGAGCTCCCGTCATCGACGCACACGACATTGCCGAAGACGGCAAGCAGATCGGCGAGCACGTCGGCGATGATGCGGGCTTCGTTGAAGGCGGGGACGATGATCCAGACGTCCCGATACAGGGTGTCGATGCCGACCAAACTACACGCGATCGGCGGTGGCCAGCGCACACAGGTGTACGGCGATTCCCACCACCGGCCCGCACAGCAGCGCGACGACGGTCTTGGTCTCCAGGTCCAGCGGTAACAGCAGCAGCGCGACCGCGGCCAGGGTGGCACCGACCCAGCCGGCCGCATACGCCCGGTGCAGTGCGGCCGCCACCGCCGCGGCGCCGGTCAGGGTGAGCAGTGCGATGACCACCGCCCCCGCGGTGAACCCGGCCAGCAGCGCGCCGGGGGCCTGGTATTCGGGGCCGAAGGCGGTGCGTAACAGCCAGGGTCCCGCCACTCCGGCCGTCACCACACCCAGGGCGCCGACCGCGGTCACCGTCGCAGCCGGCACCACCAGCGCGCGCAGGCGGCGGTGGCTCTGGTCCACGAAGTGTGCAATGAGGTTGCCCTGCATGGCGGTCAGCGGCACCAGCAGCGGTGCCCGGGTCAGCGTCACAGCGAGGATGACGACGCCACCGGCCGCGCCGAGTTCGGGGGTGGTGGCCTTGAGCAGCACCGGAAACCCCATGATGAGAATGGCGCTGGCGCCTGCCGCGGCCACCGAGTGGAAGGCCCCGGTCAGGAACGTGCGTGCCCCGCCGGCGGTCGCCAGTCGCGCCGCCGCACGGGTGGCCGGTGACAACAGGAGCATGATCAGCCAGGCCAGTGAGCCGGCGACCGTCGCCCACAGGAAACCTGCCAGTCCCCAGCCCAGCACGAAGGCGGCCACAGCGACCGCCACCCGGATGGCGGCATCGGTCACCATCAGCGATCCGTATTGCGTCCACCGGTCGACGCCGGCGAGCATGCCGAGCAGTGTTGCGTGCAAGCAGAATCCGGCCAGGCCGACGCTCAGCAGCACCACGCTCAGCAGCCGTGATTCGGTGAACACCTGAGCCGACCAGAGCGGTGCGGTGACCGCGATGAGCACTGCCGCGGCGACGCCGACGACGGCGGCGATTCGCATCGGGTGGGTGCGCTCAGCACCGGGTGGGACATCGTGACCCCGGAGCGCTCGGACCTCGCGGGTGGATTCCTGTAGCAGCCCGTTGGCGGCGCCGCTGACCAGCCCGAACGCACCCCAGAACACCCCGAACAGGGAGAAACCTGCGGGTTCCAGGTTGCGGGCAGCCAGATACAGCACGGCATACCCGCACAGCGCTGTCAGTGCGGTGGCGATTCCGACGCGGGTGACACTGCCCCGCGTCACCGGCCCCCTGGCCGGCACCGCCGCGCCGTCGGTCACAGGTCCGGGACAGCCGTGGAGTATAGCCAGCGGTCCCACAGCGCCCGCAGCGACACCTCGGCGTGGTTGGCCGCCAGTCCGGTGAAATCATCGGTGACGGCGGTGCTGTGCCGGTAGCGCGAGGTCCAATCCCGAAGCAGCGCAAAGAAACTTTCATCACCGATGAGACCGCGCAAGGCGTGCAGGGTGAGTGCGCCACGTTTGTACACCCGGTCGTCGAACATATCGGCTGGGCCGGGATCGGTCAGCAACAGGTTCTGCGGCGAGTCCCGAAGCCTGCGGTGGTATGACCGGGCCCGCTCATCGGCGCTGGGGCCGCCGGCCTCCTCGGACCACAACCACTCCGCGTAGCAGGCGAACCCTTCATGCAGCCAGATATCACGCCACCGCCGCACGGTCACCGAATTTCCGAACCACTGGTGGGCGAGTTCGTGGGCGATCAACCGCTCGGCGCTGCGCCTGCCGTCGCAATGGTTGGCTCCGAAGATGGACAGGCCTTGTGCCTCAAGCGGTATCTCCAGATCGTCATCGGTGACGACGACGGTGTAGCCGCCTGCCAGCGGGTACGGGCCGAACCGGCGGATGAACAGTTTCATCATCTGGGTCTGGCGCCCGAAGTCGTGTTCGAAGTTGCGCCGCAACCGGTCCGGGAGGACGGCGTGCATCGGCACCGGACTCTTCTGCAGACGGTGGCGGCTGTACTCGCCGATCTGCAGGGTGACGAGATAGGTCGAGGTTGGCTCCGCCTGCTCGTAGGCCCAGGTGGTGTGGCTGGCGCGCACCTGCTTGGACACCAGGTCGCCGTTGGCGAGGGCGTAGTACGGGCTCTCGGTGTTGATCCGGATGTGGAAGCTGGCCTTGGCGGCCGGGTGATCGTCGCAGGGAAACCAGGATGCCGCGCCATTGGGCTGCCCGGCCACCAGTGCGCCGTTGGACAGTTCCTCGAAACCGACCTCGCCCCAGAGGGTTCGCAGTGGCCGCGGCGTTCCGCCGTAGCGGACCACGATGGTCATTGCGGCGCCTGCGGGCAGGCCGGTGCCCAGCGTGATGTGTAATTTGCCCGCCGAACATCGGAACTGGCCGGGGCGGCGGCCGTTCACGGTCACCTTCGACACCGACAGCGCGTCGGACAGGTCCAGGGTGAAGGTGCGTAGCTCGGCGAGCGTCACCGCGGTGATGGTCACCGTGCCCGCCAGCCGGTTGATCGCCACCTTGTACTCAAGATCGAGTTCGTAGCGTGACACCCGGTATCCGAAGTTGCCGTTGCGGGGCAGATACGGGTCGATCACCGGGGGTTGGTGGGCGACCCTGCGGGCGGCCTTCTTGGCGGGCCTCACGCGCGCTCGTCCCTCGAAGACCTCTTGCTCGTCTTGATGATCCACGGGGCGATCGGATTGCCCTGCCAGCGGGTCCACGCTGGTACCTCGTCGCCGCGCATCACCAGCGAGGCGGGGCCGACGGTGGCCCCCTCGCCGATCCGGGATGCCGGCAGTGCCACACAGTGCGGTCCCAGCGTTGCGCCCGCATCGAGGATGACGGTGTCCATCCGCATGACCCGGTCGTGGAACAGGTGGGTCTGCACCACGCAGCCCCGGTTGACGGTGCTGCCGTCGCCGAGGGTGATCAGGTCCGCCTCGGGCAACCAGTACGTTTCGCACCAGACCCCGCGGCCGATCTTCACGCCGAGCAAGCGCAGCCAGATGTTGATCACCGGCGTGCCGGTGGCGGCGCGCGCGAACCACGGTGCGGCCACCGTCTCCACGAAGGTGTCCGACACCTCATTGCGCCAGACGAACGATGACCACAGCGGATGCTCGATGGCGGTGATGCGTCCCACCACAAGCCATTTCGCGATCACGGCGATGACGCCAGCTACAGTTCCGGCGACCAGCAGCACCAGGCCGCCGGTCAGGGCGGCCCAGCCGTAGCCGAGGACGTCGGCCAGATGGTGCAGCGCGCCAAGCACGGCGACACCGATCGCGAATGTCACCATGACCGGGATGAGGCGGCAGGTCTCCACCACCGAACGCATCAGCTTCAGCCGGGTCGACGGATGGAAGGTGCGCATCACATCGGCGGCTGTCGGCTTGCGGCGCAACCGGATGGGCGGGCTGCCCAGCCACGACGAGCCCGCCTTGGCCTTGTGCGGAGTGGCCGACAGTACGGCCACCAGCCCGTCGTCGGGGACCCGGCGCCCCGGCTGGGTGATCCCGGAGTTGCCCAGGAACGCGCGTTTGCCGATGGTGGCTTTCGCGACGTGGATCCAGCCACCGCCCAATTCGTAGGACGCCACCATCGTGTCGTCGGCGAGGAAGGCGCCGTCCTGCACCTCGGTGAACTTCGGGGTGAGCAGTGCGGTCGAGATCTCGGTGTTCTTGCCGATCTTCGCGCCGAGCAGTCGCAGCCACCATGGGGTGAGCAGGCTGGCGTAGATCGGGAACAGGTAATTGCGCGCGGCGTCCATCAGCCGCTCGGTGGCCCACAGTTGCCAGCCCACCCGGCTGCGCACCGGATGGTAGCCCTCGGTGAGGCCGACCGACAACAGTCGCACCCCGAGCACCGTCAGCGCGGCGTAGACGGCCAGCGCCACGAGTGCCGCCACCGGCGTCCATGCCAGGGACGGGATGAGGGCGTCGGCCGGTGTGGCGGTACCGCGGATGGCACAGCCGATGACGGCCAGCCCGGCGGCGAGCGCGGCCAGCGGAAGGGCGCCGAGCAGCATCGACGTCACGCTGTAGAAGGCGACCCACACCGGGGCGCGGCCGGGCCGCTCCTCGGGCCAGGGGTGGCGGGCCTTGCCGGATTTCACCGCAGGCGAGCCCTTCCAATACTGGCCGTTCTTGACCTTGCCGACCACGCCGGAGCCCGCGGCGACATCGGCATTCTTGCCGATCACCGCGCCAGGTAGCAGCGTGGTGCGCGCGCCGATGGTCGAATCGTTGCCGACACTGATCGGACCGACATGGAAGAGGTCGCCGTCGATCCAGTGCCCGGTCAGGTCGACCTCGGGTTCGATCGAGCAGCGATGGCCCAGGGTCAGCATGCCGGTGACCGGTGGCGCGGAATGCAGATCGACCCCCTTGCCGATCGAATTGCCAAGGGCCCTGGCGTAATACACCAGCCAGGGTGCACCCGCTTGGTTCTCCGCGCCGCTGGCCTCGGCCAGGCGCTCGGCGAGCCACACCCGAAGGTGCTCAGAACCCCCGCGGCGGTAACTGCCCGGCTTGAGGCCGGACAGCAGTGTGCGGGCACCCAGCACGGCGATGCCCATCCGCCCCGGCGGGGTGATGAAGACCAGGAAACCGGCGATGATCCACCACCAGCTCAGCGTGGCCGCCCACGGCACCAGGTCGGCGGCGGCCGCGATGTTGTTGAGGATCGCCAGCCAGATCACCCACTGCAGACCGGTCAGCGTCGCCAGCGGCACCGACAGCGCGACCTGCGCCAGCTGCGTGAGAACCGGTGTCGGCGCCACATCGCGGCGCACGACCTTCGGCGGCGGGGCCAGCTCATCGAGGTAGCCGGCCAGCGACCCGAGCCGGGGATGGTCGTACAGATCGGCGACGGTTACCTGTGGGTAACGCCCGCGCACCGCGGTGACCAGTTGCGCGGCCGACAGCGATCCGCCGCCGAGTGCGAAGAAGTCGGCCCCCGGTCCGTCCACCGACGCGGCGAGCACATCGCGCCAGAGCCCGGCCAGCCAACCGATGGTGCCCCCGAGATCGGGTTCCTCCTCGGCGGCGGCTCCCGGCGGCGGCCACGGCAGCGCGTTGCGGTCGACCTTGCCGGAGGTGCGGGTGGGCAGCTCATCGAGCAGGACCAGCCGCGGAACCAGCGCGGCGGGCAAGGCCTCGGACAGCGTCGCGCGGGCGGCGGCCAGATCGAAGCCCGGGTCGGCGCTGGCGATGTAGCCGACGAGCAGGGGAGTGCCGCTGGTGGTGCGGCGCACCGCGGCCGCGCCACCGCTCACCCCGGGCAGGTTCACCAGCGCCGCATCGACCTCGCCGAGTTCGATGCGGCGGCCGCCCACCTTGACCTGGTCATCGGCGCGGCCCTGGAAGTACAGCCCGTCGGCCTCCAGCCGGACCAGATCGCCGCTGCGGTAGGCGCGCTCCCAGCCGAGGCTCGGCATCGGGGCGTACTTTTGGGCATCCTTTTCGGCATCGAGGTAGCGGGCCAGTCCGACACCGCCGATGACGAGTTCGCCGGTTTCGCCCAGCCCCACCGGTTGCCCGTTCGTGTCGACGACCACCAGGTCCCAGCCGGCCAGCGGCAACCCGATGCTGACCGCGGACCTGCCATCCAGCGGTGCCGCGCACGCGACCACGGTCGCCTCGGTCGGTCCGTATGTGTTCCAGACCTCCCGGCCGTCGACGGCAAGCCGTTCGGCGAGCTCGGGTGGGCAGGCCTCGCCACCGAAGATCAGCAGCCGCACCGCTTCCAGCGCCTCGGCCGGCCACAACGCGGCCAGGGTGGGAACGGTCGACACGACGGTGATATCGCGGGTCACCAGCCAGGGGCCCAGATCCATCCCGCTGCGCACCAGGGATCGGGGTGCGGGCACCAGGCAGGCGCCGTGGCGCCAGGCCAGCCACATCTCCTCGCAGGAGGCGTCGAAGGCCACCGACAGGCCGGCCAGCACGCGGTCGCCGGGGCCCAGCGGCGAGGCCTTCAGGAACATCTGGGCTTCGGCGTCGACGAAAGCGGCGGCGTTGCGATGGGTCACCGCGACACCTTTGGGGGTGCCGGTCGATCCGGAGGTGAAGATGATCCAGGCATCGTCCCGGGTGAGCGGCGCAGCGGCCCGCCAGCCCCGCGATGACCCGGGACCGCGCACCAGGCCCTCGTCGGTGATGATCCCGACCACCTGGGCCTCACCGAAAACCAGCGCGGCGCGTTCCTCTGGATCGTCGGCGTCCACCGGCACGTAGGAGGCGCCGGTGGCCAGAGTGGACAGGATTGCGGTGTAGAGCGCGTAGCTGCCCGAGGACATCCGGATCCCGATGCGGTCGCCACGGCCGATGCCGCGGGCCGCCAGCCACTGCACGCTGTCCTCGATATCGCCGATCAGTTCGGCATAGGTCAGCTGAACGTCGCCGTCATCGATGGCGGGCGCATCCGGAAACCGGTTCGCCGTCTCATAGAGCACGTCGATCAGGGTCCGCGGGGGAGCTGCCGCCGGGGAGAGTAGGTACTGGGGAGGTATCGCCTGCCCGGGCTCCGCTGTCACTGTTACAAACTACTCAGCGGTGCGGTGGGCCCGCGCGCGGCGCGCGGACTCGCAGGTTGTTCCTCCCCGGGCGAGCGAAGCGACGGGAAATGGCGCCTGCGGGCGAGCGAAGCGACGGG
>WOYS01000023.1:22628-103194 GCA_011620645.1 Mycobacterium sp.
CCCCGGGCGAGCGAAGCGACGGGAAATGGCGCCTGCGGGCGAGCGAAGCGACGGGGATTTGGAATTGAAGTCGTACTGATCGCAATCATTGGCGGGCCTGCGCTGTGTTTCTAGTCTGACGGTGTGCGGCTATTCGTGGCAGATGAAGCGTGGAGTGAACTGACCTCCGGCCTGGAGCCAGTGGTCCGGGTGGCGGCGGGTGACCTGCAGCAAGCCCGCCGTGCGCGAGCCCGGCTCCGCGGAGACGACCGTGCCGTGGCGGTGATCCTCGACGTCACGGTCGCAGTGGCCGTTGACGTGCGGGCGGCCTATGCGTCACTGGGGTCCGACCCGTGCGGGGACGGGGTCCGCTACACCGGCACGGTGAGCGGGCTGGCCGGGTTGCTCGCCGATATCGAGTCCGCCGGGGTGGCCGACGGTGTCACGCTGGTGGGCGCCTCGCCCTGCCAAGATCAGTCCGAATTGGCCGAGCTCGGCCGCACCGTGCTCGATCTTCTGCAGCAGCGCAACCGGGCCTGTGCCTGACACCGTCTAGCTACAGAGATCGCGGCGATCAGGCTCACGTGAGGACCGGGACGCGGTCGGGTACGACGAACGTGGCGTCCGTCTGAGCCGGGGCGCCCGGGCGGGTCACAAACGGCAACGTGCGGAAGTCGGCCCGCAGCTCGTCGGCCGTGATGCGGGTGCGCACATAGCCGCGGCGATTGCTGAAGTACTTGATGTGCGGATTCTCCGGAAGAATCGCGTCCACATCCGGCCGGGAGTCCGAACCGTCCCCGCCCGACGAGATCGACGTCGTCACCAATTCCGTTGCCACCGGCCCTGATCGAGGGTCGCTGATCTCGGCCGCCCAATGCGAGTGCACATCACCGGTCAGCACGACGGGATTCCGTACGCCCGCCAGGCCGGCGGTGATCCGGTCGCGGCCGGCGCCGTAGCCGTCCCAGGCATCGGCGTTGACACCGCGCCGCGGTCCCGCCACCACATCCAACGGCGCGAAGAACACCTGCTGACCCAGGATGTCCCAGCGGGCCCGCGAATCCCGCAGGCCGTCGAGCAGCCATCGTTCCTGATCGGGCCCGGTGAGGGTGCGCCCCGGGGAGTTCAGCTCCGGGCAGTCGGCGTCATACGCATCGCCGCACGCCTGATCGGTCCGGTACTGGCGGGTGTCGAGCATGTGGAAGGTCGCCAGCGCTCCCCACTGCACGCGCCGGTAGAGCTGCATCGCGGTGCCCTGCGGACGCGCCGAGGGCCGCAGCGGCATGTTTTCGTAGTAGGCCTGCATCGCCGCGGCGCGCCGTACCGAGAAGTCCGGTTGCGGCTCCTCGGGCACCTCGGCAGCCCAGTTGTTGTCCAGTTCGTGGTCGTCGAACACCACCAGCCACGGTGCGGTGGCATGGGCGGCCTGCAGATCGGGATCGGTCTTGTACTGCGCGAACCGTTGCCGGTAGTGGTCCAGCGTGACGGTCTCCGGTCCCACATGCCTGCGCACACCGCCGTCGCGGCCAGCGTACTCGTACTGGTAATCACCAAGGTGCACAACAAGATCCGGATGGTCCTCGGCCAGCCTGCGGTAGCCGGTGAACCAGCCCTGCTCGTAGTTCGAGCACGACGCGAAACACGTCGTCAGGGCTGCCTGCGCGCCGGGTTCCGGTGCCGTACGGGTCCGCCCGGTTGCCGAGAGATACCCGCCGGCGCGAAACCGGTAGAAGTACTCGGTGGCCGGTCGTAGACCGAAGAGTTCTACGTGCACGGCGTGCGCCGATTCCGGTGTGGCCACCGCCATACCGCGCTGTTCGACACCGCGGAAGCGGTCATCGGCGGCGACCTCCCACTCGACATCGACGTTTCGCGGCGGCATTCCGCCGCGTCCGTCGTCGGCCAGTGGAACCGGTGCCAGGCGCGTCCAGATCACCACGCCATCGGGTAGCGGTTCACCGGAGGCGACCCCGAGGGTGAACGGGTCGGAGGTCAGCTCGCCCCGGCCGAAGCCGACCATCGGGATCGCCGCGACGGCCAGGACCCCGCCGAGCAGAACACGGCGGCTGATATTCGTCGACACGGCGCAGTGTCAGATGCCGACCTTGCCCGCAGGTGACGCGCAGCCGTCCGGTGTCTCTCCGTCAGCCGTCATCTCGTGGTTGCCCGGCGGACGCAGCGCCGATGGCCTCGAACGGTCGACCTCGACATCGCCGAGCAGCACCGCACAGATCGTGTAAGCCGGGCGGCAACTACCAGTTGTTGTAGCCGCCTTCGGGACCCAGCATCCGTTCCAGCCGGCTGCGCCCGATCTTGGCCAATTCGTTGCGCAGGATCTTGCGTTCCATCTCCACGTCGTGCTGCATGCGGTTGGAAATGGCGGACAGCACCTCGCCCGCTCGGTGCCCTTCGAGGAACATCACGAAGGGGAAGCCGTACCTGTCGACGTACCGCCGGGATGCCGCGCGGAGTTCGGTCATCATCTCGGTGTCGTCATCCCATACCGAGCACTGCTCGGCCTGCGACCTGGCGCTGTGCGGACGCCGCCCGACGTCCGGGCAGGCGTCGACGATCTGGTCGACGGCCACCTCGGGCAGCTCGAACAGCAGCGCATCGGCGCGGCGGAAGAGCGCGTCATGGTCGGCGTAGGGGCGCCCACGGGCGAGCTCACGGGCCAGCGGGTAGCTGTTGCAGCACTCATAGAGCGCGTTCACTGCCTTGCGTTCGGGCAACGTGTTGAACACGTCCAGGCCGATTCCCTGATGCAGTAACACACGTCCATGATCGAAGGGTCAGGACACGCGCGGGTTACCCCGTGTTACAACGGTGCTAATTCATCTCTCGTTCATCTCTCGCGAGATTTCAGTGTCCGGTGCACTTGAACCGCTCGACCGAACGCTGCAACTCGGCCTCGGCCTCTTCGCGGCCTGCCCAGTCGGCGGCCTTGACGAACTTGCCCGGCTCCAGGTCCTTGTAGTGCACGAAGAAGTGCTTGATGGCCTCGAGCTCGAATGGCGGCACGTCGCCGAGCTCCTGGATGTGATCCCAGCGGGGATCCCCGGCGGGCACGCACAGCAGCTTGTCGTCCCCGCCGGCCTCGTCGGTCATCTTGAACATCGCGACCGGACGCGCCTCGACGATGCAGCCCGGGAACACCGACTCGGGCAGCAGCACCAGGGCGTCCAGCGGGTCGCCGTCCTCGCCGAGGGTGTCCTCGAAGTAGCCGTAGTCGGCCGGGTAACCGAAGGCGGTGTAGAGGTAACGGTCGAGCTTGACACGGCCGGTCTCGTGGTCCACTTCGTACTTGTTGCGGGATCCCTTTTGGATCTCGATGACGACGTCGAACGACACCGGCGTAGCTCCTTGGTCTGGCGTGAGTCTGGCGGGTCCACCTTAAAGGAGCGATACGCTGCAAGACATGCGGCCCGCTCGATGGCGCCGATCCACCCACCTGGTGATCGGTCTGGTGGTACTTGTGCTCGTCGGCGCCGTGGTCGGGGTGGCCGCGGTGCTGTCCTCCAGTCGTACGTCCGCACGCAATCCGCTGCCGGGACAGCCGGCCGCGGTAACCGCTGCTCCGGGCGTGCGGCCACTGGGTGACGCCACCACCGAACCCACCCCGAAGGGGCTGGCCGCCACCCTCTCCGCGGCCCTGGCCGACCCCAACCTCGGTGCGCTGACCGGCCGGATCACCGACGCCGCCAACGGCACCGTGCTGTGGGAGCAGGGCGAGCGCGTCCCCATGCAGCCGGCGTCGACGAACAAGGTACTCACCACCGCGGCGGCGCTGCTGACCCTGGACCGCGATGCCATGCTGACCACGACGGTGGTTGCCGGCGTGCGCCCCGGTGTGGTGGTGCTGCACGGCGGCGGCGACCCGACGCTGTCGGCCTTCGATGGTGACAAGCGCACCTGGTACAAGGGCGCCGCCCGGATCAGCGATCTCGCCGAGCAGGTCCGCGACCGCGGAATCCGGGTCACCAGCGTCCAGGTCGATCTCGGTGAGTACAGCGGACCGACGATGGCGCCCGGCTGGGATCCGTTGGACATCGACGGCGGCGATATCGCCCCGATGGAATCGGTGATGCTCGACGGCGGCCGGACCCAGCCCGTCTCGCCCGAGTCGAGGCGTTCGCGGACACCGGGCCTAGATGCGGGCCGCGCGCTGGCCACGGCGCTGGGTGTGGACCCGGCCACCGTCACCGTGACGTCGGTCTCGCCCGGCGCCGAAGAACTCGCGTCCGTCCAGTCGCCGCCGCTGATCGAGCGGTTGCGTCAGATGATGAACGACTCCGACAACGTGATGGCCGAGTCGATCGGCCGGGAAGTGGCCGCGGCGCTGAACCGTCCGCTGAGCTTCGACGGTGCGGTGCGGGCGGTGCTCGGCCAGCTTCGCGGGGCCGGTGTCGACACCACGGGCGCCACCCTGATGGATTCCAGCGGACTCTCCGTGGACAACCGGTTGACCGCCCTGACCCTGGACGGTGTGATCGCCGCCGCGGTCGGTGGGGACCAGCCCAAGCTGCGTCCCCTCGTCGACCTGCTGCCCATCGCCGGTGGTAGCGGCACGCTGTCCAACCGGTACCTGGACACCGACGAGGGCCGTGCGTCCGCGGGGTGGCTGCGCGCCAAGACCGGATCGCTGACCGGCACCAATACGCTGGCCGGCATCGTCACCGACGGCAGTGGCCGGGTGCTGACCTTCGCGCTGATCTCCAACAACGCCGGGCCCACTGGGCGCACCTCGCTGGATGCGCTGGCCGCCACGCTGCGGTCCTGTGGATGTGGCGGATGAGTCCCACCGATGTGAGCGCAGCGGTCGACTGGGTCTTCGCCGCGGGTATCGGCGCTAAGCTCAGCCGGCCCGGCCCAGCCACCACCGACTACACCCGCAAACAGGCGATCACCCAACTCTGCGATTCCGCCCGCAACGCGGAACTGCCGGTGCGTGAGGTGACCCACCTCAACGAAGGGGCCGAGGTCCCCGAGGCGCGGGTGATCGACCGCCCGCAATGGGTCCGCGCGGCGACCGAGTCCATGCGGGTGATGACCGGTGGCGGCCAGAATGGGTCCGGCAGTTCGGCCGGTGGGTTGACCGGCGCCGGTGGTTTGACCGGCAAGGTGACCGGAGCTCAGACCGGTGCGGTGCTGGCCTTCATCTCCTCGGGCATCCTCGGGCAGTACGACCCGTTCAACGGTGGCGGGGGAGAGCACGGCGACCCGGGGAACCAACAACGCGGTGAGTTGCTGCTGGTCTACCCGAATGTCATTGCGGTGGAACGTCAGCTGCGGGTCAATCCGGCCGACTTCCGGCTGTGGGTGTGCCTGCACGAGGTGACGCACCGGGTGCAGTTCCGCGCCAATCCCTGGCTTGCCGAACACATGTCGTCATCGCTGGCCACTCTCACCAACGGTGGGGGAGATCAGGTCGGCGAGGTCGTCGGCAGACTGGGCGAGTATGTCCGCAATCAGCGGAGCGGCAAGGCGGGCGAATCTAATCCGGCAAAAGCCAATTCGACGGGCGTAGTGGGACTGCTGCGGGCCGTGCAGGCCGAACCGCAACGGGAGGCACTGGACCGGCTGCTGGTGCTGGGCACTTTGCTGGAGGGGCACGCCGAGCATGTGATGGATGCCGTAGGACCCACGGTGGTGCCGACGGTGGCGACCATCCGCCGCCGCTTCGATGAACGACGGCAACGCAAACAGCCACCGCTGCAACGCATCATCCGCACCCTGCTGGGTTTCGACGCCAAGCTCAGCCAGTACACCCGTGGCAAGGTGTTCGTCGACGACGTGGTGAAACGGGTCGGGATGGACCGCTTCAACGTCATCTGGACCAGCGCCGAAACCTTGCCGTTGCCAACGGAGATCGAAGAATCGCAGCGATGGATCGATCGGGTCCTGTAGCGCAGTTACGAGCGGCCGTCGTGGCGGTCGTGCGGACCCATCTCGAGGCCGGTGACTGCTGGTGTGTGGGGCTGTCCGGTGGCGCCGACTCATTGGCACTGACCGCGGTGGCTGCCCGGCTGCGACCGACCACGGCATTGATCGTCGACCACGGCCTTCAGCCGAACTCAGCGGAGATCGCCGAACAGGCCCGAGGACAGGCGATGACGCTGGGATGCGTTGGGGCACAGGTGATCCAGGTCCAAGTCGGGTCAGCCGGCGGTCCGGAATGCGCCGCCCGCACAGCCCGCTACGGGGCGCTGGAATCCGCTCGTGACGGTGCGCCGGTGCTGCTCGCGCACACCCTCGACGATCAGGCCGAGACCGTGCTGCTGGGTCTCGGCAGGGGCTCGGGAGCCCGATCGCTGGCAGGTATGCGGGCATATGACGCCCCCTGGTGCCGACCGCTGCTGGGCATCCGGCGAGCGATGACCGTTGCGGCGTGCGCCGAGTTGCGGCTGACGCCGTGGCAGGACCCGCACAACACCGACCCGCGCTTCACCCGCGTGCGGTTGCGTACCGAGGCGCTGCCGCTGCTGGAGCAGGTGCTCGGCGGCGGGGTCGCCGAGGCGCTGGCGCGCACCGCGGCCGCGCTGCGTGAGGACGGTGGCACCCTCGACGACCTTGCGGAGGCGGCCATCGTCGCGGTGCGCAGCGGGGCCGGCGGCGACGCCGTATTGGACACCGCGGGCCTGGCGGCTCTGCCGGTCGGGGTGCGCAGGCGTGTCATCCGGACCTGGTTACTGGAGGGCGGGGCCTGCGATCTGACCGACGTGCAGATCCGCGGGGTCGACACCCTTGTCACGGGGTGGCGCGGTCAGGGTGGGGTGACAGTGCCCAGCGCGTTGACCCGGGAACGGCTTTTCGCGGGCCGGCGCACCGGTGCTCTGGTGCTCTACCGTGAGCCGGTGCGCTGATCACCGCTACGCTGTGTCCGTGTCTGCGCATCCTGCGGAGTTGTACCCCGGCGACATCAAGTCAGTGTTGCTGTCCAAAGACGAGATCAATGCCAAGACGACCGAACTGGCCGGGCTGATCGCCGCGGACTACCGCGATGGGGCAGGCGAGCAGGATCTACTGCTGATCACGGTGCTCAAAGGTGCGGTCATGTTCGTCACCGACCTGGCCCGCGCCATCCCGGTGCCCACCCAGCTGGAGTTCATGGCGGTCAGCTCCTACGGGTCGTCGACGTCCTCCTCAGGTGTGGTGCGCATCCTCAAGGACCTCGACCGCGACATCAATGACCGTGACGTGCTGATCGTCGAGGACATCGTGGACTCCGGCCTGACGCTGTCCTGGCTGCTGCGCAACCTGGCGACCCGGGGGCCACGCTCGTTGAGCGTGTGCACCCTGCTGCGCAAGCCGGACGCCGTGCGCGCCGATGTCGACATCAAATACATCGGATTCGACATCCCCAACGAGTTCGTGGTCGGCTACGGCCTGGATTACGCCGAGCGCTACCGCGACCTGCCCTATATCGGCACGCTGGAACCCAAGGTTTACGAAAACCCCTAGGCCCAGGTCAGCTCCCACACGACGGTGACCGAGAACCCGATGCTCTGCTCGCCCGGTGCCAGCGGCACCGACTCGGCCATCGCGGCTCGCGGCATCGGAACCGGCGGCGGGGGCCGGGTCCCGTCGGCCTCCGATATCGAGATCACCTCACCCAGGGTGAGGCCGGACAGTTCCGCGTACTGCTGCGCACGGTCCTTGGCGTCCTCGAACGCGCGGGAGCGCGCATCCCGGACGAGTTGCGAATCATCGGCGATCGAGTAGTTCACCGAATTGATCCGGGTGGATTCCCCGCCGGTGTTGACGATCATGGCCAGCACCTCCGACGCACTGTCGGCGTTGCGGATCGTCACGTCGATGGCGTTGGAGGCCCGGTAGGAGGCGATGCTGGTGCCGTCGGAGTTGTACTGCGGCTGTAGCGACACCTGCGTGGTGCTGATGTCCTTCTGCTCGATCCCCGCCCCGAGCAACGCGTCGATGACGGCCTGCTGGCGCCGGCTGGTCTGGTTGAGCGCACCCGTGACATCGGCGGCGATGGCTTCCATTGCCGCAGAGACGGTCAGCGTGTCCGGGACGCCCTGCACCTCGCCGGATCCGATGACGGTGACCTGGCGGGCGGCCGCCGCGGACGGGTCGCCGGTCGGCACGGGGACGGCATCGCAGGCGCTCACCCCGACGACGATGGCCGCCGCGGCCAGGGCGAGGCAGATACGGACCGGCAATCGACGGATCAGGGTCATGTTCGCACCGTAGCGTCTGAAACCATGGCGTCTGAAACCATGGCGTCTGAAGGTGTCACGACAATCTTGCAATGCCGGTCCGGATCGGCCAGATCACCGAACGCATCCGCCACCCCTTCCAGGCCCACCTCCCCCCGTGATCAGCGGCCCGACATCGCGCGGGTCGTGGTGGCCACGACCCGCGCGCCGGCCGGTGCGCGACGCAGTACGTTGTCGATGACGCCCGGGGCGCCCACCGCCTCGAACACCACTCGCCGGTGGAATGTGGCTGGGCAATCGCTTTAGCGACGATCGCCTACGGCGACGACTTCGTCGTGTGGGCTGTCGCCGCATTGACCGTTGCTTCCGGCCTCGTCGTCGCGCTGCGGATGTACGAAACACACCTCGGCCCACGGTGAGCATGTCGGTGTTGGCCCGGCGCCGTTGCCTGGAGCATCATAGGTCGGGTGAAAGTGTCTGTCGATGTGTCGCCGGATCCGTCGATACGGGACGGCGTCGAGGTCGCCCGCCGTCTGGTGGTCGATCCCGCGACGGGTCTCGCGGGATCGGAGGCGGCACGTCGCCTCCAGCGCGATGGCCCCAACGAGCTTCGGGGCAAGGCGCCGGTACCGCTGTGGCGAAGGATCTTTCGTCAGTTCCAGGATCCGCTGATCTACCTTCTGCTCGTCGCGGTCGCGATCTCGACTGGGGCCTGGCTGGCCGAGGGGGCGAGCGGCGCACCGATCGACGCTTTGGTGATCGCCACGATCGTCGTGCTCAACGGCGTCCTCGGGTTCGTTCAGGAGAGTAGGGCCGAAGCGGCCGTCAAAGCGCTGCAGTCGATGACCGATGCGACGTCGACGGTGCTGCGGGAGGGTGAACTGCGCACGGTGCCGTCGCGGGAGTTGGTGCGCGGCGACATCCTGGTGCTGAACGAGGGCGACGCCGTCGGTGCCGATGCCCGGCTGCTGACGGCGGCCGCGCTGCTCCTGTCCGAGGCGTCACTGACCGGCGAAAGCGAGCCGGTGACGAAGACCGCCGCCACGTTGACAGACCACCTGCCGCTCGGCGACCGCAGGGACATGGTGTTCCGCGGCACCTCGGTGGTCCAGGGAGTGGGCCGTGCGGTCGTCACCGCCACCGGGATGGACACCGAGGTCGGTTCGATCGCCGAAATGCTCGAGGCCACCAGGGAGGCCCCCAGCCCCCTGCAGAAGGAGATCGCGAGCGTCAGCAAGCTTCTGGGCATCACGGTCATCGTGATTGCCGTGGTGGTCATGATCGTCACGGCGCTGGTGAACGAGATCTCCACTTTCAGTCATCTGGTCACCGTCTTGCTGCTGGGCGTTTCGCTCGCGGTGGCGGCGGTCCCCGAAGGGCTGCCCGCCATCTTGTCCGTCGTCCTGGCCATCGGAGTGCAGCAGTTGGCGCGGCGCAACGCTGTGGTCAAGAAGCTGCACTCGGTGGAGACGCTGGGTTCGGCCACCGTCATCGCGTCGGACAAGACCGGCACACTGACGAAAAACGAGATGACGATCCAGCGCATCCGCACCGCCTCGGGCGAGGTCGAGCTGACCGGCGTCGGTTACCGCCCCGAAGGCACCGCGCTGGCCGGCGGCCGGGAGCTGTCCGATCCGGCGCTGTCACGCGAGGCACGGATGGTGCTCGCCGGCGGTTCACTGGCCAACAACGCGCAGCTGACATCGCGCGACGGTGAGTGGCAGATCCAGGGCGACCCGACCGAGGCGGCGTTCTTGGTGGCCGCCCACAAGCTCGCGGGCACCGTCGACCGTGCGCGGCAGTTCGAGCGCCAGGGTGAGATCCCGTTCACGTCCGAGCGAAAGATGATGTCCACGTCGGTCTCCGGCGGTGACGAGGGCACTGCGGTGGTGGCCAAGGGTGCGCCCGACGTGTTGCTCCAGCGCTGCGTCGCGGTGCAGGTCGGCGACCAGGTGATTCCGCTTGACCCCGGTAGGCGGGCAGCCGCGTCGGCCGCCGTCGAAGAGCTGTCCGCGCGGGCGTTCCGCACCCTCGGTGTCGCCTACCGCTGGGTCGACGACCCGGACACCTGCGGCCCGCTCGACGTGGCTGACGAACAGAACCTCACCTACCTGGGCGTCGTCGGGATCATCGACCCACCCCGCCCCAAGGTGGCCGAGGCCGTCGCCGAGGCGCGCCGGGCGGGTGTGCGGGTCATGATGATCACCGGCGATCACCCCACCACCGCGGCGCGCATTGCCGAGGACCTCGGCATCGTCGGGCCCGGGGCCACCGCGGTCACCGGGACCGAACTCGACAGCCTGTCCCCCGACCAGCTTCAAGAGGTGACGGCCACGACGTCCGTCTACGCCCGCGTCGCCCCGCGCAACAAACTCCAGATCGTCGACGCGCTCCAGGCCCGAGGCGAGGTCGTGGCGATGACCGGCGACGGCGTCAACGATGCCCCGGCACTGAAGTCGGCCGATATCGGTGTGGCGATGGGGATCACCGGGACACAGGTGACCAAGGAAGCCGCGAAGATGATCCTCGCCGACGACAACTTCGCCACCATCGTCGCGGCCGTCCGCCAGGGCCGGGCCATCTTCGACAACATCAAGAAGTTCCTGCGCTACCTGCTGTCGTCGAACATGGGCGAGGTCTTCACCGTGTTCTTCGGTGTAGTGTTCGCCGGCTTCATCGGGATCACCACCACCTCGGGGGAGGCCATCGTCGTGCCGCTGCTGGCCACCCAGATCCTGTGGATCAATCTCGTCACCGACTCCGGTCCCGCCCTCGCGATGGGCGTGGACCCGGAGATCGACGACGTGATGTCCCGGCCGCCGCGGCGGCCGACCGACCGGCTCATCGACCGCGAAATGTGGCGGGGCATCGTGTCCATCGGCCTGGTCATGGGCATCGCCACGCTGTTGACGATAGACATCTTCCTGCCGGGCGGTCTTGTGGAGGGATCGGACACGTTGGACGTGGCGCGCACCGCCGGGTTCACCACGCTGGTGTTCGCCCAGTTCTTCAACGCCTTCAACTCCCGTTCGGAGGCCACCAGCGCGTTCTGCCACCTGTTCAGCAACGGCTGGCTGTGGGCGTCGGTGGGCCTGGGTGTACTGCTGCAGATCGCGGTGGTCCAACTGCCGCTGCTGCAAACCGCTTTCGGCACGGTGTCGATGGACCCGGGCCATTGGGCGGTGGCGGTCGCGATGGCCTCGACAGTGCTGTGGTTCGATGAACTTCGCAAGCTGGCGCTGCGGGCGCTGCGGGCGCTCCGGCGCGGAAGCGCCCCGACAGATCGGACGAGCCGGGGATGACTGCGACTCCGTTGTCCAGGCAGCAGGAGCATCGTCTGCTGTCACGCTTCATGCTGTTGAGCCTGGCCGCTGCCATCGTGACGATGGCGCTGAAAGCCGGCGCCGCCGTGATCACCGGTTCGGTCGGATTCCTTTCCGACGCCATGGAATCCGGGGTCAATCTGGTCGCGGCCGTGGTGGCGCTGTGGGCGCTGGGGGTGGCGGCCCGCCCGCGCGACGCCGACCACCACTTCGGTCACGGCAAGGCGGAGTACCTCTCGGCCCTGGTCGAGGGCGCGATGATCTTCGTGGCCGCCACGGCGATCATCTGGAGTTCGGTCGAACGGCTGATGAGCCCGGCCCCGCTCGTCCAGCCCGGGCTGGGCCTGGCCCTGTCCACCGCCGCGGCAGGGGTCAACCTCATCGTGGGGCTCACCCTGCAGCGGGTAGGTCGACGACACCGCTCGATCACCCTCGTCGCCGACGGCAAGCACCTGATGACCGACGTGTGGACTTCCGCCGGGGTGATCGTCGGCATCACCCTTGTCGCACTGACGGATTGGTATCCGCTCGATCCCATCGTGGCGCTGGCGGTCGGGGTCAACATTCTCTGGACCGGGTACCGGTTGCTACGCGGCTCGATGAGCAGTCTGCTCAGCGCCGCCCTCCCCGAGCAGGATCACGCCGCAGTAAACGCGGTCCTCGACCGGTATCGCGGCGAGTACCCGATCGAGTTCGCACCGCTGCGCACGGTCGAATCCGGCCGGCAGCGTCTGGTGTTCGTGGTCGTCACCGTTCCCGGGGAGTGGACCGTACGGGCGGCGCACGAACTTGCCGACCGGCTCGAGAATGACATCGACGCGGCGCTGCCACACACCGAAACTTTCATTCACGTGGATCCTGCGGGCACGTCTTCCCGATAGCGGGAAGCCAAGATGATTGATTCCCGGTGGTTTGAGGTCGTAGGCGCTCGAAATCACGCCCGTAGTAGTTCTTGTCGGCGATTATGGTGCGTGGACCGGCTGCCAGCAGATCGGTCAGATGTGGCGTGCTTGTGAGGATGTCGTGCAGGGCTACCCCTCGTGCGCCAGCCAGACGACACCCAGCGGGGGCAGCGTCATAGAGGCCGAGTACTCCAGATCGTTCCAGCCGATCGCCTCGGCGGTGAGATCGCCGACGGTGACGCCACTGCCGCCGAATCGGGTGCTGTCGGTATTGAGGATCTCCACCCACCGACCCGGGCGAGGGAGCCCGACCCGATGGTCGTGGTGGACTACTGGGGTGAGGTTGGCGATGCACGCCACGATTCGCTGATCGGTCACCGGGAACCGGAGGAACGACAGCACGCTGTGGTCGGCGTCGTTGGGGTCGATCCAGCGGAACCCCGGCCAGTCGAAGTCCTGCTCCCAGAGGGCCGGCTCGTTGCGGTACACCGCGTTGAGTTCTTTTACCAGGCGCTGGACTCCGGCGTGCTCGGGGTACTCCAGCAGGTGCCAGTCCACGCTGGCGTGGTACCGCCACTCGTCGTTCTGGGCGATCTCGCCGCCCATGAACAGCAACTGCCGTCCGGGATGGGCCCACATCCAGGCCAGTAGCGCCCGCAGGTTCGCGAACTTCTGCCAGCGGTCCCCGGGCATCTTGGCCAGCAGCGAACCCTTGCCGTGGGCGACCTCGTCATGGCTGAGCGGCAGGATGAAGTTCTCGTGAAATGCGTAGAGCAGCGAGAACGTGAGCTCGTGGTGGTGGAACCGGCGATGGACCGGGTCCTTGGTGAAGTACACCAGCGTGTCGTTCATCCAGCCCATGTTCCACTTGAACCCGAACCCCAGCCCGCCCATAGTGGTGGGGCGGGAGACGGCCGGCCAGGACGTCGACTCCTCGGCGACCATCATCACCGTCGGGTGGTGTCGGTAGAGCACCTCGTTTACCTCTTTGATGAAGCTGACGGCTTCGAGGTTCTCCCGGCCTCCGAACCGGTTCGTCACCCATTCACCCTCGCAGCGGGAGTAGTCCAGGTAAAGCATCGAGGCGACGGCGTCCACCCGCAGGCCGTCGATATGGAACTCCTCGATCCAGTAGAGGGCGTTCGCGAGGAGGAAGTTGCGGACTTCGTGGCGGCCGTAGTTGAACACCAGCGTGCCCCAGTCGGGGTGCTCCCCCTGTCGGGGGTCTGCGTGCTCGTAGAGCGCCGTGCCGTCGAAGTGGGCCAGGGCCCAGTCGTCCTTGGGGAAGTGGGCCGCCACCCAGTCGACGAGCACCCCGACCCCCGCCTGGTGCATCTGATCCACCAGGTACCGGAAGTCGTCCGGGCTGCCGAACTGCGCCGCTGGCGCGTAGTACCCGGTCACCTGGTACCCCCAGGAGCCCGAGAACGGATACTGCGCCAGTGGAAGGAACTCCACGTGCGTGAACCCGAGATCGGCCACGTACTGCGGGAGGATCTCGGCCGCCTCCCGATAGGTCAGCGGACGCCACGACCCGTCGTCGTTCTGGGTCAGCCGCCACGACCCCAGGTGGCACTCGTAGATCGAGACCGGGGCGCGCATGAGGTCCACGGTGGCCCGCTCGGCGATCCACTGCGCGTCCCCCCACTCATGCGTGCTGGCCGTGACGATGCTGGCGGTGGCGGGGGGTACCTCCGCGGCGTACGCGAACGGGTCAGCCCGCAAGCTGAGGTGCCCGCCCTGACTGACGACCTCGTACTTGTATCGAGCCCCTGCTCCCACTCCGGGGAGGAAAATCTCCCAGACCCCGGAGCTGCCCAGCACCCGCATCGGGTGAACCCGGCCGTCCCAGCCGTTGAAGTCCCCGACGACGCGCACGCTCCTGGCGCCCGGAGCCCAGACAGCGAACGACGTCCCACACAGCCCCTGGTGGACGCGCACAATGGCTCCCAGGTGCCGCCACAGCCCCTCGTGTCGACCCTCGCCCAGCAGGTGCAGGTCCATCTCCCCCAGCGTCGGCCAGCATCCATAGGGATCGTCGAGGAATGTCGTCGTGCCGTTCCGGTCGGTCGACTCGAGGCGGTAGGCGGGGACGGTGTCCGCCTCCAGCACGCCGGCGAAGACACCAGCGGCGTGGATGCGACGCATCTCGATGCGCGTCCCGCCGCTCAGCACCGCCATCCCCGCAGCATCCGGGCGCCAGCTGCGGATCACCACCTGCACCCGCCCGTCGCCGTCCTTCTCCAGGTGCGGGCCCAGGATCTGGTGCGGGTCGTGATGATCACCCGCCACGAGCCGCTCAAGATCCGCCCGGCAGACCGAACCCTTCAGTTCGACCGGTGCACTCATGACCATCGCCTCCCCGACCAAGCGCCGTCGATCGCGCGGCGCATCCACCGAGCGTCGGAATAATCCGTTCCTTGAGCTATCCACGGCACGGCCGCGGGTGAGACGAGAAGGTGCTGGCTGATCGAACACCCCACCGACTGGGTCAACGTCGGCCGTCCCGGTCGGTACCGCCGCTGCTCAACGGCGCGGGCTGGCGGTCGACGTACAGCGCGGTAAGCGATCGGACCAAATCGGTCCAGTAGGCCACCGTCGCGGCGGCCACTCACTCCTTGCTTAGCGTCTGGCCCGCACTTCGAACGACGGCGCGCAAGAACTCGATTCGCGCCGCGACGAGCTCCTCGGCCAAGTCTAGGGCGGCGTCGATGACGGTCTTGCGCCGCGACTGGTCGGCGAGCACGGGAGTCACTGCGTCAACGAACTTTCGCACAGCCTCGATCGCTGTCGTCCGACCGGCTTCGACCGATTCGAGCACGTCATCGGACATCTCAGCCCAGCCCGCCACGTTCTTCTGCGGGGTCTCCGTCATGATCACGCTCCTAACTGATGGCACTGATGGCCCAATGACTCTGCCGCCCAATGACTCTGCCGTTGCCGCTGTGCGCGTATCAAGAACGAGCTTGTGCGACTATCTACCCGGACCGCCCTCTCTGTCAACCTGGGTCGAGGCATCCGCTCCCTGACAATTCGCTCCCTGACAAAATTAGTGACCCGAGGGCGGGGATGGAGAGACTCCCCGAAATGACAAGCAAGGTGACGACATTGGCTCGCGCGGCCGGGATGCAAGATCCTGGTCGGGCGGCTGACGATGCAACGCAACGTCCTGATCCCGAGGTGCCCGAACGGGCCCGGCGGCGGGCGTTCACCGCGAAGTACAAGCTGGAAGTCCTAGCCGAGGGCGACCATCCGTTGTAGCGATGCGCGCGGATCGGCGTCCAGTGCCACACGACGATCGGATTGCCGCGCTCACCGGCCTCGGTCACCCGTAGCGTCACGCCATTGGTGTCGACTAGCCGTTCCGTTGGTGTGACCACCATCTCAGGCAAGCACACTTGGTCGGTTCTGACCATGACTTCGACCCGGGTCGGAGGGCGGGAACTTGTGATCGTTGTCAAGCGGTAACCTTAAGTTTTTCAACTGCGCTTATCGGAAGGACCGGGCCGGCCACACTCGTGTAGGCCGGAGACATCGATGAACCGTAAAAACGTCATCCGCACGCTGTCGGTGATTGCCGTCGTGCTGCTGCTGGGTTGGTCTTTCTTTTATTTCAGCGACGACACCCGCGGCTACAAGCCGGTCGACACCTCGGTGGCGATGGCCCAGATCAATGCCGACAACGTCAAGAACGCCCAGATCGACGACCGTGAGCAGCAGCTCCGGCTCGAGCTGAAGTCCGGCAATGGCGACACCGAGAACAGCGACAAGATCCTCACCAAGTACCCGACCGGGGTCGGCGTGCAACTCTTCGACGCGCTCAGCGCCAAGAACGCGAAGATCAACACGGTGGTCAACCAGGGCAGCGTGCTCGGCACCCTGCTCATCTACATGTTGCCGCTGCTGCTGCTGGTCGGTTTGTTCGTGATGTTCTCCCGCATGCAGTCCGGCGGCCGGATGGGCTTCGGGTTCGGTAAGTCCAGGGCCAAGCAGCTCTCCAAGGACATGCCCAAGACCACCTTCGCCGATGTGGCCGGTGCGGACGAGGCGGTCGAAGAGCTCTACGAGATCAAGGATTTCCTGCAAAACCCGAGCCGCTACCAGGCGCTCGGCGCCAAGATCCCCAAGGGCGTGCTGCTGTTCGGCCCGCCCGGCACCGGCAAGACGCTGCTGGCGCGCGCGGTGGCCGGCGAGGCCGAGGTACCGTTCTTCACCATCTCCGGCTCGGATTTCGTCGAGATGTTCGTGGGCGTCGGCGCATCCCGGGTGCGTGACCTCTTCGAGCAGGCCAAGCAGAACAGCCCCTGCATCATCTTCGTCGACGAGATCGACGCCGTCGGCCGCCAGCGCGGCGCCGGCCTGGGCGGCGGGCACGATGAACGCGAGCAGACACTCAACCAGCTGCTGGTCGAGATGGACGGTTTCGGCGAGCGTCAGGGCGTCATCCTGATCGCCGCCACCAACCGTCCCGATATCCTCGACCCCGCACTGCTGCGCCCCGGACGATTCGACCGCCAGATCCCGGTGTCCAACCCGGATCTGGCCGGCCGTCGTGCCGTGCTCAAGGTGCACTCCGCGGGCAAGCCGATCGCTGCCGACGCCGATCTGGATGGGCTGGCCAAGCGGACCGTCGGGATGTCCGGCGCGGATCTGGCCAACGTCATCAACGAGGCCGCACTGCTGACCGCGCGCGAGAACGGCACCGTCATCACCGGCGCGGCACTGGAAGAAGCCGTGGACCGCGTCGTCGGCGGGCCGCGCCGCAAGAGCCGCATCATCAGCGAGCACGAGAAGAAGATCACCGCCTATCACGAGGGCGGCCACACCCTGGCTGCGTGGGCGATGCCCGATATCGAGCCGATCTACAAGGTCACCATCCTGGCCCGCGGCCGCACGGGCGGTCATGCCGTCGCGGTGCCCGAGGATGACAAGGGCCTGATGACCCGCTCGGAATTGGTCGCGCGGCTGGTGTTCGCGATGGGCGGCCGGGCCGCTGAGGAACTGGTTTTCCGCGAGCCCACCACCGGTGCGGTCTCCGATATCGAGCAGGCGACCAAGATCGCTCGCGCCATGGTCACCGAGTACGGCATGAGCGCGAAACTCGGCGCGGTCCGGTACGGCACCGAGCACGGCGATCCATTCCTGGGCCGCTCCATGGGCACGCAGGCCGACTACAGCCACGAGGTCGCGCAGATCATCGACGACGAGGTGCGCAAGCTGATCGAGGCCGCGCACACCGAGGCGTGGGAGATCCTCACCGAATATCGCGATGTGCTCGACATCTTGGCCGGCGAACTGCTGGAGAAGGAAACCCTGCACCGCAAGGAACTCAAGGCGATCTTCGACGGGGTGAAGAAGCGCCCCCGGATCACCATCTTCAATGACTTCGGTGGGCGGGTGCCGTCGGAGAAGCCGCCGATCAAGACGCCCGGTGAGCTGGCCATCGAGCGCGGTGAGCCGTGGCCACCGCCGGTGCAGGAGCCTGCCTACAAGAGCGCCATCGTGGAGGCCAGCAAGGCGGCCGCACAGACGGCAGGCGCGCAGAAGGGGACCAACGGATCCAACGGAGTCGACCAGCACGGCCAGCCCCAACAGGCCCAACCGGATTACGGCGCGCCTGCCGGCTGGCATGCGCCGGGCTGGCCGCCGCAGCCGACAGGCGCGCAGCCGCCTCCGCCTCCGCAGGCAGGGTGGTACCCGCCTGCGCAGAACCAGCCGCAGTACGCGCCGGCCCCGCACTCGCCACCGAATGAGGAGCAGGGCCCGGAAGCGCCACGGACCCGTGGCTGAACAGAACGGAGCGTCGATGGCGACGTCGGGGAACGGCCTCGCTGGAGCGGGCGCTTTCACTCCAGCGAACTTCGACCAGGAACGTGCGGAAGCGGCGGTCCGCGAACTGCTGATCGCGGTCGGAGAGGATCCCGACCGCCGCGGCCTGGCCGAAACCCCGGCGCGGGTGGCCAGGGCGTGTAAGGAGATCTTCGGTGGCCTGTACACCGATCCCGACACGGTGCTCAACACCACCTTCGACGAGCAGCACGACGAGTTGGTGCTGGTCAAGGGAATCCCGATGTACTCCACTTGTGAGCACCACCTGGTGTCGTTCCACGGGGTGGCCCATGTCGGGTACATTCCCGGGCTGGATGGCCGGGTCACCGGCCTGTCGAAGATCGCCAGGCTTGTCGATCTCTACGCGAAACGCCCACAGGTCCAGGAGCGTTTGACCGCGCAGATTGCGGACGCGCTGATGCGCAAGCTCGACCCGCGCGGGGCGATCGTGATCGTCGAGGCCGAACACCTGTGCATGGCGATGCGCGGCGTGCGTAAGCCGGGCGCAGTCACCACCACCTCGGCGGTGCGCGGGCAGTTCAAGACCGACAAGGCATCACGGTCCGAGGCGCTGGAACTGATCCTCCGGAAGTGACCGTGCCGGTGGTGATGGGCGTCGTGAACGTCACCGAGGATTCATTTTCCGACGGTGGGCTGTTCCTGGACCGGGATCGCGCCGTCGAACAGGCATTGACCCTGACGGCCGCCGGCGCGGCGGTCATCGACGTCGGCGGGGAATCCACGCGTCCAGGTGCGACCAGGGTCGACCCGCAGACCGAGAGCGCCCGGGTACTGCCCGTCGTCCGGGATCTCGCCGCGGCGGGTGTCACGGTCAGCATCGACACCATGCATTCCACGGTGGCCGCCGCCGCGCTGGACAACGGTGCCCGGATCGTCAACGATGTGTCGGGTGGGCGGGCCGACCCGAACATGGCCGCAGTGCTCGCCGAGGCGAAAGTGCCTTGGATCCTGATGCATTGGCGGTCCGTGCGAGCCGATGCCCCGCATGCGGTTCCGCCCTACGTCGATGTGATCGCCGAGGTGCGCGAGGAACTGCTGCGCAGCGTCGATGACGCGGTGGGTGCCGGAGTGGATCCGGCACAGGTGATCATCGATCCGGGCCTCGGTTTCGCCAAGACCGCACAACACAATTGGGAGCTGCTACGGGCATTGCGGATGTTCGTCGACACCGGTTTCCCGGTGTTGGTCGGGGCGTCCCGGAAACGATTTCTCGGCACGCTGCTCGCCGGGCCCGACGGTGCGATGCGTCCGGCGGCCGGCCGGGAGACCGCGACCGCGGTGATCTCGGCGCTCGCCGGGCTCAACGGCGCCTGGGGCGTGCGCGTGCACGATGTGCGGGCATCGGTCGACGCACTCAAGGTTGTGCAGGCATGGACCAGCGGGGGAGAGTGACGATGGCTGATCGAATCGAACTGCGTGGCTTGACCGTTCGAGGTAACCACGGTGTCTTCGAGCACGAGCGCAGAGACGGCCAGGACTTCATCATCGACGTGACGGTGTGGATCGACCTCGACACCGCGGCGGCCACAGACGATCTGGCCGACACCCTGGACTACGGCTCGCTGGCGGCGCGGGCGGCCCGGATCGTCGGCGGCCCGGCACGCAATCTGATCGAGACGGTGTCCGCCGAGATCGCCGACGACGTGATGACCGACCAGCGGGTGCATGCGGTGGAGGTCGTCGTGCACAAGCCCAGCGCGCCGATCCCGTTGACCTTCCACGACGTCGCGGTGGTGGCGCGCCGATCCCGGCGCGGGAGCAGGGGGCTGGCGCCGTGACCACCGCGGTGCTGTCGATCGGGTCGAATCTGGGCGATCGCCTGGCGCACCTGCAGTCGGTCGTGAGCGGGATGGCCGCCTTCGGGGGCCGCATCGTGTCGGTGTCGCCGGTCTACGAGACCGATGCCTGGGGCGGGGTCGACCAGGATGCGTTTCTCAATGCGGTGCTGATCACCGATGATCCGGCTTGTGACGGCTACGGCTGGCTGCGTCGGGGCCGGCAACTGGAAGGCGCGGCCGACCGGATACGGGAGGTGCGTTGGGGTCCACGGACTCTCGACGTCGACGTCATCTGTTGTCATGACGGGACGACCGAATTGTGTTCCGAGGATGCCGAACTCAGGTTGCCGCACCCGTTCGCACACGAGCGCGCCTTCGTGCTGGTGCCCTGGCTGGCCGCCGACGCCGACGCTCGACTGTCCGGAAGGCCGGTGACGGAGATCCTGGATCAGCTGGATCCCGCCGAGCGCGCCGGAGTCCGCCGCACCGGCCTGACGCTGCACAGCGGGCCCGGGGACCAGTCCTGATGGGGCCGACCCGTAACCGGGACCTGGCAGCTGCGGTGGGTGCCACCGCCGTCGTCTGCTATCTGCTGGTCATCTTCCTGTACCGGTGGTTTCCGCCGATCACGCTGTGGACCGGAGTGTCGCTGCTGGTGGTGGCTCTCGCCGAGGCGGGGTGGGGTCAGCTCGTGCGGTCGCGGATCGCCGAGGGCCAGATCGGCATCGGCGCCGGTCGGCTGCATCCGCTGGCGGTGGCCCGGTCGGTGGTGATCGCTAAGGCCTCGGCGTGGGTCGGCGCACTGGTACTGGGTTGGTGGATCGGAGTTCTCGGGTATCTGCTGCCGCGCCGGGGCACCATGCGGGTGGCGGGCGAGGACACTGCGGGCGCAGTGGTTGCGGCGTTGTGCGCGCTGGCGCTGCTCGCCGCCGCCCTGTGGCTGCAGCATTGCTGCAAGTCGCCGGAGGACCTCGAGGATGACCGCGAGCGGCTCAGTGGCGCACCCGAGTAGCCGAATCGCCGTGCAGGTCGACACGCTATATGAGCTGTGACCGGTACAGTCGCCCCATGACCGATCCGTCCCGCGGCGTGCGCGTTCGACGCGTCAACCGCAGGCCGGGTTGGATTCTGCTGACAGCGTTGCTGGTGCTCGCCATCGTTGCCAGCACCGTGCTGGTCTTCACCAATCGGGTGGAACTTCTCAAGCTTGCCGTCGTGCTGGCGCTGTGGGCGGCGGTGGCCGCGGCTTTCGTGTCGTTCATCTATCGGCGGCAGAGCGATCTCGACCAGGCCAAAGTGCGCGATCTGAAATATGTCTACGACCTTCAGCTGGATCGCGAGATCTCCGCCCGCCGTGAGTACGAACTGGCGGTGGAAGCTCAACTGCGCCGCGAACTGTCGGCGGAACTGCGGGCCCAAGCGGCCAACGAGGTCGCTGCGCTACGGGCCGAGTTGGCCGCCCTGCGCACCAATCTGGGGATCTTGTTCGATGCCGACCTGGACCAGCGCCCCGCGCTGGAAACCGATCGCCCCGCCGGCCGGGTGATCGCCAGCCGTATCGACACCCCGCCCCGTCCGGAGGCCGAACCGCGCACCGAGGAAAGCCCCATCATCGACGTGCCCGCCGAGCCGCAGTCGCCGGAATATCAGTGGGCGCAGCCGGAACCGTTGCGGGGAGCGCACCGCAGAGCATCGGAGGTCGGCGAGCCGCCGGTGAAACTGCCCCCGCCGCCGCCTCCTCCCGGCGCTGCGCAGTGGATGCCCCAGCCGACCCCGGACCCCCAGCCGGTGGTCGGGGACGTGCCGGACCGCCGCGGCCGCCATTACAGCTCCGATACCGAGGTGCCCGCTCCATCGCGTCGCGCCCGGCACGCCGTTCCGGGCGAGGCCGGCGCAACCCCGCCGCGGCGCCGGCGGGCCAGCGGGCCCGATCCTGCCCAGGCCGATCCTGCCCAGGCCGCTCCTGCCCAGGCCGACCCTGTGCCGTCCGCACCGAACCCTGCAGCCAGGCACCGGGGCCCGGAGGAAACACCGCGGCCTGCCGAGCAACCGGTTGAGGAGGGTGGTCAGCACGCTGGCGGTCAGCCGGTCTCCGAACTGCTCTCGCGCCTGCAGGCGGCACCCGACGACGGTGGCCGACGTCGCCGCCGCAAGGAGTGAGCTAGACTCACCCTGACCGTCCGGTACCCGCAGCGCGGGACCGGAACGAACATCACAGGAGAATTTGCGAGGTCGTCTGTCATGGTCGACGGACTCCGCCCGGCCCGGCTCACTGTCGGCATCGTCTCTGCCGGCCGGGTGGGAACGGCACTCGGCGTGGCGCTGGAGCGCGCCGAGCATGTTGTGGTGGCCTGCAGCGCCATCTCCGCCAAATCCCTCGATCGCGCCGCCCGCAGGCTGCCCGATACCGCGGTCCTGCCGGTTCAAGAGGTCGCGGGCCAAGCGGAGCTGTTGTTACTCGCGGTGCCCGACGGCGAACTCGCCGCGCTGGTCTGCGGGCTGGCGACCACCGGCGCGGTGCGTTCCGGCACCATCGTCGTGCACACGTCGGGGCTTAACGGGATCGGTGTGCTCGAACCGTTGACGGCGCAGGGCTGCATCCCGCTGGCCATCCATCCGGCGATGACGTTCACCGGTTCCGATGAGGACATCGCCCGTCTGTCGGAAACCTGTTTCGGCGTCACCGCGCTCGATGAGATCGGCTACGCGATCGGGCAGGCGCTGGTGCTCGAGATCGGCGGCGAACCCTTCCGGGTGCGCGAGGATGCCCGCATGCTCTATCACTCGGCACTGGCACATGCCAGCAATCACCTCGCCACCGTCGTCCTCGACGCGGTCGAGGCGTTGCGCTCCGCGCTGCGTGGTCAGGAACTGCTCGGTCAGGAACTCGTCGGCGACGCACCGGGCGGGCTGGCCGAACGCATCGTGGGCCCGCTGTCGCGAGCATCGCTGGAGAACGCATTGCAACGTGGACAGTCGGCGCTCACCGGACCGGTCGCACGCGGTGACGCCGCGGCGGTGGGCGGCCATCTGCAGGCTCTTATCGCGACCGATCCTGAACTGGCACAAGCGTATCGATCCAACTCACTGCGCACTGCCCAGCGTGCGCACGCACCGAAGGACGTATTCGACGTGCTCTCTTCGCCCACTGCAGGTCAACCGTGAATGACCGCAAACCGCCCGCCTTCGCGGCCGGTGAACTGAACGTCTACACCAGCCCTGCCGATATCGCGGACCTGACGAGAGCCCTGCGCGCCACCGGTCGGCAGGTCATGCTCGTCCCGACGATGGGTGCGCTGCACGAGGGCCACCTGACGCTCGTGCGCAACGCCCAACGGATTCCCGGTGCGGCCGTGGTGGTCTCGATCTTCGTCAACCCGCTGCAGTTCGGCGCCGGTGAGGATCTGGATGCCTACCCGCGTATGCTGGACGACGATCTGGCGGCACTGCGCGAAGAAGGTGTCCAGATCGCGTTCGCGCCTACCGCGACGGAGATGTACCCGGCCGGGCTGCGTACCAGCGTGCATGCCGGGCCGCTGGGTGCCGAGCTCGAAGGTGCTTCTCGGCCCACACATTTCGCCGGTGTGCTGACCGTCGTCATGAAGCTGCTGCAGATCGTGCACCCGGATCGAGCGTTCTTCGGCGAGAAGGACTATCAGCAATTGGTGCTGATTCGTCAGATGGCCGACGACCTCAACCTCGACGCCCGGATCGTCGGGGTGCCCATCGTGCGGGAGGCCGATGGCCTGGCCATGTCCTCACGCAACCGCTACCTCGGCGATGTCGAGCGCGAACAGGCCTGCGCGATACCGTCGGCACTGCTGGCCGGTATGTACGCCGCAGGCGAGGGTGCGGAAGCCGCACTGGACGCGGCCCGTGCCGTGCTCGACGAGGTTCCGGCGATCAGCGTGGACTATCTGGAGGTCCGTAACACCTGGCTGGGTCCGGCGCCGCAGACCGGGGCGGCCCGCCTGCTGCTGGCCGTGCGCCTCGGTGGCACCCGGCTACTGGACAACATTGCCATCGACATCGGCGTGCCCTCGAGTGCGGGTCCGGACGTCGCGTATGACGAACACGAATTGCCTTGGAGGAACTGATGATACGAACGATGCTGAAGTCGAAGATTCACCGAGCCACCGTCACTCAGGCGAACCTGCACTATGTGGGTTCGGTGACCATCGACGCCGACCTGATGGACGCCGCCGATCTGCTGGAAGGTGAACAGGTCACCATCGTCGACATCGACAACGGCAACCGGCTGGTCACCTACGCGATCACCGGCGAACGCGGCAGCGGGGTGATCGGGATCAACGGCGCCGCTGCGCATCTGGTGCATCCCGGTGACCTGGTGATTCTCATCGCCTACGGCGCGATGGAGGACGCGCTGGCCCGCGAGTATCAGCCGCGGATCGTCTTCGTCGACGCGGACAACAACCAGATCGACCTCGGTGTGCACGGCCACGACCCCGCCTACGTGCCTGCCGACGTGTCCGGCCTGATATCGCCGCGCCGAATATGCTGCTAGCGGTAGATGTCCGCAACACCCATACGATCGTCGGACTGATCTCCGGCGCCGCAGACCACGCGAAGGTTGTGCAGCACTGGCGGATCCGCACCGAATCCGAGGTCACCGCAGACGAATTGGCGCTCACCATCGATGGTCTGATCGGTGACGATGTCGAGCAACTGACGGGTGCGGCCGCGCTGTCCACCGTGCCGTCGGTGCTGCACGAGATCAGGCTGATGCTGCAACAGTACTGGCCCTCGGTGCCCCACGTGCTCATCGAACCAGGGGTCCGCACCGGGATCCCGCTACTGGTGGACAATCCCAGGGAGATCGGCGCCGACCGGATCGTCAACTCTCTGGCCGCTTTTCACAAGTACAGCTCGCCGGCCATCGTGGTGGACCTCGGCTCCTCGATCTGTGTGGACGTGGTGTCGGCCAAGGGTGAGTTCCTCGGGGGGGCCATCGCCCCGGGTGTGCAGGTCTCTTCCGATGCCGCCGCGGCCAGATCCGCGGCGCTGCGCCGCGTCGAACTGACCCGCCCGCGGTCGGTGATCGGCAAGAACACCGTGGAATGCATGCAGGCCGGTGCGATCTTCGGATTCGCCTCCCTGGTCGACGGCTTGGTGGAACGCATTCGCGCCGACGTCGACGGATTCGGCGGCAGCGATGTCGCGGTGGTCGCCACCGGCAACTCCGCCCCGCTGGTGCTGCCCGATCTGCGCACGGTCGGGCACTACGACCAGCACCTGACGCTGGAGGGGCTGCGCCTGGTGTTCGAGCGCAACCGCGACAAGCAGCGCGGACGACGCTGATTAAGCTGGCTTGTCGTGACTTGTCCTGTGCCGTCCGAATCCACCCCGTCCCAGCCCGAGGACGACACCCCGGAGCAGTACCGGATCCGTCAGGCCAAACGTGAGCGCCTGCTCGCCGAAGGGCGTGACCCCTATCCGGTACAGGTGGCACGCACCCATTCGCTGGCCGAACTGCGGGCGGTCTACCCGGACCTGCCGGTGGACACCCAGACCGGAGACACCGTCGGCGTCGCGGCCAGGGTGGTGTTCGCGCGTAACTCCGGAAAGCTGTGTTTTGCCACCCTGCAGGATGGCGACGGCACCCAGTTGCAGCTGATGATCAGCCTCGCCGAGGTGGGCCAGGAATCGCTGGATGCCTGGAAGACCGATGTCGACCTCGGCGATATCGTCTTCGCGCACGGACAGGTCATCAGCTCCCGTCGCGGCGAATTATCTGTGCTGGCCGATTCCTGGCAAATAGTCTCCAAGGCTTTGCGGCCACTTCCGGTGGCTCACAAGGAGATGAGCGAAGAGTCGCGGGTGCGGCAGCGCTATGTCGACCTGATCGTCCGCCCGGAGGCGCGCACCATCGCCAGGCAGCGCATCGCCGTGGTGCGGGCGGTGCGTTCGGCGCTGGAACGGCGCGGTTTCCTCGAGGTCGAGACCCCGATGCTGCAGACGTTGGCCGGCGGTGCCGCGGCCAGGCCGTTCATCACCCACTCGAACGCCCTCGATGCCGACCTCTATCTGCGGATCGCCCCGGAGTTGTTCCTCAAGCGTTGCCTTGTCGGCGGTTTCGAGAAGGTCTTCGAGCTGAATCGGAACTTTCGAAACGAGGGTGCGGATTCCACACATTCTCCGGAATTCGCGATGCTGGAGACGTATCAGGCGTATGGCACATATGACGATTCCGCCATCGTCACCCGCGAACTGATTCAGGAAGTGGCAGACGAAGCGCTGGGAACCCGTGCGGTGCTGCTGCCCGACGGCAGTACGTATGACTTGGACGGCGAATGGCCGACGCTGGAAATGTATCCGTCGTTGTCGGCCGCACTCGGTGAAGAGATCACACCGGACACCAGACTGGAACATCTCTTGTCCATCGCGGAACGTCTTGACGTAGAGATTCCCACGGATCGCGGTTATGGGCACGGGAAATTGGTCGAGGAACTGTGGGAGCATACCGTCGGCGAAACGTTGTGGGCGCCGACCTTTGTTCGCGACTTCCCGGTGGAGACGAGCCCGCTGACACGCGCTCATCGCAGCATTCCCGGTGTCACCGAAAAGTGGGATCTTTACGTCCGTAAATTTGAGTTGGCGACCGGTTACTCCGAGCTGATCGATCCCGTCATTCAGCGCGAGCGTTTCCAGGCGCAGGCGCTGGCCGCCGCCGCGGGTGATGACGAGGCAATGCGCCTCGACGAGGATTTTCTCGCCGCTTTGGAGTATGCGATGCCGCCGACGACGGGTACCGGAATGGGAATTGACCGTCTGTTGATGGCCTTGACGGGCCTGACGATTAGAGAGACGGTTTTGTTCCCGATTGTGCGTAGACACTCGAACTGACCGCATAACGCGAGTGGTTGTTGAATGAATTCCATTCGTATGCAAACATTGCGGCAGGGGTTCGCGGGTGGAATCTACGAGTGGGCCACAGAAGGGTCGTGTGAGCTATATGGTGAAGAAAGTTACCATCACGCTGGTTGACGATTTCGACGGCGAGGCGCCGGCAGATGAGACCGTCGAATTCGCACTGGACGGTGTGAGCTATGCGATCGATCTTTCTTCGAAGAACGCCACCAAGTTGCGTGGCGACCTGAAGCAGTGGGTCGAGGCCGGCCGTCGCGTGGGTGGCCGCCGCCGCGGACGCTCGGCCGGATCGGGCCGCGGGCGCGCGGCGATCGATCGGGAACAGAGCGCGGCCATCCGGGAATGGGCCCGCCGAAACGGCCACAACGTGTCGACCCGCGGGCGCATTTCGGCCGACGTCATCGACGCTTACCACGCCGCGACGTAGAATCTCCACCTCGGGATTCGACCACCGCAAAAGATCCTCCGGTAGCCGATTCGCCTCCCGGGAGATTCGGACCCGCACATAACTTCGCTGACGGCGAACTCATCTCGGCGTTTTCGGGGCAACGTTTCGCTGTACGTGCGCGTTGTGGGTGTAACGGTGCCACGGTGCCCCGACACCTACCGGGGCACGCCTGTCCCTTGAACCACTACAGTGGATGGCAGGTGCGGTGCCTGTGCAGATCCTGTACAGCGCACGTGGCCGCCCTAAGTGAGGAAGAGCAGGTAAAAGCGATGTTCGAGAGATTCACCGATCGTGCCCGTCGCGTGGTCGTCTTGGCCCAAGAAGAGGCCCGGATGCTCAACCACAACTACATCGGCACTGAGCACATCCTGCTCGGCCTCATCCACGAGGGTGAGGGCGTGGCTGCCAAGTCGCTCGAGTCGCTGGGCATTTCCCTGGAAGGCGTGCGCAGCCAGGTCGAGGAGATCATCGGCCAGGGTCAGCAGGCGCCGTCCGGGCACATCCCGTTCACCCCGCGCGCCAAGAAGGTGCTCGAACTCTCCCTGCGTGAGGCGCTGCAGCTCGGCCACAACTACATCGGCACCGAGCACATCCTGCTCGGCCTGATCCGCGAGGGCGAGGGCGTGGCCGCCCAGGTTCTGGTGAAGCTCGGCGCCGAACTGACCCGGGTGCGTCAACAGGTCATCCAGCTGCTGAGTGGCTACCAGGGCAAGGAAGCCGCCGAGGCCGGTACCGGAGGCCGCGGTGGTGAGGCGGGTAACCCGTCCACGTCGCTGGTGCTCGACCAGTTCGGTCGCAACCTGACCGCCGCCGCCATGGAGGGCAAGCTCGACCCCGTCATCGGCCGCGAGAAGGAAATCGAGCGGGTCATGCAGGTGCTGAGCCGGCGCACCAAGAACAACCCGGTGCTGATCGGTGAGCCCGGCGTCGGTAAGACCGCCGTCGTCGAGGGCCTGGCCCAGGCCATCGTGCACGGCGAGGTCCCCGAGACGCTCAAGGACAAGCAGCTCTACACCCTGGACCTCGGTTCGCTGGTCGCGGGCAGCCGCTACCGCGGTGACTTCGAGGAGCGCCTGAAGAAGGTGCTCAAGGAGATCAACACCCGCGGCGACATCATCCTGTTCATCGACGAGCTGCACACGCTTGTGGGTGCGGGTGCCGCCGAGGGCGCGATCGACGCCGCCAGCATCCTCAAACCCAAGCTGGCCCGCGGTGAGCTGCAGACCATCGGTGCGACTACCCTCGATGAGTACCGCAAGTACATCGAGAAGGATGCCGCCCTGGAGCGCCGCTTCCAGCCCGTCCAGGTGGGCGAGCCGACCGTCGAGCACACCATCGAGATCCTCAAGGGTCTGCGTGACCGCTACGAGGCGCACCACCGGGTGTCCATCACCGACGGTGCACTGGTGGCCGCGGCCACCCTGGCCGACCGCTACATCAACGACCGGTTCCTGCCGGACAAGGCGATCGACCTGATCGATGAGGCCGGTGCCCGGATGCGGATTCGCCGGATGACCGCACCGCCGGACCTGCGCGAGTTCGACGAGAAGATCGCCGATGCCCGCCGGGAGAAGGAGTCCGCGATCGACGCGCAGGACTTCGAGAAGGCCGCCAACCTGCGCGATCGCGAGAAGACGCTCGTCGCGCAGCGTGCCGAGCGTGAGAAGCAGTGGCGCTCAGGTGATCTCGATGTGGTCGCCGAGGTCGACGACGAGCAGATCGCCGAGGTACTCGGCAACTGGACCGGTATCCCGGTGTTCAAGCTGACCGAGGCCGAGACCACGCGTCTGCTGCGCATGGAGGATGAGCTGCACAAGCGGATCATCGGCCAGGAGGACGCCGTCAAGGCGGTCAGCAAGGCCATCCGGCGCACCCGGGCCGGCCTCAAGGACCCCAAGCGCCCGTCGGGCTCGTTCATCTTCGCCGGCCCGTCCGGTGTCGGTAAGACCGAGCTCTCCAAGGCGCTGGCGGCGTTCCTGTTCGGTGACGACGACGCACTCATCCAGATCGACATGGGTGAGTTCCACGATCGCTTCACTGCATCGCGGCTGTTCGGCGCTCCTCCCGGCTACGTCGGTTACGAAGAGGGCGGCCAGCTCACCGAGAAGGTGCGCCGCAAGCCGTTCTCGGTGGTGCTCTTCGACGAGATCGAGAAGGCGCATCAGGAGATCTACAACACCCTGTTGCAGGTGCTGGAGGACGGCCGTCTCACCGACGGTCAGGGTCGCACGGTCGACTTCAAGAACACCGTGCTGATCTTCACCTCGAACCTCGGTACCTCCGATATCTCGAAGGCAGTCGGGCTCGGCTTCACCCAGGGTGGCGGCGAGAACAACTACGAGCGGATGAAGCTCAAGGTCAACGATGAGCTCAAGAAGCACTTCCGGCCGGAGTTCCTCAACCGCATCGACGACATCATCGTCTTCCACCAGCTCACGCAGGAAGAGATCGTCGAGATGGTGGAACTGATGATCGGCCGGGTCGGCAAGCAGCTCAAGGCCAAGGACATGGCCATGGAGCTGACCGATCAGGCGAAGGCGCTGCTGGCCAAGCGCGGCTTCGACCCGGTGCTCGGTGCCCGGCCGCTGCGTCGCACCATCCAGCGCGAGATCGAGGACGCGCTGAGCGAGAAGATCCTGTTCGACGAGATCGGTCCGGGTCAGATCGTTATGGTCGACGTCGAAGGCTGGGACGGCGAGGGATCGGGCGAGAACGCCAAGTTCACCTTCGCCGGACGGCAGAAGGCTGTCGCGTCCACCGACGAAGCAGACCTGGCCGCCACCGCGGCGGAGTAACAGCATGCGACGAAGCCCCCGGCCGGAGTATCCGGCCGGGGGCTTTGCCGTAGCATCCGAGCTGCTCTCGATTGGCATTGGAATCTGGTGTAATTCCAGAACGGTCGCGCCACTGTGAAAGTCGGACCCAACGCCCGTCACCCCCCCTTTTTCGACTTGGGACGCGAACTCCCGAAAGGACCGGATATGACTTCTGCCGAGGCTTCCAAGGCGTCCGGCGCCAGGGCCGGCGCCATCGATCTCTCTGCCGCCAGCGCGGTGGTCTGGTTGGCGCTGACCGCTTTCCTCGCACTGCTGGTGCTCTACTTCGTCGGGATGGATCAGGGTGCGACGTCGGTGTTCGGCGCGAACACCGTCATCCACGAATTCGTGCACGACGCCCGGCATCTACTCGGCTACCCCTGCCACTAGACGCCGGAAGCGACACACCCCGATGGAAAAGAAGATCATCGGGCGCGGCCTGCTGGCCGGCGCCCTCGGCGGCATACTCGCATTCATCTGGTCCTGGATAGCCATCGAGCCGGTCATCGACCGTGCCATTGAATTCGAGGATGGCGCCAGCGCTGCACATGAGGCCATCGAACACGCCGGTGCGGCACATGAACACGGTGCCGAGGGTGGCATCGAGATCACCCGTACCGTGCAGTCCACGATCGGACTCGGGTTCGGCCTGGTGGCGTTCAGCGTCGCCATGGGCGCACTGCTGGCCGTCGTGTTCTGTGTGGCCTATGGCCGGCTGGGGGGATCGGCGGGCAGGAGCGCAGCGACCGGGGAATCAGCGTTGTCCGCCCGTGCCACGGCGGCCCTGCTGGCCGGCGGCATGCTGATCGCGCTGTGGATCGTGCCGTCACTGAAGTACCCGCCGAACCCGCCCGCGGTCAGTCTGGACGGAACCATACAGCAGCGCACCCTGCTGTATCTGCTGCTAATGGTGCTCTCGGCGGGATTGTTCGTCGGGGCGGCGCTGCTGGCCCGCAAGCTGGCACCCAAGCACGGTGTCTGGAACGCCTCGCTGATCGGCATCGCCGATTACCTGGTGTCGATGGCCGTGGTGTTCTTGATCCTGCCGACCATCGACGAGACTCCCGGACCGATCACCGACGCCACGGGCACCATCATCTTCGGGGCATTCCCCGCTGATGATCTCTACGAGTTCCGGCTCTACTCGCTGGTCACCCAGGTGGTCATGTGGGCGACGATCGGCCTGGTGTTCGCCGCGCTGGTCTCGCGGCTGCTCGACCAGAAGCGGCGGGATTCCGTTTCTGCGTGAGTGAGGTCATCCGGCTGACCCTCGTATCGCATGCCATGACCGATGCGATGGCGGCCGGACGATTTCCCACCGACGAGCCGCTCAGTGCGCTCGGGCGCCGCCAAGCCAACACCTGCGTCGACCTCGGCGCGATCGATGCCGCGGTATGCGGACCCGAACAGCGCACGGTGCAGACCGCCGATCTGTTGGGCGTGCGTGCCACGATCGACTCCGGTCTCGCAGATCTCGATTGCGGACGGTGGCGCGGAGCCTCACTCGGTGGAATCGACGCCGCCGATATGACGGTCTGGCTCACCGACCCGACGCAGGCCCCGCATGGAGGCGAATCGATCGTCACGTTGCGCAGGCGGGTCGGCACGTGGATGGACGGCATCGCGCAACGGCGTGGCCGGCTGGTGGCCATCACCCATCCGTCGGTGATCAGGGCCGCCATCCTCATCGCGCTGAATGCTCCGCCGAAGTCCTTCTGGCGCATCGATATCGAGCCCGTGAGCCGTACCACCCTGCATTACCGGGCACCCGCTTGGACGCTTCGCTCGACCTAGGCAGGGCCCGAATCAGCGCGCCAGCGCGAACATCTGCTTGATCACCGTCATCAGCCAGCCCGCGGTGCGCGGGCCGTAGAACCGCGGCCAGTTCATCTGCAGGCTGAGCACCCACGGCTGACCGCTGCGGTCCACCGCATACCAGCTGAAGGTCAGGTCCCCGGGAAGGTTGCCCGCCTTGGCGCCGATATACGGCCATTCGGCGGGGTCCAGGTCGATGCCGGGGATGGCGGACATGATGTCGCGCACCGGCGCCGCCGCACCGACCGCGGCGGTTTGCAGCGCGGCGTGCACCCGGCAGATGTCCTCGGCGCTGCCATACCATTCCGCGCCGATACTCGACGCCGGCGACCGTGTGCGCAGCGGATCCGGTTCGTAGGGACGGGAATTCGTCTCGTGTAGCAGCTCGACACGGTCCCGCGGGGATGCCTGTTCCCACTGCTCGCGAAGATCGGGTTCACCCCAGCCGACCGAGAAGATCTCGTGCATGGTGGGAAACGGCGTCATGCTGGCCGGGTCGTGATGCCCGGCATCGGCCAGCGCGCGTTCGACCGCGCCGGGGCCCAGGCGCGCCATCAGCAGGTCGGTGGCCATGTTATCGCTGGTGGCGATCATCTTCTCGGCGGCCCTGCGCACCGGGACCTGAGCGCCCGGCGGCAGCCGGTCGAAGCCGGACGAGCCGACGGCCTTGGCGCCCGCGGTGATGGTCAGCGGATCGTCCCAGTGCAGCGTGCCCGCCGTGACGGCTTCGGCCACCGCATAGAGCACGTAGAGTTTGAATATCGATGCCAGCGGCAATGATTCGGCTGTGTTGGTGCCTGCCACCTGCTCGCAGTGGCCGTCGTTGACCTTGGACAGCCGGTAGGAGTAGCGGGCACCGGTCTTGGACAGTGCCGCGTCCACATCGGCCCAGCTCGTCATCGGCGGCGTCTGATTGGTGACGGCGAAGCGTTCCACCAGCGTGCTGGCGTCATCGGTGCGGATCTCGATGTCCTGGCGCGCACCGTAGGAGGTGACCAGGTGCAGCGTCGCCGATCCGGCGCCGATATCCACCCCGGCGACGGTGTACGGGCGGTCCAGCCACATCGTCTCCATTGTGGCGCCCACCTCGTCGACCTGCGTGGGCACCGCGAGCGTCCCGACTCCGACCGGCCCGATGGGCCAGTCGGAATTGAGCATGTCCATCACCTGCTTGGCGCGCACGCCAGGTGGGGTGTTGGTGTTGATCGCGGCGAGACTGTCGCCGGCGTTGGCTGAGGGTGTGCCGGATGGGACGCATCCGTTGACCGTGATGGTGACCAGGGCGGCAGTGCAGATCAGCGCCGCGATCCGGCGGGCCGCCCCGCCGCCGTCAGGCCTGGTTGCCGGTCCCCGCAACGTCCAACACAACCTCGAACTCCAGCAGGGATGCCCCGGTGGAGACCGGCTTGGCCTGCTGCCCGGCATGCGCCTCCGCGGCAGGGCCCTGGGCCCAGGCCTGGAATGCCTCATCGGACTCCCACTGGGTGACCACGAAATAGCGGTTCTCGCCCTTGACCGGGCGCAGCAGCTGGAAGCCGAGGAAACCGGGCTGGTTGTCGACGGCGTGTGCGCGGTGCGCGAAACGCTTCTCCAGCTCGGGGCCTGCGTCGGCCGGCACCTCGATGGCATTGATCTTCACGACGGTCATGGCTTCAGGCTACCCGGACCCCGTCGCGGCAGGATGTCGGCATGCGGAGCGAATTTCTCACTTCCCGCGGCGGCTCTGCCGCTGCAGACGGCGAGCCGCTGATCCTGGTGCACGGGCTGATGGGACGGGGCAGTACATGGTCGCGGCAGCTGCCCTGGCTGACCCGGTTCGGGCAGGTGTACACCTATGACGCGCCGTGGCATCGCGGGCGCGATGTCAGCGACCCGTACCCGATCAGCACCGAGCGTTTCGTCGATGACCTGGGCGCCGCGGTCGAGTCGTTGGGCGGTCCGGTGAAGCTGATCGGGCATTCGATGGGTGGTCTGCATTCGTGGGGTCTGGCTGCGGCCAGACCGGATCTGGTGACCGCGGTGGTGGTCGAGGACATGGCGCCCGATTTCCGGGGCCACACCACCGGACCGTGGGAGCCCTGGTTGCACGCGTTGCCGGTCGAGTTCGGTTCCGCGGAGCAGGTCTATCGGGAGTTCGGGCCGGTCGCCGGCCAATACTTCCTGGAGGCGTTCGACGAGACCGCTTCCGGCTGGCGCCTGCACGGGCACACCGCCCGCTGGATCGAGATCGCCGCGCAGTGGGGTACCCGTGACTACTGGCGGCAGTGGGAGTCGGTGCGGGTGCCGGTGCTGCTGCTGGAGGCGGGCGGCACCGTCGCCCCGCCCGGACAGATGCAACGGATGCACGAGACCGGTTACCGGACAACGTATCTGCACGTTCCAGGGGCGGGACACCTGATTCACGACGATGCGCCCGACGTCTACCGGAATGCGGTCGAGTCGTTCCTATCGACGCTCGCCGGAGGCGCCTAGCTACCCTCGCCCGCCAGCGCGAACAGGCCGCCGGCCGTCTGTTCCACCAAACCGTCGATCAGCAGCGAATCCAGTGCCCGATCCCGCTGGGCGGTATCGGACAGCCAGACCACATCGAGCTGGGCGCGCGTCACCGGGGTGACGCTGGCGCGCAGCACGTCGAGCAGTCGCCCGCGGACCTGGCGATCGGTCCCTGCGTACTTCTGCACCCGTCGTGCAGGTGCGCTGGCCGGTGGGTAACCGGCACTGCGCCAACGGCATTCGCGCAGCGGGCACAGGCCGCACTTCGGCCCGCGTGCGGTGCACACGATGGCCCCGAGTTCCATCAGCGCGGCCGAGAACCGTGGTGCGGTATCGCCATCGGGTAACAAGGCGGCCACCTCGTCGAGGTCGCGGGTGCTCGCCGCAGCCTCGTCGCATCCGTGAATCACCCGTGTCAGCACCCGTCGCACATTGGTGTCCACGACGGGGACCCGCTGTCGATAGGCAAAACACGCGATGGCCCGCGCGGTGTATGCGCCGACGCCGGGCAGTGTCAGCAGCGTCTCCACATCCGCGGGCACCACATCGTCGTGATCGGCGGTGATCGCGACCGCGCACTCGTGCAGACGCTTGGCCCGGCGCGGGTATCCCAACTTGCCCCAGGCCCGCAACACATCGGCGGAGCCCGCCGCCGCGGTGGCCGACGGCGTGGGCCACCGCGCGATCCAGTCCCGCCAAATCGGTTCCACCCGGTTGACCGGTGTCTGCTGGAGCATGAATTCGCTGACCAGGATCTGCCAGGCCGAGACACTCGGATGTCGCCACGGCAGATCGCGTTCGGCCTGGTCAAACCAGGCCAACAGCTCCTCCGGGTCGATACCGGTCACGGGCTCGGGCACAATACGGGTCATGCCCGATTCGAATCCGATCTCCGCTTGGAAGGCACTCAAAGAGGGTAACGACCGCTTCGTTGCCGGACAGCCCGAGCATCCCAGCCAGGGTGTCGAGGACCGCGCCCGGCTTACCGAGGCGCAGAAGCCGACGGCCGTGCTGTTCGGCTGCGGTGACAGCCGCGTCGCCGCGGAGCTCATCTTCGACCAGGGTCTCGGCGACATGTTCGTCGTCCGCACGGCCGGGCATGTCATCGACTCGGCGGTGCTCGGCTCGATCGAGTACGCGGTCGGCGTGCTCAACGTGCCGTTGATCGCCGTGCTCGGCCACGACAGCTGCGGCGCGGTGAAGGCCACGCTGGCGGCCCTCGATGAGGGCGAGATCCCCGGCGGCTATGTCCGGGACATCGTCGAGCGGGTCATCCCGTCGATTCTGCTCGGCCGCCGCGACGGCCTGACCCGTGTCGACGAGTTCGAGGCCCGTCATGTCGCAGAGACCGGTGCGCAGCTGCTTGCCAGGTCAACGCTCATTGCTGAGCGGGTCGAGGCGGGCACCCTGGCGATCGTCGGTCTGACCTACCACCTGTCCGACGGGCGGGTGGCGCTGCGCCATCACCTGGGCGATATCGGCGAAGCCTGACCGATACCACACCCGACACGCCGACACGCCTCGAACGACGATGCGTGACCCGGGCTTACCGTTGGGGTCGTGCTAGACACCGAACCCCACCGCCAGCTACCCCCGGAGATCTACCGGCGTCGCAGGGCGCTGGCCATTGGTGTCGCCTTCGTGGTGGCCACCCTTGTCGCCGGGATCGTGGCGATCGTGGTTGCCAACAGCTCCAGCTCGGGCAGCGGTACCGCAGATCCAACCGCCGATACCGAGGCCTCGCAGGCAGCCCCCACACCGCTGCCGGGGGAGGAACCCGGGGTCAAGACCCCGGTCGTGCCGCCGGCCGCGCAGACTCCGCCGCCGATGCCGACGCCCACCGTGGCGGTGGTCCCGCCGCCGGTGCTGCAGGAGGGCGAGGACTGCCCCGACTCCAACCTGGCGGTCAAGGGCATCACCAGCGCCCCCGACTACGTGATGGGCGACCAGCCGAAGTTCACCATGGTGGTCACCAATATCGGACTGGTCGCGTGCAAGCGCGATGTCGGGGCCGCCGTGCTGGCCGCGTACGTGTACTCGCTCGACAACAACCGGCTTTGGTCGAACCTGGACTGCGCACCGTCCAACGAAACCTTGGTCAAGACCTTCAACCCAGGTGAGCAGGTGACCACCGAAGTCACCTGGACCGGAATGGGATCGGCCCCGAACTGCCCGCTGCCACGCGAGGCGATCGGTCCCGGCACCTACAACCTGCTGGTTCAGCTGGGCAATCTGCGATCGGCGTCGGTTCCGTTCATCCTCGCCGCGGCGGCTCCGGCCGACGCTCCGCCTGCCGATGCGCCGCCGCCCGGGGAAGCGCCGACGCCCTAAGTCTCAGGCCAGCTGGTCGGCGATCGTCGACTCGGCCAGCTGGGACAGACCCTCCCTGATGTGGCGTGCCCACATCGAGCCGATGCCGTCCACCGACTGCAGGTCGGTCGCGCTGGCCGCGAGGACGCCCTGCAGCGAGCCGAACGACCGGACCAGCAGATCCACATGGGCGAACTGCAGTCGCGGTATGCCTGCCATAGCCCGGTAGCCGCGTGAACTCAGCGCCGAGTCCTGGGCTTCGATGGTCGATGGGTAGCCGAAAACCCTTGCCAGAGCGGTGAAATCGAGCAGTTCATTGTCGGAGAGGGAGTCCAGTTCCTCCAGGGTCGCGCTCACCTGCGCGGCGCTCGGCGGATCGGGATTGGCGTGATAGTCCCGCATGATCAGCTCGCGGGCGGTGTCGTTGCCGCCGACCAGTTCCTCCAGCTGCAACTTGAGCTGGCGGCCGTCGGTGCCCAGTTCGACGACATCGGCATCGATCTCCAGGCTGATCCGGCGCACCATCTCGAGGCGCTGGGCCACCGTCATCACATCCCGCAGCGTCACGAAGTCTTCGATCTCGGCGGTGGAGAGCTGCCGGTTGACCTCGTCGAGGCGGGATTTGTAGCGCTCCAGGGTGGCGATGGTCTGGTTGGCCCGGGACAGGATGGTCGGGGTTTCCGGCACCACATGACGCTCGCCATCCGCGTACACCGTGACGATGCTCATCGAGTGGCTGACCGAGATGACCGGATATCCGGTCTGGACCGCGGTGCGTTCCGCGGAGCGGTGCCGGGTGCCGGATTCGTCGGTGGGTATCGACGGATCGGGCACCAGCTGGACATTGGCCTTGAGAATCCGGGTGCCGTCGCTGGAAAGGACGACTGCGCCGTCCATCTTGGACAGCTCACGCAGCTTGGTCGGGGCGTAACGGACGTCCAGGGAGAAGCCACCGTCGCAGATGGTCTCGACGCTGTCGTCGTAGCCGAGCACGATCAGCGCGCCGGTACGGCCGCGCAGGATCCGTTCCAGGCCGTCGCGCAGGTCGGTGCCCGGAGCCAGCCGCCCGAGCGTCTCGCGCAGCGTCGGGCGGGCCGGGTGCGCCATGCTCCGGTCACCTCTGGACTTCACCGCCGTCGCGCCTCCTAGGATCGGCCGCCATTGTTGTCGATGGACTTGAGCTCCCGCAATGCCGTGCCGATGTTCTCGGCGGTGGTCAGCCGCAGACCGGCGGGCACTTCCTTGACGCCGGGCGGCACGATCGCTTCGGTGAAGCCCAACCGGGCCGCCTCGGCGAGCCTGCGGTCCATGCCGTTGACCCGGCGCAGGTCCCCGGCCAGGCCCACCTCGCCGATGGCGATCGCCGTTGCCGACAGCGGCAGATCGGTATGGGCCGATGCGATGGCCATGGCCACCGCCAGGTCTGCGGACGGGTCGGTCAATCGCATCCCGCCGACAGTGGACAGATAGATGTCGTGCTGGCCGAGTTTCAGGCCGGTCCGCTTCTCCAGCACCGCGGTGATCATCGCGGCCCGGGCGGAGTCGATACCGCTGACGGCGCGCCGCGGGGTGCCCTGCGCCGCGTTGCCGATCAGCGCCTGCACCTCGCCGAGCAGCGGTCGCTTGCCGTCCATCGTCACCGTCACCGCGGTGCCCGGCACCGGGGCCGGGCGCTGATCCCGGAACAGCCCCGACGGGTCGGCAACGCACTCGATCCCGTTGTCGTGCAACAGGAAACAGCCCACCTCATCGGCCGCGCCGAAGCGGTTCTTCACGCCGCGCACCATCCGCAGCGCCGAGGCACGGTCACCCTCGAAGTGCAGGACGACATCGACCAGATGCTCCAGCGAACGCGGCCCCGCGATGGCGCCGTCCTTGGTGACATGGCCGACCAGCAACAGCGCGATGCCCTCAGACGCGCGGGCCATCTTGGCGTAGGACGTCAGCGCCGTGGTGACCGCACGAACCTGGGTGACGCCGCCGGTGACGCCATCGGACTCGGTGCTGGACATGGTCTGCACCGAGTCGACCACCACCAGGGTGGGCTTGACCTGTTCGATATGGCCGAGTGCGGTCTGCAGATCGGATTCGGCGGCCAGGTACATCTCGTTATGCGTACAACCGGTGCGTTCGGCGCGCAGCCGGATCTGCCCGGCGGATTCCTCGCCGGACAGGTACAGTGCGCGGCGCCCACCGCGCGCCCACCGGTGTGCGACCTCGAGCAGCAGGGTCGACTTGCCGACGCCAGGGTCACCGGCCAGCAGGGTCACCGATCCGGGCACCAGTCCGCCGCCGAGAACCCGGTCGAGTTCGCTGACGCCGGTGGGGAAGTGTTTGGTGACGCCGGGGTCGATGGAGGTGATCGGCACCGCGGGTGAGGACGGTGCCACCGCATGCCGGGTCGAGCTGCCGTTCAGTGCGGTGAGGGCGACGACTTCGTTGATGGTGCCCCAAGTGCTGCAGTCCGGGCAGCGCCCGACCCATTTGGGCATGACATGGTTGCACTCCGAACAGCGGTATTGCGAACGTACTTTCGAAGCCACGCTGTGACGGTAGCCGTCAGGTCTGACAGAACGTCAGATTCAGTGCCCGCCGGCCTCGCCGTGTCCGCCTGCGCTTTCCCCGACCGGCTTGCCGTCGCGTCGCGCAGCCTCGCCGGCCGAGATCGGCACCGCGAACGTGGTGGCGCCTGCGCGCTCGAAGGTGAAGGTGAAGTCGTAGGTGAGGCCATTGGAGATCGGTTCGGTTAGCTCGACATCGGCGCGCACCTCATCGGCCCGCTCGACCGATGCCAGCGCATCGTGGCCGTCGGGGGCGCCGACGTGCAGCACACCGCTGGCCGGGATGGCGCTGTCACCGGTCAAGGTGACGGTGCCGACGTCGGAGGTGACCGTGATCAGCTTGTCGGGCACGTCCGGGGAATTGTTGGCTGCCGTGAAGATCAGCTCGACCTCGGTGCCGGGCTGCACGTAGTCGCTGGTCTGCGCCGCGCGCAGGAAGACATTGCGCAGCGCGATGTTGCCGACGGTGTCGACCGTGCCGTTGACGGCAGGTTGCTGGCTGGCGCTCTGGGACACCTGGCCGGCGCCGCAGCCGGCGAGCGCCAGGCCGGCGACCAGAGCGAAGGCGGCCAGCCGGGGCGCGCGCACATCGAAGCGGTTCACTGAAGCCTCCTGCTCGACCAATGGATCCGACTATGCACTGTAGTCCGACTATGCACTGTAGTAGGTCACCATTCGCGGCGGTAGCCGAGGGCCGGCGAGCGCCCTCCGGAGCCTTCCGGAAGGTCCGGACAGCCTGTCGCAGGCGCGATTTGGTTGCACGTATCGGCCACCGTGTCAACCCCTAGTCTTTACCTCTGGTGCCCCTGACCTGCATAGTTGTTCCCCGCGTGTCGGAGCCCCGTGCTAACATTGATCTGTGAAAGGGGCTCGAAACTGATGATTTTTAAGGTCGGAGACACCGTTGTCTATCCACATCACGGTGCTGCGTTGATCGAGGCGATCGAAACCCGGACCATCAAAGGCGAGCAGAAAGAGTATCTCGTCCTGAAGGTCTCGCAGGGAGATCTCACCGTTCGTGTTCCCGCCGACAATGCCGAGTACGTCGGTGTCCGTGATGTCGTCGGCCAGGAAGGCCTCGACAAGGTCTTCCAGGTGCTGCGCGCGCCGCACACCGAGGAGCCGACCAACTGGTCGCGTCGGTACAAGGCGAATCTGGAGAAGCTGGCTTCCGGTGACGTGAACAAGGTCGCCGAGGTTGTCCGCGATCTGTGGCGTCGAGACCAGGAGCGTGGTCTGTCCGCGGGCGAGAAGCGCATGCTGGCCAAGGCTCGTCAGATCCTGGTCGGCGAACTCGCGCTCGCCGAGAACACCGACGACGAGAAGGCGTCGATCATTCTCGACGAGGCGTTGGCCGCCGCTTCCTGAATGTGACGGATTTGCGCGTCGGGCTGGGTACCGACGTTCATCCCGTCGAGGCCGGGCGGCCCTGTTGGTTGCTCTGCCTTCTGTTTGCCGAGGCTGACGGCTGCGCTGGTCATTCCGACGGCGATGTCGCCGCGCATGCGTTGTGCGATGCGTTGTTGAGCGCAGCCGGCCTCGGCGATCTGGGTGCCGTGTTCGGCACCGATCAACCCCGGTGGCGCGGTGTCGGCGGTGCCGACATGCTCCGCCACGTTCACGGCCTGTTGGCGGTCGAAGGCTTCCGGGTGGGTAATGCCGCCGTGCAGGTGATCGGGAACCGGCCCAAGATCGGACCTCGCCGCGCCGAGGCTCAGGCACTGCTGTCCGAACTGCTGGGCGCGCCCGTCTCCGTGTCGGCCACCACCACCGACGGACTCGGTTTGACCGGTCGCGGTGAGGGCTTGGCGGCCATTGCGACCGCCCTTGTGCTCGGTGTTGCAAAGTAACGCTGCACAGGCCGGTAAGCTGGCACGTCGTGACTGGACTGCGGCTTTACGACACGATGGCGGGAGCCCTTCGTGACTTCGTGCCGCTACGCCCCGGCCACGCATCGATCTACCTGTGCGGCGCCACCGTTCAGGGGCTGCCCCATATCGGGCACGTCCGCAGCGGGGTGGCCTTCGACGTACTGCGGCGGTGGCTGACCGCCAAGGGTTTCGACGTCGCCTTCATCCGCAACGTCACCGATATCGACGACAAGATCCTCACCAAGGCCGCCGACGCCGGCCGCCCGTGGTGGGAATGGGCCGCGACCTACGAGCGTGCCTTCGCCGCCGCCTACGAGGCGCTGGGCGTCTTGCCGCCGTCGGCAGAGCCGCGCGCCACCGGACACATCACCCAGATGGTCGAACTCATCGAGCGCCTCATCGGGCGCGGCCATGCCTACGAGGGTGACGGTGACGTGTACTTCGACGTGCTCAGCCTGCCCGGGTACGGCAAGCTCTCCGGGCACCGCATCGACGATGTGCACCAGGGTGAGGGCGTCGCGACGGGCAAGCGTGACCCGCGGGACTTCACCATGTGGAAGAGCGCCAAACCGGGCGAGCCATCCTGGCCGACGCCCTGGGGCCGAGGTCGGCCGGGCTGGCACACCGAGTGCGTGGCGATGTGCGAGGAGTATCTGGGCGCCGAGTTCGACATCCACGCCGGCGGCATGGACCTCGTTTTTCCGCACCACGAGAACGAGATCGCCCAGGCCGTGGCCGCCGGCGACGGCTTCGCCCGGTACTGGCTGCACAACGGCTGGGTCACCATGGGTGGCGAGAAGATGAGCAAGTCGCTCGGCAATGTCTTATCGATTCCTGCTGTGCTGCAACGGGTCCGGGCCGCCGAGCTGCGGTACTACCTGGGCAGCGCGCACTACCGGTCGATGCTGGAGTTCTCCGAGAACGCACTGACCGACGCCGCCAGGGCATACACCGGTATCGAGGATTTCCTGCACCGGGTACGTAACCGGGTGGGTGCGGTGCAGCCCGGGACCTGGACCGACAAGTTCGCCGCGGCACTCGACGACGACCTGTCGGTGCCGATCGCGCTGGCCGAGGTGCACACGGCCCGGGCCGAGGGCAACCGGGCGCTCGACGCCGGCGACCACGCTGGTGCGATGGGCGCCGCGCAGTCGATCCGGGCCATGATGGGTATTCTGGGCTGCGACCCGCTCGATGAGCGCTGGGAGTCCAACGACGAGACATCGGCCGCGCTGGCCGCGGTGGATGTGTTGGTGCACTGGGCGCTGGCCGGACGCGCAGAGGCGCGCGAGAAGCGGGACTGGGCGGCCGCCGATGCCATCCGGGACCGGCTCAAAGAGGCCGGTATCGAGGTCACCGACACTGCAGACGGACCCCAGTGGTCGCTGGTCGAGGGAGATCGCCAGGGCGAGCGAAGCGACGGGAAGAACAACTGATCATGGCTGGTAATTCACAGCGCCGCGGCGCCGTCCGCAAAGAAGGCACCAAGAAGGGCCCGGTGGTGGGCTCCGGTGGCGTCCGCAGGCGCGGCCTGGAAGGCAAGAAGGCGACGCCGGCGGCCAAGGACCGGCCGCACCATCCGGCTGCCAAGAAGGCTGCAAAGGCGGCGCGCGCAGCGCAGGGCCGTCACAAGAAGACCGATGACGTCGAGGTCGTGCTCGGCCGCAACCCGGTGGTGGAATGTCTGCGCGCCGGGGTCCCCGCCACCGCGCTGTACGTGATGCTGGGCGTCGACGCCGACGAACGGATCACCGAATCCGTAACGCGGGCAGCCGATTCCGGCATCGCTATCCTGGAGGTCCAGAAACACGACCTGGACCGGATGTCGAGCAACGGTATGCACCAGGGCCTCGCGCTTCAGGTGCCGCCGTACTCCTACACCCATCCCGATGACCTGCTCAAGGCCGCCCAGCGCGATAGCACACCGGCGCTGCTGGTGGCACTGGACAACATCTCCGACCCCCGCAACCTCGGTGCCATCGTGCGCTCGGTTGCCGCCTTCGGCGGACACGGCGTGGTGATCCCGCAGCGCCGCTCGGCATCGGTGACCGCGGTGGCATGGCGCACGAGCGCCGGTGCGGCAGCCCGGCTCCCGGTGTCCCGGGCGACGAACCTCACCCGCACCCTGAAGAGCTGGGCCGATGCCGGCCTGCAGATCGTCGGCCTGGACGCCGGCGGGGATACCGAACTCGATGAGCTCGATGCCGAGGGACCCATCGTGGTCGTGGTGGGTTCGGAGGGTAAGGGCCTGTCCCGTCTGGTGCGGGAGAACTGTGATGCCATCGTCTCCATCCCGATGGCCGGACCCACCGAGTCGCTGAACGCCTCGGTGGCCGCCGGTGTGGTGCTGGCCGAGATCGCCCGTCAGCGCCGGGGCTGACCGGACACTTCAAGGAGCGGCGCGACGAGGAGGACGCGTTGTCGGCCGCCCTGTACGCCGGCCTGCCCTACCCGGAGAACAGTTGATGGCCCGTGCCCGGCTGCAATCCTGACCGGCGCCGCTACAGCCCGAGAAGTCGGGTTGAGGCCCACAACCCGACCACCGCGGCCACCAGAACCAACGGCGTGCTCTTCAGGCCGATACTGCTGAACTCACCGAATCCGGCATCCATGTCACGGCGTACAGCGTTGCGCCACAACAAATTCGCCAACGAACCGATATAGCTGAAGTTGGGCCCGATGTTCACGCCGATGAGCACGGCCAGCACCGCCGCCGGTCCCACCGGCGTCACCAACGGGAGCAGCACCAGCACCGCGGGAAGGTTGTTGACGACGTTCGACAGCAGTGCCGCCACTGCGGCGATGCTCAGGAGCGCCGCCAGCCCCTGACCGTCGGGCAGGACGTGGTGCATCGCCGCCGCGAGGCCGTTATTCATGACGGCCGCTACGACGACACCGAGACACAGCACGAAGGCCAGAAACGGGATGTCGAGCGCGACGACGATCTTGGTGATGCTGGTCTGATGCAAGGCCAGTGCACGCAGGCCGAGGACGAGCGCACCGGCCAGCGCCGCCCATGCCGGTGAGAGGCCGAGTAGCGAGGTCACCACGAACCCGGCGAGCGTGAGGCCGACGACCACCAGCGCGAACACCGGCACGTCCCATGGTTCGTCGGGCGCCTCACGTTGCGGTGCGGTCGCCAGGTCCTTCGCGAAAATCCAACGCAGCAAGATGAACTCGACGAGTATCGCGGCAAGCCAGGGCAGTGTCATCGCCGCGGCGAAATACAGGAACGTCAAACCCGCGGCACCGAACGCCAACAGGTTGGTCAGGTTGGAGACCGGTAGCAGCAGCGACGCGCTGTTGGCCAGGTGCGCCGTGGCGTAGGCGTATGGCCGGGCCGAGACGGCCAGCGTGCGCGCAGTCGTGAGCACCACGGGGGTCAGCAGGACCACGGTCGCGTCCAGGCTGAGGATGGCTGTCACCGCTGCCGCAACTGCGAAAACGGATGCCAGCAAACGATTCTGGCCACCCGAGGTGGACCGCGCCATCAGCACGCCCGCGGCATGGAATAGTCCGACGTCATCGCAGAGCCGGGCAAGGACGAGCACTGCGGCCAGGAAACCGACCACCGGCGCCAGATCGGACACTTCGGCGACCGCGTCCTGCCAGGAGACCGAGCCCGCCGCGATCACCGCGGCAGCAGCCGACACCGCGATCACCGCCTGAAAGCGGGGACGAAACAGCGCGAATCCGAGCACCGCGGCGAGCGCGGCGACCGAAAGGATCAGCTCCATGGATCCGTGCGCTGCCACAGGGTCGGCAGGTGCAACCCGACACCGTCGGCGATATCGGGCCAGCCGGCTTTCAGGCGCATGGCCAAAGCCTATGTCCCGGGTGCTACCGGGTTCCGTACCGGCGGCGGAACTTCTCCACCTGACCGGCGGTGTCGAGATGCCGGTTGGTGCCCGTCCAGAACGAGTGCGAGTCCGCGGTGACGTCGACGACGACCAGCGGGTAGGTGGCGCCGCGGTATTCGACGCTGCGGTCGCTGGTGATCGTGGAGCGGATCAGGAACGTCTTGCCGGTGCCGGCGTCCTGGAACACCACCGAATGGTATTCGGGGTCCGATATCAGGTTTCATTCTTCTCCGTTCAGCGAGTTGTCGGTGACCGCGAGGCCGTTCTGCAGGTCCGCGCAGGGATCCTCGTGCCGGTCCCCGAACGGGTCCGGGTAGCCGGCCCAGTCCTGCGGGCTGTTCATTTCGGCGTCGGTGAGCAGTGCCCGGTTCAGTGCCGCGCTGATGATCTCCGGATTCGCACCGCATACCAGCGCGGTCAGTGCGATATGCCGGTCGCCGAACTGCTCGTCCCACTGAGTTGCGGCCATCGCCGTGCGCTCGGGGTCGACGTATGCGCAGTCGCTGTCCGACATGCCGGCCAGCCAGCGACCGGCGGCACCGACGCCGAGTCCACCGCCCGCGGAGTCGATCCACACCACGGTGTCGGGTTGGCTCGCCAGCCACGCCCGTCCGTGTACCCGCACCACCCCGTCGAGTACCGCGTCGATCGCGTGGTGCAGGCGCTCGGGATGAAAAGGCCTGCGCGCGTTGAACTCCAACAGTTCGACTTCGCCGTCGGGCTGCAGCGGCGGTTGGCCGGCCAGTAGCGAATCGTGCGGGTCGTCCGAGCGGCCCCGGCGGGAGTGGGTATCCAGGTGTGCAAGTGCGGTGGTGACGTGCTGGAGTCCGACGGTGATCCGGGCCCGGGGTGCCAGCCTGCGCAGCACGGCGAGGGTGACCCGGTCTGCCTCCGTCAGCACCAGCACATCGGCGAACGCCGCCTGCCCGACCACCACCTGGGCGACGGTGCGGGAGGCGTCGAGTTCGTCGTCACCGAGCGCCTGACTCAGCCAGACACTGGTGTCGATACATGTCACGACCGCCTGGATCTCGACATCGCGACCGGCCGGACCGTCGATATAGCCGGGGCCGAGCTGCACCGGCACGTCATTGATGGCCACGCAGATCACCTCGGGGTCAAGCCATTCCATCAGCTGCACGACGATGCGGTGCACGTCGGTGCGACGGTGCAGCTGTCGCAGCTGGATCAGCAGATCATTGCGGATGGTGCAGTTGATGCATCCGCCGGTGATTTCCAGCGGCCACTGGATGATCACCAGCTTGGTGTCCCGCATGCCGCTGACCCTGCGGACCACGACGTGTCCGTCGACCGCGTAGTCGATCACTGCGGTTCCGGGAGTGCGGATCAGTATGTCGACGACGTCTGTTCGCGCACCCTGTCCGGCTACCAGTACCACTGGCGTCCGCATCTCATCACACCCTTATCGGTAACGATTGCCATTAAGTCGATTCGTACGTTACCTTGTGCCGGACAGCCTGTCGAAAATTGTTTCCATTAACGGTTCGGCATCACGAGAGGAGTCCGGATGTCTGCGCGTTGCCAGGTCACCAGGCGCGCAACGGGTTTCGGTAACCGGGCGTCGCATTCGAATCGGTGCACCCGTCGTGGCTGGAACCCCAATATCCAGATCAAGACCTACTACCTGCCATCGGAGGGCCGGCGCATCCGGTTGCGGGTCAGCACCAAGGGCATCAAGGTCATCGACCGCGATGGCATCGAGGCCGTGGTGGGCAGACTGCGCCGGACGGGGGAGAAGATCTGATGGCCAAGAGCAACGACATCCGACCCATCGTGAAGCTGAAATCGACAGCGGGCACCGGATGCACCTACGTCACCCGCAAGAACCGGCGCAACGATCCGGACCGGTTGGTGCTCAGGAAGTACGACCCGGTGCTGCGCAGGCACGTCGATTTCAAGGAGGAACGCTGATAGCGAAGAAATCCAAGTAGCGAAGAAATCCAAGATCGTCGCCAACGAGCGTCGTCGGGAGACGGTGGCGCGCTACGCAGAACGCCGAGCCGCGCCGGAGGAGATCCGGCGCCCGAAGATCAAGAAGCTCGCGTGAACTAGAGAATCCGTCACCAGCCGAACGGTGCCAGCGTGACGCCGTGCGCTTCCAGTCGCGTGCGGATCGCGGCCGCGATCCGCACGGCGCCGGGTGAATCACCGTGCACGCCAATCGATTCGACACCGATCGGGATGGTGGAGCCATCTTCGGCGGTGACCCGGCCATCGGTGATCATCGTCAACACCCGCTCGGCGATCTGTTCTGCATCGTGCAGCACCGCACGCGGTTCGCGACGGGACAGGAGCTGTCCGTCGGGTCGGTAGGCGCGGTCGGCGAACGCCTCGGCGACGGTGCGTAGCCCGAGATCTCTTGCCGCGTCGAAGAAGACCGATCCGGTAAGGCCGAGGACGGCCAGATCCGGGTTCGCCGCGTGCACGGCGGCCGCGACGGCGCGGGCCTGGACCTCATGCGTGACGATCGAGTTGTAGAGCGCACCATGTGGTTTGACATAGGACACCGAGCTACCCGCGGCGGAGGCCAGTGCGGACAGCGCGCCGATCTGATAGATGATCTCGGCGGTCAATTCCCCGGGCTCGACGTCGATGAAACGTCTACCGAACCCGGCCAGGTCCCGATAACTCACCTGCGCGCCGATGCGCACCCCGCGCTCGGCGGCCGCCCGGCAGACGCGGAGCAGGCCCGCCGGATCTCCGGCATGGAATCCGCAGGCGACATTCGCCGAGGTGACGATGTCGAGCATCGCGTCGTCATCGCCGAGCGTCCATACCCCGAACCCCTCGCCGAGGTCGGCGTTGAGGTCGACAGTTGCCGCGGTCACGGCGTTCAGCGTAGTGCCCTCCGATGCGGCGTTCCCTAATGCAAACGGTTATCGTTATCGACGTGATCATGTGTACGCCTTCCCGCGCGCTGGCCGCGGGCCTGCTGCTGGCCGTCCCCGTCGCGCTCAGTGCCTGCGACACGAGCGGCGAATCGACCTCGACTTCGACCGTCGCGGGGGACTGCCCGACGACTCCGGTGAACGTCGTCGTCAGCGTCGACCAGTGGGGGAAGATCGTGTCCTCCCTCGCCGGCGCCTGCGCGAACGTGACGACGGTGCTGGCCGGGTCCTCGGTGGACCCGCACGATTTCGAGCCGTCCCCCTCGGACGCGGCCGCCTTCAGCGGCGCCCAACTGGTGGTGGTCAACGGCGGTCACTACGACGAGTGGGCCGCTAAGCTCGCCGAGAGCACCGCCCCGGATGCGCACGTCGTGGACGCCATGGCGTTGCTCGGTGGCGATCATGCGGGACATGACCACGGCCACGAGGGTCACGAACACGGTGAGGGCGCCAACCCGCACGCCTGGTACAGCCCGGCGGCGGTGACCGACGTGGCCGCCGCGGTGACGGCTGAACTCACCGAACTCGCCCCGGCGGCAGGTGAATACTTCAACTCCAGGCACACCGAGTTCACCGAGGCGCTGGCGCCATATGACGCGCTGATCGCCAAGATCAAGGCCGGCGCAACCGGCAAGACCTATGCCGCGACCGAGAGCCTGTTCGACGATATGGCCGCCGCGCTCGGCCTGGCCAACCGCACCCCGCACGGCTATCAGGTCGCCTCCTCCAATGAGTCCGACCCCTCGCCAGCGGATCTCGACGCCTTCCTGCGGTTGCTGTCCGGTCGGGGCGTCGACGTGCTGATCTACAACACCCAGACTGAGGGTTCGGTACCGCAGCAATTGCGCGCCGCCGCCGAGGCCGCCGGCGTTCCGGTGGTCGATGTGACGGAGACTCTTGCGCCGGACGCGCAGACGTTCGAGGCTTGGCAGGTGGCACAACTCACCGCATTGGCCGAGGCGCTCGGCATCGAGCCGTAATGTCAGCCGAACCAGCGCTCGTCTTCGACGATGTCAGCGTCGTTCGTGGCGGCAGGCTGATCTGGTCGGAAGGCACCTTCACGATCCCGTCCGGCGGCATTGTCGCCGTGATCGGCTCCAACGGATCGGGCAAGTCGACGCTGCTGCAGGTAGTCCTCGGGCTGCTGCCGGTGGCTTCCGGATCGGTATCGGTGCTCGGCGGACGGCCCGGGGCGAACAACGACCAGATCGGCTACGTGCCCCAGGACTATGTGGCCGGCGCCGGTGAGGTGATCCGTGCCCGCGACGCGGTGATGCTCGGCCTGACCGGTCGCCGGTGGGGGCTGCGCCGCAACACCCGCGACGACCGGGACCGGGTGACCGAGGCGCTGCGGGCCGTCGAGGCAGAGGACTTCGCCGATCGGCGGGTGTCGCAGCTCTCCGGCGGTCAGCGCCAACGGATCGCGCTGGCCAATGCTCTGGTGTCTCGTCCGCAGCTGCTGATCCTCGACGAGCCGCTCGCCGCGCTGGACCTCCGCACCCAGCACGAGATCGTCGCACTGCTGGCGCGTCTGAACACCGAATACGACGTGACGATTCTCGTTGTCGCCCATGATCTGAACCCGCTGTTGTCGGTGCTGAGCAGTGCGGTGTACCTGCTCGACGGGCATGCGCACCATGCTGCGATCGATCAGGTGGTCGACGCCGATCTGCTGACCCACCTGTACGGCACCACGGTTGCCGTGGCCAACACCCTGCAGGGCCAGCTGTACATGAGGGCGACGTGACGGGCGGGGGCGCTCAGGTCTACCTGGCGCTGGGCTATCAGGAGAATTGGTGGCAGATCCTGACGTCGGCCTTCATGCGTAACGCGCTCATCGGCGGCACGTTGGTCGCCCTGGCCGCCGGGCTGATCGGCTATTTCATCATCGTGCGCAATACCGCGTTCGCGGCGCACGCACTGGCACACATCGGGCTGCCCGGCGCGACAGGCGCTGCGCTGCTGGGGCTTCCGGTGGTGCTCGGTCTCGGCGTGTTCTGTATCGGTGGAGCGGTGGTGATCGGCGCGATGGGCAACAGGGCCGGCGACCGTGAGGTCACCACCGGCACGGTGCTCGCGCTGGCGACCGGATTCGGCTTGTTCTTCAACTCGCTGGCCACCAAGAATTCCTCGATCCTGACCAATGTGCTGTTCGGCAATCTGCTGGCCATCACCCGCCAGCAGCTGCTCATCTTCGCCGGTCTGCTCCTGGTGATCGCCGCGACTGTCGTGATCGTGTACCGCCCGTTGTTGTTCGCCTCGGTCAACGCACAGGTCGCCGAGGCCAAGGGGGTGCCGGTGCGAGCCCTGTCGGTCGTCTTCATGGCACTGCTCGGTCTGTCGGTCACCATGGCCGTGCAGGCGGTCGGAACCCTGCTGCTGTTCGCCCTCGTCGTAACCCCCGCCGCGACGGCGATCATGCTGACCGCCCGGCCGCTGGCGGCGATGGCGATCTCCACGGCGATCAGCCTGCTGTCGGTCTGGGCGGGTCTGGCGGTTTCGGCCCTGTTCAACATGCCGCCCAGCTTCGTCATCGTCACCATTGCGTGCGTCATCTGGCTCGTGGTGTGGACGGGGAACCGGATGGCGCGGGTCGCAGTCCGCTAACGTCGTCAGGCATGACCAGGAGTCCAGGGCCGCGCCGGCGCGCGACGCTGGCCTCATTGGCCGCCGAACTCAACGTTTCGCGGACCACGATCTCCAATGCGTACAACCGGCCCGACCAGTTGTCGGCCGATCTGCGTGAGCGGGTACTCGCCGCGGCAAAGGAACTGGGATACGCCGGGCCGGACCCGGTCGCGCGGTCGCTGCGCACCCGGAAGGCAGGCGCGGTCGGCCTGATGATCACCGAGCCGCTCAACTATTCGTTCAGCGATCCGGCGGCCCTGGATTTCGTTGCCGGACTTGCCGAATCGTGTGAAGAGGCCGGGCAGGGTCTGCTGCTCGTCGCGGCCGGCCCCAACCGCAGCGTCGGCGACGGATGGGCCGCTGTGCTGTCGGCCGGTGTCGACGGTTTCGTCGTCTATTCGGCCTCCGATGACGACCCCTACCTGCCGGTGGTGCTGCAACGGCATCTACCGATCGTGGTCGTCGACCAACCCATGGATGTGCCCGGCGCGTCGCGGGTCTGCATCGATGATCGCGCTGCGATGCGGCAACTCGCTGAATACGTTGTGGGACTTGGGCATCGTAAGATCGGTTTGCTGACCATGCGCCTCGGCCGGGAGTGGCCGCATGAGAGCACCAGGCCCATGGTCGCGGACCCAGCGAGGCTGAGCTCACCGCACTTCCATGTTCAGCGCGAGCGGGTGCACGGTGTCTACGACGCGATGAGCTCCGCCGGCCTGGACCCTGCGACGGTGACCGTGGTGGAGAGCTACGAGCACCTACCCCAGTCCGGCGGTGCGGCCGCGCAGGTTGCGCTCGCGGCGAATCCCCGCATCACCGCGCTGATGTGCACCGCCGATGTGCTGGCGCTCTCGGCGATGGACTACCTACGGGCGCGCGGCATCTTCGTCCCGGGGCAGTTGACCGTGACGGGTTTCGACGGCGTGCCCGAGGCGCTGGCGCGGGGGCTGACCACGGTCACCCAGCCCAGCATCGAGAAGGGCCGTCGCGCCGGGGATCTGCTGCACAACCCGCCGCGGTCGGGCCTGCCGGTCGTCGAGGTGCTCGAGACCGAGGTGGTACGGGGCCGCACCTCCGGCCCGCCCGCCTAACCCCACCGCCCGCCTAACCCCACCAGGGTGTGCCGCGCCGGGCCGGGGCGCAAACAATGTTGCCGATCAGGCGATCGGGCGCCGGGCGTCGGCCAGGAACTGCAGCACGACCGCTACATCTTCGGGGGTGTCGACCCGGAAGCCGGCCAGGCTGTCACCGGGCCCGATCTTGATGCCGATATCGCCGCCGCGCATCCGGCGGAATGCCTTCTCGTCGGTGACGTCATCGCCGAGGAAGACCACTGCCGTCGCATCACAACGGTTTCGCAGGATGTCGACCGCCTCGCCCTTGTCGGTGACGATGACCGCGAATTCCAGCACCGCCTTGCCGGCAGTGGTGTGGGCAGCCCAGGATGTGGCAGCTTCGGCGGCCAGCGCGAGCGCGGCCTCCCCGTCGGTTGCGGAGGCGTTGCGCACATGCAGCGCGACGCTGGCGAGCTTCGGTTCCACCGTCACGCCGGGGCGTTCTGCCGCAATGGAATCCAGCGTCGCGACGATCTCGGCCAGCAGTGCGGTATCGATCTCGCGTGCGAACCCGGTGTCGAATTCGACGCCATGGCTGCCCACTGCCTGCACCGCTGCGGACATTCCGGACAGTTCAAGCAGTACGGACAAAGCGCGCCCGGAGATGAGGGCTGCGGTGGTGTCGGGCAAGCCGGCCAGCGTCTCGAGTGCCGCAGCGGCCTCCGGCAGTGGCCGGGCGTCGGCGGGGTTGTTCACGATCGGCGCCAGGGTGCCGTCGAAATCGGAGGCGATCAGCAGCCGAGGGGTGGTTGCCGCCTCGGTGAGAGCGCGTTGCAGACCGGCATCAAGCACTCCTCACACCTTAGGTTGCTCTCCGTCGCCGATGAGCAGGCGGACCGCGAGGTCGAGCCGCTTGGCCACGTCGGTGGCCGATGCGCGGCGGGTCAGCCAGGCCAGCAGATTGGACAGCCACACATCGGAGATGACGCGGGCGATGTGGTACTGGTCCTCGGTGGGTCGGCCCTCGCTCATCGCACGGGCGAACATCGAGTCCATCAGCTTGCCGACGTGGTCGACCTCGCCGGCAGCAGATGCGTCGGCGAAGACGAAGGCGCGGGTCATGGCCTCGGTGAGCAGCGGGTTGCGCTGCATGGACCGGTTCAGCCCGCCGACCATGATGTTGAGCCGCTCGTACGGAGTGCCGCCGGTCAGAGTGGCGCGATCGCTCTTGGCGTCGATGCGTTCGAACTCCCGGCCCAGCGCGGACACCAGCAGATGGACCTTGGACGGGAAGTAGCGGTACAGGGTGCCGACGGCGACATCGGCGCGCTCGGCGACGGCTCGCATCTGGACGGCCTCGAAGCCGCCCTTCGAGGCGATGGCCACGGTGGCGTCCAGGATGCGCTTGCGGCGTTCCCGCTGCGCCTCGGAGCCGAGTTCGGACTCGGAGAGAACGGCCACGGCCATCACCTGACGGGGCGAGTCAGAACCCGATCCGGGTTGTGCAGGCGACGACATGTGGGCGGGCAACTCCTTCGTGATGCGCTTAAGTCCTTCGTGATGCGCTTAGGTGGAAAACGATACGCACACCGACCGTTGATCGCTCACTTCCTCGCACCGAATCACAACGGCACGTCGTGGCCGTGACAGTGGTCGACTTGACGTCCGCGCGCTGGCATGTATTAGAACACGTTCTAGTGGGAAGCGGAGCCTTCTCACTGCTCTAATCCCCGGTGCGCTGCAGTCGCACATCCAGCTCGACCTTGGCGGGGCAGTCACCGGTGTAGTCCTGGAACGACTTTCCGGTCAGCGTGATTATCGGATCCTGAGGCCCCTGTGGCAGTGGCAGGTCGTCGCGGGATGTCTGGCGGACCGTGCCGACACCGTCGGTGCACTGCGCGTTCCCTTCGGGGAAGGTCGCGGTGAAATGCCCGCCGCCGTAGAGCATGACGAACAGGTTGTTCGTGTCAACGGTCGACATCAACGTCACGCAGCGCTCGCCGGTGCGCAGGCAGTGGGTTGTGGCGCGGTAGTCGTGCGGCGGGAACAACTCGCCGGTCTCGGGGTAGGTCTGGGTGTAGGTGTATGTGCCGCGCAGGGCCGCCCCCGGTGAGGTTCTCAGCGGCGGTTCCAGAGCCGGGTCGCTCGCTTGGCTGCCGGTGCCGCTGCCGCGGGCCGGGGTCAGGTTGACGGCCCGCTTGCTGGCGCACAGGGCCGGTGCCGTGGCCCAGGTATATTCCCCGGACAGCGATCCGTCGAGCCTGGGCCGCAACGAGATGATCGACCAACCGGTCACGTCGACCTCGACGTCGCCGACCTTGCATTTGTCGGGTGCTTCGCGCGCCATCAGCCAGTCGCCGTCGATGTAGTCGAACACCATGGTCAGCTGGGGCGGACCGGACGGATCCTTGGGGTCGACCACCGCCACCGTCGCGACGCACTCGGTGTCGCGGCAGTTGGAACGGGCCACCCATGTCTCGGTGCGCGCCGAGCCTGCCACCGGCTTACCGTCCGGCGTTGCGGTCGGCCCGATGTTGACCTTGAAGCTGCCTTCCAGCGCCGGTCCGGATGTGACGGTGTTCGCTGCCTCATCGTCGGAGCGTACGGTGAACAGGCATGCCGCGAATCCACCGAGGACGGTAGCGACAAGCGCAAGCGCAGCCAGCAGTTTGACCACCGTGCGCTTGGTGTCGTTGTTCAGCCCGAGTGCCATCGGGTAAGGATGCCATCCCAGCGTGGTTGCGATGAAGCCAATGACGGTCGTGGGCGACATCGCGGTGCACGGATTGCGGGCCTCGGAATATAAGGTCGCCTACGTGACCGCCAAGCAGATCCTGCTGAAGGAGAGCGCCATCAAACGACTGGTGGAACCTGCGGAGGTGGCCTCGCTGGTGGGCTGGCTGGCCGCCGAGCAGGCGGGCACGGTGACCGGCGCGTCGCACACGATGGACGGTGGGTGGAGCGCCCGGTGAGCACCGCACCGCAGTGGGAGCCGACCGCCGCCGATATCGCCGACGCCCGGGTCACCGATTTCGCCCGGTTCGCCGGTGCCCCGGCCGAGTATCACGCGCTGTGGCAATGGTCGGTGGACGAGCCGGCGGCCTTCTGGGCAGCGCTGTGGAAGTACTTCGGACTCGGTGAGATGCCCGGCGAGGTGCTGGCCGGCACCGATATGCCCGGCGCACGGTGGTTTCCCGGCGCACGGCTCAACTACGTCGACCAGGTGGTCCGGCAGTCCCGCACTGACCGGCCCGCGATCCTCTGCGTCAGTGAGGACACCCCGACCGTCGAGCTGTCCTGGGCCGAACTCCTTAGCCGAACAGCGGGATTCGCGAAGTCGCTGACCGATCTCGGAGTGGGCGCCGGCGACCGGGTCGTCGGCTATCTGCCCAATATCGCCGAAGCGGTGATCGCCTTCCTGGGCACCGCCGCGGTCGGCGCGGTGTGGAGTGCGTGCGGTCAGGACTACTCGGCCAAGGCCGCGCTGGATCGGCTCGGCCAGCTCGAACCGGTGGTGCTGGTGACCACCGACGGCTACCGGTTCGGCGGCAAATCCCACGACAAGAGCGCCGACGTCGCGGCACTGCGGGCCGGGCTGCCCACGCTGCGCGCCACCGTCTCGGTATCGCGCCTGACGCCCACGCCGAGCGATCATCTCGACTGGGATACCGTGACTTCCGGTGGCGGCGAACTGGACACCACCGCAGTCGAATTCGACCATGCGCTGTGGATCCTGTTCTCGTCGGGCACCACCGGCCTGCCCAAGGGCATCATCCACGGGCACGGCGGGGTGCTGCTGGAGCATCTGAAGGCGGTCGCTCTGCAGAGCGATATCGGCGAGCGAGACACCTTCTTCTGGTACACCAGCCCGAGCTGGATGATGTGGAACTTCCAGATCGCCGGGTTGCTGGTCGGCGCCACCATCGTCTGCTACGACGGAAGCCCGTCCTACCCGTCTCCGGATGCGCTGTGGGCCATCGCGGCCGACGTCGGTGCGACGGTGCTCGGTACCAGCCCGGGATATGTGCTCGGCTGTATGAAGGCGGGTGCGGTTCCGCGGACCGAGCACGATCTGTCCGCATTGCGGACTGTCGGGATCACCGGGTCTTCGTTGCCGCCCTCGACGTCCTTGTGGATGCGCGACAACATCGGCGAGCACGTTCGGGTCGCGTCGATCAGCGGGGGGACCGATGTGGTGTCGGCCTTCATCGGCGGCGTGCGCACGGTGCCGGTGTGGCCGGGGGAGCTGTCGGCCCCGTTCCTCGGTGTGGCGCTGGACGCCTGGGATGAGTCGGGCAACCCGGTACGTGGCGAGGTGGGAGAGCTGGTCGTCACCAAGCCGCTGCCGTCCATGCCGGTCGCCTTCTGGAATGATCCGGACGGATCGCGTTACCGCGAGGCCTATTTCGAGATGTTCCCGGGTGTCTGGCGGCACGGTGACTGGGTCACCATCACCGATCACGGCAGCATCATCGTGCACGGTCGCTCCGACTCGACCCTGAACCGGCACGGCATCCGGATGGGCAGTGCCGATATCTATCAGGCGGTGGAACGACTGCCCGAGATCGCCGAGGCGCTGGTGATCGGAGCCGAGCAGCCCGACGGTGGCTATTGGATGCCGCTGTTCGTGGTGCTCGCCGACGGTGTCGAACTGGACGACGCGCTACGGGACAAGGTCAAGAACACCATCCGCACCGAGGTCTCCCCGCGCCATGTTCCCGACGAGATCATCCTGGCGCCCGGTATCCCGCACACCCGTACCGGCAAGAAGCTCGAGGTGCCGATCAAGAAGCTGTTTCAGGGAGCAGACGCTGCGAAAGTGGTGGAACGCAGTGCCGTCGACGACCCGGACCTGCTGGAATGGTACGTCACACAGCGTCGAACCTGACCAGGTCCGCACCAGGTCCGCACTCGACGCCGGGCGGGCACGCTGATCACCTACGAGGACTTCCCGCACGGCATGCCCACCACGCAGACAGATACCGTCAACGCCGATCTGCCGGCGTTCCTGAAGTCCTGAGCCAGGGGCCCATCCGGTCCAGTGCCGATCTGATATCGGCGGCTGCGCCGGCGAACGACAGCCGGACGAACGAGCCGCCGTGCACGGTGTCGAAGTCGACCCCGGGCGCGATGGCGACACCGGTGTCGGCCAGCAATCGTGCGCAGAAGTCGAGTGAATCCGTGGAGTACCGGGAGATGTCGGCGTACACGTAGAACGCACCGTCGGCCGGCGCCAACCGGTCCAGCCCGATATCGGTCAGACCCCTCAACAACACCTTGCGGTTGACGGTGTACTCGGCGACCAGTCCGTCGGCTTCCGCCAGCGACGCCGGATCGAAGGCGGCGACAGCGGCCAGCTGCGGAAGTGTCGGCGGACAGATGGAGAAGTTCCCGGTCAGGCGGTCGACCGCACGCCGCAGCGGCGCGGGCACCAGCAGCCAGCCCAGTCGCCAACCCGTCATCGCGAAATACTTCGAGAAGCTGTTCACCACAATGGGATTGCGTGATGTCTCCCATGCGCAACTGGTCGCCGGAGCGCCGGGGTACACCAGGCCGTGGTAGAGCTCGTCGCTGATCAGTTGCACACCCCGGTCATCGCACCAGGTCACGATCGCGGCCAGGTCGGCGGGCGGGATGACGGTACCGGTCGGGTTGGCTGGGCTGGCGATGATCAGCCCTTTGACCGGTGGGTCCAGCGCCTCCAGCATCGCAACGGTCGGCTGGAACCGGGTGTCCGGCCCGCACGGAACCTCGACCGGTTCACACCCCAGTGCGGACAGGATGTTCCGATAACAGGGGTAGCCCGGGCTGGTCACCGCCACCCGGTCGCCGATATCGAAGCAAGACAGGAACGCCAGTAGGAAGCCGCCGGTGGATCCGGTGGTGATGACCACCGCGTCGGGGTCCACATCGATACCGTGACGGTCGGAATAGGACGCGGCGATCACCTCACGCAACCGCGGAATGCCCAGTGCCACGGTGTATCCGAGGTTGTGGTGGGCGAGCGCCTCGGTGGCGGCGGCTCGCACCGGCGCCAGCGCTTGCGCGCTGGGCTGACCTGCGGACAGGTTCACCAGATCGCCGTGCGTGCGCTGACGCTCGGCCGCGGCGAGCCACACGTCCATCACATAGAACGGCGGGATCCCTGCGCGCAGCGCCACGCGTGGGGTGATGTGGGTCATCGGTTCGAGGTTAGTCCGTTGACACCATGACCACGCTCGAAGACCGCCCGAACAGTGCGCTGCCGGTGGTCGACGTCCAGCATGTCGTCACATCATCGAGCGGCTTTCGTCACCGCACGCCACACTCGGGCCGGCGTCATCGGCAGCTGATACACCCGAGCACCGCAGGCCCGGGCGATGGCGTTGGCCAGGGCCGGGGCAACCGGGTTGTAGGGCGACTCGCTCATGGACTTGGCGCCCAAGGGTCCCAGGTCGTCGTAGGTGTCGGCGAAGTACACCTCGGTCACCGGGATGTCCGCCAGCTGCGGGATGTGATAGTTGCGCAGCGTCTGAGTCGCGACGGTGCCGTCGGGGCCGATCTGGATCTCCTCGAACAGGGCCGAACCGATCGCCTGGGCGACGCCACCTTCCACCTGGCCCCGGCACTGCTGAGGGTTCATCACCACCCCGGCGTCGGCGGCCTGCGCGGACTGCAGGATCCGCACCTCGCCCGTCTCGGTGTTCACCGCCACCCGGAATCCATGCACGTTGAATGCCACCGAACGCGGTGTGCCGTCATGCTTTCCGCTGCCGCTCATCGGGGTGGGCAGCGATCCGAAGTCCACCAGTTGCTCACCGCACCGCACCCCGTTGCGGTCCAGCGTGCACAACGCAGGCGACAGTCCGGTGAGTTCGGCGGCTGCTGACACCAGGGCCCGGCGCAACTGACGGCTGGCCAGCTGGGTTGCCCGACCGGCGACCACCGTCCCCGCTGATCCGAACGCGCCGGTGTCGTAACCCGTTGTCGTGGTGTCGGATTGACGGATGACGATCCGATCGGCGTCGGTGTTGAGCTCGTGGGCAGCGAGTTGGGTGTGCACGGTGGTGGTGCCGTTGCCGAACTCCGTGGTCCCGATATCCAGGGTGTAGACGCCTTCGGCGTCCACCGACACCATCGCCTCGGCGAAATGCCCACGAGGCGGGATGGTCGCGATCATGGCCACCGCCATGCCCTCGCCGACCCGCCATCCGTCCGGCGCCGTCACCCCGTTGCCCGCGTGCAATGCCGCCTCGACAAGGTAGAGGCACTGGTCCAATCCGTAGCTGCCGAAGGTCAGATCGTCGTCGAGCACATGGGCGTCCACGAAACTGTCACCGGGCACGACGACATTGCGGTGGCGGAATTCGAACGGGTCGATACCGAGCCGTTCGGCGAGCTGATCGATCGCCGACTCGACCGCGAACATCACCTGGCCCAGTCCGTAACCGCGGAACGCGCCCGAGGGCAGGTTGTTGGTGTAGACCGCCTGGGCGTCGACGCGCTTGTTCGGGCTGCGGTACACCGCAACCGATTCCCCGCAGCCGTGAAACATCACCCCGGGACTGTGGTTGCCGTACGCGCCGGCGTCCACGAGTGCGTCGATGGCCAGCGCGGTGAGGATTCCGTCGCCATCGGCGGCTACCGTTACATCGACACGGAACGGGTGCCGGCAGGGTGCCACGGTGAATTGGTCGCTGCGCCGGAACTCGTATCGCACAGGGACACCGAGGCGCAGCACCGCCAGCGCCACCAGATCCTCGGTCAGCATCTCCTGCTTGCCGCCGAAACCGCCGCCGACCCGTTTGGTGAACACGTGCACGTCGTCGGGGCGGAGTCCGAAGATGTGGCACAACTCATTTCGGATCAGGAACGGCACCTGGGTGCTGGTACGGATGACCAGCCGCCCCGTCTCGTCGCGCCACCCGGTACACCCGTGTGTCTCCAGGTGTACGTGCTGGACCCGCTGGGTCTGCCAGCGCCCACGTATCACCGCACCACCGGAGGCCTCGGCGGCCGCGACCCCGGCCGAGACGTCACCGACCTCGCCGTGCAGTTCGGCAACCAGATTGCGGGCCGGATCGGCGATGCGTGACCGCGGTCCCTTGTCGGCATGCAACAGCGGCGCGCCTGCCGTCCGCGCGATCTCGGGTTCGAATACCGGCGTCAACTCCTCGTAGGTGACGACTATTTCCCGGCAGGCATTTTCGGCGATGCCGACGCTGTCGGCCACCACCGCGGCGACGCGCTGTCCGACGAACCGCACGGTGTCGTCGAGTATGACCGTGTCGTCGGGATCGTCCTCACGCAGTTCGTGGCGCGCGGTCGAAAACAGCACCGGTGGACTGTCCCGGTGGGTCAGTACCAGACGCACCCCCGGCATCGATTCGGCAGCGGAGGCGTCGATCGACCGGATCCTGGCGTGCGCCAGTGGGCTCGCCAACACCGCCATGTGCAGCAACCCCAGGGGAGTGGCGTCCATGGTGTATTCCTCGGTACCGGTGACCACACGCACACCTGCGGGCGCGCCGATGGACCTGCCGGCGTCGCAACCTTCGGACTTGTCGATGTTGACCACTCCGGCGAGCGCATCGGTGATCGCCCGGTAGCCGGTGCACCGGCACAGATTGCCCTTGAGATGCTGCGCCAGGTCTGCCACCTGGTCAGGCGTCAAAGCCGTTGCGGTGGTGACCATACCGGCGGTGCAGAAGCCGCATTGGAATCCGGCGGCCTCCACGAATCGGCGCTGCATCGGATGCATATCGTCCGGCGTACCCAGACCGGCGACCGTCGTCACGGCGCGGCCGGCCGCCCGAAACGCCGGGTAGACGCAGGAATGCACGGCGGCGCCGTCCACCAGCACCGAGCATGCGCCGCAGTCACCGGCGTCGCAGCCCTTCTTGACCTCGAAGTGTCCGTGATCGCGCAGGAATGTGCGCAGGCATTGGCCGGGACGAGGGTCGTCGTCCCAGCTAGCGCCGTTGACCGAGAATTTCATGCCAACTCGCCCCGTATCTGCTCGGCAAGTGTCAGCGTCACCGCCCGGCGCCAGTCGGGATCACCGTGCGCGTCACGGGTCCACGCACCCCCCGGAATTCCGGACAGCCGGTCGCGCAGGTCATCGGCCGACGGTACGGCCGGGAACCGGAACACATGGGGCCGCACCGTCGCCGCGGTCACCGACAGCACGAACTGTCCGCCGTCCTCGGCAGAATCGTTGCGACCGATGATGACGACACCGGAGCGTCCGAGCGGAGACGGCGCGAGCTTGCGATGGGCGGTACGGGCCCGCAGCGCGGCAGCCGGAAGGTGCGCCGCGCGCAGCACGTCGCCGGGTGCGAGCACATTGGTGGCCTCACCGGTGACGAACTCGGCGACCGGCAGGGTGTAGTCGGTGCCGTCGGCGCGCCACACGGTGACCGAGCCGTCCAGCGCCGTGCACAGCGAGATGATCGCTCCGGCGGGAAAGGACAGGCAGATGTTGCCGCCCACGGTCGCGGTGCGCCAGATTTTGAATGAGGCCAGCAGCGCGGTGCAGCATTGCCGAAACAACGGTGCCGCCGACCAACTCGGCTCACTGGACGGCAATGTCGTTGACAGCGAAGCGAGTTCAGTCAGGGTGCAGGTCGCGCCGAGCTCGATGCCGTGCTCGGCGAGGACGATCGGAGGCCAGCCCAGCCCGGTGATGTCCACGAGCCGGGAAACCGCCGGCTGCGGCTCGGAGAACAGCCAGGTCCCACCGGCCAGGATGGCGTCGGCAGGTCCGAGTGGCCACACCTCGTCGCGGCGGGTGGGGATGTGCACCGCCTCGACGGTGTTGAGGTCCATCTACCGACCGTAGTCGCCGTCGTTGGCGCGTGCAGGTCGAAACGGTCGAACTGCGAGTTGGCGCAGACACTGTGACAATCGGCCCATGCGTGTGTACCGCGGTCACCTGATCCACATCAGCGGTGCGGCGGACCTGGACGGTGCGCGTGCGCACCTGGTGAGCATCCCCGATGGCGCCCTCACGGTCGATCACGCCGGGGCCATCGGCTATAGCGGCGAGTTCTCCGAGCTGCCCGTGGAGGCCGCCGGTGCGCCCGTCGTGGACTGCCGACCGGCGTTCCTGCTGCCGGGGTTCATCGACACCCACATCCACTTCCCGCAGACACACTGTGTCGACTCCTACGGTGGCGGCCAACTGCTGGACTGGTTGCAGCGCTGCATCTTTCCTGCCGAGGCGATGCTCGCCGATCCTGCCTACGCCCGTGGCGTCGCGCGCGACTTCTGCAACCGCCGTATCGCGGTGGGTACCACCACCGCGCTGGTGTTCGGATCGGCATTCCCGCATGCCCAGGATGCCCTGTTCGAAGAGTCCGTCCGCGCGGGCCTGCGGACCATCTCGGGACGTGGCATCCAGACGGTGGGACCGGAGGCGGCCGGACCGCTGCTGACCGACGATGAAACGGCAATCGCGCTGACCCGCGCCGAGATCGACAAGTGGCACGCCGCCGGCGACGGCCTCATCCAGATAGCGGTGGTACCCCGGTTCGCGTTGTCGGTGACCGGCCGGACGCTGTATAACCTGGGCGAGCTCTACCATGCGGTACGCGGTGACGGGGTGTATTTCCACACCCATCTGTCGGAGAATGTTGGCGAAATAGCCTCCGTACGCGCCACTTACGGTGTCGAGCACTACCTGGACACCTACGACGGCAGGTTCGCAGGCGGTGCTGACGGCCGCTCCATGCTGGGCCGGCGCAGCGTGATGGCGCACGCCGTGCACTGCAGCGACCACGAGCTGCACCGGATGGCAGAGACGGGCACCTCGATCGCGCATTGCCCGACCTCGCAGCTGTTCCTCGGGTCGGGCACCATGCCGTGGCGGCGCACCACCGCCTGCGGGGTGAATGTGGCGCTGGGCACCGATGTGTCCGCCGGTGACGAATGGCTGATACCGCGCGTGCTCAACGACTGCTTCAAGGTTCATATCAGCGAACCCGAAGGTGCGGCACTGTCGGTGCCACCCGCCGACCTGTTGTTCACCGCGACGCTCGCCGGTGCGCGCGCTTTGGACATCGCGGACCGGGTCGGCAATCTCGACGTGGGCAAGGACGCCGATTTCCTGGTGATCGATCCGCAGCGCCAGCCGTTGCTGCCCGAACTGCTGGCCCGGATCGACCGTGGCGATGCCGACCGCCTGCTGTTCACCCTGCTGATGGGGATGCGCGAGGACGCCGTGGATCAGGTGTACGTGCGGGGGCGGCAGCTCAGGCCGATATCACCGGGGTGAGCGGCCCGCCGAGAATGTTCCCCACGATCCCGCGAATGATATTGGTGCCGTCCTCCTTTCGGAGGTCTGCGTACCACTTCGCGGTCTCCTGTGGATCCTTGGCATGGGTGACATCGCAACGCTTGCGGGCTCGCAGCACCAGGTCGCCGGCGCGTTCGGCGCGGGCGGCCTCATATGCCGCGAGCACGGCGTGCACATCGTCGGGGTGGTCTTTGAAGGCCCACTGCAGTGCGATCGCGTCTTCCATGGCAGAGCAACCGCCCTGCCCGATGTCGGGTGTCGTGTTGTGCGCCGCATCGCCGAGCACCGCGACCCGGCCCTTCACCCAGGTGTGAAAGGGATCGAGATCCAGGATCTCCACCCGGTTGGTGGTCGCCGGATCCAGCTTGTCGATGAGGGTCTGCACTCCGGGCGCCCAATCGGCGAAGTGCCCGCGCAGAACCTCGCGCGCGCTGCCTTTCTCGTACGGCAGGCCCGCTCCTTCCACGACATCGAAGAAGAAATAGAACCGGCCGCCGGCGACCGGCATCACCGAGACCCGTTTCCCGTCACCGACATACGTGGTCCACTCGGTGGCCGGACCGATCGCGTCGTCGGTGTGCACCAGTCCATTGAAGTTGACGTAACCGGCATAACGCCGGGTGACCGGTTCGCCGAGCACATACTCACGGGTGATCGAGCTGGCACCATCGGCACCGATGATCACGTCGGCGGTCACGGTCGTGCCATCTGCGAAGGTCGCGGTCGCCGCGTCGGGTCCGTCCGCCACGCTCACCATCTTCATGCCGAAGTTGATATCGTCCATGCCGTAGGCCTGCATCAGCATCGACTGCAGTTCGGCGCGAGCGATCGGGTACGGCCGCTGGCCGACCTCATCGATCAGCGGTTGCATCGAGAAACGGCACATCGTCTCGCCGGTCTGCGCGTCGAGGTAACTCATCGTCTCGACGATGCCGCCCAGCTGCGCCGTCTCCTCCTGCAGGCCCAGATAGTTGAGGCATTTGACCCCGTTCGACCACACCGAGATCGCGGCGCCGACCGGTTTGTTCTCGGTGACGCGTTCGTAAACTGCAGTGTCGATGCCGATCTGGCGCAGGGCGATCGCGGCACTCATACCGCCCATCCCGGCGCCGATGATGACAACCTTCACGTGCTCAACTCCCTCGATAGGTGGAATAGGCGTACGGCGCCAACAGCAGCGGCACGTGGTAGTGGCCGGTCAGATCGGTGATCTCGAAGGCGATGACCACTTCCGGGTAGAAGCCGTTCAATCCCTCAGCGGCGAAATAGGTGCCTGTGTCGAAATGCAGCCGATACATGCCGGTGGCCAGCTCCTCACCGAGGCCCGCGACACGGCCGTCGGTGTCGGTGATGCCGTCTGCCACCGGGGTTCCCGCAGCGGTCAGGGTGACGGCGACGCCGACGGCAGGCCTGCCGGTGGTGGCGTCGAGGACGTGCGTGGAAAGAGTCATGCTTCCTATCATGTCGGCTCGCTGAGCAGTCGTTCCAGTCGCAGTCTGTTGATCTTGGCCAGCTCGCTGCGCATGACCCGGCGTTCGGTGTCCGGATCGTTGTCGAGCCGGTCGGTGAGGATCGCCAGCAGTTCATCGGCCGAACGTCCACTGGCGCACACCAGGTAGACGTAGCCGAAGCGGTTCTCGTAGTCCACGTTCCGGGCGGCGAGTTCCGCCTTCACCGCCTCGCCGGCGCCGGCGACGCGGGCCTGCTCGCGTACCGAGGACGGATTGTCGGCCTTCGCGCCGATGCGTGGGTGGCCGTCCAGTGCGGCATCGATCTCGGCGTCGGGAAGTTCGGCGAGTACCCGGTCGGCGCGGTCGTAGAGCGCCTCGGCGTCACGGAACGGTGAGCCCACCAGGACCCGTCGCGCCCAGATCGTCGATGAGCACACCTCGAACAATAGGTGCATCTGTTGTCGTTCAGACAACGCGTTGAGACCCTCCAGTCCGATCGCTTTCACGAGAGTTCGTTGAGCCTGCCGAACCGCGCCGCCGCAATGGGATTCGCGTCGGCGACCAGATCGGTGAACCGGTAGTTGGCGATCTTGGCCGCCTCGATCAGCGCATAGGCCTTCTCGGTGGCCGCGGAGTTGTCGATCCGCGACCAACCGTTACGCAACACGCGGTCGAAACGCTCGGTCTCGCGCGCACAGATGATCAACGGGAAACCGAAGTGCTCGCGGTACGCCGCCGCCAGACCCACCACGTCCTGATGGTCCTCCTCGTCGAGATTGCTCAGCGCCACGTGGTCGACCGCGAGGACCTGGCCGGCCTCATCTTCGGCGCCCAAATCGTGGAACGCATTGAGCAGTTCCTCCTGCTGCTCGGTGGTGCCGGTCAGCACAGCATCCTGGAACGCCTCCCGCAGCGCAGTGGTATCGGCGAATGGCCGCCGCTCGTAGGCGCGATCGGCCGCCCACGACACGTCCTGCACCACGTGGCCGAAGACCTCGGCGAAACGATCCTTCGTCATCGTGTTGACCTCGTCGAGGGAGATCGAGCCGCCACCGGCGACTCGGGGTCCCTTCTTGCCGATATGGAGGAAGACGATGTTGAGCAGGATCGCGGTGATGGCGCCGGTGCTGATGCCGCTGCCGAACAGGATGTCCAGTCCCGCAGGCAATGCCGACGAGATGCCCGGGTACGAGGTCACCAGCAGGGCCAGCGCCAGGCTGGTGGTCACGATGATGACGTTGCGGTGGTCGGTGAAGTCGACCTTGCCCAGCGTCTGGATGCCGACCACGGCGACGGTGGCGAACAGCACCAGTGCCGCGCCGCCGAGCACCGGATTCGGGATGGACGCGACAATGGCGGCCACCTTGGGCAGGAAGCCCAGCACGATCATGATGACGCCGGCCGCCGCGACGACCCACCGGCTCTTGACGCCGGTGAGTCGTACCAGGCCGACATTCTCGGAGAACGCGGTATAGGGAAACGAGTTGAAGATGCCGCCGATGATGGTGGCCACGCCGTCGGCACGCAGTACGTTGCCGATATCGGATGGGCGGATCCGTTTGCCGACGATCTCGCCGGTGGCCAGCGTGCTGCCGGCGGACTCCACCGCGATGATCATCATCACGATGATCATCGTGATGATGGCGACGATGTCGAACTTGGGCATGCCGAACACGAACGGCGGTGTGAAACCGAACATCGAGGCCTGGCCCACCCGGTCGAAGTTCATATCGCCCAACGCGAACGCGACCGCGCAGCCGGCGATCAGGCCCAGCAGCACGGCGATGGTGGACATGAAACCACGGAAGATCCGCTGGATCGCGACGATCACGGCGATGGTGCCCAGCGCGTAGAGCACCCAGCGCAGATTGGTGGGATCCGGCTCGTGGGTGGTCGGGTTGGTCACCGCGTCCAGCGCACCGATGGGCACCAGGCACAGGCCGATGATGGTGATCAGTGTGCCGGTCACCACGGGTGGGAAGAACTTGAGCAGCCTGACGAAGACGGGTGCGATCAGGAAGGTGAACACGCCGGCCACGATCACCGCGCCGTACACGTAGAGCAGACTGGCCGTCCCGCCGCCGTGAGCCAGACCGATCGCGATGATCGGGGCGACGCCCGCGAACGTCACGCCCTGCAGCAGCGGAAGGCGCACACCGACGTTCTTGAAACCGACCGACTGGATGATCGAGGCGACACCGCACGTGAAGAGGTCGGCGGTGATCAGCATGACCAGCTCTTCGCCGGTCAGGCCGAGCGCGTTGGCGATGATGATCGGCACCAGCACCGCACCCGCGTAGAACGCAACGACGTGTTGGAAGCCGTAGGCCGCCAGCTTCGGAAGGGGGAGCACTTCGTCAACGGGGTGCACGCGCTTGCGCTGGCTCTTGGTGGGGGCCGACATGGGAACAGGATCAGGCAGCTTCGCTGTTTTGGTGTGTCCTGCGCGTTTCGGCGAGGTTGCCGATGACCTAGAGGCCCGCCGAGACGGCCGCCGGTGCGCCGTGAGGTCCACACGTGCGCCCTGGCGAACTTTTTTCATCGACCACGCGGGCAGTCCCGAGGTGCGGACACGGTGGGATATGTCGCCAGGTCACCTGGCAGGGTCCACTGTGCACGGCCCGAGGAACGTCCTGCCGTCCTGGTCGGCTACCGCCGCCGGGTCGAGCCAGCCGATCCCGTCGAAGTAGTAACTGTCCGCAGGGTGCTCGGGTGATCCGTCGACGACCTCGCGCAACGAGACAGTCGCCTCCCGGCTGAGTTCGGGCCGGTGCACCCGCAGGCTCACCGATTGCATGGTGCCCCAGTCGAATTCGGCTGGAAGTGCGGTCTTCACCTGCATGCCGTCGGGAGGCGTACCCACGGTCAGACGGTCGATGTCCACCGGCGACCCAGCGGGGGCGAACATTGATGTCGTGATCTCCCCCTGCGTGGCACCGCCGGACGTGAAGGCCAGCGTCACCCCGTTCGTACCCGTGCAGGGCGTCCCCGTAAAGACCCGCAATGTGCCGTCGGTGACCCGGGCGCCCAACGCCGACGGCAGCGACGGTTCGGTCGCCGGATCCGCGGTGCAGACCGTCAACAGAGATCTCCGGTTCTCCTCGGCGATCTGTGCAGCATTGCGCCAGCCGATGCCCTGGAAATAGTAGGTGTCCTCCGGATGATCTGCGGAGTTCGCGACGATCTCGGCGACGCTGGTCGGTGTGGCGCCGATGTCCTGCGGCGAGTCCACGATGAGCGTGACGTCCCGCGCTGTCCGCCAATCGAAATCATCGGGAAGCTGCTCGACGACATCGAGAGTGGGGTACGGACCGCCGACTGTCAGGAACTCGATCTCGGCGATCTGTCCCTGTGCAGGTTCCAGCGTCAACCTGCCACCGTCCGGGGTGAACTGGACCACCACCCGGGACACCTTTCCGCAGGGAGTTCCGGTCCACAGCTTTAGCTGCCCGTCGGTGATCCGGGCGCCGAACACCGCAGGCAGGGATGTCGCCTGCGGATCCGGCCCGAAGAGCTGACAGCCCGACACCGAGATCAGCAGCAGCAGGGTGGTGAGTAGGCGCGCGATCACTTGTAGCCCCCGTCCCCGAGTCCGGCCTCTTTTTCGATTCCGTCTGAGTCGGTCACCGCGGCCCACAGCATGCCGAAGTAGCCCTTGTCGGCCCACTGCTGGGAGTGGATCTCCTCGTGATGCAGCAGCCGGTCGAGGTCGAGCCCGCCCTCCGTCGGATTTCCGTCGGCGCCGACGCCGCGGGAGACTCCCGACTCGACCATCGCGCGAAGCTGTTCACCCGGGTGGTGTCCGTGATCGATGTTCTCCATGAAGATGTCCCCCCAGGCGGTTCCGCCTTTCCAGCTGAACTGATCCTGCACCCAGTTGCCGCCCATTCCCATCAGCATGCCGTTGGGTGTGCTCATCAGCGCCCCGTCAGCGTCGAGGATGAACGGCACGTCCTGGTCGTAGGTCCACGAGTTCGCGTCCTGCCGGCCGATGATGCGTTGCACCTCATCGGCGGAGTATGGCGTCGCCGCGAAGTCCGTCGTCGGGTTGTCGCTGTAATCGGTACCGGCATTGAGGATGTAGGTCATCAGCACCGCCTTGCGGACATCCTCACCGGAGGTTCCCTTGGCGATCAGGAAAAAGGACTTGCCGTCGGGATCCTTGACCCGCTGCGTCCCGCTGAGCACCTCGAAGCTGGACGGTGTGATGGTGTGGCGGCGGGCGATGTCGACGATCGTCTCCGGTGGAACACCTTGGCGTTCGGCGTTTTCCAGCCACTCCCTGAAGTAGCCCGATGGCGGTTCGTTCAGTAGTCCAGCTTCGCGCAACGCCTTCTCGTACTTGTTCTGCGGCTCAGTTTCGGGGCTCTCGCCGTGGGTGCCGTTCCCGCCGAGCTTCTGGTTGCCGAGCGCCCGGTACTCCTCTCCCAGGGCGGCGATCCTCGCTCCGACCGCATTCAGGTCGCTGTTGGACCGGGTCACCGTGTCGATGACCTCCGCGACCCCCTTCTGCACGATGGACATCAGGATGCGTTCGCCGGCGGCGTTGCGCGGCACGCCCGCCGCCGCATCGGTAACCCACCTGCGGGTGTTCTCCAGGCTGTCGCGGCCACGGCTGACCAGACGCGCGGACTGGTCGACCTGTTCGCGCAGCCGCCGATCCAGGTCGGCCAGCGCGCCGAGGACCCGGCCGTGCTCGGTGTTCACCACCGCGTAGGCGCTGGCCGCGCCGCCGGTCCACCGCTCACCCGGCGCGGCGGCACCGACCCGGTCCTGAAGCCGGCGCAGGGTCGCGCTGCCGTCGAATGCGGCGCCGTCCTGGGGTATACCCGCACCGAATGTGTTGCGGGCATTCGGCCAGGTTGAGATGAACGCGTCTAGCACACCCATGCCATCAGTGTTTCACGGTGCCGCGCGGCCCCGATGCAGCAATCTGCTGCCAATCGCTGGGTCGATAGTGTGCAGGCGCAGGTCGGTGGCACGGTAACCTCGAGTTCATGGGCATCCAGCCTGACGTGAGCCCATACGGGGGGCAGACGGTCACCGGCCTGGGGTGGCCGAACGTCGACGAGAACGCGCTGGCCGCCGCGGCGGTGCAGTACGAGGCACTCGCGGAGAAGATCAGCGGCACGGTCGTGCCGCAACAGCAGGGCCAGCTGATGAAGTTGACCGACACCTGGGAGGGCGGCGGTTCGATGGCCGCGGCCGGTGAGGCCACCACGATCATCGGCGGACACGAAGCCAACGGCGCGCAGGCCGCAGCCATCGCGGCCAAGCTGCGCACCATGGAAGCCGCCGTCATCCAGACCAAGACGATGGCCAACATCGTTGCGCAGGAAACCCAGGCCGAGTGCATGGCGATCCAGTCCATGCCGGTGAGCAACACCCAGGCGCTGGTGAAGAGCCGGATCATGCTGGGTCTTTCGCAGAACACCGCCACCGTGACGGCCAATGCCGGCACGATGGCGAACACCATCGGCGCGCCCGCGAGCACCCCCACCGCGGGTACGCCCCCGGTCGGACCACAGCAGGTCGCCGGTCAGGATCCTTCGCAGGCGATGCAGATGCTGGGACAACTCGCCGGGATGGTCGGCCAGATCCCGCAGATGCTGGGTCAGGCGATGGGCCAGGTGACACAGGCGCCCCAGCAACTCGCGCAGACCGTCGGCCAGCCACTGCAGCAGCTCACCTCGATGTTCGGTCAGGGTGGCGGGTCCGCGGGTGCCGTTGGGCTGCAGCCCTTCTCGGCATTTTCCAACCATCCGCTGGCCGGTGGGTCCGGCGCCGGAGCAGGTGCGGGCATGATGCGCGCGGCTTCACTTCCCGGCGGTGGCGGCGGGGCCTCGCCGCAGTCCCCGCTGCTGGCCAGTCTGGTCGGCAGCACACTGCCGGTGTCGGTGGCGCCGCCGGGCGGAGTCGGCGCCGGAGGCGGCGCAATGGGCGGTATCGCACCGGTCGCCGCCGGCGGCGGAATGGGTGGTCCGATGATGGGGCAGCGCGCAACCAGCGGGGGCACGACGACCGGTCTGGCGTTACCCGGGGCCCTGGAATACGACCTGGCCGAAGACGATGTCGACGAGGATTGGTGAACCCGGATGACACGCCCGCTGCGTAAACCGGAACGCATCAGCTGGAGCGCGGCATCGGTGGAGTTGCCGCCGATGCCGGTCATCCCGCCGGGTGGCGATGCGATGAGCATGACCATTGCGGCGGTGCTGCCGACGCTGGAAGCGTCGATGGCGGCCAACATGACTTCGCTTGCGGCCAAGGAGGAAACCTTTTCCGGCAAGGTCGGCGCCGCCCAGAGCGCCTACAACGTCGGCGACGAATCCGCCGGTCAGTCCGTGGGCCGGATGGGCGACATGCTGGGCCAGCTCGGCCAGTTGGCGCAGATGCCACAGCAGGCGGCGAGCAGCCTCGGCGGGGGCGGCCAAGGCGGGGGCTTCGGTCAGCTGATGCAGCAGGCGATGCGGACCGCGCAGGGCGCGGCCCAACAAGCCCCCCAGGCCGCGCAGCAGCGTCAGGCCGGGCGGTACGCCCGCGATCAGCAGCCCGACCAGCGCGAAGCGGTGCCGGACGCACGTGACCAGGCGGCCGCCGGGCCCGCAACCAGCGGGTCTACGGCCGGGCCTGCACCGATCGCGCCGCATGGCCCGCCGCGGCCGACCACGACGACGTCGCACTCCTGTCCAGTCAGGTAGAACACGTTATAGAATTGCCCGGCCCGGGGACAACTGTCGCCGGTCAAAGTAGTGAGGGGAATTCACCAACATGCTCAGTGTCGAGGTGCGTAACGAGCTTGCAGCCGAGCTGGCGGAGGCGGAGCGCAGCCGGGTGCCGACCACTCCGCTGACCGACCGATACGCCGATCTCGACGTGGTGGATGCCTATGAGATCCAGTTGATCAATATCCGGCAGCGGGTTGCCGAGGGTGCCAGGGTGATCGGCCACAAGGTGGGTCTGTCCTCGGAGGCGATGCAGAAGATGATGGGCGTCGATGAGCCCGATTACGGTCATCTGCTCGCTGACATGGAGGTTTTCGAGGACCGACCGGTGACGGCGGGCCGGTACCTGTACCCGCGGGTCGAGGTCGAGGTGGGGTTCATCCTGGCCGATGATCTGCCCGGGGCGGGGTGTGCCGAGGATGACGTGCTGGCGGCGACGGCGGCGTTCGCACCGTCGATCGAGCTGATCGATACCCGGATCACCGACTGGAAGATCAAGTTGTGCGACACGATTGCCGACAACGCGTCCTCGGCAGGATGGGTGCTCGGTCCGGAACGGTTGTCGCCCAAGGATATTGACATCGAAAACATAAACGCTGTGCTTAAACGCAACGGCGAGATCGTGGCCGAGGGCCGCAGCGACGCTGTGCTGGGTAATCCGGTGACGGCGGTGGCGTGGCTGGCCCGCAAGATCGACCAGTTCGGGGTGCGGTTGAAGGCCGGTGACATCGTGTTGCCGGGTGCGTGCATGCATGCGGTAGATGCACGTCCCGGTGACGATTTCGTAGCGGATTTCGACGGACTGGGTTCAGTCAGACTTTCTTTCGAGTGATGTTTCGAGTCCAGGGGGACAGAGCTATGTGTTTACGGGACAGCTGTTTTGGGGACAGTTATGTGCCCGGCCACCAGCTGCGGCACCGCGCCGGGCAGCACAAACTGATCGGCGGCCAGGGCTACACTCGGCCCCGATGACTGCCGCCGAGATCTCCTGCACCAGAGCCGACGCGCAAGCGATCCTGGAGCAGCTTGCCGGGCCGCAGGCCGTGCTGCGCGACGACCAGTGGATAGCGATCGAGGCGCTGGTGGTGCAGCGCAAACGGGCCCTGGTGGTGCAACGCACCGGCTGGGGAAAGTCCGCGGTGTACTTCATCGCCGCCAAGCTGTTGCGCGCCGCCGGTCGCGGTCCGACGGTCATCGTGTCACCGCTGCTGGCGCTGATGCGCAACCAGGTGGCGTCGGCGCAGCGCGCCGGTGTCAAGGCTGCGACCATCAACTCCAGCAATGTCACCGAGTGGGAATCCGTGCGCGAACGAGCGAACGCTGGGGATCTTGACGTACTGCTGGTCAGTCCCGAACGTTTGAACAACCCCGACTTTCGGGATGCCGTCCTGCCCGCGCTGGCGGCCGACGCCGGTCTGGTGGTCGTCGACGAAGCGCACTGCGTGTCCGATTGGGGTCATGATTTCCGGCCGGACTATCGGCGTATCCGCACCCTGATCGCCGAGTTGGGCTCCGATATCCCGGTGCTGGCCACCACCGCCACCGCCAACGACCGCGTGGTGGCCGACGTCGCGGCGCAGTTGGGGGTGGGCGGTCAGGACACCCTGGTGCTGCGCGGCGGACTGGACCGCGAGTCGCTGAGACTGTCGGTGGTGCAGGCCGGCGGTCCGGCGCAGCGCGCGGCATGGCTTGCCGCACATATCGATTCGCTACCCGGCTCGGGCATCGTGTACACGTTGACCGTTGCGCAGGCGCACGATATCGCTGCGCTGCTGCGCGATCAGGGTCACGAGGTGGCCGCCTACACCGGCTCCACCGAGGCCGTCGAACGTGAGCAACTCGAAGCCGACCTGCTGGACAACCGGGTGAAGGCGCTGATCGCCACGTCGGCGCTGGGCATGGGTTTCGACAAACCGGACCTCGGCTTCGTCGTCCATCTGGGCGCCCCGTCCTCTCCGATCGCCTACTACCAGCAGGTCGGCCGCGCCGGCCGCTCGACCGCCAGCGCCGAGGTGATCCTGCTGCCGGGCCGCGAAGACGCCGATGTGTGGCGGTATTTCGCGTCGGTGGCCTTCCCGTCGGAGTCCATGGTGCGCCACGTGATCGGCGCTCTGGAATCGGATCGCGCGCTGTCCACCGCGGCACTGGAGCCACTGGTGGACCTCAACCGATCCCGGCTCGAGATGGTGCTCAAGGTGCTCGACGTCGACGGTGCGGTGCGCCGGGTGAAGGGCGGCTGGATCGGCACCGGGCAACCATGGGAATACGACGAGCCCCGGTATCGGCACCTCGGCGAGGCCCGCAAGCGCGAGCAGCAGGCGATGCTCGACTATCAGAGCACCACGGATTGCCGGATGTGCTTCCTGCGCAAGCAACTCGACGATCCGGAACTCGGCCCGCAGCCGTGCGGCCGATGCGACAACTGCGCCGGCTCCACCTACCACGCCGATGTGGACGCCGGTGCGGCCGAGGCTACCCGGAAACGGCTGATGCGCCCCGGCGTGGAGATCGCGGCACGCAAGCAGTGGCCGACCGGACTGGGCAAGCTCGGAATCGATCGGTCCGGAAAGATCAACGACGGCCCCGCACCGGGCCGCGTCATCGGCCGGCTGACCGATCTGGGTTGGGGAGCACGGCTGCGCAAGCTGCTCGACGCTCCCGATGCGGAGGTGCCCGACGAGGTCCTCACCGCGGCCGTCGCGGTGCTCAAGGCGTGGGACTGGACGCAGCGACCGACCGCGGTGCTGGCGCTGGATTCGGTCAGCCATCCGGTGCTGATCAGGTCGCTGTCAGCACGGCTGGCCCAGGTCGGGCGACTGAGAAATCTCGGCTTACTGGAATATTCGCCCGAACATCGGCCGGTGGCCGCGGCCAACTCCGCCTATCGGGTCGCCGCGCTGCACGGTGCGTGGATGCCGCCGCCCGCCCTCGACGGCGAGACCGTGCTATTGGTCGACGATATGACCGATACCGGTTGGACGCTGACGATGGCGGCCGGTGCGGTGCGGGCGGCCGGCGCAGACGCGGTGCTGCCGTTTGCGCTCGCCAGCGTCAGCTGAACGGGGCGAACTGCCCCCGGCAGTCTCGGTAGTCACGTTGGGCATCCCTCTAACGAGAACACGTTACAGTTTGCCTCCTCATAGCGAGACGTAAACACTGCTACCTGCAAGGACCGCGCGGTATATGTAGACAATGCCGGTTTATTCGTTCGAAGGTCGTGTACCCGGGATCGACCCGGAAGCATTCGTGGCGCCCACGGCCACGCTGATCGGCGACGTAACTGTCGAGGCAGGGGCTTCGGTGTGGTTCAACGTGGTGCTGCGGGCCGACTTCGCCCCGATCGTCATCCGGGCCGGGGCCAATGTGCAGGACGGCTCGGTGTTGCACGCGCCGCCGGGAATCCCTGTCGACGTCGGCCCGGGCACGACCATCGGGCACGCCTGCGTGGTGCAGGGTGCGCATATCGGCGCCGATGCCGTCATTGCCAACCACGCCACGGTGCTCGACGGGGTGATCATCGGTGCCCGCAGCCTGGTCGCCGCGCATGCACTGGTGACTCCCGGCACCAAGATTCCCGATGAGGTCGTGGTTGCCGGGTCGCCCGCCAAGATCCGCGGCCCGGTCGCAGGCACCGAGGCCGAGCGCTGGGTGAAGACAAGTTCCCAGATCTACCGGGACCTGGCACTGCGCTACCGCACCGGCCTCCAGGAGATCTAGCTGGTGCCCGTGTCGGCCAGCCCGACCCGCAGGGCGATCTGCTGCATCTTGGCGATGCTGGTGACGAACGCATCGGTGGTCGCATCGCCGGCGGCGCTCTGGAATTCGAGTCGGACCAGGGCGGGTCCCTCGGCGAACAGCAGCAGCGTGACGGCCTTGCCCTCGTCGGGGCGGGCGCCCCTGATGAGGACGCCGCCCTGGCCGACGCCGGCCGGCCGGGGGTTGCCGGCGACCTTGGTCGTGCTGATCGCCTGCTGCAACGCGGCCGTCGCGGCGGCGTCGTCGGGGTAGATCAGCACCGTGTTGCTGATCGCGCGAGTGTCCTGCTCGTTGACGAAGAACGCACTCGCTCCCGGGTGGCCATCGGGCGAGGGTTCCCGGGACCGTTCGACGAAGGTGTCCTCCGTGTCGGTGAGATCTTCGGCGGTCAGCAGCAGGTCGCGGTAGTCGGCGGCCGCTGCCTTCGGGCTCGTCGATGTGGTGGGACTGGTCGTGGTGAACGCCGGCAGCGTCGGTGGGGAGCTGGTGGCGGCGTTCTGTTCGGTGGGTGAGCACGCGGTGACCCCGGTGATGAGCAGCGCGGCGATGGCAAGATGTGAGCGAGACAACATTTTTGTGAGAACTCAGACGGTTGAGGACGAAATCGCTTACCACGGTACGCGATCGGCTGGATCGATTCCCCGGTCGCTTCGCTCCGGCCGCCGCGTGTAGCCGAATGAGAGATTCGGCGGCGCCGAGAGGGGCCGCTCATGCTTGTCGATCTGCCGGGCCGCTTTGGCCTGTGGTCACGGCATCGCGTAGAACAGGTTCTAAGAATGGTTTCAACCATGGGTCGAGAGGACGGGCATGGGTCGAGAGGACGGGCAGATGAACGTTGGGGTCGGCTGCCGGATATGAAGCTCGGTCTGCAACTCGGATACTGGGGTGCGAAGCCTCCGACCGACCATGCCGAACTCGTCGCGATGGCCGAAGCCGAGGGCTTCGACACCGTATTCACCGCCGAGGCGTGGGGCTCGGACGCCTACACGCCGCTGGCCTGGTGGGGCCGCGAGACCAAGCGGATGCGGCTGGGCACCTCGGTCCTGCAGCTGTCGGCCCGCACGCCGACGGCGTGTGCGATGGCAGCGCTGACGCTCGACCATCTCTCCGGCGGGCGGCACATCGTGGGCCTCGGGGGGTGTAAACCACTGTCGCCGACACCTTCTCGATCGCGTCCTCGATGAGGTGGACGAGTTCGAATTCCTGCAGCGATACCCGGCCATCGGCGAACCCCCCTCGCCCCACAACAACACGTCGGCCCCGAGTACCTCCGCTGCGCGGTGCTGCTCCGCCACGCGCTGAGCCGTGTCACCCGGCCCGACTTCAGCCCCGCGTCACCAGAGCACGGTGACCTGGTGGTCTGTTTGACCGGAAGCAGCGGGGTCAGCGCACACAGCAGCAAGCCGACGATGCCCGCGATGATGGCGGCGAGTCGGGATGATGGCGGCGAGTCGGGTTGTCCTGGCGGGCACGAGGCTCAAGAGTAAGCGACGCAGCTTTGGGCGCCGCTGGGCGACCCGCGGCGGTGTCCGAGATTGCGCCCGTTAAGGGCGCCCGGCACCCGATCGCGTTCTGGCGGGATCGAGAGCCGCCAGAGTGACGTCGCCGCCATAGTGGGCCAGCACCCGGCGGTCCATGGTGCGTCGCCACAGCGGTGTGCACCAGGCCAGCGGCAGCATCGTGGCGTACCCGTATGGCAGCTGCGGTGCCTGGTCGGAAGAGCGCAGTGTCTGATAGCGGCGCTGCGGATTGGCGTGGTGGTCGGAATGGCGCTGCAGATGGAACAGGAAGACGTTGGCGATCAGCGTGTCGCTGTTCCAGGAGTGCTGCGGCCCGATCCGCTCGTAGCTGCCGTTCGCCAGTCGCTGACGGCGCAGCCCGTAGTGCTCCAGATAGTTCACAGACTCGAGCAGGCACACCCCGATGCTGGCCTGTCCGATCAGCCAGGGCGTGATGGTGGGGCCGAACCACACGATCAGCCCGATGAACAAGGCGCCGGTCAGCAGGAAGGCGCTCAGCACCTCGTTGTGCAGGGTCCACCGGGATTTGCCGACGCGGGTCAGCCGGTCGGACTCCAGGCGCCAGGCCGACCGCAGGCCGCCCAGGATCGAACGCGGGATGAAGCGGCACAGCGGTTCACCGAGTCGGGCGCTGGCCGGATCTTCCACCGTCGCCACGCGGACATGGTGGCCGCGGTTGTGTTCGACGTAGAAATGGCCGTATCCGGTCTGGGCCAGCGCTAGCTTGCTGAGGCGTCGTTCGGCGGATGTCCGGCGGTGGCCCAGCTCATGGGCGGCGTTGATTGAGGTTCCGCCCACAATTCCGACGGTGACCATCAACCCGGCCTTGTCGAGCCAGTTCATGGTGAGCCAGCCACCGCCGCTCCACAGCCAACATGCGAAGACCAATGACAGATACTGGCTCGGCAGGTAGAGGTAGGTCACCCAGCGGTAGAAGGCATCGTCTTGCAGCCTTGACAGGGTGTTCTCGGAGGCGCCGGATCCGTCGCGTCCGACTAGGTGATCCAAAGCGGGGATGATGATGAAGGCCATGAGCGGACCTATCCACCAGAACATCTCTTGGCCGGTCAGCTGGACCAGTAGCCACGCCAGCCCGACCAAGCCGGGAACAACTGCGCCAAGCAGCCAGAGGTATCGCTTGGCGTCGCGCCACCTCGGCGCGCGGAAGCCCTTCTTATCCGCCACGTTCGGTCCTTGGGGGTTGGTTCGAGTGGTTGGCTGTGGTGACTATTTAACCTTGATCCAGACGTGACGCAAATGGTCGAGGTTGTCCAGGGTCTCGTAGAACTTGAGGTGGCGGCCCCCCGCTCGAGACCTACCTGTGGTAGGTGTCGGGCGTCTGCCAAGACACACCAACAGCAAGGGGACCACCGTGAAGAAGAGTAGCCAGATTCAGTCCGTGGACGCGAGCGGATCCGCGGTTCCAGAGCGGGTCAGTGTGGCGATGGGCGAGATCGCCGAGAACATGGGCGAGGGCCTGCTGGCGCTGGCCGTGGGCGCCGGTCTGCAGGTGATGGCCGCGTTGATGGAGGCCGACATGGCCGAGCTGGCCGGCCCGAAGGGCCGCCACGACCAGGCCGCGGACGGCTCCGGCGAGTTGCCGGTTGCCTCCTATGAGGTGTTCAGTTCCACGGAGATCCTAGGCAAGTCGGCGATGGAGAAGATGCTCGCCGGGCTCTCGACGCGGCGCTACCCGGTCGGTCTCGAGCCGGTCGGGCAGCAGAAAGACCATCTGCCGCAACACCTTCGGAGCAGTGTCGGCCGCAAGATGACCGACGCCTACCACGCCGACTCGGCGTTGGAGGCCGAGGCTGCGCTGCTGGCCCTGGCAGGAGAACTCGACCGCACCCACCCCGGGGTGGCGGCCAGCCTGCGCGAGGGCCTCGATGAGACCCTCACGATCTTGCGTTTGGGTGTGCCGCCCACGCTGGCCCGCACGCTGCGCTCGACCAACTGCATCGAGTCGATGATCTCGGTCTGCCGTGAGCACGCGAGCGATGTCAAGCGGTGGCACGACGGGCGGATGGCGCTGCGCTGGTGCGCGGCCGGGATGGTCGAGGCCGGCAAGCAGTTCCGCCGCGTCAACGGCCACGTGCACCTACCGGCACTGCGAGCAGCCCTCGAACGCGAGACCGCCGAACCTGTCGTACCCGTCGTGCACAATGATCAGGTGAGCGCAGCCTGATGCTCACCGGACCGCCACCGAAGTTCCACGGAAATCGGGACATCCTCCGCAAAAAATCGGGCGGCGGTCAGGTATGTATTTGCCGAGAGGGTGCGTGTGACGTGACACTACCGCAGAATAAGTGGACGAGACGTAAATTTCTCGGCTCCGCGGCAGGCGTCGCCCTCGGTGGTGTCGGCGCCGGTGCATACCTCCTCTCCAATTCGGAACAGCGCCCGGAATTGCGCCCGTATTACCGCGCCATCGTGATTGGCAGCGGATACGGCGGCGGCGTGAGCGCACTGAGATTGGCGCAGGCCGGCGTCCAGACCCTGGTGCTGGAACGGGGCAGGCTGTGGGACACCCCTGACGCGGACGGCAAACGGTTCACCAAGATGTTGCCCGCCGATACCCGCGCAGGCTGGTTCTCCGACGTCCCGCCCAGCATAGTGACGTCGTTCCGGGGCGTGTCCATCGACGCGGTCGCCGCCCAGAACCCATCCGCACAGCCCGAGCAGGCCGGGATCTGCCAGAAGGACACCTACGGCGCCCATAACGTGTTCCACGGCGTAGGTGTCGGCGGCGGTTCGATGGTCAACGCCGCGATCGCCGCCATCCCCACTGCGGACCAGGTGCGCGCTGCCTTCCCCGACATCGAGCCCGCGGAATTCCTCGGGACCTACATGGACCGGGCCAAGACCGCGCTGCGGATCAGCTACCGGAACATGGACTGGTTCGAGCAGACCCCGTACTTCCAGTACGCGCGGGTCGGCAGACAGTACGCCGATGCCGCTGGCTACAAGGTGGACTACAACGGCAGCGCGTACTCGTTCGACTACATGGTGCGCGAGGCCAACGGCGAGGTTCCGCTGTCGGCGCTGGACTGGGAGTGCCAGTTCGGCAACAACTACGGAAGGGATGGCAGCGTCGATCAGACCTACATCGCCGCCGCGGTGAAGACCGGTACGGTGACGCTGCTACCGCTCACCGAGGTCACCGGCATCCGGCGGGAGCGCGCCGGGGAGTACGTGGTGTCCACCCGGCGCATCGACCGGTGGGGTGCTGAGCAGTCCCGCGACGAATTCGGTTGCGAGCAGCTGTATCTCGCTGCCGGCGTGCTCGGTACCAACGAACTGCTTCTGCGAGCAAGGGAAACCGGGACACTGCCGGACCTGTCCGGCGAGATCGGCCGCGGCTACGGCAACAACGGCGATCTGATGCTCGCGCACAACACCGAGGACTCCGATCCGGTCGGCATGAAGCAGTCGCTGCTCGGCATGATCAACCTCGACGGTCGCGACGACCCGGACAATCCGGTGTACGCCAGCATGTTCTCGCTGCCGCTGCCGGTGGAGACCAACGCGCTGGGGTACTACGTGATGGTCAAGACCGGTGATCGCTCCGACATCACCTTCGACAAGGCCTCCGACTCCATCCGCATCGACTGGCCGCAAAGCCACACCGATCATCTGATCGAGCGGGCTAGGCTCGTCTTCGACAAAGTCACCCAGGCCAACGGCGTTGACTACCGCGACGACCTGTTCTCCGGAGAAACATTCGCGTCCAACACCGTTCACCCGCTCGGCGGATGTGTTCGGGGAAAGGCCACCGACTCCTTCGGTCGGGTCAACGGCTACGACAAGCTGTACGTGAACGACGCGTCACTGATCCCCGGGTACATCGGTTGCAATCCGTACATGTCGATCACCGCGCTGGCCGAGCGCAATATCGAGGCCATCCTCGCCGGACGGCGGCTAGATGATTGACTCCCCGTGGTTAGGGCTTGTGATTAATTAACATCGTTTTTGGGGGTTTGGGCGTTACGGTTGTGCTATGGCGGATCTGGCCGACTCGGTTGCGCGGCGGTATGCGATTGTTCAGCCCCATTTGTCGGAGTTTCAGCGGCGGTTGTGGCTAGATGATTGATTCCCGGTGTCAGTGGTCGTAGGCGAGCAGTGAGCGTCGGGTGATGGCGCCGAGATGGTCGTTGTGCCAGATCGCCGCGGTGAGGG
>WOYS01000118.1:0-97585 GCA_011620645.1 Mycobacterium sp.
ACAAGTGTGGACACACCAAACCGAAAAACCTAATCAATTACTGCGCGATTCCTAAGTCGCTTGCATCATCCCTCTCGCGATAGCCGCGATGACACCAAGCGCCACGATCGCTTCGTGTCTTCCCAACGTGGTAGAAGGAGGTCGCGAAGAGGGATATCGAACCGGAAACGGCAGGTAACTACGTATCCGGCAAATAGGACGTACTGGCCGAGAACCAACGCGAGCGCACCGCCATTGACGCCCATTGACGGGACCAGCGCAATGGCCAGGCCTGTGGTTACGGCGAGACCAATGACGATAGCTGGTGTCCCGAAATGGGGATGGCCGCTACCAGACAGGCTCGGATAGATCACCTTGGTGGCTGCAGTGGGCGCCAGGCTGAGGGCGAGAATCTGCAAGGCAGGTCCCGCTGCGGCGTACTCGGACCCGGCGAGCAAAGTCATCAGTGATGGAGCAGCGAGCGCAACAACGCCGCTGAAGGCCATAAACAGCCAAAACATCCAGCATCCGATCCGCGCATTCCGATTGAGTACGGAAAGACTGTTGTCCTGGCGGGCCGCATTGGAGAACAGGACCAGGCCGACGGCAGTCGCCGCTTCGAGGAATATCTCGTTCACCCGGGCGGCGGCGAAGAACTCACCTGCCGCCGCAGCCCCGCGGTAGTGCTCGATCACGAACATCGATAGCCGTGAGCACAGGGTGATGAGGAGCAGATTGATCGCGAACGTCATGCCGAAGCGAAACGTGTCTCCGAGCCCGCGAAGATTGATCCGCAGTCGGCCGGCACCCCTTCGGGCAAGCCACGATACGGCGGGGGCAGCGAGAACGAAGCCTGCGCTCTGTGCCCAAAGTGCGGATTGCAGGGTGACACCGGCCGTCAATGCTAACACGATGGCCAGAATCATAGAGGCGACTCGCGGCACCGCTTCGCTGGTACTGTAAGCACCGATGTCCCCGCGGCCCAAGCTTACTCCCTGCATTAGAAATACGAGCAGTAACGCCGCGACGCCGACGACGATGATCGCACCGGACTCCACGTCGGAGAGTCCTGGCAGCTGCCGACCGTACGGCAAGTAGACAGCAGCGGCGCAGGCGAGGGCGATCGGCAGCCATAGTCCGAGGGCAGTGCCAGCTGCCTCGCCGGGGGTTCGGAGTTTCTGGCCTATTTCATAGCCGAACGATTGCCGCAGCCCTGACCCACCCAACAAGCATGCGAGTGTGATCCCGGTGGTCACGATTCCGAACCAGCCAAACTCGTCGGGAGACATCAACCGAGCGAATATGAGAAACGTGACAAACTGAGCAAGGTAAACGATGCCGCGTCCGAAGAGGACGATGAAAACCTGCCTCACGATCTCGTTCAGTGCGCGCACACCTCGTCGCGAGGCGCGCGCGGTGACTCGCCCACTCGCATCAAGCTTGGTCGTTTCGGACCCCCACTCAGCCACGCGGCGATCGCGACCAAGAAGAACCACAAAGTCGAATCAAGTCGGGTATCGATCACGTTGTTGATCACGAAGATCCCGGCGATCAGAAATGCCCAGCGTGCCGCTGGCTCAGCCGTCACGGCGACCGCGCGATAAGTCTTCCAGAGCGTCCGCAGCGACAGCGTCAGAAGCAGGACGAACCCAACTATGCCGAGTTGCAGAAGCATGGACAGGTACCCGTCGTGTGAGCCCGGCACATTCCACCCAGTCGTCCTCTCGATCTCGGTGGCGGCGGGTGAGCCCTTCTCGTACGCGCTGTGCCAGCCGTAGCCGAGGAACGGTTTGTCCTGCCAAGCGATGATTGTGCCACGCCAGATAACGGTGCGCCCCGATAGGGTGTTGTCACGACCAAGCACGCCAAGTATCGCGTCGTAGTAGGCGATTAACACGCCTGTCGTCGCGATGGCGAATACGGCGGTCGGCAAGATTGTCTGCGCACGGCGACGGGCGCTGAGCCCCGCCCATAAGCGCATTAGCACCGCGAACACGATGGTGGCAATCGCCAACACCAAGGCGGTGTCCGAGCTGCACCACACGATCAGGAGGAGGTACAGCGCCACCCATGCGATTTTGCTGAACCTGCGGCCCCGATTCGCATAGAGCGTTGTCACCACTCCCAGCAAAAGCATGGTTCCGAGATGGTTTTTGTGTATGAACGGACCCTTCAGCGTTCCTTCGTTCGGCCATAAGGTGTCAAACGCGGCCGAAGGGAAGGCCACAATCATCACCAGGGTTACCGCAGCGACGATTTTGAATGCGGCGTCGAAAATCCGCAGCGCGTTCTGCGGTGTCATGAGGGACGCGAAAACTCCCGCCGCGACCGTGACGACTGCGTAGGACGTCGCGTATAGGAATCCGTATGGCCACTTGAACCCGAATTCCCATAATCCGTATGTTGAGTTCGCCCAAAGCGGTGAAATGAGCGCAAGCACTATCAGGGCCAAAGCTTCAAGCGGCAAGCGCACAGCAACCTGCGAGTGCGTCAGCAGAACCAGTGCGATCAGCAATATTCCGCCGACGACGCCAATCTCGCCGGGGTAGACGTCTGGTTGCGAAAAAGCCAATACCGCCCACACGCCGAGCAGCGCGAGCCAAATCTCCCCCGTACGTTGAAGGGCGCGGACGCGGTTCATGCACGCAAGATTACAGCGTCAGTTGCTGGGCGGGGCCGCGCGCAGCAAACTGCCAACAACTGCGGGCGTCCCGTGGACCCCGGGACGCCCCCTCAGGCAACGAGCTGAAGTCACGCGGGTTTGGCGGCGATAAACAGCTTTTCCCCCCGCCGTAGCCCGTAACATGCGACGCTGGGTTCCTCCGCGGTGAATTCGGTCAGAGAGAATCCGGCGTGCTCAATCCGGTCCCGGACATCGCGGCCGAACATACGCACATGATCGAACTGCCCGAAATACTTGGTGCGGTCATCCGGAGACGTGTGGGCAGGATTTTCGTACGTGTGATCCCACCCTTCCACAATCGGGAATAGCAACAACGCCCGACCACCGGGGGTAAGGATTCGGTGGATCTCATGAAGCGCTTTGGCATCATCTACGTGCTCTAGAACGTGCGAGCACACCACCAGCTCGACGGATTCGTCGGGTAGGTCGATGTCCTCAATGTTTATCACCATGTCGGCCGCTCGCGGATTGAGGTCAACGGAGCGATATTCACTCGAACGGCTCTTGAATAGGCGCGACAGCTCCGACTCGGGGGCGAAGTGAAGGATTTTCGCCCCGTCGACGATGCCCGGGTTGGCCTCCACCCACAGTCCCATGAGTCGCTGACGCTCCACAGATTCACATTTGCCACAGACCGCGCCGCGCCGGGGCGGGTTTCCGATCGGCCAGAACCTGCCCGAGTACCCGCACAGGTTGCATTCGCGCTTGTCAGCTTGGCTGAGGTTGATGATGCCTCGGACGAGAAGTCGCAGGTTCATCACCGGCTTTGGGACATACTTGCGAACTCGGGCCTTCAAAGTTGGCTGCGGCATTCCGCCCCCCCTTTTGGTAATTTGCTCCACGCTTGAAATTTAGCCCAGACTGTCGCCATCTTCGTGGGTAAGAGTTTGCTGTCCTTAGGTCTTGGCGCGGTGAATTGCGCTCCGGGCTGTTGTATCCATTCCGTATGCAGGCGACACCGAAGTTCTTGTGACCATATACGAGAAGTACGGTCCGGCTGGTGTCGAGCACTTGGACGGTCAGTTCGCTTACCCCATGGATGATTTCGCCACAGGTGACCACCCATCTGTTCCGCGACTGGCTCGCCGCCCAACCGGCCATATAGAGTCAGTTACTCCCATAAACCCGCTGAGGTTGTCATCGTCAGGCCACGCGCGGAGGTGATAACGGTACGCCCGCTTGGTGTCGCTCCCGAGTACTGCGATTCCGATAGATGTGAGGTCGACAATGACGCACAGGTCGGGGTCGGCCGCGATCGCGGCCCAGGCGCGTTCCATGCCGGACGACCAGTGGATCTCGTCGTACACGAGAACCGCGCCGGGGGCGAGATGGGGTTTGATCATTCGGTGGTACGCCTAGATCGCGTGCTCGCCGTGGTGGCCGTCGACGAACACGTAGCCGAGTGGATCCGTCGACTCGAGGAACGATGGAAGCAGGTCAGCGAAGCGGCCGACGACGATATCAACTACGCCGTGGAGGCCGACCGAGTCGACTGCGGCCTGCGCAATGGCAGCGATCTCCGGTGCGCCCTCCATCGTCACCAAACGGCCCCAATGGTGCTGCAGCCCCGGCCCTGGTACCACGGCCGACACGCCGACCGACGCGCCAAGCTCGAGCGCGATCGCCGGCTGATACTCGCTGATCAGCGAGTAGAGAACACGCGCCCACCACGCCTTCTTTGAAGTCAGGCGGCAGAAGTCAGCGACGGTGGTGTGCTGCACCACACCAGCGGACATCTCACCCTCTCTCAGGTGTTTGTCACGCGCACCAGCCCCGAAGTCCACCTTGGTGACTCGGTCAGTTGAGGAGAGAAATGCGCTTCGCTGCTTTTCCGCCTTGGCGAACCACGCCCAATCTGCGGCGCGGAAATCGTCTCGGAGGCAGCGCGAGATCACGTCGAGCAGTCGTTGCCCGGCAGGGAGGCCGGTCTGCGGTCGACGCCGACCTTCGCCTTGGCCGCCACCAGCCCGCCCCGCACCGCGAGTGCCTGCGCCACGCTCCTAAGCTGCTGTCTGCGCCACATGACCTCCAAGTCAGCAGTCGGCACGCCGCCGGTTGCTACCGTAGCCCGCTCCAACACGCGGCGGGGTAACAGCCCAGCGACGCCAATGATGACCGGGCCGAGGGAAGGCAAGTGGTTCGCGTCCCGGAGGGCGGCAAGTACGGTTCGAACCCCTGGCCACGAACGAGCTGTCAACGCGTAGCGCAGCGCCTGTGCCACAACGAAATCGGCGTATACCGCGGGATCGTCGCGAAGTGCCCGATTCGCCCAATTCAGAGACGCGTGCCAATCGGTGCCCGCGGAGAGCGACGACGCTGAGCCAAGCTGAATTCGCACCACGGGCTCGGGTATTTGTACGAAGCTCGTCCCATGCACGCGCCCCAATCGAATTAGCCAATCCCAATCTTCATGCAAATGAAGCGAGTCATCCCAGGGTGTAGCCGCCGCCAGCTCGCGCGGGCAGAGCAACGCGGAGGGATAGATGCTCGGGCGTCCGCCACTTGGGGGACGGCGTCGAAACAGATAGCGCTCGACGGGCTCGCCGTGATTGATCAGCCGGTCCGGGCCCGGCCGGGACACGGCACCATTGCGAGGGTTGACAAACAACTGTCTGCCCGCGACCACCGTGCGTTCCGGGTTAGTCGCATCTCGCAACACGGCGAGCTGTGCTTCGAGCTTGTTGGGTAACCATTCGTCATCGTCATCGAGTAGCGCAACCATATCGCCGGTCGCCGCCGCGATACCCAAATTCCGCGCGCCGGATGGGCCGACGCCGCCTGAGGTGCGGAGGACACGATCCGCCAATCCCGCAATTTCGGTGGGCCATTCAATGCCGGGTTTGCCGTCCTGGACCACGATCAATTCAACGCGCGCAGCGGTGCGCTGGGCGCGGACGCTGCGCAAAGCCCTAAGAAGCTCCGGTCGGCCGATCGTGGGCACGACGACACTGACCGAGGGCGCTGGCGCGTCGCTCATCGCCGGTACTCGTCGACCAATATGCCGAGGGCTCCGGACACCGTACCCACCCCTGTTGGAACCCCCAGGAGTAGAGCACCTGCACGACGGCCTCCGATGACCAGCAGCGCTGGTGACAGAGACACCCCGAGAGTCACACGCACGACGCCGATTCCGATCACCGCCCACTTCGGGTGTCTACGCAGCAGGATGCGAGCGGAGCAGTTACCCAGTCGCACGTTCCGCCGCCAAAGCCAGCTCAACCGTGCTCGCTCGCTCGGTACGTAATCGTTCACGACCGCCAAACTCGCCCAAGCGGTGCTGCCGCCTGACGCTCGGATGCGGTCCACGAGGTCTGAGTCCGATCCCCCTGTCGTCGCCAGGCGTTCATCGAATACAGGTTCTGCGAGAGCGTTGAGGGCCGACACCTTCAGCAACATATTGTTCGTCGCCGGCCATTTGACCGGCGCACCTTCTGCAAAGATCGGCAATTCAAACAAGCCATACCTTCGACTCCACCATGGCGCCTTGTCCGGCAGAACCGGGATCACCGGACCGGCGACGATGTCGGCTCGCGTCGACTGAGCCGTGGCGATGAGTGAGCTGAGCCAGCCACGGTCTGCTTGCTCGTCATCATCGATGAAGGCGATGGCCTCCACCTCTGGCGCGCGGGCTCGCAACGCCGCATTCCGCGCGAAAGGGATGCCCGCCGTTGGCTCACACAAGTAGCGGACGCCGTACGCCCCCACCACATCTTCTGCCGAGTGGGCGGCGTCGTTATCGACGACTAGCACCGACACCTCCCCCTCGTAGTCCTGCTCTGCCAAGGACGTCAGAAGATTGCGAAGTCCTTCCGGCCGCTTGTAGGTCGCGATGGCAATCATCACCGGGCCAGGTGAGTCTCCACGAGGCGCCCTGCCGTCACCTCCCTTCACTGTGCCCAAGCCTTCCCCTCGACTCCTACAACGGACGATCAACAGGCCTGTGGCTAACCCTTGCGTTTCATAGGATTCCATCCCATAGCGGCCAGCGCATTCACACACGGATACTGATGCATTCTAGGTGCGTGGGTCAGTAACTTGCGGTCGTGGGTGTGTCGTTCTGCTGTCTGGGCGTGCGATCGACAAAGCGAGGCGAACGGTGTTTCTTGAAGGTTGTGGTGTGGCCCCGCGGTCGTGTGTCGATTCCCAACACACCCGGAAAGGAAAATTGCTTGATGGCAACGTCTTTGGCAATCGGAGCGCAGGCTCACGTCTTCCGTTCATCACCGACCCCTCGATGCTTTCGTACTCAGAATGACCGGCTCGCGCTCGGAACGACGTTTGGCATGACTCACCTCTCGCGGTACAGCACGACTGCACGAAACGTCCTGATGATGATCTTGATATCCAGCCACAGCGACCAATTCTCGATGTAGAAGTTGTCGTACCGAGCGCGGTCCGCAATCGAGGTATCACCTTTGAGACCACTTACCTGCGCCAAGCCGGTAAGCCCAACTTGCACCCGGTGGCGGTAGGAGTATCTGTCGAACTGAGTTGAGAATTGCTCAACGAAATGCGGGCGCTCGGGCCGCGGTCCGACCACCGTCATGTCGCCGCGGAAGATGTTCCACAGCTGCGGTAGTTCATCGATCGACGTGCAGCGCAGGAATCGCCCGACTGGGCCGATCCTATTGTCCGCGGCGACATTCCATCTCGTCTCAGACTCGGCCTCGTTGGCTGGCGTCATGGAGCGAAACTTCAAAAGTTCGAACTTCCGACCATCTCGTCCGACCCTGACCTGCCTGAAGATGACTCCTGGGCCGCCTTCGATTCGTACCGCCAAAGCAGCCGTCGCCATTACAGGCGATAGCACGACGAGTGCGGCGGACGACGACACGATGTCGAACGCGCGCTTGATCAAGCGCGCCAGACCTCGGAGGTTTGGGTTCCTGATGCGCATGATCGGGGTCGAGCCGATGTGGTCGGCCATTCCGGTCAAGGTGTGGAAGTGCTGCATACGCGGGACGACCAGCAGTTCCGCGGTCAGACAGGCCTTCGTTCGAACAGCCTCTTCCAGCTCACGTTCGTCGAAGCTGCCGTCGGCGACTATGATGGTATCTGCGCCCACGGTCACGACCGCCATGTCCAGATCTGCAAGCCGGCCCAACCGAGGTGCGAATTCGGCTGCCGGACACCAATCGTCGTCGTCCACAAAGCCCTCGACGTGCAGACCATAACCACGGTGCGCGGCCAGCGTTCTCGCGATGTCTGTCGCAACGGTTCCACCGCCGATCAAGATGGTGCGATGCCTGGCTAGCCCGCGCCTACGCCGCCATGCGCATAGTCGCATCGTGAGCATGCGGCCTAGGACCACCAATGCTATCGCCTGGCAGGCCGTTTCGAGGAAGATCTGCACCTGGGCCTTCTGGTGCAGGAACAGAACCACCGAGGCTACCGCTGCGGCGGTAGCTAGAAGCCTGGTAATGATCGTTGGCAACCCATCAAGGACGCTGAGATGCAGTGGCGCGACGTACCGGCAACCGCCGGTCAAGAGAACAGTTCCCAGCACCGCCATGCTGAAGACGGCCAGCGGCTGCGGCGGACGCCAAGCCAGCGGCGCCATCATCATGAGGAAGTCGACGACAGGAACAACCATCCAAGCCCGGATTCGACCTAGATAGCGTGGAGCGACGCGATTACGTCCTGCAGATAATGGGCGGGCATTCCGGCGCAGGTCAGTTGCCTGGAGTCGAGAAACGTCCCCGTCCAACAGCCGATCCGCGACGTCGCGAGCAGCAGCAGCCGTGTAGCGACCAACCCGCGAGCCGGCGCGACGCTTCTGATCGATGTCTTGATCGGGCTGCCGAATCGGGGCGGCGGTTGAGGGATCTACTATTCTCATGACTTGCGCGCCACCGAACCTGATGTACTATTTACGGCCCCGTCATCAAGTAAACGCAAAGACTGGGCCGCTGCGTCTGTGGAGTCCACCCGAGGAGCGGAGGCACCCCCGCGTGCAAAATTGGACTTTCGTCCCATTGTTCCCCCTCCCATCTTCACTCTCCAGGTTTTTACCGATCTAAACAGAAGCTCGGCACTGCCGCTTGGTTGACGTTAGGAGTGAACAACGCTGGCCACCAGCCTGTGCATATAGCCATTGAGGTGCGTATTTTAGTGTCCAAACTCATTGACGCTCCATTCAGCGGCGTGCCTCACCAATTTTGAGCGCGTGGGTCGGAAGGCTTGCCCAGTGTGGAGGGCAAGGTCGATATGGCCGCGAGACGGCAGGTGACGAACAAGCTGCGAACGCAGTACGGCAGGGCGTCGAAGGCGGATAAGAGCAAGATCCTGGATCGGGTGGTGGCCACCACGGGGATGGGCCGTTCGACAGCTCGGCGGATGCTGACCGGCCCGAGGCTGGCGGACCCGGCAGCGCAGGTCGATGGTCGTACGTTGCGTACGCGGCGGTTCAACGACGACGCCCGGGCACTGTGTGGAGCACGTGTGGGCGTTGATGGGCATGCCGTGCGGCAAGTACCTGGTGGTCATGCGGGATGTGTGGCTGCCGCTGCTGACCGCCGCCGGCGACTTGGACAAGCCGTTCGCCACCGACGAGGCGATCACGCAACTGCGCGCGATGAGTGCGGCCACCGTGGACCGGTACCTGAAACCGGCCCGGGACGGGATGCGCATTAGGGGTATTTCGACGACGAAACCGTCACCGCTGCTGCGGAATTCGATCAGCATCCGCACCTGTACAGACGAGGCGCCCAAGGCCCCGGGGGTGATCGAGGCCGACACCGTAGCGCACTGCGGCCCGACACTGATCGGCGAGTTCGCCCGCACCCTGACGATGACCGACCTCGTCACCGGCTGGACCGAGAACTGCTCGATCCGCAGCAATGCGTCGAAATGGACGCTGGAGGACATCGAGGACCTGCAGAAGCGGTTCCCATTCGCCATGGTGATTTTTGAGGCTCTACTGACGTGAATGTGGATGACCTCCTGTGTGGTATGGGAGAGTTCGAGGGTGACGGGTCCGCAGGCCAGGAGAACAAGCGCCAGCGCGGCCGGGGCACTGTGGAAGCCATAGGAACGCCGAATCCACCATCCGTGTGTCGTAGCGGTGCCGGGTACGGAAATCGCAATGCGGACAGGACATCACCCGCTGTTGCGGGCGCACCCACACCGTCACCTTGTCGCCGCACTCGACGTCGCGGACCGTGGTCTTCGGCAGGTCGAGGACACGGTTGAGTAAAGTGGTCGCGCGCACGGGCAAGCTCCTTGGTACGAGGTGTAGGAGCTTTCGAACCTATGAGCTACCCGTGCGCCCAGACCGCTCCGCCACGCGAGACATAGCACACCCCACCCGACCCACATTCATGGCAATAGAGCCAAAAATTCAGGCTAAGCTAGCGATCCTTGATCGCTGAGGGGACGTGTCAACATATAAAACCGCCGACGGAAGTTGGCGAGTCCCGGCGTGGCGGTGGAGAAACGACCAGCAGGTAGAGGGGATACCTACGCATGGCGCAACCCAGAAGAGCGATTCGGCAACTCGCTCGCCGGTCCGAGACGATCCAGGATGCATACGAGCGATACAAGAACGTGCATCGCCGAGGCGTTCTGACATCACTTATTCCGTCCGGCGGTGTAGGTGCTGAGCTTGGTGTGCACAAGGGCCATCTCACGCCGGGTCTTATCGATTGGCTCGAACCTTCCACTCTATATGTTGTCGACCCGTGGTACTTGCTTGGGCCAAAGTGGGAATGGGCGGCGGGAGACAGGTCGACTGTGAATGCGCTCGCGCGTACCCTCCGCCGGATACGTGCGGCAATCGAAACTGGGCAAGCCCGCGTCGTAGTAGATGACGACCTGTCATTTCTTGCCAGCCTCGCAGACGGCGCTCTCGACTGGGTGTACCTGGACTCTTCCCACGCATATGATCACACAACTAAGGAACTCGAATTGTTGGTACGGAAGGTGAAGCAAAACGGAGTGATCGCTGGCGATGATTGGCAGCCCGACCCCAGCAACCGTCACCACGGCGTGTGTCAGGCTGTTCGCGAATTCGAGGCATCCGGGCGCTTGGAGGTTTTCTACGCCAGTTCCGCCAACCACCAGTGGGCCGCTCGAATCCCCTGAGCGCAGCTCAAAATCGGCTGCAAATCCGGCTCTTCTGACCCGATTCCGCGAGTAAGCCGGGCAATCGGTCAACGGGACATAGTTGATCTTTGTTTGTGGGGTGGGCAGGTCTGATGCCCGGTTGCGCCGGGTTCGCTGTTGGGGCAACGAGTTTCGGTTTCGGGGCCGTTGGCGGCCGGGTGGTCATGGGGCTTCGGGGAACGTGAGGCGGTGTGCAGGGGCGGTATCGGGTGTCAGGGAGCGGGCAGTGCGCGCAGCCGGGCCAGGATGATCGGGATCAGGTCGTGGTCGGGTGGCAGCCGCAGGGTCAGGGTGCGGGCGTGGTGGATCACGCGGCCGGGCACGGCGATGAGCCGATGGCGCAGGGTGGCGATCATGGCCTTGCCGCCGTCGACGCCGTGACCGGCGGCGATGCCGGTGTCGTCGTCGGTGCGCACGGCGGTGAGCTGGTGGCACCAGCCGGCGATGCTCGCGGCGATCAGCGCGCCCCACATCCAGGCGGTGTTGACCTGGTGATACCCCGACGGCAGGTGACGCAGCGCGGCGCCGTGCTTGCTGTCGCGGAACACGTTCTCCACGGTGGTGCGGTGCCGGTACCAGTGCTCGACGGTGACCGCCCGCTCTGGGGTGGACACGTCGAGGTTGGTGAGGAGGAAGCTGTAGCCGTGGATCGCGTCGAGGTCGGCGATCTCGTCCATGGGCAGCGTCCGCTGGTCCGGGTGCAGGGTGCGGCGGCGCCGCGACCGCGGGTCGGCGGAGATCTGGTCGGGCTCGAGCCGGACCCGGCGGATCAGCAGCCGGGTGTCGGGCGGCCAGTCGGCGGGGGCGTAGTCGGCGACCGCGACCTGCGCGTTGTCCATGTCCTTCGCGTCGTGCCAGGCGTGTTCGGCGATGCCGTCCAGCAGTCGCCACAGCGGGGCGACGCGTTTGGCGCCGATGGCGAACCCGATGCCTTCGGTGTGCGCGGCGCGGGCCAGCTTCGCGGCGAAGTAGCCGGCGTCGACGCGCAGCCGGACCCGGGGGCGGTCGATCCGCGCCGGCAGCCCCGCCAGCGCGCGACCCAGCAGCTCGGACGCGGTGGATCGGGGGTCATCGAGTCCGCAGCCCAGGTCGGCGGCCAGCGCCGTCTCGGTTTCGGCCCAGATCGCCACGTGCGGGCGTCCGGCCCGCTGACCCTGATAGTTGTAGGCGACACCTTCCTTGTGGCGGCCGTAGACCTCGACGTCGGTGGTGTCCAGGTCGACGGTGACTGGCCCGGAGCACAGTGCCGCCGCGCGCGGGGCAGGCAGCAGCTCCAGCATCCGCTCGTTGATCTCGGCGATCCCGGATTCCACCGCCCGCCACTGCGCGTCGTCGAAGCGCCGCGCCAGCCCGGCCGCGGTCGTGGACGCCAGACCCGGTACCGGGGTCAGCGCCTGTCCCGCCGCGTCGGCGCGGTGGCGGTCGAGCCCGACCAGGAAATCCTGTCCGGCCAGCTGCGCCGCCGCCAACCCCACCAGCAGCTGCCCGGCGCCGTGCCCGCGCTCGCGCGCCTTGATCGGGCCGACCCGCCGGTTCAGCGTCGCGACCACATCCAGCCGATCGCACAGTTCGGTGATCGCGGCCATTCCCGCGTTGCCGGTCAGGCTCGGATCCGGCGCGCCGACACGCACCCGCCTGCGCGTACGTCCACGTCCGCGGTTCCGCTTGTGTATCTGCTCACCAGATGGGTGCTCGCTTCCGGGGTCGACAATCAAGCTTCAGTAACTCGAATTGTCCTATCCCGCAACAGCATCCATCGCCAACTTCAGCGCGTGTCCCCCGACTACCCGCGAAATCGGGTCTGACACTTCCGTGGGTGGGTTTGTTGATCTGAGAGGGCGCACGTCGTTGTCGCTTAAGGTGTCTGGCTTGTCGAAGGTCAGTAACCGAAGGAGCGGGCAACGACGTGCGCAATGTGAGGCTATTTCGTGCGCTGCTGGGTGTCGACCAGCGCACCGTGATCGAAGACATCGAGTTCGAGGAATTCGAAGGCCAGGACCGCCGACGCCGACGGCGACACGCTGGTGGTGGCGCGGGTGCGGCCACGCAGCGGGGTCTCACGGCGTTGTGGCCGCTGCGGCCGCAGGGCGCCGGTATGACCGCGGTGAGGGGCGGCGTCGGTGGCGCGGCCTGGATTGGGGCACGGTGCAGGTGGTGTTGGAGGCCGCCGCGCCGCGGGTGAACTGCCCCACCCACGGGCCCACGGTGGTGGCGGTTCATGTCCGGATCTGTGGGTGGCCGCAGGGTGCCGGAAAGGTTGGTGCGCGGCCCTTGACCTTGGGATTTATCGCCGTGTGACCGGCGTGGCTGCTGTGACGGGTGTGACCAACGGGTTTGGATGCAAGTTGCGAAGCCAACCATCCGAACCCGAGGTCGAAGACACCACCGGAATTGCCGCATTCACCAACCTGGTCGAGCACGTCATGACCCAACAGCCCTACGCCTGCGCCGAACGGGTGTTCTGGGTGGTGGACAATGGATCGTCGCACCGCGGACAGGCGGCGATCGACCGGCTGGCCGAACAGTTCCCCAACGCGATCATGGTGCACACGCCGGTACACGCGTCCTGGTTGAACCAAGTGGAAATCTACTTCTCCATAATCCAACGAAAAGTGGTCTCACCCAACAACTTCACCGACACCGACGAGATCGTTACCCACCTGGCGGCTTTCGAGTCGCACTACAACCAGGCCGCTCGGCCGTTCAAATGGAAGTTCACCACCACCGATCTGATCGACTTCCTGGACAGGCTCGACGCTCACAAAACCGACCAACCCGCCGACGCTCAGCCCCGCGCGGCATGACCCCCGACGAACTTACGGGCGAGACCACTAACCTAAGCGCTTTCGCCAACGGTGGTCTTGCGCTGGACTACGCAATGGTTGAGCTGAATGCTGTTGTGAGCAAACGTAAATCGCAACACACCAGTGGCCAATCAATCGGTTGGTGGAGACGTCTCGGAACTTGATCCCTCAGACTCCTGCGCCGCTGGCTTGCTCCGCTTGCCAATCGACTCCGCGACGTCGATCGGTGTCGCTTCATTGAGCGCGGCCAGTTCACTCGGTGCCGAGCGTCCTGCTTTTGTTTCCCCGTAGTAGCTGTAGCCGTACGACGCATTCCTGCCACGGTCTGGCGTAAGCGTAAGTACCGCACCGAGCAGGGAAGCGTCGACGTCTTTGAGATTTCTGACGGCATGCGCGAGTTGATCGCGTTTGGTCTGCCCGAACCTGGCCATGATCAAGACGCCGTCAGAGTTCGCAGCCAGAATCGCCGCGTCGGTGACCGCCAGAAGCGGCGACGAATCCACGATGACGTAGTCGAACTTTTCGCGGAGCTCACTGAGCACCTTCTTAGCCGCCAACGACCCCAACAGCTCACTCGGGTTCGGTGGAATCGCTCCGGAAGTTAGGACGGTCAAACCGGGAAAATTCGTCTTCTGCAACACCTCGGAAAGTGACGCCCCGCCACTCAGCACAGTGCTGAATCCCGCCGCTCCGGCCAACTCAAGGAACTTGGCCACCATCGGACGTCGCATATCGCCATCAACGAGCACCACGCTGTGCTCGGCTTCGGCCAGCGCCAGGGCGATGTTGATCGCCGTAGTGGACTTGCCTTCGTTCGGCAGCGAACTGGTGACGACGATAACTCGCGGAGGATTGTCAACCGCGAGGAACTGCAAGTTGGTCCGCAGTTTGCGAAATGCTTCAGCAATTCCACAGTTAACGTTGCCGAATGATATCGCCGCGTGCTCGCGGCGTTCCTTATCGAAAGGGATGCTGCCTACGACTCCCACTTCGGTGATCTCTTCGAGTGTCTGGCGATCCTTGACCGTGTTGTCGAGCATGTCGCGGACCGCTGCCAGGCCAACCCCTAACAAAATGCCGAGGGCTAGGCCAATGCCAAGGTTGTGAGTCACTTTCGGGGTCACGGGCGAGACGGGAATCGATGCTCGCTGTTCCACGACCACGCGTGCGTCGGGTGTGGAGCCGTCCTCCGGGGTCTCCAGTTCGCGAACCATCACCACGAACTCGTCGGACAGCGCATTGGCGATGTCTCGCGCCCGGACGGGGGACGGGTCGAGAACCTTGACATCCAACAGGACTGTATCGGGCTTCGTCGTCGCCGTGATATTTGCGCGAAGGTCCTCCGCCTTCATATCGAGGCCAAGTTTGTCTATCGTTCGCTGGGCCAGCGTGATCCCTTCGAGTAGCTCGGCGTAGGAGATGACCCGCTCCTGGGACAATCGATTGCCCTGGTACATTTCCGCTACCGATGAACCCCCTGTCGCGGATACGTAGAGCCGCGTCGAGGCCTGATAAAGCGGAGTTGTAAGCAACGTGACTGCGAGTGCTGCCAGCACGACAATCAGCATCGTGACGAGCACGGTTATCCACCGGGCACGTAAGAGTTTTGCGAAGTCCTGAAGATTCAAGGCAATCCCTTCACCGATGTTCGTCCTGCCACCCGCGCCGTGCCCTTCGGCATCACCGATCTGCGAGCGTAGAGGTTCGACGACTTCGCCGCAGCTCGCGTTTGGTGGTTCATTTCGCGCACTCGGGCACGGACACTACCGGCGTGACACTGTCGATCAACGGCTGGACCGGAACCCGGGGTGCACCAGGGGACGTCGGCTCGGAGAGTTGGAAGATCAGCTCGCCGCTCTGTCCAGGCGGCAGCGCCACCTGGACTTCGAAGGTCGGGTGGCCGCGCTCCACGCCAGTGAACACCGGAACCTTCTGCCCATTGGCAAGCACACTCTCGAGCCTCGCACCGGATGTTCCGAGCAGCTTCACCGAGGTCAGCATGGTGCCGTTCGGTATCTCGAGCGGAAGAAGGGGAGATACGCCCGGCGCACCGGCCACGTAGTCCGGTAGCGGTTCCTTGGGTGCCTTACTGGTCAGCCGGACTGTCACGGTCGAAACCCTGGTGTCGCTGTCGCATCCATCAGCCGCATATTCGATGTGGCGATCGAGATAGTAGTCGAGCTTGTTGCCGCCCAGATTATTGACGATGACCTCCGCATAAGGAGCGGGATCGTCCGGAATCGCGTGCGCCAGTGGCGTCTGCTCCAGCAGTGTCTGCTCTGCCGGAACGGCGCTCCACACCGCGATTCGGCGTTCGCTGACCGCTCGGCCCACTGCATCGAGCAGCTTGCGAGGCGAGTGGATCTTCTCACCGGTCATCTTGTGCACGACCTCGTTGGCGATGTCCTGCAGGTACTGCTTGCGCGCAACCTGATCCGTCGGAAAGCGTGCGTAGGCAACGGATTCCGTCAACTCCACAACATTGTCCGCGGTGACGATTTCGCCGTCGGGCATCTTGACCTGCCCGACCGCGCCGAGGATATAGCTCAGCGCCACCGGGTCGATCGCGATGACACCGTCAACAGTCATCCCGGATTGCTGCGCCCACATGGACCGCCAGATCTGCGCGGCATAAGGGAAATGCGAGCTCAGGTTGCTATTTCGGAAGTCGGTGAACGGATTGGTGAACCCGTACTGCCCCGCGAACTCCGGGCCGAGGTCGATCGGAGCAAATGATTTGCTGAGCTCGGTATTCGGTCCGAGGTCGTCAACGGTGGCGGTGCCATTGTCAAACCGAAGGACGCCGAAACCGCCGAGCAGCCCGCCCGTGCCGCGCGCTTCGGCATTGGTCTGGAAACCCATGAAATAGGTCCGCGGACCGTCGGCGCCCATCATCGCGGGGGCGACCTTCGCGGCCAGTGCGGTGTTCTCCAACAGCGAGGTGATGTCCGCGGTTTGGCGCTGCAGCTGGGAACGGGCATCGCCGATCACCGAAAGGTAGGCCGGCTCGGAAACCGCCTTGGCGTCGCCGTTCAGCCGGGTCGCAGCCATGGCCAGCCCGCTCAATGCTGGTTCCTGCTCCCGCAGCAATTGCACATCGACGCGGTTGCCTTGCAGCAACCGGTCCGGGGACAGTGCCACACCGGTCGAGGCGGCCGGCTGCAGCACATCGGCCGCCAGCCCCAAGACTACGTCGGAGATCTGCCGGCCGGTCTTGAAGGGGCTACCCAGCCACGGCACCGCGGCCGTGATACTCCACGGGATGGAATGGGTGGCGTCCCGCGCCTCCTGCGCATGGGTCTTCGCGGCCGCCGCGAATCGCGTCGCGCCCTCGGCGTCGCCCTTGAGGAGTGCGTCCTTGGCGTCTTGCGCGCTGTGCCGCGCCTCCTGCAGGCCGGACTTCGCCTCAACGGTTCGGAAACCCAGCCAGCAACCGAAAACGATGACCAGCAGCAGGACTACGAGACCGCCCAGCACGAGCCGGCGCCGACCGTTGCCTTCGTCATCCGCCAGGGAAGCATCATCGCTTTCGGCTCGCTTGCGGCTGAACGGATGTCGCGAAAAGTTCGGCACTCAGGCGGTTTCCCATACTTGGCCACGGCCCGCACATCGAGCGTGAACCAGCAACGAGGCGCCCTCGACGGGACTCCCCGATTGACGCACGTCAGCCTCCATCACCCACCCCAACTTCTACGAGACCGAGGACAACCTCGCGGTCAGCCTCGCAGACGCCTACCTGTCCGTCAACTCGTCGCGATGAGTCAACGCGGACCATGTACATGTCTTCCGTCGGGACGCTACGCCGCACCGCCCGAGGCGGCCGGGCTCAGACCGAGAAGTTCGACTTCAGTTCGCCGATGATGTCGTCCCACAGCGGTTCGGGCAGGTCATGGCCCATGCCGTCGAACATCACGAACCTTGCTCCCGGAATGGCCCTGGCCACCGCGCGGCCACCCGAGGGCCGCATCAGCTTGTCCGCCTTGCCGTGGATGACCACAGTCGGTGCACTGATCTGCCGGTCGTAGCGGCGCAGGCTGCCGCTGCCGAGGATGGCCGCGAAATGCCGGCCGACCCCCACCGGGTAGTAGGACCGTTCATAGCCTTCCAGCGCGTCGGCGCGCATCTTGTCCTCCGCCGGCTGGAACGCGGGGCTACCGATGATCTTGGACACCCGGATCGTGTTCTCGATCACCGCGTCGCGGCTGGTGCCGGCCGGCGTCTGCAGCACCGCGAGCAGCTGTTTGGGCGCCGGCGGCGGCAACAGCGCCCGGTTGTTGCTGGAGAAGATCACCCCGAGTGAGCGGGTCCGGGCGGCATGCCGCGCCGCGAACACCTGGGCGATCATCCCGCCCATCGAGCCGCCGACGATATGGGCCCGGTCAAGTCCCAGGTGGTCGAGCAGGGCGGCCGCGTCATCGGCCATGTCTTCCAGCGTGTACGCCGCGGGGCTCTTCGCGCCGACGAACGAACGCGCCATCCGCGGCACCAGCCCGGCCCCGCTGTGCGCGCCGGTCACCTTCGAGGACAACCCGACATCGCGGTTGTCATACCGGATGACGCGCAGCCCCTGATCAACCAGCTTCTCGCAGAAACCGGTGCGCCACAACAGCAGCTGCGCACCCAGGCCCATGATCAGCAGGACGGGCGGATCGCCCGGATCGCCCATGTCCTCGTAGACGATGTCGAGCTCACCGGACTTGGCGCTACCGGTACGGACCTTCACTGGGCCCCCTCCTTGTGTTCGCGGCCGAGCTCGACCATGAAGTTGGCGAAGTACCCGGTCAATTGTGGGTCGCTCATCATCTGCCAGCGCGGGGCCAGCAGCTTCATATAGCGCTCGACGTAGAGGAACTGCTTGCCGATCAGTACCAGCTCCCGCGGCAGTTTGACGTCGTAGGCATCGGCCAGCGTCGAAAGCTGCCTGCCGATATCGGCATAACTCATGTCACCCAGCGCGGACATCGTCAGCGGGGTGGTGAACTTCTCCAGATCCTTGGCGGCCTGCGCCTCCGGTTTGACCGTGCCGACCGCGCCCATCAGCACGACGATCTTGCCCGCCGCCGCATGATCCTTCGTCACCAGCAGCGCGTACACCAGCTCGCGCAGCAGCCACCGGGTCCGCGGATCGATGCGGCCCATGATGCCGAAGTCGAAGAACACGACCTTGCCGTCGTCGTCGACGAACAGGTTGCCCGCGTGCAGGTCCCCGTGGAACAGGCCATGGCGCAGCCCGCCCTCGAACACACTGAACAGCAGCGCCTTCACCAACTGCTCGCCGTCGAAGCCCTTCTTGCGGATGGCGGCGACATCGTCGATCCGCACACCCTGGATCCGCTCCATCGTCAGCACATGCTCGCTGGTCAGGTCCCAGTAGACCTGAGGCACCCGGATATCGGCCCCCAGCGGGGAGGCGTGCATATGGGCCACCCAGGCGTCCATGGACTGCGCCTCCAGCCGGAAATCCAGTTCCTCGGCCAGGTTGTCGGCGAAGTCGGCGACCACATCCTGCGCGGACAGGCGCTGACCCAGCTTGGCGAACTCGACCAGCCGCGCGCCGCGCTTGAGGATCTGCAGGTCGGCGGCGACGCGGCGGCGGATGCCGGGCCGCTGGATCTTGACCACCACCTCTTCGCCGGAATGCAGCGTCGCGTAGTGCACCTGGGCGATCGACGCCGAGGCGAACGGTTTGGCGTCGAACGCCTTGAACAGGTTCTCCGGCTGGTCGCCCAGATCTTCGACGAACAGCTTGCGCACCTGATCGTCGTCGGCCGGCGGTACGCGGTCCAGCAGGCTGCGGAACTCCCGGCTCAGCGGCTCACCGAAGGCACCGGGGCTGGACGCGATGATCTGCCCGAACTTGACGTAGGTGGGGCCCAGGTCGGCGAACGTCTGCGGGACCTGCTTGGCGATCTTCTGCTGCAGGGAACCCTTGCCCAGCAGGTTGGTGACCACCCGCGCGCCGGTGCGGGTGATCTGCCAGTAGGTCGCGCCGATGCGCGCGGCTTCGGCGGGCAAGGGCACCCGATCGAGCTGTGCGGGCTCGCGATGCTTGGCTTTTGGCGTGGAACTCATCCCTGCAGTGTCTCAAAACCCGAGGTAGCACCCAACAATGTGTCTTAGATCATAGCGATACCCGTCTCCGGGTCGCGCTTCACCAGCCGCGAATGGTGCATGCCCATCCAGTAGATGGAGGGGTCGAGGCGCTCGCCTTCTTCCGCTGACCTTGCGCCGAAACCCGCGTACCCGCTGTTCGTGAGCGCTTTGAGCGACGGGTACGCGGGTTTCGGCACAAGCAAGGGATCCGCGGACTGCGTTGCTGCGTCCAAAGAGGTATGGCCGTTCCCATCCTCGGCGCCGACGCGGTTTCCGATGGGTTGCTCACCGCAGGGCAACTGCGTCACCGCTACACCCCCGTCTTTCGCGGGGTCTACCTTCCGAAAGGGCACCCGCCGACCCTGCTCGACAGGATCGCCGCGGCGCGGCTGGCCGTGCCGCATGCCGTGATCGCCGGGGCCGCGGCATCCGCCGTACACGGAGCGAAGTGGGTGGATGACGAGGTGCCCATCGACCTGATCGGACGGTGCCGGCCACAGCCCGGGCTCAAGGGCCGGGAGGAGACCTTGTGCCCAGGGGAGGCGACGACGGTGCGCGGCATTCCCGTGACGACCCCCGCTCGCACGGCGTTCGACCTGGGCCGGCGCCTCGATAAGGGACGGGCCGTCGCGCGGATGGACGCCCTGATGCGGGCCCGGCCCTATGCGATCGCGGACGTCGAACTGCTCGCGAAAGTGCACCGCGGGATGCGCGGTCTTCCGAAGCTGCGCAAGGCTCTGCCGCTTGTCGACGGCGGGGCCGAGTCTCCCCGGGAGACCTGGCTGCGGCTGCTCTTCGTCGACGCCGGATTGCCCAGGCCGAGAACACAATTCGTCGTCCGCGCGGAGTCGGGCCGCTACCTCCGTCGACTCGACATGGTCTGGGACGCGTACAAGGTCGCCGCGGAGTACGACGGGCAACAGCACCTGACCGACCGCACCGCGTACGCCCGCGACGTCTGGGTCAGCCGCGAACTGCAGAAGCTGAACTGGCACGTCATCCACGTGATCAAGGAGGACCGCGGTGACGAGATCGTCGCGCATGCCCGCGCGGCGCTGCTCTCGCGCGGCTGGGATGGCCGGCCCTAGCACCTAGCGCCGAAACCCGCGTACCCGTCGCTGGTCAGCCTTGCGAGCGACGGATACGCGGGTTTCGGGGGGTGACATCGGCTCGTTTTGCCCCACGGCGCCCCGGCAGGCTATTCTTTCCCAGTTCCACCAAAGACCGTCGGTCACCGAGCAATCGGTTGAAGGTCCGGATTACCCGGACGGCCCACGCAGGAGGACGAGGTACAGCATTCTTGCGCGCCCCGACCTGTCTGTGTCGGGGCGTTTCGTTTTCTCTGGCCCCTCGCGCCCCACGGTTGGTGGACATCCCAACCATTCACGAGGAGGCAAGCATGGCCAAGGCTGAAAAGGCCACCGCGGTCGCCGACATCGCCGAGAAGTTCAAGGAGGCGACGGCCACCGTCGTCACCGAGTACCGCGGCCTGACGGTCACCAACCTTGCCGAGCTGCGCAGGTCGCTGGGCATCGGAGCGACGTACACCGTTGCCAAGAACACCCTGGTGAAGCGTGCCGCGTCCGAGGCCGGAGTCGAAGGTCTCGATGACCTGTTCGCCGGTCCGACCGCCATCGCGTTCATCAACGGCGAGCCCGTCGACGCCGCCAAGGCGATCAAGAAGTTCGCCAAGGACAACAAGGCGCTCGTCATCAAGGGCGGCTACATGGACGGTCGCGCGCTGACCGTCGCCGAGGTCGAGCGCATCGCCGATCTCGAATCGCGCGAGGTGCTGCTGGCGCGTGTCGCCGGTGCACTGAAGGCGAAGCAGTCCCAGGCCGCAGCGCTGTTCGCAGCGCCCGCGTCCCAGGTCGCTCGTCTGGCTGCAGCTCTGCAGGAAAAGAAGTCCGGCGAAGAATCCGCCGCTTAAGCAACCCCACCACACCGATACAAATAAGGAACCACCATGGCAAAGCTGTCCACTGAAGAATTGCTCGACGCGTTCAAGGAACTGACCCTGCTCGAGCTCTCCGAGTTCGTGAAGGCGTTCGAGGAGACCTTCGACGTCACCGCCGCCGCTCCCGTTGCCGTCGCCGCTGCCGGTGCCGCGCCGGCCGCCGCCGAGGCCGCCGAGGAGCAGTCCGAATTCGACGTCATCCTCGAGGGTGCCGGCGAGAAGAAGATCGGCGTCATCAAGGTCGTCCGCGAGATTGTTTCGGGCCTGGGCCTCAAGGAAGCCAAGGATCTCGTCGACAGCGCCCCCAAGCCGCTGCTCGAGAAGGTCAACAAGGAAGCCGCCGAGGCCGCCAAGGCTAAGCTCGAGGCCGCCGGCGCATCGGTCACCGTCAAGTAGTTTTCTGCGCACTGTGGGCCGGGTCGAATTCGACCCGGCCCACAGTCGTCCACGAGGGCGTTCGTCGTTGCTGGAAGTCTGGGTAGGCTACAGTGATTCAAGCCACAGGCGGGGTAGCACGTGGCGTGGTGGGGTTGTCCTCGGAAGGAACATGCATGGGTGTCCAAATCGACGTGATCGGTCTGAGTAAGTCGTTCGGATCGTCGAAGATCTGGGAGGACGTCACGTTGACGGTTCCCGCGGGTGAGGTCAGCGTGTTGCTGGGCCCCTCGGGTACCGGTAAGTCGGTGTTCCTGAAGTCGCTGATCGGTCTGCTGCGGCCTGAGCGCGGCTCGATCGTGATCGATGGCACCAACATTCTGGAGTGCTCGGCCAAGGAGCTCTACGAGATCCGGACCCTGTTCGGTGTGCTGTTTCAGGACGGTGCGCTGTTCGGCTCGATGAACATCTACGACAACACGGCCTTCCCGCTGCGCGAGCACACCAAGAAGTCCGAGTCCGAGATCCGCAACGTCGTCATGGAGAAGCTGGAGCTCGTCGGTATGCCCAATGACGGGCACAAGTTCCCCGGTGAGATTTCCGGCGGTATGCGCAAGCGCGCCGGCCTGGCCCGCGCCCTGGTGCTCGACCCCAAGATCATCCTGTGCGATGAGCCGGACTCCGGTCTGGACCCGGTCCGTACCGCGTATCTGTCGCAGCTGTTGATCGATATCAACGCCCAGATCGATGCGACCGTGCTGATCGTGACGCACAACATCAACATCGCCCGGACCGTGCCGGACAACATCGGCATGCTGTTCCGCAGGAAGCTGATCATGTTCGGTCCCCGTGAGGTGCTGCTGACCAGTGAGGAGCCGGCGGTCAAGCAGTTCCTCAACGGTCGCCGTATCGGCCCGATCGGTATGTCGGAGGAGAAGGACGAAGCCACCGCAGCCGCCGAGCAGGCCATGATGGAGGCCGGTCAGCACGACGGTGGTGTCGAGGAGATCGAGGGTGTGCCGCCGCAGCTGATGGCCACTCCCGGTATGCCCGAGCGTAAGGCTGTCGGGCGTCGTCAGGCCCGGGTGCGCGAGATGCTGCACACCCTGCCCCTGGCCGCTCAGGAAGCCATCCGCGACGACCTCGAAGGCACGCACAAGTACCACGCCAACGAGTTCGGCGACGAGGACACCGTCCGCTACGCGCACGAGGGCGACGACGCCCCGACGACGTCCATCCCGGTCGCCAAGTCCATCCCGGTCGCCAAGAAGTGAGGTAGTACCAGAATTCACCGCAGAAGACCGTTCGGGCTCCGGCTCGGACGGTTTTTTGTCGTTTCGGGCGCGCCGCCGGTGAACGTGAGATCAAATGTCGGCAGCAAACCGCGTGTGAACTCTTGACGGAACCGCCGAAACGAGCGAGTCTGTTTGGCAGCAATGTATGGAGAGGTTGTGAAGGATCGAGTCGCCAGCCAGCGCTCGATTCGCCCCGTGTTGCCGTGGTTGAGAAATGCGCCGTCTTCCGCTATTGTTGGACGTTGCGCTGGCTGCATCCTGCCCACCCTCCTTTGGCACCTGACATCGTGACCTAGCCTGAGCTCTGCTCAGCGATCTAGACGCGTGCCATGTCTCCGGAGGGCTCCGGGCTTGACATGGCCAGCCAAACCGATGCAGATATAGCTGGAAGGGTGCATCTTGGCAGTCTCGAGCCAGAGCAAGTCAGATTCCACTAATAGCTCCGTTCCGGGGGCCCCAAACAGAATTTCCTTCGCGAAGCTCCGTGAGCCTCTCGAGGTTCCGGGGTTACTTGATGTTCAGACCGACTCTTTCGAGTGGCTGGTCGGCTCGGACAGGTGGCGTACGAAGGCGGTCGATCGCGGGGACGTGAACCCGGTCGGCGGCTTGGAAGAGGTACTTGCCGAACTGTCCCCGATCGAGGACTTCTCCGGCTCGATGTCGTTGAGCTTCTCCGATCCGCGCTTCGACGAAGTCAAGGCGCCGGTCGACGAGTGCAAAGACAAGGACATGACGTACGCGGCTCCGCTGTTCGTCACGGCCGAGTTCATCAACAACAACACCGGTGAGATCAAGAGCCAGACGGTCTTCATGGGTGATTTCCCGATGATGACCGAAAAGGGCACCTTCATCATCAACGGCACCGAGCGTGTCGTGGTGTCGCAGCTGGTCCGTTCGCCGGGTGTGTACTTCGACTCGTCGATCGACAAGGCCACCGAGAAGGACCTGCACAGCGTCAAGGTCATCCCGGGCCGCGGCGCATGGCTGGAGTTCGACGTCGACAAGCGCGACACCGTCGGCGTCCGCATCGACCGCAAGCGCCGCCAGCCGGTCACCGTGCTGCTGAAGGCGCTCGGCTGGACCAACGAGCAGATCGTGGAGCGCTTCGGCTTCTCCGAGATCATGATGGGCACGCTGGAGAAGGACAACACCGCGGGCACCGATGAGGCGCTGCTGGATATCTACCGGAAGCTGCGCCCGGGCGAGCCGCCCACCAAGGAGTCCGCGCAGACCCTGCTGGAGAACCTGTTCTTCAAGGAGAAGCGCTACGACCTGGCTCGCGTCGGCCGCTACAAGGTCAACAAGAAGCTGGGCCTCAACGCCGGTCAGCCGATCACCAACTCGACGCTCACCGAAGAGGACGTCGTGGCGACGATCGAGTACCTGGTGCGTCTGCACGAGGGCCAGACGAGCATGACGGCGCCCGGTGGCGTCGAGGTGCCCGTCGAGGTCGACGACATCGACCACTTCGGTAACCGCCGGCTGCGCACCGTCGGCGAGCTGATCCAGAACCAGATCCGGGTCGGCCTGTCGCGGATGGAACGTGTCGTCCGTGAGCGGATGACCACCCAGGACGTCGAGGCGATCACCCCGCAGACCCTGATCAACATCCGTCCCGTCGTGGCGGCGATCAAGGAGTTCTTCGGAACCTCGCAGCTGTCGCAGTTCATGGACCAGAACAACCCGCTTTCCGGTTTAACTCATAAGAGGCGTCTGTCCGCTTTGGGCCCGGGTGGTCTGTCCCGTGAGCGCGCCGGCCTGGAGGTCCGCGACGTGCACTCCAGCCACTACGGCCGGATGTGCCCGATCGAGACCCCGGAAGGCCCGAACATCGGCCTGATCGGTTCGCTGTCGGTGTACGCACGGGTCAACCCGTTCGGTTTCATCGAGACGCCGTACCGCAAGGTCATCGACGGGGTCGTCACCGACCAGATCGACTACCTGACCGCCGACGAGGAGGACCGCCACATCGTGGCGCAGGCCAACTCGCCGATCGACGGGGACAACCGTTTCGTCGAGCAGCGCATCCTGGTCCGCCGTAAGGGTGGCGAGGTCGAGACCGTGTCGGCCACCGACGTGGACTACATGGACGTCTCGCCGCGCCAGATGGTGTCCGTCGCGACCGCGATGATCCCGTTCCTGGAGCACGACGACGCCAACCGTGCCCTGATGGGTGCCAACATGCAGCGCCAGGCGGTTCCGCTGGTGCGCAGCGAGGCCCCGTTGGTCGGTACCGGTATGGAGCTGCGTGCCGCCATCGACGCCGGTGACGTGGTTGTCGCCGACAAGACCGGTGTGATCGAAGAGGTTTCGGCCGACTACATCACCGTGATGGCGGACGACGGGTCCCGCCAGACCTACCGGATGCGCAAGTTCGCCCGGTCCAACCACGGGACGTGCGCCAACCAGCGCCCGATCGTGGACACCGGACAGCGTGTGCAGGCCGGCCAGGTGCTGGCCGACGGTCCGTGCACCGAGAACGGTGAGATGGCGCTGGGCAAGAACCTGCTCGTCGCCGTCATGCCGTGGGAGGGGCACAACTACGAAGACGCGATCATCCTCTCCAGCCGTCTGGTCGAAGAGGACGTGCTCACCTCGATTCACATCGAGGAGCACGAGATCGATGCCCGCGACACCAAGCTGGGCGCCGAGGAGATCACCCGGGACATCCCGAACGTCTCCGATGAGGTGCTGGCCGATCTCGACGAGCGCGGCATCATCCGCATCGGCGCCGAGGTCCGCGACGGCGACATCCTGGTCGGCAAGGTCACGCCCAAGGGCGAGACCGAGCTGACCCCGGAAGAGCGTCTGCTGCGTGCCATCTTCGGTGAGAAGGCCCGCGAGGTCCGCGACACGTCGCTCAAGGTGCCCCACGGTGAATCCGGCAAGGTCATCGGTATCCGCGTGTTCAGTCGCGAGGATGACGACGAGCTGCCCGCCGGCGTCAACGAGCTGGTCCGCGTGTACGTGGCCCAGAAGCGCAAGATCTCCGACGGCGACAAGCTCGCCGGACGCCACGGCAACAAGGGCGTCATCGGCAAGATCCTGCCGATCGAGGACATGCCGTTCATGCCCGATGGCACCCCGGTGGACATCATCCTGAACACCCACGGTGTGCCGCGTCGGATGAACATCGGCCAGATCCTGGAAACCCACCTCGGGTGGGTTGCCAAGGCCGGTTGGAATATCGAGGGCTCACCGGACTGGGCAGCCAAACTGCCCGAGGGCATGCTGTCGGCCCCGGCCGACAGCATCGTGGCCACCCCGGTGTTCGACGGTGCGCAGGAAGGGGAGCTGGAGGGCCTGCTGGGTTCGACGCTGCCCAACCGCGACGGTGACGTCATGGTCGACGCGCAGGGTAAGGCCAAGCTGTTCGACGGTCGTTCCGGGGAACCGTTCCCGTACCCGGTGACCGTCGGCTACATGTACATCCTGAAGCTGCACCACCTGGTGGACGACAAGATCCACGCCCGCTCGACCGGCCCGTACTCGATGATCACCCAGCAGCCGCTCGGTGGTAAGGCGCAGTTCGGTGGTCAGCGGTTCGGCGAGATGGAGTGCTGGGCCATGCAGGCCTACGGTGCGGCCTACACGCTGCAGGAGCTGCTGACGATCAAGTCCGACGACACCGTCGGGCGCGTCAAGGTGTACGAGGCGATCGTCAAGGGCGAGAACATCCCCGAACCCGGTATCCCCGAGTCGTTCAAGGTGCTGCTCAAGGAACTGCAGTCGCTCTGCCTCAATGTCGAGGTCCTGTCATCTGACGGTGCCGCGATCGAGATGCGTGACGGCGATGACGAGGACTTGGAGCGTGCTGCCGCCAACCTCGGAATCAACTTGTCCCGCAACGAATCCGCATCTGTCGAAGACCTGGCCTGATCGCGGGCACTGCCCCGCGGCGCTGATAGTTATCTAATCCCGAAAGGGGAAAGGGAGTTACGTGCTAGACGTCAACTTCTTCGATGAACTCCGCATCGGTCTCGCGACCGCGGACGACATCCGCAACTGGTCCTTCGGCGAGGTCAAGAAGCCGGAGACCATCAACTACCGCACGCTCAAGCCCGAAAAGGACGGCCTGTTCTGCGAGAAGATCTTCGGACCTACTCGCGACTGGGAGTGCTACTGCGGCAAGTACAAGCGCGTGCGCTTCAAGGGCATCATCTGTGAGCGCTGCGGCGTCGAGGTGACCCGTGCCAAGGTGCGCCGTGAGCGGATGGGCCACATCGAACTGGCCGCACCCGTCACGCACATCTGGTACTTCAAGGGCGTTCCGTCGCGCTTGGGCTACCTGCTGGACCTGGCCCCGAAGGATCTGGAAAAGATCATCTACTTCGCGGCCTACGTCATCACCGCGGTCGACACCGAGATGCGCCACAACGAGCTGTCCACACTGGAAGCCGAAATGGTCGTCGAGAAGAAGGCCGTCGAGGATCAGCGCGACGCCGACCTGGAGGCCCGGGCCCAGAAGCTCGAAGCCGACCTGGCCGAGCTGGAGCGTGACGGCGCGAAGTCCGACGTGCGCCGCAAGGTGCGCGACGGCGGCGAGCGCGAGATGCGTCAGCTGCGGGACCGTGCCGGCCGCGAACTGGAACGGCTCGACGAGATCTGGACCACCTTCACCAAGCTGGCTCCCAAGCAGCTCATCATCGACGAGGTGCTCTACCGCGAGCTCATCGACCGTTACGGCGAGTACTTCCAGGGCGCCATGGGCGCCGAGTCGATCAAGAAGCTCATCGAGGTCTTCGACATCGACGCCGAAGCGGAGTCGCTGCGCGACACCATCAAGAACGGTAAGGGCCAGAAGAAGCTTCGCGCGCTGAAGCGTCTGAAGGTTGTCGCCGCGTTCCAGATGAACCGCAACTCGCCGATGGGCATGGTGCTCGACGCGGTGCCGGTGATCCCGCCGGAGCTTCGCCCGATGGTGCAGCTGGACGGTGGCCGCTTCGCGACCTCCGACCTCAACGACCTGTACCGCCGGGTGATCAACCGCAACAACCGCCTCAAGCGACTGATCGATCTGGGTGCGCCCGAGATCATCGTCAACAACGAGAAGCGCATGCTTCAGGAGTCGGTGGACGCACTGTTCGACAACGGTCGTCGTGGCCGTCCCGTCACCGGGCCGGGCAACCGTCCGCTCAAGTCGCTGTCCGATCTGCTCAAGGGCAAGCAGGGCCGGTTCCGGCAGAACCTGCTCGGCAAGCGCGTCGACTACTCGGGCCGTTCGGTCATCGTGGTCGGCCCGCAGCTCAAGCTGCATCAGTGTGGTCTGCCCAAGCTGATGGCACTCGAGCTGTTCAAGCCGTTCGTGATGAAGCGTCTTGTCGACCTGAACCACGCGCAGAACATCAAGAGCGCCAAGCGCATGGTGGAACGTCAGCGTCCCCAGGTGTGGGATGTCCTCGAAGAGGTCATCGCCGAGCACCCGGTGCTGCTGAACCGGGCACCCACGCTGCACCGCCTCGGTATCCAGGCCTTCGAGCCGCAGCTGGTCGAGGGCAAGGCCATCCAGCTGCACCCGCTGGTCTGTGAGGCGTTCAACGCCGACTTCGACGGTGACCAGATGGCCGTGCACCTTCCGCTGTCCGCGGAGGCGCAGGCCGAGGCACGCATCCTGATGCTGTCGTCGAACAACATCCTGTCTCCCGCGTCGGGCCGCCCGCTGGCCATGCCGCGTCTGGACATGGTGACCGGTCTGTACTTCCTGACCACCGAGATCAACGGTGACATCGGCGAGTACACCCCGGCCGCCACGGACACCCCGGAGACCGGCGTCTACAGCTCCCCGGCCGAGGCCATCATGGCCCTGGACCGTGGTGTGCTGTCGGTGCGCGCCAAGATCAAGGTGCGGCTGACCCACCAGCGTCCGCCCGCCGACGTCGAGGCCGAACTGTTCCCCGCCACGGGCGAGCGCAGCGACGGGAAAACGGGTGGCTGGACCTACGGAGACGCCTGGATCGCCAACACCACGCTGGGCCGGGTGCTCTTCAACGAGCTGCTGCCCAAGGGCTACCCGTTCGTCAACGCGCAGATGTTCAAGAAGGCGCAGGCCGCGATCATCAACGATCTGGCCGAGCGGTACCCGATGATCGTCGTCGCGCAGACGGTGGACAAGCTCAAGGACGCCGGTTTCCACTGGGCGACCCGTTCGGGTGTGACGGTCTCGATGGCCGACGTGCTCGTGCCGCCGCAGAAGGCGGAGATCCTGGAGCGCTACGAGAGCGAAGCCGACTCGATCGAGAAGCAGTACCAGCGCGGCAAGCTCAACCATGTGGAGCGCAACGGCGAGCTGGTGAAGATCTGGCAGCAGGCCACCGAAGAGGTCGGTAAGGCGCTGGAGGCCTACTACCCCGAGGACAACCCGATCATCACGATCGTGAAGTCCGGCGCCACGGGCAACCTGACCCAGACCCGCACGCTCGCGGGCATGAAGGGTCTGGTGACCAACCCGAAGGGTGAGTACATCCCGCGTCCGATCAAGTCCTCGTTCCGCGAGGGCCTGACCGTGCTGGAGTACTTCATCAACACCCACGGTGCCCGTAAGGGTCTGGCCGACACCGCGTTGCGTACCGCCGACTCGGGTTACCTGACCCGTCGTCTGGTGGACGTGTCGCAGGACGTCATCGTGCGTGAGACCGACTGTGCGACCGAGCGCGGTATCAACGTCACCCTCGCCGAGAAGCGGGAAGACGGCTCGCTGGTCCGCGATCAGCACATCGAGACGTCGGCATACGCCCGCACGCTGGCCACCGACGCGGTGGACGCAAGCGGCACCGTCGTCGTCGCGCGTGGGCACGATCTCGGTGACCCCGCGATCGATGCTCTGCTGGCCGCGGGCATCACCGAGGTGAAGGTCCGCTCCGTGCTGACCTGCACCACGGGCACCGGTGTCTGTGCCATGTGCTACGGCCGTTCGATGGCGACCGGCAAGCTCGTCGACATCGGCGAGGCCGTCGGTATCGTCGCGGCGCAGTCCATCGGTGAGCCCGGCACGCAGCTGACCATGCGTACCTTCCACCAGGGTGGTGTCACCGGTGGTGCCGACATCGTCGGTGGTCTGCCGCGTGTGCAGGAACTGTTCGAGGCCCGCGTGCCGAAGAACCGTGCCCCGATCGCCGACGTCACCGGCCGGGTGCAGCTGGAGGAGACCGACAAGTTCTACAAGATCACCATCGTTCCCGACGATGGTGGCGAGGAAGTCGTCTACGAGAAGCTGACCCGTCGCCAGCGCCTGAAGGTGTTCAAGCACGAGGATGGTTCCGAGCGTCTGCTCTCCGACGGTGACCACGTCGTGGTCGGCCAGCAGCTCATGGAAGGTGCTGCCGATCCGCACGAGGTGCTGCGTGTCCAGGGCCCCCGCGAGGTGCAGATCCACCTCGTCAAGGAGGTCCAGGAGGTCTACCGGGCCCAGGGCGTGTCGATCCACGACAAGCACATCGAGGTCATCGTCCGGCAGATGCTGCGCCGCGTCACGATCATCGATTCGGGTGCGACGGAGTTCCTGCCCGGATCGCTGACCGAGCGCAGCGAGTTCGAGTCGGAGAACCGTCGGGTCGTCGCCGAGGGCAACGAGCCCGCGGCGGGCCGTCCGGTGCTGATGGGTATCACGAAGGCATCGCTGGCCACCGATTCGTGGTTGTCGGCGGCGTCGTTCCAGGAGACCACCCGCGTGCTGACCGATGCGGCGATCAACTGCCGCAGCGACAAGCTGCAGGGTCTGAAGGAGAACGTGATCATCGGCAAGCTGATCCCGGCCGGTACCGGGATCAACCGTTACCGCAACATCCAGGTGCAGCCGACCGAAGAGGCCCGCGCTGCGGCGTACACGATCCCGTCCTACGAGGATCAGTACTACAGCCCGGACTTCGGCCAGAGCACCGGCGCTGCGGTGCCGCTGGACGATTACGGATACTCGGATTACCGGTAGGACCTACCGCTAGTTCACGACGGAAAAGCCCCCGCTTGCGAGCGGGGGCTTCTTCGTGTCAGCAGCTCTTTCGTGACACGGGCTTCACCCGAAGAGCTCGTCAAGGCCAAATGTGACCGTCTTCCCTACCTGATCGCCGATCACTTCACCGAGCACGGTGAGGCCCGGAACCTGAGCGAAGCCGATGGCGGCGGCAATGAGGTTGCCGGTGATGTCTCCGACTTCGTCTCTGGCGTCGGGCCAGTCACTACTCACGATCGCCACACCGAGTTGTGCTCCGTCGATCGCCGCGGCGAGGACGTTGATCGGAACGCCCACGCCCGGAAGGGCGCCAAGACCCCCTTCGAACGCTTCCCAACTCTGCTCCAAATTGCCGTTTCGGGGGTCGTCTTCGACGCCGCCGGTCTCGTCGACGACCGCCGTCGCGACGATCGGAGCCGCCTCGGCTCCGGGAGCCTTGGGGCCGACGAATGCCGACTCGGCCTGCCGTCGCACCCATCCCAGTACCGCCCACACGATGGGGTTGGGTGGGGTTGGCTCACCCGGTGTGCCGTTGAAGAAAGGCGCTACTACAGCATTGAGGACTTTGCCGACCATATCGATCGGCGCGACGACTTCGGTTTGACCGCCCACGGGGTCTGGCAACTTCGCGGCGGACAGGAAAGGCTTGCGTTCAATTGGTGTCAAAGGGTTCGTCGGCAGTTTGGTCAGCGTGCTGAGTGACTGCTCAACGTCCCGAAGGACGGATCCGGGTTCCGGAGTGGCAGCGATGCCGGCCGACGCCCACCGCGCCTGCACGCGGGGAACAGCGGCGGTGCGCTCTTCATCGGGTCCAGACGATGACCGCGCCTGAGGTGGGTCAACCCCTGCCGCCGGGCTATTCTTGTTCCCGCCTTCTGTGTTGAGTGTTGTGTCTGTACTGGGTGGTTTGCCTGTTTCAGGTGTTGCGCCCTTTGGTTCTTCAGAGCCGGTGTCATCTGAGGTGTCCGCGTCGCCGGAACCTCTGACCGCACCAGCGATGGCGTTGCGAACATTGTCGAGACTGCGTTCCACGCTTCGCCGAATGACGTCAGCGGGGTCCGGCCGCCGGGATGCCGGCGTCGTGGCGTCTTTCGCACCGGAACTCTCGCTCTCGCTCTCGCTACCGCTCTCGCTCTCGCTACCGCTCTTGCTCTCGCTCTCGCTACCGCTCTCGCTCTTGCTCTTGCTCTCGCTCTTGCTCTTGCTCTCGCTCTTGCTACCGCTCTTGCTACCGCTCTTGCTACCGCTCTCGCTACCGCTCTTGCTCTCGCTCTTGCTCTCCCTCTTGCTGCCGGTGTCCGCGCTTTTGTGTGTCTGGGTCTGGCCATCAGGACCATCGGCCCACGCAACCGCTGGGGTAGTGGCTACTGCGGCGCCGACGCCGATCGCGACGGCCAAGGCGCCTACCCGGCCGATGTAGCGACCGTATCGACCACTGACGCGGCCGTGCCCCGACGACGGCGATTCGATTTGGCCACGCTGTGGCGTGTGCTCGACTGATTCGATGTCGATAATTGCGACCCCTCCGTTTGCTCGCCAAGGCCCAGGTAGTCGGCAGCAGATGCGCCGCGAACTATCGGCTCGTCCGGAGTATAGGCACCCTTACGCGCACTCCGCGTGTTCTGGATGAGCTGAGTGCTGTGGTTCATAGCAAACACCTTGAGGGGATTCATCGAGGAGTGGTCGCGCACGCAAAAAGTTGATCTTGCAAAGAATGTCGATCGCGATAAAACCGCAGCTCGTTGCGGCACATCCCGTTAGTGCGTTCCTGCGTCACAACCTCTGACGCGCCATACCGACCTCTCGGCGAACAGTGGGTTGACGAGAGGTGAACTAGGCTCACGTCTCGTGGCCACGATTGACGAGCAACAGTCACTCGTCGTTGCTGCGCCGCCGGCACCCGATCGTCGCGCTCTGCGCTTGCGCTACCTGCGTTGCACCGCGATCGCCAGCTGGGCCGCAGTCATCGTGTGGCGCACCGTAACCGACGGATTCGCATTCAACCGGGAACTGGTGTTGCTCTACATCAGCACCGGACTGATCGCGGCCGGCATCGGCCAGGGCCGGCGCATGTTCTACGTGCTGCGGGACTGGCTGCCGTTCGCACTGCTGCTGATCGCCTACGACCTCAGCAGGGGAGCGGCCGACTTCGTCGGCAGGCCGACGCTGTGGCACTGGCAGGCCGATGCCGACCGGTGGCTGTTCTTCGGGAACATGCCGACCGTCTGGCTGCAGGAGCAACTCAAACGTTCGCAACCGCCGTGGTGGGAAGTCGGGATCAGCACCGTCTACATGTCGTTCTTCGTGTTGCCCTACGCCATCGCCGGGGTGCTGTGGCTGCGTGACCGTGACGAATGGAAACGGTTCGTCCGGCTGTTCGTCGGGCTGTCGTTCGCCGGCCTGGTGATCTACACGCTGGTGCCCGCCGCGCCGCCGTGGGCCGCCGCGCGGTGCACCGCCGCCGATGTCGCCGGTGGACCGTCGGGTCCGCAGTGCATGTTCAAGTCCGCGCGGGGGGTGCCCGACGGTGGGGTGCTCGGCGCGATGCAGAGCGCGCACGACGGCGCCAACGGCTGGATCGAGCGCATCGTCACCCGCGGGTGGGGAAACCTGAACCTGCACACCGCCACCGCCCTGCTCGATCAGGGGCAGGCCAGCGTCAACCTGGTCGCCGCCATCCCCTCGCTGCATGCGGGCATGTCCGCGGCGCTGGCGGCGTTCCTGTGGCACCGGCTCAATCGCCGGTGGCGCCCGGTGCTGGCGGCCTACCCGCTCGTCATGGCGTTCACGCTGGTCTACACCGCCGAGCACTACGTCGTCGACATCCTGTTGGGCTGGGCGCTGGCCGCGGCGGTGCTCGTCGGCCTGCGGGCCTATGAGTCGCGGCGCAGCGCCTCGATGGCACCCGCCGGGTAGCCGGGGTGCGCGGCCGCGGGGCCGGTCCAGCTGGTCGCCGCCCGTATTACCAATCTTGTGCAGTTGTCGGAAAAATGTAACAGTGGACCATGGCCGAAACCCATCTCGTCACCAATCAGGTTCCGCCGCTGCAGGACTACAACCAGGCCACCTCGCCGGTGCTGATGGAGGCCCTGATCCGCGAGGGCGGCGGGTGGGGCGTCGACGAAGTCACCGAACTCGGTGCGCTCGGCGGCACGGACCAGGCGCTGCGCTGGGGTGAGCTCGCCGACCGTAATCGCCCGGTACTGCACACCCACGACCGCTACGGACACCGCGTCGACGAGGTCGAATACGACCCCGCCTACCACCAACTGATGAACGTGGCCGTCACGCACGGGCTGCATGGCGCCCCGTGGGTGGATGACCGCACCGGCTCGCACGTGGTGCGCGCCGCCAAAACCTCGGTGTGGACGCCCGAACCGGGGCACCTCTGCCCGATCTCGATGACCTACGCCGTGGTCCCCGCGCTGCGCTTCAATCCCGAGCTGGCAGCGATCTACGAACCGCTGCTGACCAGCCGGGTCTACGAGCCCGAACTCTCGGTGCCCGCTACGAAGGCCGGGCTCATCGCGGGGATGTCGATGACCGAGAAGCAGGGCGGATCCGATGTCCGTGCCGGCACCACCGACGCGGTGCCCAACGCCGACGGCACCTACTCGCTGACCGGACACAAGTGGTTCACCTCGGCGCCGATGAGTGACGTGTTCCTGGTGCTCGCCCAGGCGCGCCCCGGGGGCGAGCGAAGCGACGGGGGAGAATCGGGCGGACTGAGTTGCTTCTTCCTGCCCCGGGTGCTGCCCGACGGCACCCGCAACCGGATGTTCCTGCAGCGACTCAAGGACAAGCTCGGAAACCACGCCAACGCTTCCAGCGAGGTCGAGTACGACGGGGCGACGGCCTGGCTGGTCGGCGAGGAAGGCCGCGGCGTGAAGACCATCATCGAGATGGTCAATCTCACCCGGCTGGACTGCACGCTGGGCAGCGCCACCAGCATGCGCACCGGCCTGAGCCGCGCCGTGCACCACGCGCAGCATCGAAAAACGTTCGGCGCCTACCTGATCGACCAGCCGTTGATGCGCAACGTGCTGGCCGACCTCGCGGTCGAAGCCGAGGCCGCGACCATGCTGGCCATGCGGATGGCCGGGGCCACCGACGGTGCCGTGCGCGGGGACGAGCGGGAGACCCTGCTGCGCCGAATCGGACTCGCGGCGGCCAAGTACTGGGTGTGCAAGCGGGCGACGCCGCACGCCGCCGAGGCGATGGAATGTCTGGGCGGCAACGGCTACGTCGAGGACTCCGGGATGCCACGGCTGTACCGGGAGGCGCCGCTGATGGGCATCTGGGAGGGATCGGGCAATGTCAGTGCGCTGGACACGTTGCGCGCCATGGCAACCCGGCCCGAATGCGTCGAGGTGCTCTTCGACGAACTGGCCCGGACCTCCGAACCCCGACTGGACGCCCACGTCGCCGCGTTGAAGGCGCAGCTGGCAGATGCCGACGCCATCGAGTACCGGGCCCGCCAGATCGCCGAGAACATCTCACTGGCCCTGCAGGGCGCGCTGCTGGTGCGGCACGGGCATCCGGCGGTCGCCGAGGCGTTCCTGGCCAGCCGGCTCGGCGGGCAGTGGGGCGGGGCGTTCGGCACCCTGCCCACGGGGCTGGACCTGGCGCCGATCATCGAGCGCGCGATGGTCAAGGGATGATCATGGCCACGCCGGGCCAACGGGGTCTGACCCGGTGCGCCTGACCGCCCGCTCCGTGGTGCTGAGCGTTCTGCTCGGCGCACATCCGGCGTGCGCCTCGTCGGCCGAATTGGTCCATTTGACAGCCGATTTCGGGATCCGTGAGTCGACGCTGCGGGTGGCGCTGACCAGGATGGTCGGGGCGGGAGACCTGGTGCGTTCGGCCGATGGCTACCGGTTGTCGGACCGGCTGTTGGCCCGGCAGCGCCGCCAGGACGACGTCATCGATCCGCAGGAACGGCCGTGGGACGGTACCTGGACGACGCTGCTGATCACCAGCGTGGGAGCCGACGCCCGCAGCCGGGCGGAACTGCGGAACACCTTGGTGCAGCACCGATTCGGCGAGCTGCGTGAAGGGGTGTGGCTGCGCCCGGACAACCTCGGGGTGTCACTGGCCGACAGTGTCGCGACCAAGGTCCGCATTCTGCGCAGCCGCGACGACGACCCGACGGGGCTGGTGGCCGAACTGTGGGATCTGCCGGCCTGGGCCCGCGACGGTGACCGGCTGCTCACCGAGATGGCGGCGGCGACCGACGTTCCCGGGCGTTTCGTGGTGGCCGCGGCGATCGTGCGCCACCTGCTGACCGACCCGGTACTCCCGGCCGAGCTGCTGCCGCGGCGATGGCCCGGCGAACAGCTTCGGCTGGCCTACCGTGAATTCGCCGCCGAACTGGTGCAGCGGCGCGGCAACCGAGTGGAGGCAGTGTGAGTGTCAGGGTGGAGCACAACGGACCGGTGACCACGGTCATCATGAACCGGCCGCAGGCCCGCAATGCGGTGAACGGCCCGGCGGCCGCCGAGCTGTACTCGGCCTTCGAGGAGTTCGACGCCGACGACGACGCGGCGGTCGCAGTGCTGTGCGGTGACAACGGAACCTTCTGTGCCGGTGCGGATCTCAAGGCGATGGGCACTGCGGAGGGCAATCGGGTGTATCCCACCGGTCCGGGGCCGATGGGACCGTCGCGGATGGTGTTGTCCAAACCGGTGATCGCCGCGGTCAACGGCCATGCGGTGGCGGGCGGACTGGAACTGGCGCTGTGGTGCGATCTGCGGGTGGTCGAGGAGGACGCCGAGTTCGGGGTGTTCTGCCGGCGCTGGGGTGTCCCGCTGATCGACGGGGGCACGGTGCGGCTGCCGCGCCTGATCGGGCACAGCCGGGCGATGGATCTGATTCTCACCGGTCGCTCGGTCGGCGCCCGGGAGGCGATGCAGATTGGGCTGGCCAACCGGCTGGTGCCCACGGGGCAGGCGCGGGCGGCCGCCGAGGAACTGGCCGCGCAACTCGCCGCGCTGCCGCAGCTGTGCCTGCGTGCCGACCGACTTTCGGCGCTGCATCAATGGGGTGAAACCGAAAAGGCCGCAATGGAATTCGAATTCGGCAGCCTGTCGAAAGTGTCCTCGGAACTGCTGGCAGGAGCCAAGCGCTTCGTCGACGGCGCCGGACGGCACGGCGCAGACGGCTAGCCCTTGCTGACCTTGTTGCCGCTGCCCAGGTCCTCGACCTTCGGGTCGCCACCCTTGTAGACCACCGTGTTGTTCAGGCCGACGGCGCTGATCTCGGTCTCGACATTGTCGAGTGTCACCGTGTTGTCGGCGCCGCCGATGTTGACGCTGGAGCAGTTGCCCTTCACCGTCAGGTTGTTGTTGGACCCGCCGATATTGAGTGCCTTGCCCTGGGCACAGTCGATATCGGCGGTGGTGCCGAACGACCCGTAGTTGATGGTGTTGCCGATCTCGACCTGCGCGCCGGAGGTACCCGCGGTTGCGGTCGGCGCGTCGAAGTCGCCATTGGAACCGCATCCCGCCAGACCGAGCGCGAGGCCGGCCGCCGCGACCGCGATGGCGATGTGAGCGCGCATGGGGATCCTCGATTCGTAGCTGGTCAGTTCCAGACTAGGTGACGGGCACGTTGATGATGGGCCGTCGCTCCCCGGCGCCGGGACCGTCGAAATGCCACCACTCGCCGGAATACACGGTCAGCCCGCCCGCGGCCATCGTCTCGCGCAGTACCGCCCGGTTGCGCTGTGCGGCAGCGCTCACCCCGTCGGTGGCGAACGCGTGGGCCGTGGGTGTGAAATCGTCGAAGCCGGTGCCCATCGCCGAGAGACCGGAGGCTCCGGCGGTGCTGACATCCACCGATCGGCCGGATTCGTGGCTCTTCGAGTACGGGCCGGGTTGGGCCACCCAGGCCGGGTTGGACACCACCTCGAACATCCGGACCTGCACATCGTGGGGTCGGTAGCAGTCCCAGAACACCAGCCGAAGCCCCGCGGTGCGCAGCTGCGCGGCGGCGGTGGCCAGGCCGTCGGCCAGGGATTCGTGGATCAGGCAGCGGGCACCCGCGGGGTACAGTGGCGTCCCGACGAAGTTGTCGGCGGTGGCGTAGCGCAGATCGACGACGGCATCGGGCACCGCGGTGCGCACATCGATGAAACCCACCGCCCGCGCCGCCGCCGAAACGGGCGCGATCAGCGGCGACGGCTCACTGTGCGCCACCGTCACCACCTCGGGATTCAGTGCGGCGCCGGCTATTGCGCCCAGTAGGGCGAATAGCGCGAGAAGCCGGCGCACCAATCAGGCCGCGGCCCGGTTGGCGCGGTTGGTCACGCCGAGTTCCCGGCCGCGGTCGATCTGCACACTCATGCTCGCCATGGGCCAACAGAGTACGGTGCCGGCCCTGCGGCGTCAGTGCTTGCCGGGTGGCGACGATCCCGAGTACACGGCGGCCGCGCGGGAGGCGGCCGGTCCCGTCCTGGCGGCTCTTGCCTCCTATGGACTGGTCGGCGAAAACGCCTTCTATGCCGCCCTGGAGTTCTGGTCCGCGTTGCACGGTTTCGTGCTGCTGGAAATGACCGGGGTTATGGACGACGTTGACACCGACGCGGTGTTCACCGATATGGTGTTGCGCTTGGCCCTTGGTACGGAGCGCAGGTAGTCGTAAGTGCTGGTCAGGTGATGTCGTCCATTCGGCTGACATCGTCGGCCATTAGACCCGTATTGGTTGCCGAAGCTACCAGTACGCGTTAGTTTTGTACGACCCGTCTGAGATTGCAGCCCTGCGCGGCATTCCCTGACGTTGACCGTCGTTCGCTCTGGCCGCGCAATCGTTGAGGGGGGACGCCCAATGGCGACCGACGGTCGTAGTCGGCGGCGGATTCATCTCGATGGCGAGTTGACGGAGGCGGTGCGTCGTGATCCGCCATCAATGGCGCCCACGCCCCCACCACCGGTCAACTTCTACAAGCCGCCCGCGCCGCATCCAGCCCCGACAGTCTCCGCAGCCGACAGTGCCACCGCGCAATCGCTTGAAATGGAGTTGCGCACCCGGCTGGCCGGGTTGCGGGCCGAATCCGATCGCATCGCAGCGGGTATTGCGCAACACAGCGGCCAAGACATCCGGCAACTCGATGCCGACATCTCTGCGCAACAGCGCGACATCATGGCCCGGAAAGAGAGGGCACAATACGCGGCTGACGAGCAGCGCCAGCGGGACGAGAGAACCGCGTCGGATACGGTGGCTGCCGCCGTCGAGGCGATTGCGCCGGGCGGGGCGAGCCTGGTGTGGTCGCAGGCGTGGTCATCGGTGCCACCGCGCCCGGCCACGCACGTCCGGTTCGGTGAGACCGCGTTCGGTCCTGCGGTCGCGCCGTTCCTGGAGGGCCGCAGCTGGGCGTTGTATGGAGACGAACAGAGCGCTGTTGATCTGATGCAGCAGACGATTCTGCGCGTCACCGCGCAGCTGCCCTTGCGTTTCCTACGTGTCCGGGTCTTTGATCCGCGAATCGAAGGGCCGTTGGGCGTGTTGACCGATCTGCGCGACGCTCACCCAGACAGCTACCCAGCTCCAGCGCACAGTACGTCCGATCTGAGTGCCGCCCTCGCCGAGATCACCGCCCTGGCGTCGACGGCTGCCGAGCAGATCAGCTCCCGTCACGCCAGCGGGCTGGGTGAGCTGTGGGTCGAGGAGGGGCGACCCGTGCATCCGTACACCGTCTTGGCGGTGTACTCCTATCCGCTCGGCATCGATGAGGTCACGCAGGCCGCGCTTGTCCGGTTGGCCCAGTCCGGATCGCCGAGAGGGGTTTCCCTCCTGGTTCAAGTCGATGAATCCGTCGCTCATCCGCGCGATGTACGACCGCGCGAACTGCTCGATTTGTTGACCCCGTTCACCGCCACAGGCGGGCGTTGGCGGACGCCGCTGCTGCCGGCCGCACTGGAGATCCGGTCGGACCCTCCGCCGTCGCGGGAACAGATCAAGGCTGTCCTCGCCCGGGCGACCAGTGAGGTCAGTTCCGACACGGGTCCGACAATCAACCTTGGCGAGCTGCTCGCCGGGTACGCGGCGGACCCGTGGAGGGATACCGTTGATGACGGGATCGAGGCCATCATCGGTCTGCGTGGCCGGGAGCCGGTCCGGCTTGCGCTGCGTTCGGAGAACCCGCCGCACCCCAACCTGCTCATCGGCGGCGCCGTAGGTCAGGGCAAGTCGAATCTGCTATTGACGATCATCTACTCGTTGGCCGCCCGGTACGCTCCCGACGAGCTAGAGATGCTGCTGCTGGATTTCAAGCAGGGCCTGGAGTTCAAGCGCTTCGACAAGGACGATGACGGTCGCAACTGGTTGCCGCATGCGCGAGTGCTGAGCCTGGAAAGCAGCAAGCCGTTCGGCTTGGCCGTGCTGGAATTCGTGCAACAGGAGATGGAATGCCGCGCACAGCTCTTCAACGCCGCGCGCTGCAACGGTTTCCGTGAGTATCGCCAGCAGACCGGGCAGCCGATGAGTCGAATGCTGTTGATCATCGATGAGTTCCAGGTGCTGTTCGACGGTAACGATGACCTGACGACCAGCGCGGTGCTGCTTTTCGAGCAGTTGGCTCGCCAGGGGCGTGCCTTCGGTATCCACATCCTGCTGTCTTCGCAGACGCTGTCCGGTATCTCTGGGCTGCAGGTCAAGGGCGACTCGATCTTCGCCCAGTTCCCTCTGCGGGTCTCCCTGAAGAACACCGCCGAGGAGTCACAGGCGATTCTGTCCCGGGGGAACTCCGCTGCTGCGGAGCTGATGTACCGGGGCGAAGTCGTGGTGAACCGTAATTACGGAATGGCCTCAGCCAATGAGGTGGCAGTCGCCGGCTACGCGGATCCCAAGTGGATCGGCGGGCTGCAGGAGCAGTTGTGGGAGAGGCATTCTCATGGCACTGAGCCATGGGTCTTCCTGGGGCGTGGCTTCGCGCAGTGGCCCGGCCGGTTGCCCGATACCGACGTACCGACTGCGCGCATCGGCCGTCCGATCGCGATCACCGACGAGATGATCGATATTCCGTTCCACGACGATATCGACCAAGCGGTAGCGCTGGTCGGGACCGGAGATGCCGAGGCCACCGCCGTGCTGGGGGCGGCGGTGGTCACGGCGACGGCTGGATGGCAAGCCGGTTCCTGCGTCATCGTGCTCGACGGACGGCCTGAACCCGCTGCGGACCGTAGAGATCCGCTCCTCGGTGACGCCTTGGACCGGGTCCGCGGACGCGGTGTCGACGTGCAGGTGGTGCGTGGCAGTGCGGTGCCGACCTATCTCACCGGCGAACTTGCAGCGCGCCTTCGCACCAACACCGCGCCGACCCTGCTGCTCGCCGTCCAGCTTCAGCGGATTGCCGAGATAGATAACGAAGTCCCGGCAGACGCCGACAACGACGATGGTTTCGGGCCCCGAGTTTCGGGGTCCTCAGTGCTGCGTGACCTGACCATCCAGGGCAGTGCACGCAACCTTCACCTCATCGGCTGGTGGCCTAATCTTCGTGCGCTCAAAGCACATTTGTCATTCGAACACGGGGTGACACGGTACGTGTTCCTCAAGGTCGGCCTTGACGATCTGCGCGAAGTCGTCGGGCCGCAGGCTCAGCCTGCCGAGGGTTCGCCGCGCGTGCTGCTGTTCGACCGTGGTTCCGACAGAGGCGCACAGGTAGCAGTTCCGTTCGATCCGCAGGGCTTGCGGGTGCCATGACGCCGACCGAAGAGTACGCCGCGTACGTCTGTGCGCTGCAAGCCGTTATCGACCTGCCGAAAGCCCATGCTGCGCAGATTGACTCGATCGAACGGCGAGCAAGAACGGAGATCGAGGCACTGGACCGCCGCCGCAACGAGGGGGCGCAGCGCTGGACCCAGCATCGGGACACCAGTGCGCGGCTGGCCCGGCGCGTCAACGATCTGGGGGGCAAGGTCGGTGCCGGCCCGGCCGGGCTGGTGTCCGTCGAACCCTTACCGGCAGCGGCAGTTCCGGCCGCGTTGGAATCGTTGCGGTCGGATCTGGATCGCGCTGAGCAATCATGGCAATGGTTGGTTCGCCACCGAGAGCGTGAGCGGCAGATGGCGCTGACGCATGCACCGCAACCCGCGTGTGTCGCGCCGCCACTTGCGCCACCACCGCCACCCGCGGCGTCCCCACCGCCGAAGGTCGAGATCAATCCGGCGGTGCTGATCGGTGCGGCGGCGGCAGTGATCGTTGTCTTAGTCATCGTGATGATCGTGATGGCGTTGTAGGAGGTATCGGTGAGTTTCCGAAATCGCATCCAGCAACAGCAGAAACCCTCAAGGCCGGTACTGAACCGGTCAGACACCAACGCCTTGGCGCAGGGACGGGCGAATGGCCTTCCGGGCATTGATAATTTCGCCCTCGCCAACCGACTGAAGCCACGGCGCGCTGAGCTTCTGCAGGTGCTGACGCAGGTGGACGCGTCGGTGGATCAGGTAGCGCAGGTGCAGATCATGCAGTGGATCCGCGAGGAGTACGAAGCGCGCCAGGGTGGTCAGGTCATCGGCATGTTCGGCAAGTGCTACCTCGGCCCGCCGTTCGTCGACCACAAACTCGACCTGTTCGGTTCGATCCTGCAGCATTACTCACCGGCGGATGATCCGGGTTATCCGTACTCGCAGGCGCGTGGGCTGGTCCGCAGCGGATCATACGCATTCATTGAAATCTATTCCGACGGAAAGATTGTGCCGATCCTGCCGGACGGCACAGCGGTGGCGATGTGAGGAGGCCGTGGTGAAGATCGGTTTGGCGTTAGGAGTCGTAGATGACTAATCCAGCTAGTCCCAGTGACGTCAGCAGGATCGTCAATAGTGCTGTTGGACAGTTGGTGAGAACGCTCGACTCGGTCGACACCAAAGTCGACTTGGTTCGCGGTGATGTCGGTCGGGTAACCACCGACTTGCAGACTACCCGGGCGGAATTGCTGGAGCTCCGGGACGAGTTCCAGTCCTTCGTTCGACAGGCCGAACGCATCGCGAATGTTCAGCGTTCGGAGACGGTCATCGGCAACCTTGAGGCCCAACTCGACCGCGAATATGGCCACTACAACGAGGTCCGTCGCACCACTGTCGGCACACTGCAGGCCTTCGACATCGGCAACGTCACCAACAAGACGGTTCAACAGGTGTCCGAAGAGTTAATGATTCAGACGCCGCGGTACTGGTTGGCGCCGGCGCTGGTCGGGCTGGCGGCCTGGTCACGGGACAGCGAGGAACTCGCCACCCGATCCATCGAGGCGGCATTCAGCCGCGACCCTAGGAAGGCGAGCCTGTTCTTCGCATTAGTGTTGCGCAGGCAGGCCCGCATGGAGGCAGCGACCAGGTGGCTCCGTCACTACATCCAGGCCTTGGACCCACGGGCATTGACCCGTGAGTTCGTGGTCATCCTGGAGGCGGCATCCCAGGAGGCTTTTGGCGCCTACGGGCGCCAGCTCATCGGCGAGCAGTTGAGCAAGTGGAACGCGCAGTTGCGCGATGACCGCAATGTGGTCGAGGCACAGATCGCTGCCTGGTCCGGTGATCTGGATATTCATCGCGCCACCGTAAACGAGGCGCAGTACCCACATTTGGCACGCGTGAGCCCGCAGTGGCCGCAGTTCAAGGACACTCTGGAACGCGCGTCGGCACACGGGTTCACCGCTGAGAAATACCTCGACATCCGAGAGGAACCCACTCCACTCAACAGTTCGGTGCAGGACAGGCTCGACGACATCCTGGAGATTCTCGTCACCGAATACGACGAGGAGGAGCTGCCGCTCAAGCGGCAGGTGGTCTTCCATCAGGCCGTCATCGATAACAGCGGCGATATGGACCGCGCACATGCCGCGGCCGACGAGATCAACGTTGCGCTGGAGGAAACCCTCGACGCAGTGTCGCTGCAGACGCAGACGGCAATCCGGCGCGAGATGTACGGCGTCTCGGTGTCGGCGCAGAAGGTTGCCATCGGCGGCAGCCGCGATGACTTCCGGGCAGCCGTGCACCGGTTCTCCGCCGACTACCGGTCGCGCTACCTCGACAACGTCGACATCGTATTGCCCGAGAATCATTCTGAGTACGCAATGACGCTCGGGTTCCGAGGGTGGCAGACGAGCACCGACGTGCCGCAGCAACAGGCGGAGTCATCCCTGGCCGGCACCTGGCAGCAGACCGTCCGGGACTATCTGGAGAGTGTGCGGTTCAAGGACCACAATTACTACATAGCCGGTGGGATCGCACTGATCGGTCTGTTGCTCATGATCATGTGCATCGCCAATGGTTCGGTCGGGTTCGGGCTGCTGCTGTTCCTCGCCGCCGCGGGAGGTGCAGGATTCTGGGTGTGGCGCAAGAAGACCGATTGTGACGCAAAGTACCGGAAGGCCGAGGAGATAGCGCAGGCGGCTTTGGAGTTCTCCATCGATATCTATCGAGCCACGGTGGCCGAGTTCGTTGACGCCAAGATCGCTTTCGGCGAGGAGGATGCAAAGGAGCGGGATCTGCTCCTGCTCATCGACACCTGGCCGACCATCGTCCAGAATCACGCTCAGGAGCAGGTGTCATGACCGGTCCATCGTCGAACTTGCCACGTATCGCCCGGGTCAGCCCGGATGACGCTGTGACCCAGCAGTTCTCGGCCGCCAACCACGCTGCGTCAACAGAACAGTTCGCGGTTCCGTATCCGCAGGAGGTTGGCGTGCCCGAGCAGGCCCCGCCGCCGATCATGATCCGCCGGGCGCGACCCAATGTGTTCGTACCGCCCCAACCACAGGACCACGGACAGGTCATCTCGCGCGACCTCGGTCAGCAGTCCAAGATCACCCAGCCGAAGATACCCCGCAACCGCAAGATCGCGGGCAATCTGCCGGCGTGGGATCCGCTGCCACCTGGTGAGATACATGTGATCCACCGCGGTGGCCGCAGCGGTCAGTGATGACGTCGCACGTCAGCGCCTATGAGCAATGGGTGACTGCGGTGCGGTCCTGGCGTCAGGACCCGCTCCACGATATGTCGCAGCTCCCAACGCTTGTCGTCGACTCACTGCCGCCAGCCGCTTTCGAACGGCTGTTCAGTCACATCAGGGATGCCCAGCAGCATGTGATGAACCGCTGGGCGGACACCTTCGCGCGGGACTGGGGTGCTGCGCGCGACGAGCAAGGCAGGGTGCGGGCGCTCCTCGACACTAGGCGCGTGCTCGCGCGCCGGCTTCAGTTGGCCGGTCACCCAGGCCTGCCCGAGGTGGTCAGGGCCGAGCTCACCAAGGGTGTGGCCCGCGATACGGAGCAACTCCAGCAGGAGCTCGAAGAAGCGCTGACCAAACAGCAACGCGGTGCCCGGATCGATCGCTTCCAGACCGAACGCGCGTTGAACGTCCTGCGGACAAATCGTCTGACGGCCATCTTGGAACCCGGATTCTCGCTACAGGCGCTCTTTGACGGCCGCATCGACGTGACGCAGCAGCAGGCGGTCTCGGCGCCTTTACCCGCTCCCGGAGGCCACGATCCGGCGCCGCCGGTGCGCCGGCGCCGCACGATCATCATCGACAACCAGCCGTAGAGAGGCGCCCATGCCCAATCAGGCCGACACCGCCGACGAGCTCCGGCGATACCTCAATGCGCGTATCCCGTTGATCGTGCTGAGGAGCTCCGAGGCGCGCCGGGCGCAGGAACTCATCCGACAGGTTGCCGGTCAGCTCAAGGCAATGGCGTTCTACTGTCACACCCGCACGGGCGGGCTGGCCGAACTGTTGAGTCAGAAACAGATCGTCGACGATCGCTCGCTGCTGGGTGCATTCGATTACGCCGCGGCCACATTCCGCTCCCGTGATTACGTCAATTTTGTCTTCGTCGACGTGGAGGACATCGGCGATGACAGTTCGACTTCCCGTCATATGGCCGAACTGGCCGACCTGGCCGAGAGTCGCTCAGGGTCGATCATCCTGATCACGGCGGGCTCGGTGTCCACCGGGTTGATGCGGCTGGGGATGGCGGTGGAACTCGACCTGCCGGACCTGGACGAGTTGTTCTACGTGGTCACCGATCTCGTCGACAACTACCGCGGATCGATGCAGATCGACTGGACGCACGACGATGTCCGCCAGGCATCCGAGATCCTGGTGGGCCTCAGCGAATCTCAAGCTCTCAATGCGATCAGCACTCTGCTGGCCAAAGGCAAACTCGTTCAAGACGATATCGTCGAGCTTTCGACATTCAAGGATCGGATGTTCGGCGCAATCTCGGGGATTGAGCGTGTGGTGATCCGCCCCGAGGACAGTCAAGTCGGTGGACTGACACAGTTACAGGGCTGGCTCCGAGAGCGTGGCGAGATGATTCGGATGGACCTCACCCACTCCAGGTTGCGTCCGCCACGCGGTGTCCTGCTGGTCGGTGTTCCGGGCTGCGGTAAGTCGCTGTCAGCCAAGATGGTCGCTGCCGAATGGCGGTTTCCGCTCTACCGATTGGACATGGCGACCGTGTTGGGAATGTACGTTGGGCAATCCGAGGGCAGGCTGCGGGAAGCACTGGACATGGCCTCGCGGGTCGCGCCGTGCGTGCTGTGGATCGACGAGATCGAAAAAGCACTCGCTGGCGGTGGCGCCGGCGGGGATTCGTCCGGGACCACTCGCCGAATGATCGGTCAGTTCCTCTACTGGTTGCAGGAATCCCGATCGAAGGTTTTCGTGGTCGCCACGGCAAACGATGTCAGCTCGCTGCCACCGGAGTTACTGCGCAAGGGGCGATTCGATGAGCTGTTCTTCGTCGACCTGCCGGATTCTGAGGACCGCGCAGAGATCATCCGGCTGTACTACCAGTCCTATCTGGAGACCGATGTGTCGCCGTATCTTCTCGACGAACTTGTATCTCTCTCAGAGGGTTTCGCCGGTGCCGATATAGCGGCTGTGATCCATGACCTTGCTTCCTACAAGCTGAGACAAGGGCTGGGTGCCGGTCCGATCCCGGATGATCTGGTCAAGGATGAGTTCCGGAACCTGATGCCGTTCAGCCGTACAAATCCAGAGGACGTCGCTGCGATCCGGGCGTGGGGACTGGAACGTGCGGTCCCGGCAGGACGGCAGCGGCAGGTCGAGGAAGGCGATTATGGGCGTGGCACTCGGCGCATCATGACCCCGAACTGATATTCCGTCGAACAGGAGCGATACATGTCCGAACTGCAGAAGCTCAAGGGCACGCTGGAAACCATCGCCAACTCTGCAAAGCAGACGGGCGGCAACCTGGGGCAGTTCAAGAGCAAGTTCAGTGCCCATCAGGGGCAGGTGCGAGCAGCGATCGGCGGCAGTTCGCAGCGCAAGGACCAAGAGGTCCTGCAGGCGCTCGATGCCGCTTCCAAGCAGGTCGACGCCGCGGTGCAGGCGTTGCAACAGGCCGCCAAGGTGGCATCGAACTACGGCAGATCGTTGTGACGCGGCCGGGGGGCCATGATGATCCGCTGGCACTGGAGCGTGCGGCGCGGGAGTTTCACGCCATCGCTCAGAGTGCACGCGCACAGGCCGGACATCTGGACAAGCATGCCGGGAAGGTCAGACCTGTCGCGCACGGCGTGACTTCGATCATCGGAGGTACTGCAAGCGGTACCGATAAGAAGATGATCGGTACATTGGATCGCGCTCTTCGTGATCTGCAGGACGCGTCGCGACGCCTCAACGAATCTGCGCAGGCCGCAGAACAGTTGGCCCGCGAGGCCACCGGCCGTGCGTTGTCCGCCAGGGAGGCGCAGGCCGCTGCCCAGTCTGCGCGTAGGAGGTGAGATGGCATCCGACATCGAGAATCTCGCAAAAGCGTTGAATGCATTGGCATCCGACGCCGGGCGTACAGGACAGGCGGTGGAGCACGCCGTCAAGGAGTCCGCGCGACTGCTCGATCGTGCTCAGGCCCAGCGCAGCAGCGGAGTGTCGGTGGCGCGGTTGGTGAGTCAGTTGCAGGTCGCGGTCGACAAGGGCCGCAGCGCGGTGGCCGGTGTGGAACAGATCGAACGACACGGTCACTCGTTCGCCGAACATCTCGCGACGCGTGCGGGCGGCGGACAAGGTACCTCAGGCTTTCTTGCCGACGCGCTGGTTCTAGGTACGGCAGTGCTCGGTGGCCTGGGTTCTCCGCAGACGATGCTGTCGGATTCCCCAGACACCACGGGCGCCGGCCAGGTCGGTGGTTCGAGCATGAACGAGCGATCGCTGGCGGCGCAGGGCGACCTCGACGACCTCAACCGGTCTACCCGTGAGCGCTCTGAGAAGAAGATCAAACCGGCCGACCACGACCCGTCCAAGCACAGTTGAGCCCCATGGATCTAGCTATCTTGCTGCCAGTTGTGATCGGCGTGGTCGTTGGTCTGGTCATGAACGCCAGAGCCGAAAAACGCCGTCCCGGCACCTTCGTCGGCTCCGCGATTGCAGGGGCGATAGGCGGCGGCTTCATCTCGTTGGTCCTCTTCGGCAGCGTCCCGTGGCTGTCGACGGTCGGCGGCATCTGGTTGCGACTCACTGGATTTCTGGCGGCCACCGTCCTCGGGGCCGTGTTTGTCGGCAACCTTGTCGGTCGAAAGTTGAAAACTAAGGCAGCCGACGCCGAGCCGGCTGCTGAGACTGCTGCCGGTGGCACGATTGACGGCGCGCCGATCTTTCCAATAACCGGGCATAGTCACCCGACACAACCCCCGAGCCCAGATTCGACGCCCTGATCATTCTGACGGCGACCAGCTTGGGAATCCTTGCTGCCCAAGGCTGACTACCTGCGCAGCACGGTCGTTCCGGATGTGCCCATGGTGTGGCTGAGGAGCTTCGCGAAACAGTGGTCGCCGTCGAAACCCTGTGACGCACACCAGTCCAGCGCTGCCGGACCACTTCCGAAGGGGATGCCGGACACGGTGATCCACCAGTTCGGCTCGCTGTACACGGGCCAATCTCCAGACCAGACCAGACGCGCGCTCGGAAACCGTTGACGCAATTCCAGGTGCTCGCGGACTATCTCCGCGTAGTTCCAGGAGACTCCGTCCGCGAACAGCCCGGGTCGTTTCGAACTGAGCTGCGGCTGCCAGATGTTCAGCAGACTTGCATCGATGGACGCGAGGTCCGCGATGGCGATGTCGACCAATGCCGAATGGGCTGCGGCGTCGAGGTCACCCGATGCCGGCATGGTCGGCCCGAAGGCGGTGAACGCCGAACCCGAGACACTACCTGCGTCTGCGGATTCCTGCCCGTCATTGAAAGCGACCATCTGGACATCACCGGTGATGGCGTCTGCGGTGCGCCAGTAGGTGCCGGGTGGGAACGTAAACGTCACCGACGTGCCTTCGCCTACCAGCGGGACGGGGTTGCCGGATAGATCGAAAAGCCCCGCCGCAACGTCGCGTCCCGCAGCATCGACGACGGTGAGTCGGAACTCGTTGTTGCCGAGCAGATCCCCGTCAGTACAGCTGGGCCTGAGGCGTGTGACGACAGTGAGTCCGCCGGTGCCGTCGGTGACTGATGTGGCCTGCATGTCAGGCGGTGTGGCACAGGCGGCGAGTTCATCGGAGGAGTCCGGCGATAAGGACAGACCGCCGGAGGCACGCGGACCATCGGAGGCGCCTGGAGCGTCGCCCGAGTTGTTCGACACGACTATGGCGCCGAGCACGATCGCGAACACCGCGAGTAGCGCGGCCGCGATGATCGCCCACTGTTGTGGAGATGGCCCGCGGGCAGGACCGGCGGGCCCTCCCGGCGATGGAGTATTGCGACCGGGTGATGAGGTCACACCGATCTTCGGGTATCCGCCCGGCCGTGTTTGATGCGGGACCTGCGAACCCGGAACATCGAGTCCCGACTGTGTCCCGCTGCTCGACCCGGCTAGATCGGCCCTTGGTGATGCCGATCCGATGTCCGGGTAATTCGGAAATTGCTCTGGATCGGGGTGATCGGGGCGGTCTCCGCCCGATCGGGGCAGTGGGAACAACGGCTGTGGGTCGTCGGTCATCAGTCGCCTTCCTGGGGTCGGGCCAAGATCAGCATTTTGCCCACGGGAAATCTCCACGATTCTCGTCGACCCAATCGGCAATTTGGTTGGCCGCGGTCACACCGGATTGGAACGTGCCGTCGTACGGTGCCACGGCAATCGCCACACCGAGGGCGCCGTGGTCGCTTCGAAGTATCGCGAATTGGCGCACAAGGTAATTGCCATCAGACGCCGGACCCCACCCGCCCTTGGATGCGGCGTCGGCGTCGCGGGCGAATCCCCATCGTTGTTCTGACACGATCTGTTGCATCTCGGCGATCACCGCGTCGGCGCCGTCGATGCAGGGCAGGCGCCAGGCGAAGGCGGCCTGCGCCTCGGTGGTCCAATCCGTCTGTCCGAACGCGGTGAAACCCGCTCGTATCCTTTCGGGTTGAACGACCGTCCCCAGATCCCCGGCGTCCTGCAGTACCAGTTCGACGGCCCTGGCAGCCGCGTCGGGCGGCCCCAGTAACGACCACAGGGCTTCTGCGGCGGCGTTGTCCGACCGTGTGATCGCGGCGGAAAGATACTCGAGAGACTGCTCCGGCGCCGAGCGAAAGGCGGCGATCGCCACTGGAACTTTGATCGTGGACCAGGCCGGTCCCTCGACCGCTGAGGCGAACGTGAGCACATCGCCGCCGGATACCACCGAAACCGATACGCTCGCAGCGATATGATCGGCGGCAGCGGCAAAGGTTGCGTCGAGATCGGCGCGCGCCGTGTGCATCTCCGTATGTATCGATGACGTGGTTGGTGTCGCCATGGGAGACGGCGGTGCCGGGGTGGAATACGGCTTGCCTTCGGCTGGCGGGGCTGTCGGTGCGCAGCTGGCTGACGCGACCGTCACGACGACTACGAGTGCCAGGCGCAGTGTGCCGACGACGAAGGCAGCTCGATCAGAAGATGAGTACGCGGGCATTCTTACCACCGCTACAGGTGATCCAGGTATCCTGGCCGTGCACAGCGCATCTCATGACAAACCGGTCGCCCGAGCATTCGCCGCCCGTCGTGCCGCAGGGCACGGTGCCTTCGGCAATGACGACTCGGCTTGCCTCGTTGGGCGACGAGTACTGATTCCAATAGGCGTGCAGGACGCTGTTTGCGAAGAAACATGATGTCTGCGAGCTGCCCCGCCCGCTACGGGTAGCCCAGTCGGAGCGGCCCGGCAGGTGGAAGCCGCTGGCGCATATTTCGCCGAACGTGTCCGGCTCGCGGACTATGGATGGGGGTGGCGCCGAGTCATACCGGTGCGAGTCAGCGCCCGGGTCCGGGTCTGAGGTCGAGTCGGATTCGCTCGCGTGGTCATCGGCGAAGGTCGGGTCATCGGTGGCACTGGGAATCGTTGCAGCGGTCGGTGAATCGGTGTCGTACACGACGATGGTGGTCACTACCGCGATGCACACGATGACGGCGATGGCGGCCACGATCATTGCCCAGATCTTCGGCGTGATGCCGGTAGGGGCTGGGTATGTCTCGATCGGAGGCCCGGTCGGGCCGGTGGCGGCGGGCGTGTAGAGCGCCGGACTGGTTTGGCCGATGTGTGGATAGCTGGACTGCGGCTGTATCCCAGGGCCGTCGGAGGAAGCATTGTGCAGCGGGAAAAGCGGCTGCTGTCCATCTGTCATGTTGCCGCTCCTGAGGTTGTTGCTAAAGGCGCTGTGCGCCAAGAGATAACTTCCGTATGGTGACCGTCATGGGTACTACGACAACGGCGAACGTCGACGGGTATTGCGGTCCGATCAATCGGCGGCAATTGCTGTGGCTGGCTGGAGGAGCGGGCTTGGCGGTGGCGGCCAGTGCCTGTGGGCAGCAATCTGACGTGGCAACCGCAACACCGGATACTGCGAGCAGTCAGTCTGTCGACACGGAGCCTGTCGCGCCGCCGATCCCTGCTCCTACGCCCATCGCCGCATCTGCTGCGATGCTGTGCCGGGAGTCCTGGGGTGCCCGGCTTCCGCTTCCGGGCGGCGTGCCCCACACCATTACCCGCATGACGATCCACCACACGGCCGCGGTGTTGGGGGACAACATGAATGCTCCAGGCCGACTTCGTCAGCATCAGCGGTTGCACCAGGACGAACGTGGCTGGCCAGACATCGCTTACCACGTCGGGGTGGATCGAAACGGCAACATCTACGAACTGCGCGCCCCGGAAGTTGTCGGTGACACCGCTACGGAGTACGACCCAGCGGGCCACTTCCTGGTCTTGTGCGAGGGCGATTTCGATCAGGAGATCGTGTCGGAGGCGCAGTTGCAAAGTGCGGCAATGGCGTTCGCTTGGGCCGCACAGACATTCACGATTTCGCCGGCGACGTTGGCCGGTCACCGCGACTTCGCCGCCACAGCATGTCCTGGCGCAGATCTGTATGCGCACGTCACATCCGGGGATCTCAAGCAGCGTATCGACACTCTGCTGTCGGCTGGCTCCGTCGACCTTCACCGGGTGTGTGGGCCCGAGGCTGCCGAGATCGTCGCGGCCATTGAAGCCGGGGCGTAGGCGCCCGGCAGTTCGCCGGTGCTGAATGTGATGGATCAGCACGGGAGCATGTAACTCGGGTCAGTCGTGGCGTCGAGCCACTTGCCGTAGGCATCACCGCCGGCGCGGCGCACTGCCGAACAGATTTCGGCTTGCGAGTGACCCGCGGGCCGATAGACCGCATATATCGGGTTGCCTTGGTCTGTCGCCTGGCGTAGCGACGGACAGCTGTGATCGGTGCGCAGATACGATGCGCCGGGGAATTCATTGAGGTAGCGCTGGATCTCGCCTTGGTAGTTGCCTGGGGTCACTGCGGACCGGAGGACCACGATGCCGGACCCGTCACAGGCGGGCTGGCTGATCGGCACGCTGACGTTGAGGGCCACGCGGGACGCGTCGGGCCGAGGGGCCGCGGCTGGGGCGGGCGGCCAATGGGGCGCTGGTCGGTTCTCGGATGCGATGTCGTCATCAGGGGGCGCCGGATCGGCGCTTTGACTGTTCGCGCCGGCTTCGCGGGTGTCGCCGGAGTCGCGTGTGAGGGCGAAGGTGAAGGCTGCTATCGCGATAACGGCCACGACCGCTGCTGCGAGGATGGCCAGAAGCCGTGTGTTCTGTACCTGCGGTCGCCGCGGCGTGGTGAACGCAGGAGGGGGCATGCCGACTCCTGCCGGCTGAGTAGCCGACGAGGCGGGAGTGCTGCCGATCGCGGGGTAACTGGATTGCGGCGGCGCTCCGCCGGAACCCTGGGCACCGCTTTGTGGAAGTGGGAACATCGGTTGCTGTTGATCGGTCAACGCGCACCTTTTCGGCAATTGCTTGATACGTCGAGTGCATTCCTATCAGCGAGTTGGGCTGTATGTGAGGTGCAACTTCAGTCGACGGTCGAACGGCGTACAGAGCCTGTCATCTATACGTCTGAATTGGGTGCCGTGGATCGTTGATCGGCCGGCGCGTGCTGAGGCTCGTCGGCTAGTGGGTGGTTCCGAGCGGGACGGGTAGGTTGCGGATGCGTGAATGGTGCCGACGGCCGTGTTGCGAGTGGGGCCTGGCTGGGCTGTCGAACCTGCGCTCGGACATAGAGTTGCGCGACCGGGTCGAAGCGCGTGAGAAGCTGCCTGGGCCTGGCTTTGGAATGGAAGCGCAGGTCAGCGGGTTTTGTCGCACCATCGGACCCTGGTATCGTAGGAACTCGTGCCTGGCCGGAAACGGCGCTTGCGGTGACGCAAAGCGCGGGTCGGGCCAATTCGTGTGCTCCGGATGCCTCGACAAGTTCGATGCCGGGCGCGCGCGACACGCCCGGTCGCGGGGGAAGCGATCAGGCGAAAACTGCAGTACAGAGACGTAAAAGTTCGACCTGAAGTAGCACTGAGCCACCAGAAGTAGAAGTAGCAACACAGAAAGCCGGTACATGCCAACCATCAACCAGCTGGTCCGCAAGGGTCGCCGCGACAAGGTCGCCAAGGTGAAGACCGCGGCCCTCAAGGGCAGCCCGCAGCGCCGCGGTGTGTGCACTCGCGTGTACACCACCACCCCGAAGAAGCCGAACTCGGCGCTTCGGAAGGTCGCCCGCGTGAAGCTGACGACCGGGGTTGAGGTCACCGCCTACATCCCGGGCGAAGGCCACAACCTGCAGGAGCACTCGATGGTGCTGGTGCGCGGCGGTCGTGTGAAGGACCTCCCGGGTGTGCGCTACAAGATCATCCGCGGCTCGCTGGACACCCAGGGTGTCAAGAACCGCAAGCAAGCACGCAGCCGTTACGGCGCCAAGAAGGAGAAGAGCTAATGCCGCGCAAGGGCCCCGCGCCGAAGCGTCCGTTGGTCAACGACCCGGTGTACGGGTCGCAGCTGGTCACCCAGCTGGTCAACAAGGTGCTGTTGGACGGCAAGAAGTCGCTCGCCGAGCGCATCGTCTACGGCGCTCTTGAGCAGGCCCGCGACAAGACCGGCACCGATCCCGTCGTCACCCTCAAGCGCGCGTTGGACAACGTCAAGCCCGCCCTCGAGGTGCGCAGCCGCCGCGTCGGTGGCGCCACCTACCAGGTGCCCGTCGAGGTCCGCCCGGAACGCTCCACGACGCTGGCCCTGCGCTGGCTGGTCAGCTTCTCCAAGGCGCGTCGCGAGAAGACCATGATCGAGCGGCTCGCCAACGAGATCCTCGACGCCAGCAATGGCCTCGGCGCCGCAGTCAAGCGTCGCGAAGACACACACAAGATGGCCGAAGCAAACCGGGCCTTCGCGCATTACCGCTGGTGATAATCGTGATCGCGCCGGAGCCGCTGCGGCGGCGACAGTGATCCGGCTGCCGTTCGGGATTGACGACAACAGCAATCAAGCAAGCGAAAGATTGGGAATCTAGCCGTGGCACAGGACGTGTTGACCGACCTCACGAAGGTCCGCAACATCGGCATCATGGCGCATATCGACGCCGGCAAGACGACGACGACCGAGCGCATCCTCTTCTACACCGGTATCAGCTACAAGATCGGTGAGGTGCACGACGGCGCTGCCACGATGGACTGGATGGAGCAGGAGCAGGAGCGGGGTATCACCATCACCTCGGCTGCCACCACCTGCTTCTGGAACGACAACCAGATCAACATCATCGACACGCCGGGCCACGTCGACTTCACCGTCGAGGTCGAGCGCTCGCTGCGCGTGCTCGACGGTGCCGTTGCCGTCTTCGACGGCAAGGAAGGCGTGGAGCCGCAGTCCGAGCAGGTGTGGCGCCAGGCCGACAAGTACGACGTCCCACGCATCTGCTTCGTCAACAAGATGGACAAGCTGGGCGCCGACTTCTACTTCTCGGTGCAGACGATGAAGGACCGCCTCGGCGCCAACGTCATCCCGATCCAGCTGCCGATCGGCTCCGAAGGTGACTTCGAGGGCGTCGTCGACCTGGTCGAGATGAAGGCCAAGGTGTGGCGCGGCGAGACCAAGCTGGGCGAAACCTACGAGACCATCGACATCCCGGCGGAACTGCAGGACAAGGCCAGCGAATATCGCACCGCGATGATCGAGGCCGTCGCCGAGACCGACGACGAGCTCATGGAGAAGTACCTGGGCGGCGAAGATCTCACGATCGCGGAGATCAAGGGCGGCCTGCGCAAGCTGACCGTCTCCAGCGCGGCCTACCCGGTGCTGTGCGGTAGCGCGTTCAAGAACAAGGGCGTGCAGCCCATGCTCGACGCGGTCATCGACTACCTGCCGACCCCGCTGGACGTTGCGGCGGCCGAGGGTCACGCACCGAACAAGGAAGACGAGATCATCTCTCGTAAGCCTTCGGCGGACGAGCCCTTCTCCGGGCTGGCCTTCAAGGTCGCCACCCACCCGTTCTTCGGCAAGCTGACCTACGTCCGGGTGTACTCGGGCAAGATCGACTCCGGTGCCCAGGTCATCAACTCGACCAAGGGCAAGAAGGAGCGTCTGGGCAAGCTGTTCCAGATGCACTCCAACAAGGAGAACCCGGTCGAGACGGCCAGCGCGGGTCACATCTACGCGGTCATCGGCCTCAAGGACACCACCACCGGTGACACCCTGTGCGATCCGAACAACCAGATCGTGCTCGAGTCGATGACCTTCCCGGATCCGGTCATCGAGGTGGCCATCGAGCCCAAGACCAAGAGTGACCAGGAGAAGCTGGGCACCGCGATCCAGAAACTCGCCGAAGAGGACCCGACCTTCAAGGTCCATCAGGACGACGAGACCGGCCAGACCGTCATCGGCGGCATGGGCGAGCTGCACCTGGACATCCTCGTCGACCGGATGCGTCGCGAGTTCAAGGTCGAGGCCAACGTCGGCAAGCCGCAGGTCGCCTACCGCGAGACCATCCGGCGTGCCGTCGAGAAGGTCGAGTACACCCACAAGAAGCAGACGGGTGGCTCCGGCCAGTTCGCTAAGGTCATCATCAGCCTGGAGCCGTTCAGCGGCGAGGACGGTGCGACCTACGAGTTCGAGAACAAGGTCACCGGTGGCCGTATCCCGCGCGAGTACATCCCGTCGGTGGATGCCGGTGCGCAGGATGCCATGCGGTACGGCGTGCTTGCCGGGTACCCGTTGGTGAATGTGAAGGTCACGCTGCTCGACGGCGCCTACCACGACGTCGACTCGTCGGAAATGGCCTTCAAGGTGGCCGGTTCCCAGGCGCTGAAGAAGGCTGCCCAGGCAGCTCAGCCGGCGATCCTGGAACCGATCATGGCCGTCGAGGTCACCACGCCCGAGGATTACATGGGCGATGTGATCGGCGACCTGAACTCCCGCCGTGGTCAGATCCAGGCCATGGAGGAGCGCAGCGGTGCGCGCGTCGTCAGGGCGCAGGTGCCGCTGTCGGAGATGTTCGGCTACGTCGGCGACCTTCGGTCGAAGACCCAGGGCCGGGCAAACTACTCCATGGTGTTCGACTCGTACGCCGAAGTTCCGGCGAACGTGTCGAAGGAGATCATCGCGAAGGCGACGGGTCAGTGAGCATCGAGGCGCGCCAGCGCCGAGGAGCGGAGCTGATCCGGAGGCGAGCAATCGACGCGGCGAAGGCGACCGGACAGTAGTCCGGTACTTTGCAGACCACACAACTGAACACATCAACACACCTGCTTTACGTAAAAGCACCAACAAGTCCAGGAGGACACCACAGTGGCGAAGGCGAAGTTCGAGCGGACGAAGCCGCACGTCAACATCGGGACCATCGGTCACGTTGACCACGGCAAGACCACGCTGACCGCAGCAATCACCAAGGTTCTGCATGACAAGTACCCGACGTTGAACGAGTCGCGCGCATTCGACCAGATCGACAATGCGCCCGAGGAGCGTCAGCGCGGTATCACGATCAACATCTCCCACGTGGAGTACCAGACCGAGAAGCGTCACTACGCGCACGTCGACGCCCCCGGTCACGCTGACTACATCAAGAACATGATCACCGGTGCCGCCCAGATGGACGGCGCAATCCTGGTGGTCGCCGCCACTGACGGTCCCATGCCGCAGACCCGCGAGCACGTACTGCTCGCTCGCCAGGTCGGCGTGCCCTACATCCTGGTCGCGCTGAACAAGTCGGACATGGTCGATGACGAAGAACTGCTGGAGCTCGTCGAGCTCGAGGTCCGCGAACTGCTGGCCGCGCAGGACTTCGACGAGGACGCCCCCGTCGTTCAGGTCTCGGCACTCAAGGCCCTCGAAGGCGACGCCAAGTGGGTCGAGTCCGTCGAGAAGCTCATGGACGCCGTCGACGAGTCCATCCCGGACCCGATTCGCGAGACCGACAAGCCGTTCCTGATGCCCGTTGAGGACGTCTTCACCATCACCGGTCGTGGCACCGTGGTGACCGGCCGCATCGAGCGTGGTGTGGTCAACGTCAACGAGGACGTCGAGATCGTCGGCATCAAGCCGACCGTCACCAAGACCACGGTCACCGGTGTCGAGATGTTCCGCAAGCTGCTGGATCAGGGTCAGGCCGGCGACAACGTCGGTCTGCTGGTTCGTGGCATCAAGCGCGAGGACGTCGAGCGCGGCCAGGTCGTCGTCAAGCCCGGCACCACCACCCCGCACACCGAGTTCGAGGGCAGCGTCTACATCCTGTCCAAGGACGAGGGTGGCCGCCACACGCCGTTCTTCAACAACTACCGCCCGCAGTTCTACTTCCGTACCACGGACGTGACCGGCGTGGTGACCCTGCCCGAGGGCACCGAGATGGTGATGCCCGGTGACAACACCGACATCTCCGTCAAGCTGATCCAGCCCGTCGCCATGGACGAGGGTCTGCGGTTCGCCATCCGTGAGGGTGGACGTACCGTCGGCGCCGGCCGGGTGACCAAGGTCGTCAAGTAAGTACGTAGTACAAGAGCGGCGCTCACCCGAAAGGGTGGGCGCCGCTTTGCGTTTGGGCTATGCCGAGATGCGCGAAATGGTCGTTGCCCAGCGCCGGGAGCAACTATTTCGCGTGATTCGGTGCGAGCACGCCCGACCAGGAGTGTCGCTTTCGCCCGGCGACTGGCCGAGCTATCTGCGGTAGCTGGTGGTCCCGCGGGTCTTTCCACTATCCCGAGATTGGCGAGGTGGTTGCTGCGACGATCTACCTCGCGACCATTGCGTCGGAATCGGGGTGGGCCGCCGAGCACTGCATGGTCAGCCAGGCGATGTCGTCGGCGATGGTGAGCTTCAGATCGCCGGAGACCACCAGCGGGCAGTGGGTGAACTTGCCCGGGTCGCTCAGGTCCGGGCAGACGATGCTGGCATTCAGCCCGTGCGCATCGGTGATGAGCGCGATGCGGGCCCAGGTGGTCGATTCCCTCAGACCGCATGCCAGCACCTCCACGACCCGGTCGATGGTCGCCGCATCCAGTGGCGGCACGCCACCCTCGATATGCACCGAGACATCGATGTGCCGTTCCTCGGCAGCATCGATTGCGGGCCGAAGTTGCTGCAGGAGTGGATGATCGAAGCTCGCCGACTGGTCGAACAGCACCCGCATGCGTTGGCATTCGACCCGCGCCCGTCGGCGGAACGACTCGTCGATGGGTTGGGTCGACGCCAGCCCTTCGAGGAGCGGAACGACATTGGCGATCAGTTGCGCGTAGCGGCGATTGTATTCTTCGGCCAGTGCTTGCGAAACACGTTCTCTCGCCAGCAGTTCGACGCGCTGCACAGTCTCGACATGGGCGGCGGTGGCGGCATCGGCGAGCAGTGCGTAGATGAGCAGGACACACAGCTGGACGGTCAGGATGCTCGCCGTGCCCAGGCCGATATCGACCAAGGTGCGCGCCGTCGGGTTTCGCAACAACCCCACCAGGGCCGGCACGAACCAGTAGAGCACCAGGAAGCCGGCGGCCCGGGTGGTGGATAGTTTCAGCAGCAGCGGCAGCAGACACCAGCCGGTCGCTCCCTGCGCCCAATGAATCTGACCGCCGACCATATCGGCCGGTATCGACACCGTCTGGGCCAGTGCCACCGCCATCAGCACCACCATCCCGACCGCGCTCGGCGGCGTCCATCGGTTGGTCAACGCGGGCATGACGCTCACCGTGCACGCGATGGCGCCGAGGGCCAGCCAGATCTGCACCGACCCGTCGCCTGCCGAGAAGGGTGCCGTCGCAAGCACATTCAGCACCGCGTAGGTCGTCATCACGAAGACGAAGCGGGTGCGCGTACGGGCGATCAGGCGATCCGGATCGGGCGGTGCCGCCGGTGCGGTGTCCGTCCAGCTGAGTTCGACCGTGGTGCCGGCGCCGGGCCGCGATGTGATTGTGGCGCGGCCGCCCAATTGCGCCATACGCCCCTGCACGGAGGCCGAGAGCCCGAAGCCGAGCGACGGTTGGCGCGGGTCGAACCCCACCCCGTCATCGGTGATGGTCACCCGGTTATCGGTCACGTCCACGATGACGAGGTCCGCCTGCGCGTGCCGGTCCACGTTGGTCAGTGCCTCGCGGGTGGCCGCGATCACCGCGGCGCCGACGTCACCGTCGACCCGGATCTCGGACCGGCCGATGACGCGCACCTCGGTCGCGAGGTGAGAGCCGAGTTCCCGGAGCGCTGCGACGAGTTCGGTTGGTCCGCTGTGTATCTCCAGCGGCCGGCGATTGAGCACGCCGAGATCACGCTGGGCCTGCCCTGCCAACCGGGCGGCAGGGATGTTGTCGCCCTGACCGGCCAGCATCAGGGTCGACGCGACGGTGTCGTGCAGCAGTCGGGTCTGTTCGCGGTCATACTCGCGCACAGCTGAATTGACCGTCTCGGTGACCTCCGCGGCCTCGCGGGCCTGCCGCGCGCTGTCCACCGCGCCTGCCACCCGCAGGACGACGAACCGCATGACGTACGACGCCGTCCATTGCAGCGCAAAGTAGTAGAGGTTGAAGACCTCGGGAACGTGGGACCATCCGATGACCGATGCCGAACCGTATGCGTAGGCGGTGGCGATGGTGAGCGTCATCGGCAGCGAAACCCGCGCCGGAAGCGAGACGGCGAAGGCCACCACAGCGGTGCCGGCAACGGCGATCGGGGCGCAGTTGGCGCGGTGGAAGTCTGGGCCCGACACCAGCAGTGGCACTGCGAGACACACGATCACCGTGGCGATGAAATCCACACCGAGCAGAACCGCGGATGGCGACCTGGTGAGCAGTCGGTACGCCGACCACAGACCGATCACCGCGAGCAGCAATCTGCCCGCCGGTGGGGCGATATCGGCGGGGCCGACCGCCATCGTCAGCGCGACAAGGACGTTCGCGGTGTGCCGCATCAGGAGCGTCGCGGCACCGGAACGGTCGATGATGTGTCGGCGGGCCGTGTCCGCAGCGGTGTTGGTCACAAATCGTCGACGTTGATCATGCCGTCCTGGATGGCCCTGGCCACCAGGGCGGCTTTGGTCGGCGCGGGCCGGCCCGCCGCGGCGTACTTGACCCGGATACGTTGCAGGTGGGTGCGCACCGTTGCGGGGGAGATGTAGAGGCGGCTGCCGACGAGTTCCTTGCTCTCCGTTTGGAACCAGGCGACCAACACCTCCCTTTCGCGGGTGGCCAACGCGGGGCGACCCTCGGTCTCGTCGCTGTGCAGAGCCCCGGCCATGCGCGGTCCGATGTAGGGGGTGTCGGTGCCTGCCGACTGCAGCGCCTCGATCAGGTGCCGTTTGCCCTCGGACTTCACCAGATAGGTGACGGCACCGAAATCGAGGCACTGTAGGATGACCTCGTTGCGCTCGAGGTGTGAGTAGACCACGACACGGTGTCCGGCCTGCGAGATGCGTCCGATGGCCGCGAAATCGGGTTGGCGGCTGGTGAGTTCCAGGTCGACCACGACGACCTGCACACGTTCGGACGGATGTGGGTGCGCAGCCAGAAACGATTCGGAGTCGAAATAGCAGTCGGCCACCGCGATCGGCGGATCGGCGGCGGCGCACCAGGAACGCACGCCGCTGTGGATGACGCCGTGGTCGTCGACGACGGCGATCGACAGGTCAGAGCATGGAAGCAACGCTGTATCTCTCCCCAGGTGGCAGCAACGCGGCGAGATCAACACCTACCACAATCGGCGTACCCGCGTACGGCTTGACTACAGGTCGTCGATGCTGAGGATGCCGTCCTGCACCGCACGGGCGATCAGTGCCGCCTTGGTGGGCGCGGGCCGGCCGACGGCCGCGTATTTCGCGCGGGCGCGTTGCAGGTGGGTGCGTACCGTCGACGGCTCGATGAACAGGCGTTTGGCGACGAACTCCTTGTTCTCGGTTTGGAACCAGGCGATCAGCACCTCGCGCTCGCGGGTGCTCAAACCCGGCCTGCCCACCGTCCGGTCATTGAACAGCGCCTTGGCCATCCGTGGCCCGACATAGGGGGTGTTGGCATGCGCGGCGTACACGGCGTCGAACAGGTGCTGCTTGTCCTCACTCTTGGCCAGGAACGTGGTGGCGCCGGCGTCCAGGCTGGACAGGATCACCTCGTCGGTGACCATGTGTGAATACACGATGACCCGGTGCCCGGCCGCGCAGACCTCGCGCAGAGTGTCGAACTCGGACTGGAAACGTTCATACTGCAGATCGAACATCACCACGTCGATGTCTTCGCCGCCCTTGGGATGGTCGGCCAGGAAGCTGCTCGGATTCGGGTAGTCGGCCACCAGATCGATCGGCGGGCTGCGGTCGGCAAACCAGGCGCGAATACCGGCGTGGATGACATCATGATCGTCGATCAGGGCAACCCTGATGGCTTCCGACGCGTGGTCCGGCTCGCGATTCACGGCGCTAATCACGCGTTTCACCCGATGTCGACGGGATCGTCGGCCGACCCCCAGCGCATTCCAGTAGCACGAAATCTACCCCCCAGCAAACCCGCCGTGAACCCCGATTTCACGTCATGCCCAACGAAATTGTCGTAAGGGAAGATTTTATGCGATCGCGGTGTATTCCTCGACCGTTACCGCGGTATCCGGCAGCTCATGGTGCACACTGATCCACACCGTGTCGCCGATCTCGGTGACCTCGATGCGTGGCTGCTCGGCATCGCCCGGCCGCGTCTGCATCCCCGTACCGTCGCCATCGCAGATGATGCTGGCGATGAGTTCTCCGGGGACCACCGTCAGCCCCACCCGGGCATGCGCGACGGCGCGGGCGAGGGTCGCTTCGATCGGTTCCAGCAGCTGCCGTCGCTGCTCGGGATCCAGCCGAGGCAGGTCGTTGTCGGCGTTCAGTGACACCACAACCCCGCGTCCGTCGGCATCTTCGATCGCCGGTCGCAGTTCGGCGATGAGCGGGTGGCCGAAGGTACGTGCCTGGAAGATTTGCAGCCGAAGCCGGCGCGACTCGATGCGGCAGCGCCAGCGGATGTCGGCGTCCATCGAGCCGGTGCTCAGGGTCTGCAGCAGTGGGAACACCCCGCGCATCAGTTTCGAGGTGCGCCGCACGGAGTCGTCGTGCAGCGCCTCGGTGATGCGGCGCTGGGCGTCGTTGGCCCACCGGTCCCGGATCTCTTCGGCGGCAATGGCATTGGCATCGCGCAGCAGCACCGGGAACGCCAGCACGAACACCTGCACGACGAAGACGCCCGCGGTGTGCAGCGCCAGGTTGTAGGCCGTCACCATGCCCGGGTAGTGCACGAGGTTCAGGATCGCGGTGCCCAGCCAGAAGGCGATCATGACGCCTGCGGCAAGCCCCAGCCGTAACCGCAGCAGGTAGGGCAGCACGCACAGCGCGGTGGCCAGCAGCGGCCACTGGGCAGGTCCACCGAGCATGTCGTCGGGCAGCAGCGTGGCCTGCGCGTAGATCACGGCCGCCATCAGGATCAGCGCCGGGGTGGTGAGATTCGGGCCCCGGCCCAGCACCCGGGGCAGACCGGCCAGCGCCACCAGCGCCGCGAGCCCGCCCAAACCGAATTGTGCGGTGGGATGGTCGGTGTTGGCGGCGGCGTAGGGCACGGCAAGGGTCAGCTGTAGGAGCGCGAACGCCACGATGCTCAGGCCGAAACGGACGAGAATGCGTTCGGTGAACTGGTCGAGGTCCTCCGCGCTGGGCGCGTTCGGAGCGGTGCGCTGCAGCTGATGCCAGTTGACCGTGACGACCGTGCCGTTGCCGGGCGATGACCGCACCGATGCGGTGCCGTCGGCCCGCCGCATCCGTCCCACGATCGATTCGGCGACGCCGTGACCGAACGTGGTGTTGATCGGGTCGAATCCGACACCGTCGTCGGTGACGGTCACCGTGAACGGCGAGATGTCGACGACGATGCAGGTCGCCCGCGCGTGACGGTCGGCGTTGTTGATCGCCTCACGCACCACCGCGACGATGGCGTTGGCGGTGCGTCCGTCCATGACCAGCCGGGTCAGCCCGGTCAGTTCGACCGGGGTCGTGCAGTGCCGGGCCTCGGCGGCGATCGCGGCAGCGACATCGGTGGCCGAATTCGCGCCGAGCCCGGCCGGGGCGCCGGCGAGCAATGCCAGATCGCGGCTGGCCTGTGCCGCGATGCGTTCGGGCGAGACCTGGGCTCCCTCACCGACGAGGTGCAGGGTCGCGGCGGCAGTGTCGTGGACGAGGGCCATGTGCTCGAGCTCGTGATCGCGCACCGCCGCGGCGATGGCAAGGCGCAGCGCGGCGTTGTGGTTGTCGACACGGGCCTGGTCGACGCGTCGCGCCACGGTCCGCGCCGTCAGCACCAGGACTGTGGTGATGGCCCACTCGACGGCCATTATGTAGTAGAGCATCGGGATGTGGATGACCCGCGAACATCCGACAACCTGCGCGCAACCGACCATGTAGGCCGCCGCGATCGCCAGCGCCGCAGGAAAGCTCACCCTGGGCGGCTGGGCGATGGCACAGGAGATCACCGCGACGCCGGCGATGACCTGCGGTACCGAGTTGGTGTAGAGCAATTGCGGGTCGGCGCCGAAGACGGGCGCCGATGCCGAGACCACCAGCACGTAGCAGAAATCGAGGATCTGGAACACCCGTGCGCGGGACCGGGTTGCCAGCCGGTATCCGGACCAGCACACCAGCAGCGCGAGCGTGACCAGCCCGATCGTCGATTCCGGGGTGTGCGGCAACAGGAGCGCACTGATGGACGCCACCAGGGTGACGCTGTTCAGCAGAATGACGGAGGTGTCCTGGCCGCGGGTGATCAGCTGCTGCTCAGATACACGTACCGCCGGGTTGTGACCGCGCTCGAGCACAGGACATTATGTACCGAATGTCTGTGGCAATGTCCGCCGATTGGCGGGCATTGCCACATGGGTCACACTTGTCCGGGCTGTGTGTACCGTTAGGGGAACGCGTGACCGCCAAACCATCCGACGCCTACGGGGTGCATTCCGAGGTCGGCAAGCTGCACAAGGTGCTGGTGTGCTCTCCCGGCCTGGCCCATGAACGGCTGACGCCGACCAACTGCGATGACCTGTTGTTCGACGATGTGCTGTGGGTGCAGAACGCGCGACGCGACCACTTCGACTTCATGGACAAGATGCGCGATCGCGATGTGGAGGTCGTCGAACTGCACAACCTGCTCACCGAGACGATGCAGATCCCCGAGGCCAAGGCCTGGCTGCTCGACCGCAAGATCGTGGCCAACGAGGTGGGTTTGGGCCTCGTCGACGACACCCGCAGCTTCCTGGATTCCCTTGAGACGCGCCGGCTCGCCGAACTGCTCATCGGTGGCATGTCGACCTTGGATCTGCCCTCCGACATCCAGTCCGGGCACCGCGCGCTTACGCGCGAGGACTCCCGAGTCACCGAGTACCTGATGCCGCCGCTGCCCAATATGCTCTACACCCGGGACACCACCTGCTGGATATACGGCGGGGTGACGCTCAATCCGCTGTACTGGCCTGCCCGTCAGGACGAGACGTTGTTGATGAAGGCGATCTACGAATTCCACCCCGACTATGTGGGGTCCAAGGTGTGGTGGGGAGATCCCGAGAAGCAATGGGGGCTGGCCACCATCGAGGGCGGTGACGTCCTGATCCCCGGTAACGGCGTGGTGCTCATCGGCATGAGCGAACGCACGTCGCGACAGGCCATCACCCAGGTGGCCGCCGAACTGTTCGCAAACGGCGGTGCCGAGAAGGTGATCGTGGCCGGAATGCCGAAACTGCGTGCCGCCATGCACCTGGACACGGTGTTCACCTTCGCCGACCGCGATGTCGTCACGATCTACCCCGACATCGTGGACAACATCGTGCCGTTCACCCTGCTGCCCAGCGATACCGAACCCGGCGTCGAGGTGATCGAGGAGACCACACCGTTCACCGAGGTGGTCGCTGCCGCGCTCGGTCTGCCCGCACTGCGCATCGTCGAAACCGGTGGCACCCGGTACGACTCGGAGCGCCAGCAATGGGACAGCGGCAACAACCTGGTCGCGGTCGAACCGGGGGTGGTGTTCGCCTATGACCGCAACACCCATACCAACTCGCTGCTGCGCAAGGCGGGTGTCGAGGTCATCACCATCGTCGGCGCCGAACTGGGCCGGGGCCGTGGTGGCGGGCACTGCATGACCTGCCCCATCATCCGTGATCCGGTCGTGTTCTAGGCGAGCACCTCACCGAAACGGTCCATCGCCCAATCGATTTCGTCGGCGGTGATGACCAGCGGTGGGGCGAAGCGCAGGGTGTGACCGTGGGTGTCCTTGACCAGCACACCGCGTTCGGCCAGTCGCAGGCTCACCTGCTTGCCGGTGCCCAGGCGCGGGTCGAGATCGACCCCGGCCCACAGTCCCTTGCCGCGCACCGCGAGGACGCCCGGCAGAGCACGGAGTCGGGCGTGCAGGTGCGCACCGAGTTCGGTTGAGCGTGACTGGTATTCGCCGGATTCCAGCATCGCGACGACGGTGCTGCCGATGGCGGCGGCCAGCGGATTGCCGCCGAATGTGGAGCCGTGCTCACCGGGATGCAGCACCCCGAGCACGTCGCGATCGGCCACCATCGCCGACAGTGGGACCACCCCGCCGCCCAGTGCCTTGCCGAGCAGGTAGATGTCGGGCGTCACGTCCCAGTGGTCGCAGGCGAAGGTCCGGCCGGTGCGTGCCAGGCCGGACTGGATCTCGTCGGCGATCATCAGGACGCCGCGTTCGGTGCACAGCTCGCGCACCCGCGGCAGGAAGTCATCGGGCGGCACGATGATGCCGGCCTCGCCCTGGATCGGCTCCAGTAGCACGGCCACCGTGTTCTCGTCGATGGCCGCTGCCATGGCCTCGGAGTTGCCGAAGGGCACCGCGCGGAAGCCGGGGGTGAACGGCCCGAACCCGCCTCGGGCCGTCTCGTCGTCGGAGAAGCTGATGATGGTGGTGGTACGGCCATGAAAGTTGTTGCGGGCCACGATGATATTGGCCATGTCCGGCGGTGCGCCCTTGACGTCGGCACCCCACTTGCGGGCCACCTTGATGGCGCTCTCGACGGCCTCGGCACCGCTGTTCATCGGCAGCACCATGTCTTTGCCGCACAGCCGGGCGAGCGCGGCACAGAACGGCCCGAGCCGGTCGGAGTGAAACGCCCGGCTCACCAGCGTGACGGCATCGAGCTGGGCGTGGGCGGCGGCGGTGATCACCGGGTTGCGGTGGCCGAAGTTCACCGCGGAGTAGGCGGCCAGGCAGTCCAGATAGCGGCGTCCGTCCACATCGGTGATCCAGGCGCCCTCGGCGGATGCGGCGACCACCGGCAGCGGGGAGTAGTTGTGCGCGGCGTAGCGGTCGTCGAGTGCGATCGCACTTTCGGTTCGACCGCTGATATCGCTCGCCACACTCACGGATGCACTTCCAGCGTGCAGCATTTGACGGACCCGCCACCCTTGAGCAGTTCGGACAGATCCACGCCGATCGGTTCGAATCCGGCGGCGCGCAGTTGGGTGGCGAATCCGGTGGCGCCGGCCGGAAGCACCACATGGCGCCCGTCGGAGACCGCGTTGAGGCCGAGGACGAAGGCGTCGGCGGTGGCGACCTCGATGGCGGTGGGGAACAGGTCGCGAAGCCGGGCCAGGGCGTCGTCGCTGAACGCCGGCGGGTAGTACGCGACCACCGGGTCGGGGCCGTCGGTGAGCACCGCCAGTGCGGTGTCGAGGTGGTAGAACCGCGGGTCGACGAGTTCCAGGCTGATCAACGGCAGACCGGTGATCGCGGCGATCTCGTAGTGTGCGCGCCGGTCGGTACGAAAACCATAGCCGGCCAACACCGTTGACCCGGCCACCAGCAGATCGCCCTGGCCTTCGTTGTGGTGTCGGGTGCGTTCGGGCCGGTGACCGGCAGCGGCCATCCAGGCGGCATACGCGTCGGCCTCGCCGGCCCGCTGCGGGAAGGTGAAGTTCGCGACCACGGCGTGGCCATTGACGATCAGCCCGCCGTTGGCGGCGTAGACCATATCCGGCAGGCCGGTGACCGAGGCCACCAGATCCACCGTGTGGCCCAGGTCGGTGTAAGTGCGGCGCAGTGTCTCCCACTGGCGCAATGCGAGATCCGCGTCGACCGGAACGGAAGTGTCCATCCACGGGTTGATGGCGTATTCGACGGCGAAGTGATGGGGCGCCGTCATGGCGAAGTGGCGGGTACGGGCGCGGCGGGTGGGCGTCTGGGAGGGATCAGCCATGTCGGCGGTGAGATCGGAAACCGTCATGGCCATGACGGTATTCGGTCTTTCAGCTGCAATCAATCGCCGAACCTTGCGTATATGGTGTGGTTTCATTGCGTGCAGATTCAGAAATTGGCGATCTGTTGTTCAGATGGGGGGGTGACGGGCGTGGACGAGACCGATGAGGGCATCCTGGCCGAGCTGATCGACGATGCCCGGGCCACTTTCGCCGAGATCGGACAGCGGGTGAATCTGTCGGCTCCGGCGGTCAAGCGGCGGGTGGACCGCATGCTCGACAGTGGTGTCATCCGCGGGTTCACCGCGGTGGTGGACCGCAACGCGCTGGGCTGGACCACCGAGGCCTACGTCCAGGTCTACTGCCACGGCACCATCGCCCCGAGCGAGCTGCGCCAGGCCTGGGTGGACATCCCGGAGGTGGTCAGCGCCGCGACGGTGACGGGGACCGCCGATGCCATCCTGCATGTTCTGGCCCGCGATATGCGACATCTGGAGGACGCCCTGGAGCGCATTCGGGCCAGCGCGGATATCGAGCGCAGCGAGAGCATCGTGGTGCTGTCGAACATCATCGAGCGCACCCGGTCCTGAGCGGTTCCGCCGGGGTGGTGGACATTACGTGCCCGCCATCGTGTAAGAAACACCACGTGGCAACCAATGGGGGCATCGTCATTGTCGGTGGTGGGCTGGCGGCAGCCCGCACCGCCGAACAACTGCGACGCGCCGAATACCCCGGACCGATCACCATCGTCAGCGACGAGCGGCATCTGCCGTATGACCGGCCGCCGCTGTCGAAGGACATGCTGCGCAACGCCGACCACGATGTCGTGCTCAAGCCGCAGCAGTTCTACGACGAACGCAACATCACGCTGCGCCTCGGCGCGGCCGCGCAGTCGGTCGACACTGCTGCCAAGGTGCTGAGCCTGGCCGATGGCTCGACGCTCGAATACGACGAGCTCGTCATCGCGACCGGCCTTGAGCCCAAGCGTATTCGGTCCTTCCCGGACCTGGAGGGCATCCGGGTGCTGCGGTCCATCGGCGACAGTGTCGCACTACGCGAGCATGCCGCGACCGCCCAGCGCGCCGTCATCATCGGCGCCGGCTTCATCGGTTGTGAGGTGGCCGCCAGCCTGCGTCAGCTCGGTGTCGACGTGGTGATCGTCGAACCGCAGCCGACCCCGTTGGCCTCGGTGCTCGGCGAGAAGATCGGCTCGCTGATCACCCGGCTGCACCGGGCCGAGGGTGTGGACGTGCGGTGTGGCGTGGGTGTCGCCTCGGTGACCGGCACGGACAAGGTCGAGAAGGTGGTGCTCACCGACGGCACCGAGTTGGACGCCGATGTCGTCGTCGTCGGAATCGGCTCGCACCCGGTCACCGGCTGGCTCGATGGCAGCGGGATCGAAGTGGACAACGGCGTGGTGTGTGATGACGCCGGACGGGCCAGCGCCGAGCACGTATGGGCCATCGGAGATGTGGCGTCCTGGCGTTCGGAGGTCGGGCACCACGTGCGCGTCGAGCATTGGAGCAATGTCGCCGAGCAGGCACGGGTTCTCGTGCCGGCGATCCTGGGGCAGGCACCGGGTAGCGCGGCCATCTCGGTGCCCTACTTCTGGAGCGACCAGTACGACGTCAAGATCCAGTGCCTGGGTGAGCCGGCCGCCGACGACGTGGTGCATGTGGTCGAGGACGACGGCCGCAAGTTCCTGGCCTACTACGAGCGTGACGGTGTCCTCACCGCCGTGGTCGGCGGCGGGATGCCCGGCAAGGTGATGAAGGCCCGCGGCAAGATCGCCTCGGGCGCTCCCATCGCCGACGTGCTGCCTGCCTAGCGAACTCCGACACCCCGGATCACAGGTGGGTGAGGCCGCGGCCGACCACGTCGAAGGAATCGCCCAGTAGGCGTTCCAGGGACACTGACTCGTCGGCCAGCCATAGCCCGTAGGCGGTCAGAGCGACACCCAGCAGTGTCCAGGCGGCGGTCTGGGGGACCAGGCCGTCCGGTTTCTCGCCGCGCCGTCGTGCCACGTACTCGGCAACCACGGTGCGCCAGCCCGCATACATCGTCATCGAATGTGCCTGCAGTGCATCGGTTCCTAGGATCAGGCGCATGCGCTGGCGGTGCCGCTCCTCGTCGTCGAACCGGTTGAACGCGAGCAGTGCGATGCGCAGGGCCCCGGCGATGTCGACGCGTTGGTCGCCCTCGGCGAGCAGTTCGCGCATGAGGTTCAGGTGCGCGTCGAAGTCACCCCAGGGGATGGCGTTCTTGGACGGGTAGTAGCGGAACAGCGTGCGGCGGGCGATTCCGGCTGCGCGGGCGACATCGTCCACGCTGACCTCGTCGAAGCCGTGGCTGGCGAACAGATCCAGCGCGACGGAGGTGATGTGGTCCTGGGTGGTGGATGGCCGGCGACCGACGCGAGGTTCGGACGACTTCGCCATGGAACCCACCCTTCCGTTTCTGCACTCGATGCCATATTCTTGCGAACCAGGTCACAATTGTCGAGGACCTACTCGTGTCACAGCCCAGAAGTGTTACAGCCCAGAAAGGTGCGATCCATGGACCAGAAACAGCAGGTTGAGGCAGAAGCGCAGCTCGTCACCGAGTCCCTCGTCGAAGAGGTCTCGATCGACGGTATGTGCGGGGTTTACTGACCGTGAGCGCACCCACTGCTGACGCAGTGGCGTTCGACCCCGATCGCGGCTGGCGGCTGCACCACCAGGTGGCGGTGCGGCCGGAGCCGTTCGGGGCGCTGCTGTACCACTTCGGTACCCGCAAGCTGTCGTTCCTGAAGAACCGGACGATCGTCGCGGTGGTCAACTCCCTCGACGAGCACCCCGACATCCGATCCGCTTGTCGCGCCGCCGGAATCGACGACGACGCCCAAGGCCCGTACCTACATGCGCTGGGCGTGTTGGTGAAATCCAACATGCTGGTCGCCAAGGAGAACACCCTATGACCGCCGTACTGCCCCCGGCCCTGGCGCCCGTCAAAGTTCCCCGCCTCGTAGAGCAGTTCGAGCACGGGCTCGACGCCCCGATCTGCCTGACCTGGGAATTGACCTACGCCTGCAACCTGTCCTGCGTGCACTGCCTGTCCTCGTCGGGTAAGCGTGATCCCCGCGAGCTGAGCACCCAGCAGTGCAAGGACATCATCGACGAACTCGAACGCATGCAGGTGTTCTACGTGAACATCGGCGGCGGCGAACCCACGGTCCGGTCGGACTTCTGGGAACTCGTCGATTACGCCACCGAGCATCACGTCGGCGTGAAGTTCTCCACCAACGGCGTCCGGATCGACAAGAAGGTCGCCGCCAAACTCGCCGCCAGCGACTACGTCGACGTGCAGATCTCGCTGGACGGTGCCACCGCGGAGGTCAACGACGAGGTCCGTGGCCCCGGGTCGTTCGCGATGGCCATCCGCGCGCTGGAGAACCTCGCCGAAGCGGGTTTCAAGGACGCCAAGATCTCGGTGGTCGTCACCCGCCAGAACGTCGATCAGCTCGATGAATTCAAAACCCTTGCAGACACTTACGGCGCCACCCTGCGCATCACCCGGCTACGGCCGTCGGGTCGCGGGGCCGACGTCTGGGACGAGCTGCACCCCACTGCGACGCAGCAGGTTCAGCTGTACGAATGGCTGGTCGCCCACGGCGAGGGAGTCCTCACCGGCGATTCGTTCTTCCACCTGTCGGGTCTGGGTGAGCCGGGTGCGCTGGCCGGACTCAACCTGTGCGGCGCCGGCCGGGTGGTCTGCCTGATCGATCCGATCGGCGACGTGTACGCCTGCCCGTTCGCCATCCACGACAAGTTCCTGGCCGGAAACATACTGCAGGACAGTGGTTTCGGGACCGGTTTCAAGAACGTCTGGCAGCACTCGCCGTTGTTCCTCGAACTGCGCGAGCCGCAGTCCGCGGGCGCCTGCAGTGGCTGCGCGCACTACGACTCCTGCCGGGGTGGCTGCATGGCGGCCAAGTTCTTCACCGGCCTGCCCATGGACGGACCGGACCCCGAATGCGTGCAGGGTTACGGCGAACCCGCCCTGGCTGCCGAGCGGGACAAGCCCAAGTCGTCGGTGGACCATTCCCGAGCGGGTGGCCCGAGCACTTCCGGTCGCTTCGCTCGCCCTGCCCAGGGCCCTGTACCCCTCAAAGGCCCTGTACCCCTCAAACTGCTCACCGTCCCGCCCAAGAAGTTCTGTAACGAAAGTCCTGTGTAGAGATCATGGCTCGCGATACCTGGTTCGAGACCGTTGCCATCGCCCAACAGCGTGCGAAGAAACGGCTGCCCCGCTCCGCCTACTCCTCGCTGATCTCGGCGAGCGAAAAAGGCCTTTCGGTCTCCGACAACGTCGAGGCGTTCGCCGAACTGGGATTCGCCCCGCATGTCATCGGTGTCACCGAAAAGCGCGAGATGGCGACAACGGTGCTGGGCCAAGAGATCCCGATGCCGGTCATCATCTCGCCGACCGGTGTGCAGGCGGTCGATCCCGATGGGGAGGTCGCGGTCGCCCGTGCCGCGGCGGCTCGTGGCACGGCGATGGGTTTGTCCTCGTTCGCGAGCAAGCCGATGGAGGAAGTCACCGCCGTCAACGGCAAGGTCTTCTTCCAGCTCTACTGGCTGGGCAGCCGGGACGAGATCCTCGCGCGCATGGTTCGCGCCCGGGAGGCCGGCGTTGTCGGCCTCATCCTGACCACCGACTGGAGCTTCAGCCACGGCCGGGATTGGGGCAGCCCCAAGATCCCCGAGCGCATGGATCTCAAGACCATGGTGAAGATGTCGCCGGAGGTCATCACCAAGCCGCGCTGGTTCTACAGCTTCGCCAAGACCCTGCGTCCGCCGGACCTGCGGGTTCCCAACCTGGGTCGCCGCGGCGAGCCGGGACCGACGTTCTTCGAGGCCTACGGCCAGTGGATGGGCACCCCGCCACCGACCTGGGAGGACGTCGCCTGGCTGCGTGAGCAGTGGGGTGGGCCGTTCCTGCTCAAGGGCATGGTGCGCGTCGACGACGCCAAACGTGCTGTGGACGCGGGTGTTACGGCGATCACGGTGTCCAACCACGGTGGTAACAACCTCGACGGCACCCCGGCGGTAATTCGTTGCCTGCCCGCGATCGCCGATGCCGTCGGCGATCAGGTCGAGGTTTTGCTGGACGGCGGTGTACGCCGCGGCAGCGATGTCGTCAAGGCTGTCGCCCTCGGCGCCCGCGCGGTGATGATCGGGCGTGCCTACCTGTGGGGCCTCGCGGCCAACGGGCAGGCCGGTGTGGAGAACGTGCTCGACATCCTCAGCGGAGGCATCGACTCGGCGCTGCGGGGCCTGGGCAAGTCCTCGATCCACGATTTGACGCCGGAGGACATTCTGATTCCGGAGGGCTTCACCCGCACGCTCGGAGTGCCGCAGGCCTGACACGCCGGCAGAGCCCGATGCGGGCGTGACTGACGTGACTGACGTGACATGGCTGTCCGCCAAGTGGCCGACAGCGCGAAAATCAATTGCTGCTCATGCGCCAACAATCGGTGCGCACCAGGTGAATGCGGCTACCATCGGCAGGTGGCCGTACCCAGGGAGCTCGGCAGTGTGACGTCGAGTGGACTGCTAGGCACCTCACCGGGGGTGCATCCGGCGTTGATCGTGCCGCTCGGGTCGACCGAACAACACGGGCCACACCTGCCGCTGGACACCGACACCCGGATCGCGACCGCCGTCGCGCGCTCGGTGGCCGCCCGGCTGGGCCGCGGCTGGCTGCTGGCATCGGCGCTGAGTTACGGCGCCAGCGGGGAGCATGAGGGATTCGCGGGCACCGTGTCGATCGGTACGGAGGCGCTGCGATTTTTGCTGGTTGAGTTCGGCCGGTCCGCCTGCAATTGGGCGCCGCGGGTGGTGTTCGTCAACGGGCACGGCGGCAATGTCGAGGCGCTGGCCGGAGCCGTCGGCCTGTTACGCAGCGAAGGGCGCGACGTCGGTTGGAGCTCGTGCATGATCGCCGGCGCCGATGCACACGCGGGCCACACCGAAACATCTGTATTGCTGCACGTTTCGCCGGAGGTGGTGCACAGTGACGCGGTGGTGCGCGGGAACAGCGCGCCGCTGGCCGAGCTGATGCCCGCCATGCGCGCCGGCGGCGTCGCCGCGGTGAGCGCGGTCGGGGTGCTCGGCGACCCGACCACAGCAACGGTGACCGACGGGGAGCGGTACTTTGCCGATATGGTCGACGGGTGCGCCCGCAAACTCCTGGCCTGGACACCGAACAGGCACGGGATGCTGACATGACCGGGCCGCGTCTGCCCGACGGATTCGCCGTCCAGGTCGACCGCCGGGTCAAGGTGCTGGGTGCCGGCTCGGCGTTGCTGGGCGGCTCGCCGACCCGGCTGCTGCGGTTGGCCCCGGTGGCCCAGACCATGATCGACGGTGGCCGACTTGAGGTGCATGATGCGCTGTCGGCCCAGTTGGCGCGCACCCTGCTCGATGCCACTGTGGCGCATCCGCGTCCTCCCAGCGGACCGTCGCACCATGACGTGACTATCGTTATCCCGGTGCGCGACAATGTGTTCGGTGTGAACCGGCTGGTCCGATCGCTGCGCGGGATGAATGTGGTGGTGGTCGACGACGGGTCCGCGGAGCCGCTGCATGAGGCCGATTTCGACGGTGCGCACTGTGACGGTGCGCACTGTGATGTACGGGTACTGCGACACGCCCGTAGCCGCGGCCCGGCGGCCGCCCGCAACACGGGCCTGCGCGCCTGCAACACCGATTTCGTGGCGTTCCTGGACTCTGATGTGGTGCCGCGGCGTGGCTGGCTGGAGGCGCTGCTGGGCCACTTCTGCGACCCGGCTGTGGCATTGGTGGCCCCTCGTATCGTGAGCCTGTGCGAGCCGGACAACCTGGTGGCCCGGTACGAGGCGGTGCGCTCGTCGTTGGACCTGGGCATGCGGGAGGCGCCGGTGGTGCCCTACGGCACGGTGTCCTATGTGCCCAGCGCCGCCATCATCTGCCGCCGCAGTGCGCTCGCCGAGGTGGGTGGCTTCGACGAGACCATGGAATCCGGCGAAGATGTCGACCTCTGCTGGAGGTTTATCGAGGCCGGTGCCCGGTTGCGCTATGAGCCCATTGCACTCGTCGGCCATGAACACCGGACCCAACTGCGGGAATGGTTTCGGCGCAAGGCTTTTTACGGACGGTCTGCGGCACCGCTGGCGGTCCGGCACCCGGGCAAGACGGCGCCGATGGTCGTGTCCCGGTGGATGTTGCTGCTCTGGCTGCTGCTCGCCACCCGATCGGGGTTCGGTTATTTCTTCGCGGCGGTGATCGCGGTGCTGTTCAGCAGGCGGATCTCCACCTCGCTGGACGCGGTCGAGACCGGACCCAGGGATGTGGCCGCCGTCGCGGCCGGCGGCCTGTGGGGTGCGGCGCTGCAGGTGGCCTCGGCGATCTGCCGGCACTATTGGCCGGTGGCGCTGCTGGCTGCCGTGTTCTTCCGCCGCTGTCGGCAGGTGGTGGTGGCCGCCGCCGTCGTGGACGGACTGGCCGACTGGGCCAACCGCCGCAACAGCGTCACCGACGATGATCATCGGGTGGGCCTGCTGAGCTACCTGATGCTCAAGCGCCTCGACGACATCGCCTACGGGCTGGGGCTGTGGATCGGCGTGGTGCGGGAGCGTCACATCGGCGCGCTCAAGCCGCAGATCCGAACCTGAATCGGGCGCGGTGGATGTTCTGATCGTCGGCGCGGGCAGTGCCGGTTCGGTTCTTGCCGAACGTCTTTCATCCGACCCTCGCTGTACCGTCACCGTTCTGGAGACGGGTCCGGCGGCGGTCGCGTCGGTGCCCGGTGACGCGCACCTGTTGCCGATCGGCCGGGGCAGTCCGGTGGTCAGCCGGTATCCCGCGACGTTGACCGATGATCCGCCCAGGGAAGTCGACCTGGTGCGGGGCGCGGTGGTGGGTGGATCCGGTGCGATCAACGGCGGCTACTTCTGCCGCGGTGTGCCCGCCGACTTCGACGGCTGGCAGATGCCCGGCTGGTCCTGGGGCGATGTGCTGCCGCACTTCCGGGGGATCGAGACCGATCTGGACTTCTCCGGTCCGATGCACGGGTCCTGCGGGCCCATCCCGGTCCAGCGAGTGCGGACATTCGGCACGGGTACCGAACAATTCGTGCAATCGGTGTTGTCGAGGGGATTCGACTGGCTCGACGATCTCAACGGCGCGGGCCCGGTGCGGGGGATCGGAGCACTGCCGCTCAACGTCGAGGACGGCATCAGGGTCGGGCCCGGCGCGGCATTCCTGGCGCCGGCCCTGCACCGGCCGAATCTCGGCGTGCACCCCGGTACCAGAGTGCAGCGGATCCGGTTCTCGGGACACCGTGCGGTCGGCGTGGACGCGATCGGGCCAAGGGGGCCGGTGAGCTACACCGCCGACCGCATCGTGCTGTGTGCCGGTGCGATCGGCACCGCACACCTGATGATGATCTCCGGCCTTGGCCCTGCCGACGTGTTGGCGCGCGCCGGGGTGCCGGTGCTGGCCGACCTGCCGGTGGGGGAGCGGTTCAGCGACCACCCGGAATGGGTGCTGCCCGTCGACTGGCCCGCCAGCGACGGGCGCACTCCGATCGAGGCGACACTTTCGGTCGACAACGTCGAAATCCGCTTGTACACATCCGGATTCGCCCAGATGACCGGGGCGCCGCCATCGGACCCGCCGCATATCGGGGTGGCCCTCATGCGTCCGAAGGCCCGCGGCCGGTTCACGATACTGTCCGCAGATCCGGCCGTCGCCCCGGTGATCGCGCATCACTACGACGCGGTCGCCGAGGATGTGGCGACGCTGCAGCGAGGCGCCGAGCTGGCCAGGGATATCGCTGAAATCGTTGCCCGCGAAGCGAACTGGTCGACCACCCAGCATCTGTGCGGTACGGCACCGATGGGTACGGTGCTGGATCCGCAGTGCCGGGTGCTGGGCATCGACGGGTTGTGGGTGGCCGACGGGTCGATCATGCCGGTGCCCACCTCCCGAGGCCCGCACGCCACAATCGTCATGATCGGGCACCGGGCCGCGGAGTTCGTCGCAGGCTGAAGCGATCAGGCGCAATACCGGAATCGTCCTCAGTAGGCTCGGCCTGTGCCTTCCACATCCCGACTCGTCCGCTGCGCGCTGGTACTGCTGACGGTTGCGACGGTCTCGCTGGGTTGCGCCGGTGAGGACACGGGGGTGTCGGCGCTGCCCCCGGACCCGTCCGTGGTGAAAACGACCGCGGGATTGGTCCGTGGTGTGGCCACGCTCGACAAGCGACACTTCGCGGGGATTCCGTACGCCGCCCCTCCGGTGGGCCCGCGCAGGTGGCAGCCGCCGCAGCCCCTGACGCCGTGGGCGGGCGTGCGCGATGCCACCAAGGTGGGCCCGCGTTGCGTGCAGGACGAGGGCAGCGACCTGGAGATGGGCAGGCAAACCGACGAGGACTGCCTGACGCTCAACGTGTGGACTCCGCCGCCGGCGAAAGAGCTACGGCCAGTGATGGTTTGGATACACGGTGGCGGGTTCATCAACGGCAACGGCGGAATGTACGACTCGCGCTGGCTCGTCGACCGCGGCGATATCGTCGTCGTGACACTGAACTACCGCCTCGGTGCGCTGGGCTTCCTCGCGCATCCGGCGCTCGGTCCGAAGGGTGCGGTCGGCAATTACGGATTGCAGGACCAGCAGGCGGCGCTGCGCTGGGTGCACGACAACATCTCGGCATTCGGGGGCGACCCGGACAAGGTGACCATCGCCGGCGAATCGGCAGGCGGCATGTCGGTGTGTGATCACCTGGTCGCGCCCGAGTCGGAGGGACTGTTCCGGGCCGCGATCATCCAGAGCGGGCCGTGTCAGGCTCAGTTGGCGCTTCCCGAGGCCGAACGCCTCAGCGAGGACTACGCGCGAGATGCGGGCTGTGGCGATCCGGCAACCGCCGCGGCCTGCCTACGTGCGCTTCCGGATCACAAACTGCGAAAACCGTTGTGGTACGACCGGATCGGTGAGGACACACTCAGCGGGCCGGTCCACGGAACCACCGCCCTGCCCGAGGATCCGATGGTCGCGTTCCGCGCGGGCCGGGCGGCCGATGTGCCCGTGCTGATCGGCAGTAACCGCGACGAGTTCACCCTCTTCGTTGCGCTGCAGTATCTACGGGCGGGCAGGCAGCACTCGGCGGGCGAGTACCCCGGTGTGCTCGCGGACACGTTCGGGCCCGATGCGTCGGAGGTAGGAGCGCGGTACCCGTTGGACCGGTATGGAGGCAGCGTGGAGTTGGCGTATTCGGCGGCGGTGACCGACGGGGTGTTCGCCTGTATTGCCGATGAGATGGCCGGCCGGCTGGCGACCGCCAACAACGTGTACGCCTACGAGTTCAACGATCCGAACCCGCCGACGCCGGAACCCATGCGCACCGTGCCTTTTCCGGTGGGTGCCAGCCACTCGCTGGAACTGCGCTACCTGTTCGACATCGGGGGTGCGCCGCCGTTGAACCCGGCTCAGCAGGAACTGTCCAACCAGATGATCGACTATTGGACGCATTTCGTCAGGACCGGGGCGCCGGCGGCAGACGGCGCACCTCACTGGCCCGCCGTCTCCGGCGATGGCCCGTGGATGTCGCTGCAGCCGGACGGCAGCCGGGTCATCACCGATTTCGGCCGGCAGCACCAATGCGAGTACTGGGCCGGTAAATAGGGAACCGCCATGAGCCCGGTGGGAGTACTTCTGCCCGTCGGCCGAGAGTTCCTGACGGCGGATGCTCAGCCGGCCGGTGTCACCCACGTGGTGATGTCGGCGTGCACGACCTCGATGCCGGCACGGTCGGTGATGCTGACCGGCACCACGAGTTCGGCGCCGTCGGTGATCGCGTCGAAATCCGGCGGGGTGAACTCGGCCCGCGCCCGCAGTGATGTCGTCGCCTTGGCCAGGTACTGAACCGTCATCGATTTGGGGATCCACCGATGCGTGCTCGGCACGGTGGCTTCCATCGCCATGCCCATCGCCACCTCGGCGGCGTTGCATGACGCGATCGCGTGCACGGTGTCCAGATGATTGTGGACGAAGAACCATTTCGGGATGGCGACCTCGGCGCTACCCGGCGCCATGTGCAGAACGTGGGGCAGCACCGAGGCGAAGTAGGGGACGCGCGCCATCGCGGCCGCGGAGAACAGCCGGCTGCCCAGCGGCTTGCCCGACAGCTGCTGCCATGCGCGGTAGGTGGGGCTCTGGGACATCCGATCTACCTTCCTGTCCGTTGATGGGCGGACGCGTGGTGTGAACGGCCGGCGGGTACCGCCATCCGGCATTGCGCTGCGCGGTCATGGACCCGGCCGGGAAGCTGTCCATCACGGTGGGGCGATAACGCTGATCGTCGCACTGGGCATGGTTGGGGTGATTTTCAGGTCGGGTGACGAAGGCTCCCGCGATGGTCGAACGCGAGACTGTAGTCGAGCGATAGTCGCTAGCTTGGAGCTGTACTGACGCCTGGCCATCCCGGTAGTATTTACCCAGTACGCGTGTAGTACACACGGTTGGTAGGCGACAAGGAGGTGCGAATAATGACTGCTGAAACATGTGCCAGGATCGCTGCTTGGCGCTCGCTGTCGTCTGTCGAGAAGACGCGTCGTCGTCGTGAAATCGTTGTTGACCAGGTCATTGCGTCTATGGCAATGGAAGGCGAGCCTGTGTCCTCCGAATGGATCAATTCCGCCCGTCAACGACGAGCGGGCCTGCTCCGCGCCGCGTCGTAACCTCTGTTACCGGGCGGGCAGTCATTACCCGCCTGAACACCAGCTCGTGGATCGCGAGATGCGCGAATTCTTCATGAATCTCAACGGCAAGTTGGAGTACGCCGGCAGTGATCCGGCCCTGCAGGTCGAGGCGCTGGTAGGTGGGTCTCTCTGCGGGGTACATGAGTTCAGTCTCGGCACAGACGCGGGCGCAATACTGAACCCAAGTACGTCCCAGGCGAAGTATCCGTACCGGGTTTCCGTTCAGTGCGGCCTCGCCCCGCGAAGCTGAAACCCTGTCGCAGGGCGTGACCGGACCCACACTCGGTGGGCCTCCGAGCTGCTCAAATGGGGATTTGGAGGACGCCGCGATCTGAGGCATACTGTTCGGGTTGCCTTCAGCCGGGTTCGCCTGGCCGCGGGCACACGACCGGCGCCCTTCGCGGGCGCACCCGGTCCCCACCTCGATCGCGATAATTCCGGCGCGAAAGAGTGTGCGTGAGGGCGACACACCCGAGCGCGGGGGTCGGTGAACCAGAGACAGGTAAACAGCGGCGGCATAGCCAGCGCGCTGTTGTGCGGGGAGACCCGCAGGACAGCGCGCAATGAAGACAGAGTTTTCCGCGCCCAGGGCGCGGAAGCCCTTAATAGTGAGGTAGGAAAGCGTGGCGGGACAGAAGATCCGCATCAGGCTCAAGGCCTACGACCATGAGGCGATCGACGCCTCGGCGCGCAAGATCGTCGAGACAGTCACCCGTACGGGCGCCAGCGTGGTCGGCCCGGTGCCGCTGCCGACCGAGAAGAACGTGTACTGCGTTATCCGGTCCCCCCATAAGTACAAGGACTCGCGGGAGCATTTCGAAATGCGCACCCACAAGCGCCTTATCGACATCCTCGACCCCACGCCGAAGACCGTTGACGCTCTCATGCGCATCGATCTGCCGGCCAGTGTCGACGTCAACATCCAGTAGGAGAGTCCGAAAAAATGGCTAGAAAAGGCATTTTGGGCACCAAGCTGGGCATGACGCAGGTGTTCGACGAGAACAACAAAGTCGTCCCGGTGACGGTCGTGAAGGCCGGCCCCAACGTGGTGACCCTCATCCGCACCCTTGAGCGTGACGGCTACAGCGCCGTGCAGCTCGCCTACGGCGAGATCAGCCCGCGCAAGGTCAACAAGCCGGTCGCCGGTCAGTACGCCGCCGCCGGGGTCAACCCGCGCCGGCACCTGGCCGAGCTGCGGCTTGAGAACGAGGCCGCTGCCGCCGAGTACGAGGTCGGCCAGGAGCTGACCGCCGAGATCTTCGCCGACGGCGCGTACGTCGACGTGACCGGCACCAGCAAGGGCAAGGGCTTCGCCGGCACCATGAAGCGCCACGGCTTCAGCGGACAGGGTGCCTCGCATGGCGCCCAGGCCGTGCACCGCCGTCCCGGCTCGATCGGTGGCTGCGCCACCCCGGGCCGCGTCTTCAAGGGCACGCGCATGTCGGGCCGGATGGGTAGTGACCGCGTCACCACCCAGAACCTGAAGGTCCACAAGGTCGATGCCGAGAACGGCGTGCTGCTGATCAAGGGTGCCGTCCCCGGACGCAACGGTGGACTCGTCGTGGTCCGCACCGCGATCAAACGAGGTGAGAAGTAATGACTTCCTTGAAGATTGACGTCCGCACCCCGGACGGCAAGACGGACGGCTCCGTGGAGCTGCCCGCCGAGCTGTTCGACGTGGAGCCCAACATCGCGTTGCTGCACCAGGTCGTCACCGCGCAGCTGGCCGCCAAGCGTCAGGGCACGCACTCGGCCAAGACTCGCGCCGAGGTGTCCGGCGGTGGCAAGAAGCCGTACCGCCAGAAGGGCACCGGCCGCGCACGTCAGGGCTCGACCCGCGCGCCGCAGTTCACCGGTGGTGGCGTGGTGCACGGCCCCAAGCCGCGTGACTACAGCCAGCGCACCCCCAAGAAGATGATCGCCGCCGCCACCCGCGGGGCGCTCTCGGACCGGGCGCGCAACGAGCGCATCCATGCGATCACCGAACTGGTCAGCGGGCAGACCCCGTCGACCAAGGCCGCGAAGTCGTTCCTGGAGAGCCTGACGGACCGCACCAAGGTGCTGATCGTCATCGGTCGCAGCGACGAGGTCGGCGCCAAGAGTGTGCGCAACCTGCCGAATGTGCACGTGATCTCGGCGGACCAGCTCAACGCGTACGACGTGCTGCACGCCGACGACGTGATCTTCAGCGTCGAGGCACTGGATGCCTACATCAGCTCCAATACGAAGCAGGAGGTGTCGGCCTGATGGCGACCGTGACTGACCCCCGCGACATCATCCTGGCCCCGGTCATCTCGGAGAAGTCGTACTCGCTGATCGAGGACAACGTGTACACGTTCGTCGTGCACCCGGACTCGAACAAGACGCAGATCAAGATTGCGATCGAGAAGATCTTCTCCGTCAAGGTCGACTCGGTGAACACGCTCAATCGCAACGGCAAGCGCAAGCGCACCCGCAGCGGTTACGGACAGCGCAAGGGCACCAAGCGCGCCATCGTGACCCTGGCCGCGGGCAGCAAGCCGATCGACTTGTTCGGAGCGCCGGCCTAACGGCGGGCAGAGAGACTCAGGAACTTAGAAATGGCAATTCGCAAGTACAAGCCGACGACCCCGGGTCGTCGCGGTGCCAGCGTCTCCGATTTCGCCGAGATCACCCGCTCGACGCCGGAGAAGTCGCTGATTCGCCCGCTGCACAGCACGGGCGGCCGCAACGCGCACGGCCGTATCACCACACGGCACAAGGGTGGTGGGCACAAGCGCGCCTACCGCGTGATCGATTTCCGTCGTCACGACAAGGACGGCGTCGACGCCAAGGTCGCTCACATCGAGTACGACCCGAACCGCACCGCGAACATCGCGCTGCTGCATTACCTGGACGGCGAGAAGCGTTACATCATCGCGCCGCAGGGACTGAAGCAGGGCACCGTCGTGGAGTCGGGCGCCAACGCCGACATCAAGCCCGGTAACAACCTGCCGCTGCGCAACATCCCGGCCGGCACCGTCATCCACGCTGTGGAGATGCGTCCGGGTGGCGGCGCGAAGCTGGCCCGTTCGGCCGGTGTGAGCGTCCAGTTGCTCGGCAAGGAAGGCGCTTACGCCACGCTGCGTATGCCCTCGGGCGAGATCCGTCGCGTCGACGTGCGCTGCCGCGCCACCATCGGCGAGGTCGGCAACGCCGAGCAGGCCAACATCAACTGGGGCAAGGCCGGCCGCATGCGGTGGAAGGGCAAGCGCCCCACCGTCCGTGGTGTCGTGATGAACCCGGTCGACCACCCGCACGGTGGTGGTGAGGGTAAGACCTCCGGTGGTCGTCACCCGGTGAGCCCGTGGGGCAAGCCCGAGGGCCGCACCCGCAAGCCGAACAAGGCGAGCGACAAACTCATCGTCCGACGCCGGCGCACCGGCAAGAACAAGCGCTAGGAGTAGCCAGCGATGCCACGCAGCCTGAAGAAGGGCCCGTTCGTCGACGACCATCTGCTCAAGAAGGTCGACGTCCAAAACGAGAAGAACAGCAAGCAGGTCATCAAGACCTGGTCGCGCCGTTCGACCATCATCCCGGACTTCATCGGTCACACCTTCGCCGTCCACGACGGTCGCAAGCACGTGCCGGTGTTCGTCACCGAGGCGATGGTCGGTCACAAGCTGGGCGAGTTCGCCCCCACCCGCACGTTCAAAGGTCACATCAAGGATGACCGGAAAGCGAAGCGGCGATGAGCGTTCGCGCGAAGAGCAGAGGGAACTGCTAATGACTACAACGATTGAATATCCGTCCGCGACAGCGGTTGCCCGCTTCGTGCGGATTTCGCCGACCAAGGCCCGCCGGGTCATCGACCTGGTCCGCGGCAAGTCCGTGGCCGAGGCGCTCGACATCCTGCGTTGGGCACCGCAGGACGCCAGCGAACCGGTTGCCAAGGTCATCGCCAGTGCTGCCGCCAACGCGCAGAACAACGACGGCCTGGACCCGTCGACCCTCGTGGTCGCGACCATCCACGCCGATGGTGGCCCGACCGCCAAGCGCATCCGGCCGCGCGCCCAGGGGCGTGCGTTCCGGATCCGCAAGCGCACCAGTCACATCACCGTGATCGTGGAGAGCCGTCCGCCCAAGCAGAAGGGTGCAGCTGCTTCGTCATCGCGCAGCCGCCGCGCCCAGGGCAGCAAGGCCGCCACGGCCAAGACGACCACTACTTCCGGAGCCGCTCCGGCGGCGACATCGACCGAGGCTTCTAGCGAAGCGAAGGGAGGCTCGCAGTAGTGGGCCAGAAGATCAACCCCCACGGCTTCCGGCTCGGTATCACCACCGACTGGAAGTCCCGGTGGTACGCCGACAAGCAGTACGCGGACTACGTGAAGGAAGACGTCGCGATCCGCCGACTGCTGGCCACTGGCCTGGAGCGGGCCGGTATCGCCGATGTGGAGATCGAAAGGACTCGCGACAGAGTCCGCGTCGATATCCACACCGCGCGTCCCGGCATCGTCATCGGACGCCGTGGCGCCGAGGCCGACCGCATCCGGACCGACCTGGAGAAGCTGACCAAGAAGCAGGTCCAGCTCAACATCCTCGAGGTGAAGAACCCCGAGTCTGTTGCGCAGTTGGTCGCCCAGGGTGTCGCCGAGCAGCTTTCCAACCGTGTGGCGTTCCGTCGCGCGATGCGTAAGGCGATCCAGTCGGCGATGCGTCAGCCCAACGTCAAGGGCATCCGGGTGCAGTGCTCGGGCCGCCTCGGCGGTGCTGAGATGAGCCGCTCGGAGTTCTACCGCGAAGGTCGGGTCCCGCTGCACACGCTGCGCGCTGACATCGACTACGGCCTCTACGAGGCCAAGACCACCTTCGGCCGTATCGGCGTGAAGGTCTGGATCTACAAGGGCGACATCGTCGGTGGCAAGCGTGAGGTGACCGCCGTGGCGCCGGACGCCGACCGGCCGCGTCGTGACCGTCCGTCGGGCACCCGTCCGCGCCGCAGTGGCGCCTCGGGTACCACCGCGACGAGCACCGAGGCCGGCCGTGCCGCCACCGGAGAAGAGTCGGCCGCATCGACCGCTGAAGCGGCTGTCGAGGCGCCCGCCGAGAGCACTACACAGGAATCTGGGAGCTAGCCAATGCTTATTCCCCGCAAGGTCAAGCACCGCAAGCAGCATCACCCGAGGCAGCGCGGCACCGCCAGCGGCGGCACCTCGGTGAGCTTCGGCGATTACGGCATCCAGGCACTGGAGCACGCCTACGTCACCAACCGGCAGATCGAGTCCGCTCGTATCGCCATCAACCGGCACATCAAGCGTGGTGGCAAGGTGTGGATCAACATCTTCCCCGACCGCCCGCTGACCAAGAAGCCTGCCGAGACCCGCATGGGTTCCGGTAAGGGTTCGCCGGAGTGGTGGATCGCCAACGTCAAGCCGGGTCGCGTTCTCTTCGAGATCAGCTACCCGGATGAGAAGATCGCAAAAGAGGCGCTTACCCGCGCCATCCACAAGCTGCCGATCAAGGCACGCATCGTGACCCGAGAGGAGCAGTTCTGATGGCAGTGGGAGTTACGCCTGGCGAACTGCGTGAGCTCACCGAGGAGGAGCTCACCACTCGCCTGCGCGAATCGAAGGAAGAGCTGTTCAACCTGCGCTTCCAGATGGCGACCGGGCAGCTGACGAACAACCGGCGCCTGCGTGTGGTGCGCCACGAGATTGCACGGGTATACACCGTGCTGCGTGAACGTGAATTGGGTCTGGCCTCCGGACCTGTTGGTGAGGAATCGTAGAAAATGGCAGAGACCAAAGGCCCCAACCACACTCCGGTCACGGAGACCGTGCGCGGTCGTCGTAAGACGGCGATCGGCTACGTGGTGAGCGACAAGATGCAGAAGACCATCGTGGTCGAGCTGGAATCCCGCAAGAGCCACCCGCTCTACGGCAAGATCATCCGGACCACCACCAAGGTCAAGGCGCACGACGAGAACGGCGACGCCGGCATCGGCGATCGCGTCTCGCTGATGGAGACCCGTCCGACCTCGGCGACCAAGCGCTGGCGCCTGGTCGAGGTGCTCGAGAAGGCCAAGTAGGGCTTCTTTCGAGATCTGGCTTCTTCAGACCCCCGGTCACCGCAATGCGCGGCCCGGGGGTCTGTGCATTCCGGGGCCGGGGATGGTGGTTCGGCCCGCGTCTGTAGGCGGGATTCTTCGAGACTAGGATTCTTTGACTATGTCCGGGTGGAAGCCTTCGGCTTCGACGACCGACCTGGTCGAGTTGCCCGCCGGCTCTTTCCGGATGGGATCGACCCGCTTCTATCCCGAGGAAGCACCGGTCCGCACCGAGCGCGTCGCCGCATTCGCGATCGAACGTCACCTCGTGACCAACGCGCAGTACGCGGCTTTCGTCGCGGACACCGGGTATGTGACCGTCGCCGAGCGCCCGATAGATCCGCAGCTCTATCCGGGAGTCCCGGCCGGTGACCTGCAACCCGGCGCCATGGTGTTCCGCCCGACCGCAGGCCCGGTGGACCTGCGGGATTGGCGCCAGTGGTGGGACTGGGCTCCCGGGGCGAGCTGGCGGCACCCACTCGGGCCGGGCAGCGACGCAGCGGAACGTCCCGAGCATCCCGTGGTGCAGGTCGCCTATGCGGATGCACTGGCCTACGCCCGGTGGGCGGGCCGTCGACTGCCCACCGAAGCCGAATGGGAGTACGCGGCGCGGGCGGGCGCGGATTCGACCTACCCCTGGGGCGAGGACGTCGCGCCGGCCGGTGCGTTGATGGCCAATACCTGGCAGGGCCGTTTCCCGTACCGCAATGACGGAGCGCTGGGCTGGGTCGGCACCGCACCGGTGGGGACGTTCCCCGCCAACGGATTCGGGCTGGTGGACATGATCGGCAATGTGTGGGAGTGGACCGCAACGGAATTCAGTGGGCGCCTGGAAAACCCGTGCTGCCTGCCCGCCGACGATCCCGGCGTCAGCCAGGCGCTCAAGGGCGGATCGCATCTGTGCGCCCCCGAGTACTGCCATCGGTACCGGCCAGCGGCGCGGTCCCCCCAGTCCCGGGACACCGCGACCACCCATATCGGATTCCGCTGCGCCGCGACGACCTGATTTCAGGCCAAAAGTGCAGCAATTTGGTGCTGAGCAGGTCATCCCCTAGACTTGCGGGGTTGCCTGGGGCAGACCTCGGTTCTCTCATGTGAGAAAACCCTGCGTGCTCTCGGGGCAACAAAGACCGCGCGCGTCAGGTCGGTATCTGCCGTGCACACATAACCAGGTCAGGAGATCGAGTGATTCAGCAGGAATCGCGCGTCAAGGTCGCCGACAACACGGGCGCCAAGGAAATCTTGTGCATCCGCGTTCTCGGTGGGTCAGCGCGACGCTACGCCGGCATCGGAGATGTCATCGTGGCGACCGTCAAGGACGCCATCCCCGGCGGCAACGTCAAGAAGGGCGACGTCGTCAAGGCTGTCATCGTGCGCACCGTCAAGGAACGTCGCCGCGCGGACGGCAGCTACATCAGATTCGACGAGAACGCCGCCGTCATCATCAAGCCGGACAACGATCCGCGCGGCACCCGCATCTTCGGCCCGGTGGGTCGCGAGCTGCGTGAGAAGAAGTTCATGAAGATCGTTTCGCTCGCCCCGGAGGTGCTGTAAATGAAGGTGCACAAGGGTGACACCGTCCTGGTCGTCTCCGGTAAGGACAAGGGCGCCAAGGGCAAGGTCCTGGAGTCCTACCCGACCCGCGACAAGATCCTGGTAGAGGGCGTCAACCGGATCAAGAAGCACACCGCCGAGTCGCGCAACGAGCGCGGCGCCTCCTCGGGCGGCATCGTCACGCAGGAAGCCGCGATCCACGTGTCCAACGTGATGGTCATCGACTCCGACGGCAACCCGACCCGCATCGGCTATCGCGTCGACGAGGAGTCCGGCAAGAAGGTCCGGGTCTCCAAGCGCAACGGCAAGGACATCTGAGCATGACCACAGTAGAAAACGCCGCCAAGGTTCAGCCGCGGCTCAAGCAGCGCTACCGCGAGGAAATCCGGGACGCGCTCAACAAAGAATTCAACTACGCCAACGTGATGCAGATCCCCGGTGTGGTCAAGGTCGTCGTGAACATGGGTGTCGGCGACGCCGCCCGCGACGCGAAGCTGATCAACGGTGCGGTCAACGACCTCGCGCTGATCACCGGCCAGAAGCCCGAGATCCGCAAGGCACGCAAGTCCATCGCCCAGTTCAAGCTGCGCGAGGGCATGCCGATCGGCGCCCGAGTGACGCTGCGCGGCGACCGCATGTGGGAGTTCCTGGACCGCCTGGTCTCCATCGCGCTTCCGCGTATCCGTGACTTCCGTGGCCTGAGCCCCAAGCAGTTCGACGGCAGCGGTAACTACACCTTCGGGCTCTCCGAGCAGTCGGTGTTCCACGAGATCGACGTGGATTCCATCGATCGCCCCCGCGGCATGGACATCACCGTCGTCACCACGGCGACCAATGACGACGAGGGACGAGTGCTGCTGCGGGCACTGGGCTTCCCGTTCAAGGAGAAGTGAGCAATGGCAAAGAAGGCTCTGGTCAACAAGGCCAACAAGAAGCCGAAGTTCAAGGTGCGCGGCTACACCCGGTGCAACCGTTGTGGCCGTCCGCACGCGGTGTTCCGCAAGTTCGGCCTGTGCCGGATCTGCCTGCGTGAAATGGCGCATGCGGGCGAACTGCCCGGTGTCCAGAAGTCCAGCTGGTAACAGCCCTACTACTACCAATTCAAAAGCTCGGTAGGCCCCGAAGATGATCGACCACATGCTGATCAACGACGTGGGAACCGCCGCGAGGAAGGTGAACCGGCTGTCATGACGATGACCGATCCCATCGCAGACTTCTTGACCCGTCTGCGCAACGCCAATTCGGCGTACCACGATGAGGTGACACTGCCCCACTCGAAGATCAAGGCGAACATCGCCGAGATCCTCAAGGAGCAGGGTTACATCTCCGACTACCGCACCGAGGACGCCCGCGTGGGCAAAGCCCTTGTGGTGCAGCTGAAGTACGGTCCCAGCCGTGAGCGCAGCATCGCCGGCCTGCGCCGTGTGAGCAAGCCGGGTCTGCGGGTCTACGCAAAGTCCACCAATCTGCCTCGGGTGCTCGGTGGCCTGGGCGTGGCGATCATCTCCACGTCCTCGGGTCTGCTCACCGATCGCCAGGCAACTCGACAAGGCGTGGGCGGCGAAGTCCTCGCCTACGTCTGGTAGGGGAACGAAAAACATGTCGCGTATTGGAAAGCAGCCGGTCCTGGTTCCTGCCGGGGTTGACGTGACCATTGATGGTCAGAACGTGTCGGTGAAGGGCCCCAAGGGCACCTTGACCCTGGATGTCGCCGAGCCGATCGTGGTGTCGCGCAGCGACGACGGCGCCATCGTGGTGGCCCGCCCCGACGACGAGCGGCGCAGCCGTTCGTTGCACGGGTTGTCGCGCACCCTGGTGGCCAACCTGGTCACCGGTGTGACCGAGGGCTACATCACCAAGATGGAGATCTTCGGCGTCGGCTACCGCGTGCAGCTCAAGGGTTCCAACCTGGAGTTCGCGCTGGGCTACAGCCACCCGGTCCTCATCGAAGCGCCCGAGGGCATCACTTTCGCGGTGGAGACACCCACGAAGTTCTCGATCACCGGCATCGACAAGCAGAAGGTCGGCCAGATTGCCGCGGTCATCCGCCGTCTGCGCCGCCCCGACCCGTACAAGGGCAAGGGCGTGCGTTACGAGGGTGAGCAGATCCGCCGCAAGGTCGGAAAGACAGGTAAGTAACCATGGCTACCACCAAAACTGATAGCGCTCCCAACCGGAAGCCGGTGGGACAGAACATCTCCGAGACCCGTCGGGTCGCGCGGATCCGTCGCCACGCCCGGCTGCGCAAGAAGGTCTCCGGCACCTCCGACACTCCGCGTCTGATGGTCAACCGATCGGCACGGCACATCCACGTGCAGCTGATCGACGACCTGAACGGTGTCACCGTCGCAGCGGCCTCGTCCATCGAACCCGATGTGCGTGCCGTCGACGGCGACAAGAAGGCACAGAGCACGCGGGTCGGTCAGCTGATCGCCGAGCGCGCCAAGGCGGCCGGCATCGACACGATCGTCTTCGACCGCGGCGGGTACGGCTACGCCGGCCGGATCGCCGCGCTGGCCGACGCCGCGCGCGAGGGCGGGCTGAAATTCTGATGACTGTCAATGAGAGGACTGCATAATGGCCGACCAGGCTGGCGCCGGTCCGGCGCAGGACAATCGCGGTGGCCGTGGCGACCGTGACGGCCGTGGCCGTCGCGACGACCGCGGTGGCCGTGGCCGCGGCGATGACCGCGGTGAGAAGAGCAACTTCATCGAGCGCGTCGTCACCATCAACCGCGTCTCCAAGGTGGTCAAGGGTGGTCGGCGCTTCAGCTTCACCGCCCTGGTCATCGTCGGCGACGGCAACGGCATGGTCGGCGTCGGCTACGGCAAGGCCAAGGAAGTTCCGGCCGCCATCGCCAAGGGTGTCGAGGAAGCTCGCAAGAACTTCTTCCGCGTCCCGCTGATCGGCAGCACCATCGTGCACCCGGTCCAGGGTGAGGCCGCGGCCGGTGTCGTGATGCTGCGTCCGGCCAGCCCCGGTACCGGTGTCATCGCCGGTGGTGCTTGCCGCGCCGTGCTCGAATGCGCCGGGGTGCACGACGTCCTGGCCAAGTCGCTGGGCAGCGACAACGCGATCAACGTGGTGCATGCCACCGTCGCCGCGCTGAAGATGATTCAGCGGCCCGAAGAGGTGGCGGCCCGTCGTGGGCTGTCCATCGAGGATGTGGCGCCGGCCGGCATGCTCAAGGCCCGGCGCGAGAGCGAGGCGCTGGCCGCCAGTGCCGCGCGTGAGGGGTCGGCATAGTCATGGCAGAGCTGAAGATCACCCAGGTGCGCGGCACGGTCGGTGCACGCTGGAAGCAGCGCGAAAGCCTGCGGACGCTCGGACTGCGGAAGATCCGCCAGTCCGTGGTCCGTGAGGACAACGCTCAGACCAGAGGTCTGATCAAGAGCGTGCATCACCTCATCACGGTCGAGGAGGTCTAGGAATCATGAGTGTTATCAAGCTTCACGATCTGAAGCCGGCCCCGGGGTCGAAGACGAAGAAAACCCGGGTTGGCCGCGGCGATGGTTCCAAGGGTAAGACCGCGGGTCGCGGCACCAAGGGCACCAAGGCACGCAAGAACGTCCCCTCGACGTTCGAGGGTGGCCAGATGCCCATCCACATGCGGCTCCCGAAGCTCAAGGGCTTCACGAACCGTTTCCGGGTGGCCTACGAGGTCGTCAACGTCGGCGACATCGCCAAGGCGTTCCCGGAGGGTGGCACCATCGGTGTCGACGAACTGGTGGCCAAGGGCCTGGTTCGGAAGAAGAGCCTGGTGAAGGTCCTCGGCGACGGCAAGCTGGCCGTCAAGGTCGACGTCACCGCCAACAAGTTCAGCGGCAGCGCGCGCGAGGCGATCACCGCCGCCGGCGGCTCGGCCACCGAGCTGTAAGAGTCCCTTCTGCGTTGGCCCCCGCTCCGGCGGGGGCCTTCTGCGTTGCCGCATCTCGTACATCGGTTCAGTCTCGATGACCGTGGCGCGCCAAAACTGAGACCAGGTATCTCTCAGAACCAGATCAGCTACACCAGGTCGGTCTGGACGCGTCTTGACCGCCGAGACTGAAACCACGTCCATTCGGCGACCGGCCGCCCGAGGTTCGCGACCGGCGAAGATGCGGACCCACAGCCGCCGGTAGGCTCTTGTGATGTTCGGATTCCTTCCCAGCCTGCCCGGTCGCGCCGATCTGAAGGCGCTGGTCCGCAAGGTGGATACCGCCCGGCACAGCGGGGTGCCCAACGGCTGTGTGCTCGAACTGGACGTGCAGGCGGTGCCGCCGGAGACGACGGGATTCGACCCGCTGGCGCTGCTGTCCGCCGGGGGAAAGCCGATGACGCTGCGCCATGCCGTCGCCGCGATCCACCGTGCCGCCGAGGACGAGCGGGTCGCCGGGCTCATCGCGCGGGTGCAGATACCAGCTGCCGCGCCCGGTCCGGTGCAGGAACTCCGCGAGGCCATCGCGGCGTTCGGCGACGTGAAGCCGACACTGGCGTGGGCCGAGACCTACCCGGGCACGTTGTCCTATTACCTGGCCTCGGCCTTCCGTGAGGTCTGGATGCAGCCGTCGGGCACCGTAGGGCTCATCGGCTTCGCCACCAACGCCATGTTCCTGCGCGATGCCCTGGACAAGGTCGGCATCGAGGCGCAGTTCGTGGCCCGTGGCGAATACAAGTCGGCGGCAAACCTATTCACGCAGGACAGCTACACCGACGCGCACCGGGAAGCCGACAGTGCAATGATCGGCAGTCTGCACGCGCAGGTGCTGGAAGCGGTGGCCGCGTCCCGGCAGCTGGACGCCACCGAGGTGAACGCGCTGGCCGACCGGGCGCCGCTCCTTCGGGATGCCGCCGTGACGGGAAAGCTGGTGGACCGCATCGGCTTCCGCGATGAGGCGTATGCGCGCATCGCCGAACTGACCGGCGCCCCGGCGCAAGCCGACGGCGAGGACGCGCCACCGCGGATGTTCCTCTCGCGGTACGCGAAGGCGAAGGCCTTCACAGCGTCACCGCCGATGCCGGGGCGTAAGACCAAGCCGACCATCGCGGTGGTCACGCTGCACGGTCCCATTGTCAGTGGGCGTGGGGGACCGCAAGCGCTGCCGATCGGCAACTCCAGCGCGGGCGGGGACACCATCGCCGCCGCGTTGCGCGAGGCCGCCGCCGACGACGGGGTGTCTGCGATCGTGTTGCGGGTGGACAGCCCCGGTGGATCGGTCACCGGCTCGGAAACCATTTGGCGCGAAGTGGTTCGGGCCAGGGAAGCCGGAAAGCCGGTCATCGCCTCGATGGGTGCGGTCGCCGCCTCCGGTGGGTATTACGTGTCGATGGCCGCCGACGAGATCGTCGCGAACGCGGGCACCATCACCGGATCGATCGGTGTGGTGACCGGCAAACTGGTGTCCCGTCAGCTCAAGGACAAGCTGGGCATCGGCTCGGATACCGTGCGCACCAACATAAATGCCGATGCCTGGTCGAGCAATGCGCCGTTCACCGAAGAACAGCACGCCCATGTCGAGGCCGAGGCCGACCTGTTCTACACCGATTTCGTCCAGCGGGTCGCCGATGGCCGCAAGCTCGGTGTCGAGGATGTCGACGCGGTGGCCCGGGGCCGGGTGTGGACCGGCGCCGATGCCAAGGAGCGCGGCCTGGTGGATGAGCTGGGCGGGCTGCGCACCGCGATCGGCAGGGCGAAGGTGGCTGCGGGGCTGGAGGCCGATACCGAGGTCCGAGTCGTGAATTATCCGGGTTCGTCGCTGCGGGATGTTCTGCGGCCCAAGGTGTCATCGCAACCTGCCGCGGCGTCCGTGCCGCAGGCATTCGGCGCGCTGCTCGGCCGTTCGGTGGTCGGTGCGCTGGATCAGGCGCACAGTGCCGTGACCGGGGTGATGGCACTGTGGCTGGGGGACTACCGGTTCTGAGTGGGTAGTTCGGCGGTGATGTAGACGATCTCGCCGAGGGCGTTGTCCCGCTCGTAGTCGGGCGCGGTCAGCCCGAGCCGACTGAAAAGTTCAGACCCCGGTACCCCGGTGGCCCGCCAACCGCGACTCCCGAAATACTCCGTGGCGCTCAAACGCGGGCCCGGATAGATCAGTGAGGGCATGTCGATGTCCAGGCCCTGGCCGCGGAATCGCGTCGCGGCCTCACGAGCACGATCGGCATCGAAATCCAACAGCTTCGGCACGAATTCCGTGGCTATGCGGCTGCCGGGCGCGCTCAGGGTGATGATGTCGCCGAACAGCGTGTCCTGTGCTTTCGGCGGCAGGTAGATCAGCAGACCTTCTGCTAACCACGCGGTCGGAATCGACGGGTCGAAGCCGTTGTCGCGCAGCGCTGAAATCCAATCCTCACGCAGGTCGATGGCCACCGTGCGCCGGATACAGGACGGCTCAGCGCCAAGGTCGGACAGTGTCTGGGTTTTGAAGGCGACAACAGCGGGCTGGTCGATTTCATACACCACAGTGCCGGCGGGCCAGTTCAGCCGGTACGCGCGAGCGTCGAGGCCGGATGCCAGGATGACGGCCTGCCGTATCCCGGCATCGGTCGCGTCGCGGAAGTAGTCATCGAAAAACCTTGTTCGGACCACCATTTCGTCCATCCGGGCTTGAATCTCAGCCGGTGACACATCGCCGGACCCGCCGAACTTCCCGTCCAGCGCGTCGTTGAAGAAGTTGATGCCGACTGCCCGAACAAGCGGAGCAGCATACGGATCGTCGATCAGCCCACGTCCGTCCGCGGTGGCGACGGCCCGCCCTGCAGCCACCATCGTCGCCGTCACGCCCACGCTGGACGCGAGGTCCCAGCTGTCGTCATCAGTGCGGGCCATCGTCATCCTCCCAGTGTCGCCGACAGAAACCCCGAGTCTCCGCCGAAAGTACGCCATTCGTCGTCGGGTTGCTCGAACCCGTTGGCGGTGAAGGCATCCGCACTTCTGAGCACGGTGGTCTGCCACCCGTGTTCCCGCAGGTACGTGGCGGCCGACGCGCGTTTACCGGTGTAGAAGAGTTCGGCGAGATTGATCCCGGTCCCGGCTCGCCGCGAGCGTTCGGCGAGTTTCTCGGCCCAGTTCGCGGGCAGTGACCGCATGTCCATCTCCTCGGTGGCCAGCCGGCTGCCCGGCGCCGACAGTGCGGTGATGCTGTCGAACAAGCGATCCTGCGCCTCGGGGGGCAGATAGACCAGGAGTCCCTCCGCGATCCATGCGGTAGGCAGGCCGGGATCGAATCCGCTGTCGCGCAATGCCGCGGGCCAATCCTCGCGCAGGTCGACGCTCACCGTCCTGCGGTCCGCTGCCGCGGCCGCGCCGAGCTGAGCCAGGGTGTCCGACTTGAAGGCGATGACCTCGGGCTGGTCCACTTCGAAGACGACGGTGCCGGCCGGCCAGCTCAGCCGATACGCCCGGGTGTCCAGCCCGGCGGCCAGAATCACGGCCTGGCGGATACCGGCGGCGGTCGCGGTCGTGAAGAAGTCGTCGAAGTACCTTGTCCGCACGGCTATCTGCTCCCGCATGTGCTGCCGCGTCATCACGGGGTCGTCGGTCGGCGGCAGCTCATCGTCGACGAGCTTGACGAATGACTGCAGTCCGACGGCACGGACCAGGGGATCGGCCAGCGGGTCGTTCAGCAGCGGATCGGGGCCCTGGGAGGCGATGGCCCGCCCGGCCGCCACCGCGGTTGCCGTGGCGCCGACGCTGGAGGCTAGATCCCAGGAGTCGCCGTCCGAACGCCGGGTTGTGTTGGATGTCATGCAGATTCCTTCAGTCACGAATGGCGGTGATGGACACCGAGTTCCGCAGTGGGTTGGCGATTTCGGGGAACTGCCGGCCGTAGTCGGTGAAGACGTCGCGGCGGCTGCGGCTGTGCACCTGCCAGCCGCGGGCGGTCAAGTAGTCCACGACGTCGTTTCGCTCGCCCGGGTAGAACAGGTCGGACAGGTCGACGTCGAATCCCTGCGCCCCCCATTGGGCGGCCATCTCTTTGGCCCGTTGGCCGAGCGACGGCCCGAAATCGCCGCCGTGGTACTCGGTCGCGAGCCTGCTACCCGGGGCCGACAGGTCGGTGATCTCGTCGAACAGCCGATCCTGCGCATCCGGCGGCAAGTACATCAGCAGGCCCTCCGCACTCCAGGCGGCCGGGGCAGCCGGGTCGAATCCGGCCTGCCGCAACGCCGAAGGCCAATCGTTGCGCAGGTCTACCGCCACGGCCCGGCGCTCGGCCGACGGTGCGGCGCCGAGCGCGTCCAAGGATTGCGTTTTGAACGCGATGACCGCGGGCTGGTCGATCTCGTAGACGACGGTGCCTGCAGGCCAGGGCAACCGATACGGGCGGGTATCCAGTCCCGAGGCCAGGATGACGGCCTGGCGCACGCCGGCGTCTCCGGCGTCCTTGAAGAAGTCGTCGAAGAACCGGGTCCGGACGGCCATCATGTCGGTCATCAGCCGGAGACCGTCTCCCTCGGTGTCAGCCGGAATGTCGACCTTGCCGTCGACGAGCCGGGTGAAGAAGTCCACGCCGACGGCGCGGACCAGGTCCGCCGCGTAGGGGTCGTCGATGATCGCGGCGGGCTCGGCGGTGGCCAGCGCGCGGGCCGCGGCCACCATGGTCGCGGTCGCGCCGACGCTGGAGGCCAGGTCCCAGCTGTCCGTCTCGGAACGTGCCATCACTTCACCGCGGTGATGTATCGCGCCTGCCCGAACTGCTGGTCCTCCTCGAGGCCCGGCAGGCCGTAGCGGGACAACAGGTCGTTGGAGGAGACCGCCGAGGTGTCCCAGCCGAGTTCGTCCAAGTGCGTTGCCGCGTCCGTGCGGTCTCCGACATAGACGAGCTCGCTGAAGTCGAGATCGAATCCGTGCTCGGCCCACTTGTCGGTCACCGACTGCATCCGTTCGCGGATCTCAGCGGGGTCGATGTCACCGGTGCCAGGTACCGCCTCGGCGGCGACCCGGCTACCCGGGGCGCTGTTCTCGGTGATCGTGTCGAGCAGCCGGTCCTGGGCATCGGAGGGCAGGTAGCCGAACAGACCCTCGGCGATCCATGCGGTTGGCGCGGTTGCGTCGAAGCCCGCTGCCCGCAGTGCGGACACCCAGTCGTCACGCAGGTCCACGGCGACGGCGCGGCGGTCCGCGGTCGGCTGCGCACCCAACTCGGCGAGTGTCTGTGTCTTGAACTCGATGACCTTTTGCTGGTCGATCTCGTACACCACGGTGCCGGCCGGCCAGGCCAGCCGGTAGGCGCGGGCATCCAGGCCGCAGGCCAGGATCACTGCCTGTCGGATACCGGACTCTGCGGCGGCGGTGAAGAATTCGTCGAAGAAGCGGGTGCGCGCCGCCATGCCGTTGGCGAATCGCGCGATGTTCATCTGTGGGTCGTCGCCGAGGTCCGATTCGGTGAGTTCACCGTCGACGAGCTTGGTGAAGAAATCGACGCCCACCGCACGCACCAGCGGTGCGGCGAATTGATCGTTGATCACCGGATTCGGCGCGGCCGAGGCGATAGCCCGGGCGGCCGCCACCATGGTCGCGGTCGCGCCGACGCTCGACGCCAGGTCCCAGCTATCGCCGTCTACGCGTGCCATCACGGGGCCCCTTCACACTTTTACTTAGTGGGTGTAACGAACGTCCCCGACTGTACGCCGCGAACCTGAATGCCCACCTCAGACGCGAACGAGGCCCCCGGCAAACGCCGGGGGCCTCGTTGATTCGTGCTTGGTGCGTCAGTTACGCGGGTCCGCCGGGTCCGCCGGCCGGACTCGTCGTCGAGGTGCCGCTGCCGGCGGGCGACGCGGCCGAGTCGGTGCCGTCGCCCTGGTGGGCGTGCGTGCCGGTGCCCCGATTTCCCCCGCCGAGGCCGTTCTTGGCTTCATCGTTCTGGGTCTTGACCTCGGTCGGGGTCACCGCGCGCCGATTCCGCGCGGAACGCAACGCTTCGGTCGGGGTCTTGACCTCGTTCGGTTCCTGTACTTCGGTCGGGGTCTTGACCTCGTTCGGTTCCTGTACTTCGGTCGGGGTCTTGAC
>WOYS01000118.1:97685-98231 GCA_011620645.1 Mycobacterium sp.
CTCGTTCGGATCCGTCGCCTTGTTCTGATCCGTCACCCCGAGGGTCCTGGCCGCAGCCGGGTCCTTCGGCGTGAGGTCGGCGGGGGTTTTACCAGTGGCGATCCAGGTCGCGGTCTGCGCGATAGAGGTGGGCAGACCCTGGGTCAGGGAGTCGAAGAGCGTCTTGGGGGGGACGCGGATCGCGTCGGGGATGTCTGCCCACTGTCCCTGCACCAGTTTGTTGGCGACGGTGAACGGGATGATGGCGACGTTGACGAGGTCGGCGAGAACCTTGAACACCGAGACGTATGTCGTCACGTCGAATCCGTCCGGCAGCGGCGGATTTGTGGGGGCCTTGGGATTATACGTGTACATCGCGATGTTCCAGGTGCCCTGCAGCAGACGTGTCAGGACGTTGTCCGTCAGCGACGCCGTCAGGGTTGCCTCGCCTGCGCCCTCCTCAGTCGTGACCTTGCCCACGGCCGCGTCCTTCGGCGGGAGCCCGGGGGGGATACCAGTGGCGATCCAGGTCGCGGTCTGCGCGATAGAGGTGGGCAGACCCTGGGT
>WOYS01000118.1:98331-100562 GCA_011620645.1 Mycobacterium sp.
GACGAGGTCGGCGAGAACCTTGAACACCGAGACGTATGTCGTCACGTCGAATCCGGCCGGCAGCGGCGGCTTTGCGGTGGTACTCGTGTACGCCGCGATGTTCCAGGTGCCCTGCAGTAGACGTGTCAGTACGTTGTCCGTCAGCGACGCCTGCTGCGCCTCGGCGAGGATGCTCGTGGCAGCGACTCGGCTGGCATTAACGACATCCTCGGCCAGTGCGCCCGCCCCGTTGGCTGCGACGGCGTCTGCGATAGCAGGCGGAAGCGCGAGGATTTCGAACTTCTGCTTGGACTCACCCCGAACTCCGGAGCCGACGCCAGGCACGTCTCCGACTTTTGAGAAGACGAGGTTCAGTTCCGAATTCGCGGCGGCGAGATCGACCTGTGCCGTTGTGACGCGCGGCGTTGCCCCGATACTTACGGTCGCGGCGGGCTCCACCGGAGAGCCGGCCGCTGATACAGAAATGCAAACCGCGGTGAGCGCGGCGACGGGTAGTTGCAGGACTGTTGGCACCGAAACCCCTTATTGATTGATTGCTCGACTGATCGAGGTCAGTGTACGCAAGAACAATTGTTGTGGCGTTTGACAGTAGAAAGAGTTTTCCAGTTCTTCAGCAAACCGACAGATAGGGCCTGGATTGGCGATTTTCTGTGTGAACGATACCACCGTAGCATTTCTAGCAAAAGGTAAACGGCGGTTATCTGAATGGCGAATTGTCGGCCATGTCCAACTGTTGAAAATAGGTGCGCATGTCGGGTCCGCTAAATAGATGCAGGAAAATGCGGACTTTCCAATGTGAAAATGATTTGTGGGCGCGGCCGCTGTCGCGCCTTCCCGTCGGTCGTTTTGGGTGCCGATTGGGGTATCCGAGAGCGCCATGCCGCGGCTGGCAAACAATCGGCTGTCGATGGTGAACGGCCTCGAGCGCGGCGATCGACCGCCCGGCGGATGCAGATGCTCTCGCGGTGGGGTGGCCGATACTGCGCCGACTGGTCGGTTCGACGACGCTGCCACATGCCCGGCCGAACTTCGTGGACAGGATGTTCGGCTGCACTGCAACGGGTTTGGACAGTACATTCGACTTTTGCTCGCCGAACAACTGGCGATTCGCTTTCTCACCCCGGTGGTGTTGGAATTGTGGCCGCCGCCGGCGGCGCACTGTCGGGTGGGGGTGGTGGGTCGGGCAGGTACTGGCCCAGTCCGGGCGGAATGTTGGTGCCGGGCGGCGGCGCAGTGCCCGGCAACGGTTCACCGAGCTGCTGCTGTGGCAGCTGGCCGAGTAAACCGCCCCGCAGCCGGCCATCGCGATATAGGTCGACGTACCGGCCGAGCCACTCGCGGCGACTCACATCCGCGTTCTCCTGGCCGGGGGCGACATCGAACTGTTCGCATTTGCCAGGAGCCGACGGTACCTCGCATTGCGGGAGCCCGTAGGCATTGTTGAAGACGTTGAGGTTCGGCGGTGTTCCCGGATTGGCGCCCGGTGCCGAGGGAGCGGGGAGCTGGCCGAGAACCGTGGTCCGATCCAAGCCGGTGACTGCGGGTGCTCCGAGTGCGCCTGGGACAGGAGGCGATCCGTTCTGGGCCAACACGCCAAACCCGTTGGGGCCGAGCGCCTCGCCAATGATGGGCACCGTCGGGCCGGGGGGTGGCGGGGGTGCGGGTTCTGCCGGGGCTGGGGGGACACCTGGGGGCGGAGGCTCCGCAACGGCGGTCGCCGGGGAGGCGGCCGCCGCTACGAATGCCACTAGACCAGCGGCCAGTGCAACCGAACACCGGCTTTGGACAGAGCGATCTGGAGTCGAAGCCATGCCGAGATCAGACGGACTTGGTGACGCCGTAGTAGGCGACGATGTCGTCGGTGTCCTCGGTCGAGCTCGTCAGCGTGGCGTATGACCGCAGGAACGACTGGCCGACGCAGCCATCAACCTTGATGTGAGTGTCCTTCAGAGTCACACGCACCGGGGCCTTTTTGTATTCCTTCTTGTTGACGGTGACCGTCGACACCGTGCCCGGCTTGGCATGGATCTCGATGGTGCCCGAGATAGGGAATGAGAGGCTCGTCGGGACGAGGCCAGTCGCGAGGCCGAAGCCCACCTGCCCACCCACGGAGCCGATGAGTCGCACCTGGCCGAGCTCGATACCGCAGCCGACCTGGTAGCCGGCCTCCAGTGTACCGCCCTTGAGGGTGGTCGAACCTTCGCCCGACACCGCGCCGGCGAACGTGCCGC
>WOYS01000115.1 GCA_011620645.1 Mycobacterium sp.
GGTACCTCCCGCTCGCGGGGGAGAGCGAAGCGACCCGGGAAATCGGTTCAGCGGGGACTACCGCGGCCGGGACCAGGGGCACGGTTACCGCAGGCCGCAGCGTAATGACCCGGGAAACATGCCCGTCCGGCGCGACGATTCGCGAGAGCCGTTGCGTGCCCAGCGCGATCCGCTGGCCGACAATCAGGGCCGGGTCCGGTCCAACCGCGACGAACACCGGCAATGGCGCAAGCAGAGCTGGCTCGGCCGCTTCGTCTCGACCTACGGCTGGCGGGCCTACGCGTTGCCGATCCTGGCCGTGGTGACCTGCATCATCCTGTACCAAACGGTGACCGGTACCGGGACAGCCCCCAGCCCGGTCAACGCCGAGGGACCCGTGCAGGGTCCGCCCACCATCGACGCCCCCAGCACCGCCATCGTCGGTGCACCGCCCAAGGGCCTGACCGAGTTCGACGCCAATCTGCCGACCGGCATCCTGCCCGGCGGCGGCCCGTTCACCCAGGCCGGCGCCCAGACCTGGCACATCGTGCCGGGCACTTCACCCAAGATCGGCCAGGGCACGGAGAAGACGTTCACCTACACCGTCGAGGTGGAGGATGGTCTGGACACCGCGTCCTTCGGTGGTGACGAAGGGTTCGCCCGGATGGTCAGCGAGACCCTGGCCAACCCGAAGAGCTGGACCCACAACCCGCAGTTCGCGTTCCTGCGCGTCGACAACGACAGCGAAGGCCCGCCGGATTTCCGGGTGTCGCTGACCTCGCCGCTGACCATCCGAGAGGGATGCGGCTATGACATCCCGTTGGAGGCGTCCTGCTTCAACCCGGCGTATGGGGGTGATCAGGCGCGGATCTTCATCAACGAGGCCAGATGGGTGCGCGGCGCCACCTCGTTCCAGGGCGATATCGGCTCCTACCGGCAGTACGTCGTCAACCATGAGGTCGGGCATGCCATCGGCTACCGCCAGCATGAACCGTGCCTGGAGAACGGTGCGCTGGCGCCGATCATGATGCAACAGACTTTCTCGACCGGTAACAACGACGGTGCGCGGTTCGACCCGGATTCGGTCAAGGCCGACAACCTGACCTGCCGCTTCAACCCCTGGCCGTATCCGATCGCTTGAAGCCACCCAGCACGGCGCACACTGGGAACGTAATGCCCTGAATTGCTGTTGAGTACGAGTGCCTGGTCTGATTGGCTCAGGAATTCGTCGACGACTCGAGGAGCGCACGGTGACGTCGTTGCCACCGCTGGTGGAGCCAGCCGCTGAACTGACCCGCGAAGAGGTTGCCCGCTACAGCCGGCACCTGATCATCCCGGATATGGGTGTGGACGGGCAGAAGCGGCTGAAGAATGCCAGGGTGCTGGTGATCGGTGCAGGCGGGCTCGGCTCGCCGACGTTGTTGTACCTGGCTGCCGCAGGTGTCGGCACCATCGGCATCGTCGAGTTCGACATCGTAGACGAGTCCAACCTGCAACGTCAGATCATCCATGGCCAGTCCGATATCGGCCGCTCCAAGGCTCAGAGCGCCAGGGACTCCGTGCTGGAGATCAACCCGCTGGTCAATGTCGTCTTGCACGAGGTGCGCCTCGAGCCGGAGAACGCCGTCGAGATCTTCGAGCAGTACGACCTGATCCTCGACGGAACCGACAACTTCGCCACCCGCTACCTGGTCAACGACGCCGCTGTCCTCGCGGGCAAGCCGTACGTGTGGGGCTCCATCTACCGCTTCGAAGGTCAGGTGTCGGTGTTCTGGGAGGACGCCCCCGACGGTCTGGGCCTGAACTACCGCGACCTCTACCCCGAGCCGCCCCCTCCGGGCATGGTGCCGTCCTGCGCTGAGGGGGGCGTGTTCGGCATCCTGTGCGCGTCGATCGCGTCGGTGATGGGCACCGAGGCCATCAAGCTGCTCACGGGTATCGGCGATCCGCTGCTGGGCCGGCTGATGGTCTACGACGCGCTGGACATGACCTACCGGACCATCAGGATCCGCAAGGACCCGGCGACCCCGAAGATCACGGAACTCATCGACTACGACGCGTTCTGCGGCGTTGTTTCCGACGATGCCGCCGCTGCCGCGGCCGGCGCCACCGTAACCCCGCGTGAACTGCGGGAACTGCTCGATTCCGGTAAGCCGGTGGCGTTGATCGACGTCCGCGAGCCGGTCGAGTGGGAGATCAACCACATCGAGGGTGCCGAGCTGATCCCGAAGTCGGCGATCGAGGCGGGCCACGGCCTGGCCACCGTCCCGCAGGACAGGACCGCGGTGCTCTACTGCAAGACCGGGGTGCGTTCGGCCGAGATGCTCGCCGTGCTGAAGAAGGCCGGATTCGCCGACACACTGCACCTGCAGGGCGGAATCGTGGCATGGGCGAAACAGCTCGAGCCCGACATGGTCATGTACTGACCCCGTGTCGACCGGAGCACCCCTTAGGCTGGCGTGCGTGCCTGACGATCTGCCACCCGACCACGTGATGGCGGCGTTTGGTTTGGCCGGCCGGTCGCCGATACCTTTGGGGTCCAGCTGGGAGGGCGGCTGGCGTTGCGGCGAGGTGGTGCTGTCGATGGTCGCCGACCATGCGCGTGCCGCCTGGTCGGCCAAGGTGCGTGAGACGCTGTTCGCCGACGGTATCCGGCTGGCCCGTCCCGTCCGCTCCACCGACGGTCGCTACGTGGTCGCTGGCTGGCGTGCGGACACTTTCGTGGCAGGCGCTCCGGAACCTCGTCACGACGAGGTCGTCTCCGCCGCGGTCCGGCTGCATGAGGCCACCGCGAAACTGGAGCGTCCGCGCTTCCTGACGCAGCCGCCGGTGGCGCCCTGGTCGGATGTCGACGTGTTCATCGCGGCCGACCGTGCCGCCTGGGAGGCCCGGCCGCTACACGGGTTGCCGCAGGGCGCGCGGGTATCACCGGGTTCGGCGGATGGCCAGAAGTCGGTCGAATTGATCAACCAGCTGGCGTCACTGCGCAAACCGACTCGCAGCCCAAGCCAGTTGGTGCACGGAGATCTTTACGGCACAGTCCTTTTCGCCGGCACGGCCGCGCCCGGCATCACCGATATCACCCCGTACTGGCGTCCGGCATCCTGGGCCGCCGGTGTCGTGGTCGTCGACGCACTGGCCTGGGGTGACGCCGATGACGGCCTGGTCGACCGATGGAGCCCACTGCCGGAATGGTCGCAGATGCTGTTGCGTGCGTTGATGTTCCGGCTCGCCGTGCACACCCTGCATCCACGGTCGACGGCGTCGGCGTTCCCGGGTCTGGCCCGCACCGCAGCTCTCGTCCGGCTGGCGCTCTAGTCCCGGCGGGTTGTTCTCGCGCCGGGCCACCTCTGCGCGGCTTTCTACACCACGGTCGCTGTTCGTGAGCGAGCACAGCCCGGGCGTAGAAAACGACGAACGGTGCGGCGGGCCCCACGCGTCAAAATTCGTGCCGGTACTCCCGCAGCGGCACCCGGCCGTCGACGGCCAGCACTCCTTCGGCACCTAACCGCTCCAACTGTCGGGTCGCCAGTTGCGGCGCCGGGCGCCCGGAAGCCGGGATCACCCGGTGCCACGGCAGATCCGAGGAATCGGTGCGCATGATCCAGCCGACGATCCGTGCACTGGACAGCCCGGCCTGCTCCGCGATGTCACCGTAGGTGCTGACCTGCCCGGCGGGTATCCGGGCGACCAGCGCCCGCACCGTCTCGACCTGATCCTCGGTGACCGGTGCCACGCTCAACCCAGGTGCCCGCGGATGATCGCTGCGGTCTCGGCGGGCAATGCCTGAGCGACCATGTGATCGCAGTCCACCTCGGTGAGCGTGAAGCTGTCACCGAGCGCGTCGCGCAGGGCGCCGATCAGTGTCTCGGTCGCATAGGGCGGTGAGGTGCGGGTGGCCAGCACCAACGTCGTCGGTGTTCCGCTGCGCGGCAACGGGATCGGCCGGGTCAGCTCGCTCCAGTAGGACATCGTTGCCGGGACGCTGATCCGCCAGCCGAGACGCCCGTTGGGCAGTGCTGTGAGATGCTCGTCCAGTTCGCGCTCGAGTTCGTCGGGATCCCTACCTGCGACCTCTCCCCATGACCCGGACAGTTTGTCGGCCATCGCCTCGTCCCGGTCGGGATAGTCGGGGCAGGAGAGCATCGCATCGGCGATCTCGGCCATCCAGGCGCCGTCGAGGGCCACTGCCGGATCCAGCAACACCAGCCCGGAAACCAGATCGGGCCGGGCCGCCGCGAGGTTGAGCGCGACCGCGCCGCCGAACGAATGCGCGACCACCAGCACCGGTGCGCCGCCCTCGGCATCCAACAGGGCTGCCAGCGCCTCGACATTGGCCTCCAGCGTCCATGGCGCCGCCCAGCTGGAACGGCCGTGCCCGATCAGATCCGGTGCCAGTACCGAGAACTCGGGCAGGTACTTCTCGGAGAGAGATTCCCATCGCCGGCCGTGCCCGGTGAGCCCGTGTACCCCCAGAATCTGCGCCGGTCGGGACGGGCCATAACGGTAGGTGTGCAGGCCATTGGTCACGGCTCGATCGTAGGGGGCGACGCCGACGCCGGTGGTCGCCGGGCCGTAAGCACTGGTCGACGGCAGTTGTCAGACCCCCCTGATGAGATGAACCACATGTCCGCACCGCACACCGATCTCACCCCGAAAGTGCTCACCGAGCCCGGTGTGCGCGGCACCGTGCGACTGCTCGGTGGCGCAGGCACGGGCAAGAGTTCACTGCTGGTGGACACCGCGGTGGCCCACATCGCGGCCGGCGCCGACCCGGAAAGCGTGCTGCTGCTGACCGGTTCGGCCCGGCTCGGGGCGCAGGCCCGTGCCGCTGTGACGGCGGCTCTGCTCACCGCGGGTGCGCGCGGCGTGGTGCGGGAGCCGCTGGTGCGGACTGTACATTCCTATGCCTTCGCGGTGCTGCGACTGGCCGCACAGCGCAACGGCGACCCGCCACCGCGGCTGATCACCAGCGCCGAACAGCGCGGCATCATCAGGGAACTGCTCGCCGGCGATCTCGAGGACGGCGCCGACGGCTGGCCGTTGCCGCTGCACCCGGCGCTGGGGACCGCGGGGTTCGCCACCGAACTGCGTGATCTGTTGGCGCGGTGCGCCGAACGTGGTGTGGACCCGGTGGCGTTGCAGCGGCTGGGCCGGTTGTCGGCGCGGCCCGAGTGGGTGGCTGCGGGCCGGTTCGCCGCCACCTACGAGCAGGTGATGCTGCTGCGCTCCTCGGTCGGGATGGCCGCCCCGCAGGCCACCGTGCCCGCCCTCGGCGCTGCCGAACTCGTCGGCGCCGCGTTGGACGCGTTGGCCTTGGACGCGGGGTTGCTCGCCGCCGAACGTGCCAGGGTTCGGGTGCTGCTGGTCGACGATGCCCAGCAACTGGATCCGCAGGCGGCGCTGCTGGTGCGGGTGCTGGCCGCCGGGGCGGACCTCACCCTGCTTGCCGGCGACCCGGATCAGGCCGTATTCGGTTACCGCGGTGCCGATCCGGCGTTGCTGCGCACCGATACCCCCGCCGTCGTGCTCACCGAATCGCACCGTTGCTCGGCGGCGGTCGCCGCCGCGGTCACCGGGATCGCACGCCGGCTGCCCGGTGCCGAGGGGCTGCGGGAATTCACCGGTTCGCCGGGCCGTCCGGGTTCGGTGGCGGTCCGGATCGCCGGCTCGGCGCACGCCGAGTCCACGCTCATCGCCGATGCATTGCGCCGTGCCCACCTGATCGACGGTGTGCCGTGGTCGCAGATGGCCGTCATCGTCCGGTCGGTGCCGCGGGTCGGCGCCGCGCTGGGGCGCGCGCTGGCCGCGTCCGGAGTGCCGGTCGACCTGCCATCGGCCGATTCGGGACTGGCGCAGCACCCCGCGGTGCGGGCCCTGCTCACGGTGGCCGAGGCGACCGCGAAGGGCCTGACCGGTGCGGCCGCGATGGACCTGATCACCGGGCCCATCGGGCGGGTCGATCCGGTATCGCTGCGGCAGTTGCGGCGGGCCCTGCGCCGGCTGTCGGGCCACCAACAGGAGTTCTCCGAACTGCTGGCGCAGTCGGTTCAGCGCGTCCCTGCGGGGCTGACCGCAGACCTGGCCCGTTGCCTGCAGCGGGTGCAGGCGGTGCTTCGCGCCGCCCAGCAGAGCCACCGTGCCGGTGAAGACCCCCGGCACACGCTGTGGCAGGCGTGGAATCGCAGCGGCCTGCAGCGGCGCTGGGTCACCCTGGCAGACCGGGGCGGCGCCGGAAGCGCCGCCGCCGAGCGGGATCTGGCGGCGGTGACGGCGTTGTTCGACATCGCCGACCAGTACGTCACGAACACCACCGGCGCAACGCTGAGCGGCCTGGTCACCCATGTCGACGCGCTTGAGTTGCCGGCCATCGACGCCCGCCCCGACCGGGTGGACACCGTGGCGATCTGCAGCCCGCACGCCGCACTGGAACGGGACTGGGAATTCGTGGTGTTGGCCGGTCTGCAGGAAGGCCTGTGGCCCAACACCGTTCCGCGCGGCGGTGTGCTCGGTACCCAGCATCTGGTCGACATTCTGGACGGTGTCGTAGGAACCGACGGCGGCCCGACAGCCAGGCTGTCGACCCGCGCACCGTTGCTCGCCGAGGAACGCCGACTGTTGATCGCCGCGATGGGCCGCGCTCGCGATCGCCTGTTGGTGACCGCTGTCGACAGCGAAGCCGGCGATGCGGCAATGCTGCCGTCACCGTTCTGCGCCGAACTGTCCGCGCTGACATCATCGGCCGACGCTGACGCCCCCGAACCCGAGGTCACGCCGCTACCCGTCCCCCGGGTGCTGACCCCACCCGCGCTGGTGGGCCGACTGCGTTCGGTGGTGTGCGCTCCCGATGCTGCGGTCGACGATAACGTCAGAGCCTGCGCGGCAACGCAATTGGCCAGGCTCGCCGAGGCCGGTGTGCCTGGCGCGGACCCCGCACAGTGGCAGGACCGGACCGAACCCTCGACGGCTGAGCCGCTGTGGTCGGGGGATGAGCACATCACCACCCTGTCGCCGTCCACCCTGCAGACGCTGTCGGACTGCCCGCTGCGGTGGCTGCTGGAACGCCACGGCGGATCCGACAGTCGCGACGTTCGCTCGGCCGTCGGCTCACTGGTGCATGCCCTGGTGTCGGATTCCACCAAGACGGAGAACCAGCTGTTCGCCGAACTGGAGAATGTCTGGGCCGGAATGCCTTTCGAATCACAGTGGTATGCCGACAACGAGCTGGCCCGCCACGGCGCCATGCTTTCGGCGTTCGCGCAGTGGCGCCAGTCCACCCGCGGCCAGCTCACCGAGGTCGGCACCGAGGTCGAGGTCGACGGCGTGGTCGCGCCCGGGGTCCGGGTGCGCGGACGCATCGACCGGCTCGAGCGTGACAACGCCGACCGGGTGGTGATCGTGGACGTCAAGACCGGAAAGAGCCCGGTCACCAAGGATGACGCCCAACGCCACGCCCAACTGGCGATGTATCAGCTGGCCGTCGCCGAAGGTGTGGTGCCCGAAGGCGATGAGCCCGGCGGCGGGCTGCTGGTCTACCCGGGCAAGGCGACCGCCGGTGGGGTCACCGAACGCGCCCAGGACGCACTCACCGCGGACACCGCCGCGCAGTGGCGCGAGACCGTCATCGAGGCGGCCGCGGCCACGCAGGGACCGCAGTTCGTGGCGCGTGTCAACGACGGTTGTGGGCACTGCCCGGTGCGCGCCATCTGCCCCGCCCAGAACCCGGAGAGTCAACCGTGATCGCACGGCCGCAGTACAGCCCTAACGAGCTGGCCGAGGCGCTGGGGCTGTTCACTCCGACCGCCGAGCAGGCGGCGGTGATCGCCGCGCCGCCCGGCCCCCTGGTGGTGATCGCCGGAGCCGGTGCCGGCAAGACCGAGACGATGGCCGCCCGGGTGGTTTGGTTGGTGGCCAACGGATACGCCCGGCCCGGTGAAGTCCTCGGCCTGACATTCACCCGCAAGGCAGCCGGTCAGCTGTTGCGCCGGGTGCGCACCCGACTGGCACGCCTGGCCGGCACCGGCCTCGGCCGTGACATCCGCGCCGCGGATCCGCCGACCATCAGCACCTACCACGCATTCGCAGGATCGCTGCTGCGCGACCACGGGCTACTGCTGCCGGTCGAACCGGACACCCGGTTGATCGGCGAAACTGAGCTGTGGCAGTTGGCGTTCCGGGTGGTCTGCGAACATCCGAGGGTGCTCGACACGGAGAAGTCGCCGGCCGCGGTGACCGCCATGGTGCTCCGGCTGGCCGGAGCCCTGTCCGAGCACCTGGTGGACACCGCCGCGTTGCTCGACTCGCATGCGGAGCTGGAACGGCTCATCCAGCACCTGCCCGCCGGTGGCAGCCAGCGTGACCGCGGCCCCAGTCGGTGGCTGCTGAAGTTGTTGGCCACCCAGACCGAACGCACCGAACTGGTGCCGCTGATCGACGAACTGCACCGCCGCATGCGGGCCGAGAAGGTGATGGACTTCGGTGCCCAGATGTCCGCGGCGGCAAGGCTGGCGGTGTCCGCCCCGCAGGTCGGCGAGCAGCTTCGGCAGCGGTACCGGGTGGTGCTGCTCGACGAGTACCAGGACACCGGACATGCGCAGCGGATCGCCCTGTCGTCGTTGTTCGGTGGCGGCGTCGACGATGACCTCGCGTTGACTGCCGTCGGCGATCCCATCCAGTCGATCTACGGCTGGCGCGGGGCGTCGGCGACCAATCTCCCTCGCTTTGCCAGCGACTTCCCGCTCTCGGACGGCACCCCGGCGCCCACCCTGGAACTGCGCACCAGCTGGCGCAATCCACCTGAGGCGCTGCAGCTGGCGAACGCGGTGTCGGTGCAGGCCCGCAAGCGCTCGGTGAGCGTCCGCGAACTGCTGCCCCGCCCGGACGCCGAACCGGGCACCATCCGGGCCGCCCTGCTCTATGACGTTGTCGCTGAACGTAATTGGGTGGCCGAGCAGGTGGCAGCCCGCTATCGGGCCACCCCCACGCCGCCGACCGCGGCGGTGCTGGTGCGCCGCAATGCCGATGCCGCCCCGATGGCCGAGGCGTTGACCGCGCGCGGCATCCCCGTCGAGGTGGTCGGCCTGGCCGGGCTGCTGGCGATCCCTGAGGTCGCCGATGTGGTGGCGATGCTGCGGCTGGTCGTCGACCCGACCGGCGGTGCCGCCGCAATGCGGGTGCTGAGCGGGCCGCGCTGGCGGCTGGGGGCGCGCGATATTGCGGCGCTGTGGCAGCGGGCGGTCGCACTCGACGTGCCCGCACCGGGGCAAGCGGGCACCGTGGAGCGCATCGTGGCCCAGGCCGCGCCCGACGCCGACACCGCCTGCCTTGCCGACGCCCTCTGCGATCCCGGCCCTCCCGAGCTGTACTCGCAGGTCGGCTACGGCCGCATCGTCGCACTCGGACGCGAACTGACCGGTCTGCGTGCGCATCTCATCCATCCGCTGCCTGATCTGATCGCCGAGGTGCGCCGGGTTCTCGGTGTCGACGTCGAGGTCAGGGCGGCGCGTTCGGTGCCTGCCGGGTGGGGCGGCACCGAGCACCTCGACGCGTTCGGCGATGTGGTGGCCGACTTCACCGCCCGCTCCGACGGCGCCGCGGCGGGCCTGCTGGCCTATCTGGATGCGGCAGCGGTCGTCGAGAACGGGTTGGCGCCGGCGGAGATGACGGTATCGACCGACCGGGTGCAGATTCTCACCGTGCACGCGGCGAAGGGACTGGAATGGCAAGTGGTGGCCGTCCCGCATCTGAGCGGGCGGGTTTTTCCGTCCACCGCGATGGCCCGCACCTGGTTGAGCGACGCCGGGGACCTGCCGCCACTGCTGCGCGGAGACAGAGCCATATCCCGTCGCTCCGCTCGCCCGGATGCCCCCGTGAACGAACACGGGGTTCCGGTTCTGGATACCTCGGATGTCAACGACCGGAAGACGCTGTCGGACAAGATCGCTCACCACAAGGACATGTTGGCCCAGCGTCGCGGCGATGAGGAGCGCAGGCTGCTCTACGTGGCGCTCACCCGCTCGGAGGACACCTTGCTGCTGTCCGGGCATCATTGGGGGCCCACCGAGGCCAAACCCCGCGGGCCTTCGGAGTTCCTGCTGGAGCTCAAGAGCATCATCGACACCTCAGCGGCTGCCGGGCAGCCATGCGGCATCATCGACGAGTGGGCGCCCGACCCGCTCGACGGTGAGCTGAACCCGTTGCGCGGCGGCGTCGTCGAAGCAGTGTGGCCGGTCGAGGTCGCCGGCGACCGGCGCGCAGATATCGAGCGTGGCGCCGCGCTGGTCGCGCAGGCCGCAGAAGGAGCGGTCGGGACAGCGCTCGACCCCGAGGACTGGACGGCCGATGTCGACGCGCTGCTCGCCGAGCGGGAACGAGCCGCCGAGCAGGCCCCGGTGGAATTACCCGGGCAACTCTCGGTGAGTACCCTCGTCGACTTGGGCAAGGATCCCGCCGCTGCCCGTCAGCGCTTGCGGCGACGGCTGCCGGCCCGCCCCGATCCACATGCACTGCTGGGCAACGCATTCCATGAGTGGGTGCAGCGGTACTTCCACGCCGAGCGGCTGTTCGATCTGGACGATCTGCCCGGCGCGGTGGACCGCGAGACCGGCCGGGCGCACGCCGAGGAACTGTCCGATCTGCAGGCGGCATTCGCCGGGTCGGCCTGGGCGTCGCGCACCCCGATCGACGTCGAGGTGCCGTTCGACATGATCCTCGACGGCCCGCGCGCCACCGTGATCCGCGGACGCATCGACGCCGTGTTCACCGAAGCCGACGGCGGTGCGGTGGTGGTCGACTGGAAAACCGGTGCGCCGCCGAGCACCCCGGAGGCCCTGCAGCACGCCGCGGTCCAGCTTGCGGTGTACCGGCTGGCGTGGGCGGGACTGCAGGGTTGCCCGGTCGATTCGGTGCGGGCGGCGTTTCACTACGTGCGTAGCGGGGTGACGGTCATGCCGGATTCGCTGCCCGGTGCCGATGAGCTCGCGGAGCTCCTGCTGGACGCCGAGGAGCTGCGGTAGATCTTGTACGCCTGGGTGATCATCGGAACCTGCAGCGGCAGCCGGGCCACTGCCCCGATTCGCATGGGCAGCGGCTTGTCCTTCCACAACCGGACCATGTTGACGTTGGCCGGGAACACCCCGAGGAACAGTGCAATGGCGGCCAGCGCTCCGACCCTGCGGGTTTTCGGCGCGATCAGCAGTGCGCCCGCGGCGACTTCGGCCACGCCCGAGGCGTGGGTGTAGAAGCGGGCGCTGCCGGGCAACTCGCTGGGCACGATCGTGTCGAACGGCTTGGGCGCCACGAAATGCAGCGCGCCCATGCCGACCAGCCACCCGCCCATCTGAATGGCGCGCGTCGAGCTTGCTTGCTTCTGATCTACGGATGCGGGGTTCGTCATGGTTACATTGTGACGTGCCAACCCCGCGCCGATCGGTGATTCATGGCCAGAGGTAGGTTGCGCCGGCAATTGGCGGCGGTCAACCAGAGCCTCACATCGCGTCATGACGCCGACCTTGTCGATGTCCTCACCATCCCGGAGAGGTTCGTCAGCCCGGGCCGGCGCATCCTCACGCGGGTGCTCTACGCGCTGAGCGCACTGTTCGCCGCAGTGCTGATCGTGTACCTCGATCGCCACGGCTACCGCGATATCGACGATGCCCCCAACCCCGACGACCCGCTGTCGCTGCTGGACTGTCTGTATTACGCCACGGTGTCGCTGTCGACCACGGGCTACGGTGACATCACACCGGTGAGCCCGTCAGCCCGGCTGGTCAACGTTCTGGTCATCACCCCCCTGCGGGTGGCATTCCTGATCGTCCTGATCGGAACCACGGTCGAGACGCTCACGCATCAATCGCGGCAGGCGTTGAAGATCCAGCGATGGAGGAAAAGCGTGCGTAACCACACCGTTGTCGTCGGATACGGGACCAAGGGCCGCACCGCGGTCGCCGCGATGATCGGCGACGACGTCGCGCCCGCAGACATCGTGGTGGTCGAACAGAATCCGGCGGCACTCGAACGAGCCAAGGGCGCCGGGCTGGTCACCGTGCGGGGCAGTGCCACCGACTCGGAGGTGTTACGGCTGGCCAGCGCGCAACACGCCAAGTCGATCATCGTGGCGACCAATAGTGACGACACCGCCGTCCTGGTGACCCTCACCGCCCGCCAGCTGAATCCGACGGCCACCATCATCGTCGCGGTGCGGGAGGCCGAGAACCAGAACCTGCTCAAGCAGTCCGGCGCGGACTCCACCGTCGTCACCTCCGAAACCGCCGGCCGCCTGCTCGGCATCGCCACGCAGACCCCGAGCGTTGTCGAGATGATGGAGGACCTGCTGACCCCCGATGCGGGATTCGCCCTCGCCGAACGTCCGGTCGAGACCAAAGAGGTCGGCGGCTCGCCGCGCCATCTCACCGACATCGTGCTCGGAGTAGTCCGCGAAGGTCACCTGCTGCGGGTCGACGACGAACGGGTCGATGCATTGGAGCTGACCGATCGGCTGCTCTACATCCGCTCCAAGGACGATCGTTAAGCGATGAGTTTCACGCTCCGCAACGTCCCACTGCTGTCACGCGTCGGTGCCGACCGCGCCGACGCGCTGCGCACCGATATCGATGCCGCGATCGCGGGATGGCCGGATGCCCTGGTGCTGCGGGTGGACCGCCGCAATCAGGTGCTGATCGCCGCGGGCAGTGTGGTTCTGGGCCCGGCTGCGGCTCTGGGTGACGGCCCGCCCGAGCAGGCGGTGTTCCTCGGCCGCTTGGAGGACGGCAGACATGTGTGGGCGATCCGCGGCGCGTTGGAGGCCCCGGAGGACCCGACCGTCGAGTCCGAGGTGCTCGATCTGCGGCGTACCGGTTCGATATTCGACGACGCCAGCGCCCAATTGGTGTCGACGGCCACCGCACTGCTGAATTGGCATGACAACGCCAGGTACAGCCCGGTCGACGGCTCGCCGACCAAGGCGATCAAGGCCGGTTGGTCACGGCTGAACCCGGAAACCGGTCGCGAAGAGTTCCCGCGCATCGACCCGGCGGTGATCTGCCTCGTGCACGACGGCCACGACCGGGCAGTGCTGGCCCGCCAGGCAGTGTGGCCCGAGCGGATGTTCTCGATCCTGGCCGGATTCGTCGAGGCGGGGGAGTCCTTCGAAGCCTGCGTGGTCCGCGAGATCGCCGAAGAGGTCGGTCTCGAGGTCACCGATGTGCACTACCTGGGCAGCCAGCCATGGCCCTTCCCGCGCTCACTGATGGTCGGTTTCCACGCGCTCGGCGATCCCGAACAGCCGTTCTCGTTCAACGACGGCGAGATCGCCGAGGCGCAGTGGTTCACCCGGGCCGAGATTCGCGATGCTCTGGAAAACGGTGACTGGAGCAGTGACTTGCCGTCACGGCTGCTGCTGCCCGGGTCGATCTCCATCGCCCGCGAGATCATCGAGTCCTGGGCGGCCCTGCACTAACCGAGCTTGGCCTTTACCTGCTTGATGTTCGGATTGGTGAGCGTGGACCCGTCCGTGAATTTCACCGTCGGCACCACGTGGTTGCCGTTGTTCACCGACCCGACGAATTCCGCGGCGGACGGATCGGCCTCGATGTCGATCTCGTCCCAGGCGATGCCCTCGGCTTTGAGCGCGGTCTTGAGCCGGTTGCAGTAGCCACACCACGACGTGGTGTACATGGTCAGCTGGGCTTCAGAAGTGGTGGCCATGCTGCGAACAACCCATCGACGTCGGTGCGAGATTCCACTAAGCCTATGCGGCGGGTGACCGGCGCCAACATGGATGTCACAACCCCCTGCCATGATGGACGGCATGCCGTCGGTCGACAGTCTGCTCGGCGACCTCGACGACGAACAGCGCGAGGCCGTGCTCGCGCCGCGCGGCCCGGTCTGTGTGTTGGCCGGCGCCGGCACCGGTAAGACGCGCACCATCACCCGTCGCATCGCGCACCTGGTGGTGGGCGGTCATATCGCGCCCGGTCAGGTGCTTGCGGTGACGTTCACCGCCCGCGCGGCCGGTGAGATGCGCAGCCGGCTGCGCAGCCTCGGCGAGCAGGCCGGTGTGCCGACGGCCGCGGTCCAGGCGGTCACTTTCCACGCCGCCGCGCGGCGTCAGCTGCAGTACTTCTGGCCGCGGGTGGTCGGCGACACCGGCTGGCAACTGCTGGACAGCAAGTTCTCGGTGGTGGCGCAGGCCGCCAACAAGGCGGCAGTGAAGGCCGGCACCGATGACGTGCGCGACCTCGCCGGTGAGATCGAATGGGCCAAGGCCTCATTGATCACCCCCGAGCAGTACGCGGCCGCGGTCGCCAAGGTCCACCGCGACGTCCCCATGGATGCCGGCACCGTCGCCAGGGTCTACAGCACCTACGAAAAGCTCAAAATCCACCGCGATGGCATCGCGCTGCTGGATTTCGACGACCTGCTGCTGCACACCGCGGCGGCCATCGAGAACGACGCCGCCGTCGCCCAGGAGTTCCGGGATCGCTACCGCTGCTTCGTCGTCGACGAGTACCAGGACGTGACCCCGCTGCAGCAGCGCGTGCTCAACGCGTGGGTCGGTGACCGCGACGACCTGACGGTGGTGGGGGACGCCAACCAGACCATCTACTCGTTCACCGGGGCCACCCCGAAGTTCCTGTTGGACTTCTCGCGGCGCTTCCCGGAGGCCACCGTGGTGCGCCTGGAACGCGACTACCGCTCCACCCCGGAGGTGGTGTCGCTGGCTAACCGCGTCATCGCCGCGGCACGCGGCAGGATGGCCGGCAGCAAGCTGCATCTGGTCGGCCAGCGTGACCCGGGGCCCAAACCCTCCTTCGCCGAGCATCCCGATGAGGTGGCCGAGGCCACCGCCGTCGCCAAGAAGGTCGCCAAACTCATCGAATCCGGTACTTCCGCAGCAGAAATCGCGGTGCTGTACCGGATCAACGCCCAGTCCGAGATCTATGAGGAGGCGCTCACCGAAGCCGGCATAGCCTTCCAGGTGCGCGGCGGTGAGGGATTCTTCAGCCGTCAGGAGATCCGTCAGGCACTGCTTGCGTTGCAGCGCAACGTCAACAGCGAGTACGGGGACGACCTACCTGGCCTGGTGAGGTCGCTGCTGGAGCCATTGGGCCTGACGGCCGATCCGCCGGCCGGCACCAAGGCCAGGGAACGTTGGGATGCCCTGGCCGCGCTTGCCGACCTGGTCGATGACGAAGTGTCGCAACGCCCTTCGCTGGATCTGCCGACGCTTCTCGCTGAGCTGCGCCAGCGCGCCGACTCCCGGCATCCACCGGTGGTGCAGGGTGTCACGCTGGCCTCGTTTCATGCGGCCAAGGGGCTGGAATGGGACGCGGTGTTCCTGGTCGGGCTGGCCGACGGCACCCTGCCGATCTCGCACGCCTTGGCCCACGGTCCCGACAGCGAGGCCGTCGAGGAGGAGCGCCGGCTGCTCTACGTCGGTGTTACCCGCGCGCGGGTGCATCTGGCGCTGAGCTGGGCGCTGGCCCGCACCCCCGGTGGCAGGCAGGGCCGGCGGCCCTCACGTTTCCTCAATGGTGTGGCCCCGCAGTCGCCGACCGACGGCGGCCCGGCCCGGCCGAGGCGCACCAAGGGTGCTGCACCGCGCTGCCGGATCTGCAACGGGGCGTTGAGCAGTCCGACCGCGATCATGCTGCGCCGCTGCGAGAGCTGCCCGTCCGATGTCGACATCGAACTGCTGGCCGAACTCAAGGATTGGCGGCTGCGCGTCTCTCAGGAGCAGAAGGTGCCTGCGTTCGTGGTGTTCACCGACAACACGTTGATCGCGATCGCCGAGGCAATGCCGGCCGATGCCGCGGCTCTGGTGGCGATCCCCGGTATCGGTGCCCGCAAGCTGGAGCAGTACGGACCGGATGTGCTGGACCTGGTCAAGGCGCGGTCCTGAACCTGGTCGAAACTCGGCCAACTTTCACCCAAATTCCGCCACATGCGCTGGTCAGAAAATCGCTTGTGCGTTTGGGCTGTGAGCATCTAGCCTTCAGGATCACAAGTTCCGTGTGATATTTTTGTCTGGCTCAGCGAGAGGGGGGATCCGGCATCATGACGATTTTTACTATGCACAAAGTCGTAAGCGTAAGCGTCAGCGGTGTGCGGCTGTCCGCCTCCGCCGTCGCTGGCATCTACGCCGTCGCTGGCATTCCCGCCAACCATCGAGCTGACTGGGCGCCCGCTGCCGCCGCGCCGCAGCACAAGCGCCGCACAGCCGATGGGATCGCTGAGTCCGTGAATCGGGGCACCACCTAGGTAGCCCCACAACCGCCGAAAAGGCCACGGACCCGCGAGAACCGGATCCGTGGCCATTGTTTTCGGAACACCCGAACATCCTGGTCAACCGGTCCGGACAAGTACACCGACACCGAAACAACGACCAGGAAGTAGGGAAAGACATGTCCGTCCAGGCATGCCCTGAACGAATACTGCCCGCGGTGCCGTGCCATGCGGCCGATCCCGACCTGTGGTTCGCCGAGAACCCGACCGAGTTGGAGCGGGCCAAGGCGCTGTGTGCGGATTGCCCGATCCGTGGCCTGTGCCTGAACGAGGCGCTGCAACGTCAGGAGCCGTGGGGCGTCTGGGGTGGGGAGATCATCGAACGCGGATCGATCGTGGCGCGCAAGCGGCCACGTGGACGTCCGCGCAAGGACGCCCAGGCGGCCTAGCTTCGGCTAGGCCGCGACCTATGCCGCCTGGTCGGCGAAGCCCGGAACCAGTTCGGTGGCAATGGCTTTCATGGGAACATGGGCATCCAGCTGACAGCAGATCGCGACGGTCGATGCGATCACGCGCAGCGGGATGGCCAGATTTGCGGGCAGATCGAGCTGGCGGGCCATCTTGATGTGCGCCACCGAATTGTCCATTTGCCCCGCGGCCATCCGCTGCAGCCAGCGCCGGGTGTAGTGGAAGACCTCGACCTCGACCGGCTGCACGTACTGGCGCAGCATGTCGTCGACTTCCTGGGTCGAGACCTCCTGACCCTTCTGGATGAACCCGGCGGCCTCCATCGCGGGCAATAGTTCTGCGTAGTTCTTGTCCCGCGCCAGTCGAATGCACGTGCCGAGCGCGGGCGGGAATCCGCCGGGCAGCGGTGCCACCGCGCCGAAGTCGATAACTCCCATGCGGCCGTCGGGCATCAGCATGAAATTGCCGGGGTGCGCGTCGCCGTGCATCATCTTGAGGCGCTCGGGGGCGCCGAAGGTCAATTCGCTGAGCCGGGTGCCCATCGCATCACGCTGCTCGGGGGTGCCCTGGCGGATGATCACCGACATCGGGACGCCTTCGATCCATTCGGCGATGACGACCTTGGGTGCGCTCGCGATCACCGCGGGTACCACGAAATGCGGGTCATCGGCGTAGGCCTTGGCGAATGCCCGCTGATTGTCGGCTTCGAGCCGGTAGTCCAGTTCCATCTCGGTACGCCCGATCAGTTCCTCGACCACGCCCTCGACATCGGCGCCAGGGGCGAGCTGCTTGAACACCCCGACCAGACGCTGAATCGTCTTCAGGTCGGCGCGCAGCGCCTCATCGGCACCCGGGTACTGAATCTTGACCGCGACTTCGCGGCCATCCGACCAGATCGCCTTGTGTACCTGGCCGATGCTGGCCGAGGCGACCGGCGTGTCGTCGAAGGAGATGAAACGCTCGCGCCATTTGGTGCCGAGCTGCCCGTCCAGGACACGGTGGACCTTGGCCGCCGGCAGCGGGGGAGCCTCGCGCTGCAGCTTGGTCAGTGCCTCGCGGTAGGGCTTGCCGTAGCGCTCGGGGATGGCGGCTTCCATCACCGAAAGTGCCTGCCCGACCTTCATGGCGCCGCCCTTGAGTTCACCCAGCACGGTGAACAGCTGCTGGGCGGCCTTGTCCATCAGCTCGGCGGTCACCTCGTCTTTGGATTTGCCCGCCAACCGCTTGCCGAACCCGAGCGCGGCCCGGCCGGCAAACCCCACGGGCAGTGAGGCGAGCTTCGCGTTACGGGCGACGCTGCCTCGTTTGATTTCAGACACCCGACCATCATCCATGATGTACCTGAGTATGCCGCAACAAACTGGCAACAAGCGATGTCAACATGCGCACGCCGGGTGGCGCGACCAGCGGCGCGTCACCACTGAGCCGGTGCCCACGTCGAATTCCACGGTGGTGTCCAGAGTGATCGGGATCGGCGGCACGTCCCGGGTGTCGGAGTCATCACGCATCGCCCGGACCACCAGATCGACTTGGGTGAGTGCCAGTGCGACGGTGCCGAGCACGGTGGCCCGGTCCGCGGCGGTGACGGCATGGCGAAGCTGTGCGGCCAGGGCGGGCCAGGCCGCGTCCCGGTCGCTGCGGTGCAGATCGGCACACGCCAGACACGATGTGACGCCGGGGATCACCAATGGGCCGACCAGCCCGGTGCCATCGCGCACCCGGACCGGCAGATGGGGTACCCGTGCGGTGTGCAGGTCGCGCAGCACCCACGGATCGATGACGAGCGCGTCGGCCAGCACGACCAGGTCGGTGCGATCGGTGGTCACCACAGCGTGGCGCCGGTTGCTGCGGGTCACCCGGGTTCCCGAGCAGCGCAGCGACCCGGCCAGCAGATCCGACAGCGGGCCCCGGCCGTGCACCCGCACCGACACCGCCCGCAGCGACAGGCGGGTGCGGGTCACCACACCTGCGGCGACCAGAGCGTCCAGCAGTTCGGCGACGGTGTCCGGTGCGGTTTCCGTGGGCAGGCCGAGATCCACAGCGCGCGTGACCAATTCATCGGCGGTGGCCGCGTCCTGCATCGAGCGCAGCAGTCGCGATAGTGCCGCCGCGCTCAGTCCGGCCGGTGGGTGAACCAGGACGGCGCGACGCGGATCCCAGCCCACTTGCACGGTTCCGTCGGGCCGCAACAACACCGGCATCGCCGAGTTGAGTGCGTAGCGCCGCATGCCATGACTGTGTCACAACCGGCGCGGGTGCCGCCTCAGTTATCCACAGGGCCGTCGGGACCCTGGTTCTTCTCCAGGTCGGCCAGCGCCTCGTCGATACCGCTGGTGTCACCGCCGACGGCCCGGTCGATGAACGCAGCCGGGTCGTCGAGATCCTCGCCGCGGGGCAGTAGATCTGGGTGCTGCCACACCGCGTCGCGGGCATCGGAGCCCACGGCCTCGGTCAGCTTCTCCCACAGGTCGGCGGCTTCGCGCATCTTGCGGGGCCGCAACTCGAGCCCGACCAGGGTCGCGAAGGTCTGTTCGGCGGGGCCGCCGGTGCCCCTGCGGCGGCGCAGCGTCTCGCTGAGCGCGGACGTGCCGGGCAGCCGGTCGCCGAGCGCGGCGATGACGACGGTCTGCACCCAGCCCTCGATGAGCGCCAGCAAGGTCTCCAGGCGCTCCAGGGCGGCGGTCTGCTCGGGTGTCGCCTTCGGTTCGAACATGCCCTGACTGAGCAGCTGTTCCATGGCCGACGGATCGGTCAGCGCGGCCGGGTTGAAGCTCTGGGCCATGTCCTCGATACCGCTCATGTCGATCTTCATGCCCTTGGCGAAGGCCTCGATCGCGCTGAGCAGCTGGCTGGACAGCCACGGCACATGGCTGAACAGGCGGTGGTGCGCGGCCTCCCGCGCGGCCAGGAAGGTGAGCACCTCGCTGCGCGGCTGTTCCAGCCCCTCGGTCAGGGCGTCCACGGCCTCCGGCATCAGTGCGGCCACGCCCTTGGGGCCCAGCGGCAGTCCGATATCGGTGGAGGTGAGCACCTCCTTGGAGAGCTTGCCCAGCGCCTGGCCCAGCTGGCTGCCGAACGCCATGCCGCCCATCTGGGACATCATCGCCAGCAGCGGTCCGGCCATCGCCTGAGCTTCCTGCGGCAGCGCCGAGGCCCACACCGTGGAGATCTGCTCGGCCACCGGATCGCACAGCCGCTTCCAGGTGTCCAGGGTGTTGTCGATCCAGTCCGTCGGCGTCCACGCGACGGTCCGGGTGGTGCCGGCCGGCAGCGCGGTGGCCCCGTCGAGCCAGGTTTCGGCCAGCCGCACCGCATCGGCGACGGCGGTGGCGGTCGACTCGGGTATCGGCGCCACGAAACCGATCGCGCTCGACGCCAACCGGCGGGCCAGGTCGTAGTTCACCGGGCCGGCCTGTTGGCCGGGGCCCACATTGCCTGCCCCGCTGAACATCTCACCCAGCCGGGAGAAGATCTGGCCGAGGTCGGACATGTCGAAACCTTCACCGCCCAGACCGAAGGGGTCCCCGGAGGGATCTTTCTTGCGTTTGTCACGCTCAGGGTCATCTCCGGGGGAGAAGCCGAAGGGCAGGTCAGCCATGGCGTCAACGGTACCCACCGGCGGCGGCGCGGGTGGGGCCGCGGGTCACGCTGTGGGTGAACGCGCTCTACTGTGGGCGGCGTGAACAGGCGGACTATGACGCTGGTGGTCGCTGTGGTGCCCATTGTGGCGTTCGGGTTGCTGCTGTCGGTGGTGACGGTGCCGTATGTCGCGTTGGGCCCGGGTCCGACGTTCGACACCCTCGGCGAGGTGGACGGTAAGCAGGTCGTCGACATCAGGAGCACCGACGGGGTGGCCGGTGAGGTGACCTATCCGACCTCCGGCCATCTGAACATGACGACGGTGTCCCAGCGCGATGGACTGAGCCTCGGCCAGGCGCTGGCGCTGTGGATGTCGGGCCGCGATCAGTTGACTCCGCGTGAACTGGTGTATCCGCCGGACAAGTCCAAGGACGATATCGACAAGGAGAACACCACCGATTTCAAGCGCTCCGAGGACTACGCCGAGTACGCGGCGCTGTCCTACCTGAAGTACCCGAAATCGGTCACGGTGGAGTCGGTCGAGGAGAAGGGTCCCTCGGCGGGCAAGCTGGAGCGAGGTGACGCCATCGACATGGTGAACAACGTCGAGGTGCCCAACCTGGAGGCGTTCCAGGAGGTTCTGAAGGACACCAAACCCGGCGATCAGGTCGTCATCGACTACCGCCGCAAGAACGCCCCGCCCGGCACGGCGACCATCACCCTGGGCAATCACCCGGAGCGCGAGCAGGGTTACCTCGGCGTCGGGGTGCTCGATGCGCCGTGGGCGCTGTTCGATATCGAGTTCAACCTGGCCAATATCGGCGGGCCGTCGGCCGGACTGATGTTCAGCTTGGCGGTCATCGACAAACTCACCACCGGTGAGCTCAACGACGGCAAGTTCGTGGCCGGAACCGGCACCATCACCGCCGACGGAACGGTGGGCTCCATCGGAGGTATCACCCACAAGATCCTGGCCGCCCGCGAAGCCGGCGCGACGGTGTTCATGGTGCCTGCCGGTAACTGCGCCGAGGCGCTGACGGCGCATGAGGACGGCCTGCAGCTGGTGAAGGTGGACACGCTCAGTACCGCGGTGGACGCGTTGAACACGATTTCTGCCGGTGGCGAACCCCCGACATGCTGAGAGGTTCCGTTGTAGGTGGTGCGTAGAGTTGGGCGCAGGCTTGGCAACCTCGACCAGGATCAAGACTGGCTGACTGACGCCACGGACCATGGACTGGAGTTGAAGAGTTGGGTATGCGGCCCGCGGCGCGAATGCCGCAGCTGACACGACGGAGCCGGGTTCTCATCGGCGTCGCGGTAGTTGTAGTTCTGTTGCTGTTGGTGGGACCACGATTCATCGACGGCTATGTCGACTGGCTGTTCTTCGGCGAGCTCGGCTATCGCTCGGTGTTCACCACGGTGCTGCTCACCCGCATCGTGCTGTTCCTGGTGGCGGCCGCGGTGTTCGGTGCGGTGGTGTTCGCCGCCATGGCGCTGGCCTACCGGACCCGGCCGGTGTTCGTGCCGACCGCGGGACCCAACGATCCGGTGGCGCGGTACCGCACCACCGTGATGAGCCGGCTGCGATTGTTCGGCATCGGCATCCCCGTCTTCATCGGCGTGATCGCCGGATTCGTCGTCCAGAGCTTCTGGCCGCAGGTTCAGCTGTTCCTGCACGGCAGCGAGTTCGGGATCACCGACCCCCAGTTCGGCATCGATCTCGGCTTCTATGCGTTCGATCTGCCCTTCTACCGGCTGATGCTGTCCTGCCTGTTCGCGGCGGTGTTTCTGGCATTCGTGGCGAACTTGTTGGGCCACTACCTGTTCGGTGGTATCCGGCTGGCCGGTCGTTCCGGAGCGCTGCTGAGCCGCGCCGCCCGCATCCAGCTGATCGCCCTGGCCGGGACCCTGGTGCTGCTGAAGGCCGCGGCCTATTGGCTGGATCGCTATGAGCTGCTGAGCAACACCCGCGCGGGCAAGCCGTTCACCGGAGCCGGTTACACCGACATCAACGCCGTGCTGCCGGCCAAGCTGATCCTGCTGGCGATCGCGGTCATCTGCGCCGTCGCGGTGTTCTCCGCTCTGGTGCTGCGCGACCTGCGCATCCCGGCGATCGGACTGGCGCTGCTGCTGCTGTCCTCGCTGGTGGTGGGGGCGGGCTGGCCGTTGATCGTCGAGCAGTTCAGCGTCAAGCCCAATGCTGCGCAGAAGGAAAGCGAATACATCAGTCGAAGTATCACCGCGACCCGAGATGCTTACGGGCTCAACGACGATGTGGTGACCTACCGCGATTACAGCGGCGTCGCCGACACCTCCGCGCAGCAGGTGGCCGCAGACCGGGCCACGACGTCGAACATCCGGTTGCTGGATCCGACGATCGTCAGCCCGGCGTTCACCCAGTTCCAGCAGGGCAAGAACTTCTACAACTTCCCCGACCAGCTGGCGATGGACCGCTACACCGGGCCCGACGGCCAGATCCGCGACTTCGTGGTGGCCGCGCGTGAGCTGAATCCGGATCGGTTGATCGACAACCAGCGGGACTGGATCAACCGGCACACCGTCTACACCCACGGCAACGGTTTCGTGGCTTCGCCGGCCAACACCGTGCGCGGTATCGCCAACGACCCCAACCAGAACGGTGGCTATCCGGAGTTCCTGGCCAGCGTGGTCGGCGCCAACGGCAGTGTGGTGTCCCCGGGTCCGGCGGCGCTGGATCAGCCCCGGGTGTACTTCGGACCCGTCATCGCCAGCGCGCCCGAGGATTACGCGATCGTCGGCAAGAACGGCGACGTCGACCGCGAGTACGACTACGAGTCCAACACCGAGACCAAGAACTACACCTACGGCGGCACCGGCGGCGTCCCGATCGGCAACTGGCTGGCCCGCGGCATCTTCGCGGCCAAGTTCGCCGAGCGGAACTTCCTGCTGTCCAATGTGATCGGTGAGAACAGCAGGATTCTGTTCAACCGCGATCCGGCGCAACGCGTCGAGGCGGTGGCGCCGTGGCTGACCACCGACAACGGTGTCTATCCGGCGATCGTCAACAAGCGCATGGTGTGGATCGTCGACGGCTACACCACACTGGACAACTACCCGTACTCGGAGTTGACCACGTTGTCGAACGCGACCATCGACTCCAACGAGGTTGCGGTCAACCGGTTGATGCCGGACAAAGAGGTGTCCTACATCCGGAACTCGATCAAGGCCACCGTCGACGCCTATGACGGCACGGTGACGCTGTATGCGCAGGACGAGGCCGATCCGGTGCTCAAGGCGTGGATGGCGGTCTTCCCCGGCACGGTCAAGCCGAAGGCGGACATCTCCGAGGATCTGCAGCAGCATCTGCGGTACCCGGAGGATCTGTTCAAGGTGCAGCGTTCACTGCTGGCCAAGTACCACGTCGACGATCCGGTGAAGTTCTTCACCAACGCCGACTTCTGGGATGTGCCACTGGATCCCAACCCGACGGCCAGCAGCTTCCAGCCGCCGTACTACATCGTGGCCAAGGATCTCGCGCAGCAGAGTTCCGCGGCGTCGTTCCAGCTGACCAGTGCGATGAACTGGATCAGACGTGACTTCCTGGCCGCCTACATCAGTGCGAGTTCGGATCCGGACAGCTACGGCAAGTTGACCGTGCTGACCATTCCGGGTCAGGTCAACGGCCCGAAGCTGGCGTTCAACGCGATCAGTACCGATACCGCGGTCTCTCAGGACCTCGGTGTGATCGGCCGGGACAACCAGAACCGCATCCGGTGGGGCAATCTGCTGACTCTGCCGGTCGGTAACGGCGGCCTGCTCTACGTCGCTCCGGTGTATGCCTCGCCGGGCACCAGTGATGCCGCCTCGTCGTACCCGCGCTTGATCAGGGTGGCGATGATGTACAACGACAAGGTTGGCTACGGTCCGACGGTCCGCGACGCGCTGGATGAGATCTTCGGTCCCGGCGCCGGTGCGACGGCAACGGGTCCGGCGCCCACCGATGGGCAGCCGGAACGGCCGCCCGCTCAGCCGGCGGCCAACCCGCAGGCTCCGGCGCAACAGGGCACCGTGCCGACGGCGACGCCGCCCGCCGCGGCGGTGCCGCCCGGTGGCCCGGTGCAGCTGTCCGGTGCGAAATCGGCTGCCCTGCAAGAGGTCAACGCGGCGCTGGACAATATGCAGCAGGCTCAGACGAGCGGCGATTTCGCCGAGTTCGGTGAGGCGCTGCAGCGGCTGGACGACGCGATGAACAAGTATCGCGAGGCTAAGTAGTTAGACGCGCTGACTCTGCGTCCACGGCGCACAAGTTCGAGTAGGTGTAGCCGTGAGCGCAGAGTCGGTGTCGCGTTTGCCCTGCTGCCCTGCTGCCCTGCAACGTCGCCCCGGCGCGGATGCGGCCAGCATGGCGCGGCTATGACGGGGACACCCGGCACTGGCCGACCGGCATGGCCCGCCGGCGTTCTGGAGACCGGTCTAGTGGTGCGGCGCTCGGGTTGAAAATGGCGCTGACCACCCGATTTGGTGGTCTGCACGCCCTTGGGTAATGTTGTGTTTACCAACGCGGGGTGGAGCAGCTCGGTAGCTCGCTGGGCTCATAACCCAGAGGTCGCAGGTTCGAATCCTGTCCCCGCTACTAGGTAGAACGGCCCTCGGAGATCCCTCCGGGGGCCGTTCTCATGCGGTTTGTGAACGCATTTGTGAACATTAGTCAAGCTAACTAGAGCGCTCTCCCTCCGAGGTGACTGTCGGAGCCGGTCAGTGGCTTCACTCGCCGACTGCGAGCGTGAGCTGATCAAGGAGCGAACCTTGATGCGGGAGTCATCCCGCGTCAAGGGCACAAGGTTTCGGAGCCCACGGGAAGGTTGACGAGGCCGAGCACATCGCCACCGTCAGGTGGACGAAGGCCGACCGCCACACGGGTAGGGAACATCGCCATGTACCTCGGGTCAGCCGAGCGCCGTTGTACAGATACTTCTCCGAGAGCGCGGCGTAGGCCGACCAGAGCGAATATCGCCAGGTCAGGGAGTGGTGATAGTCGCTGCTGGCGACTGCCGTCAGGTTCGTTTGCGCGGTGCGGCGCGTGTGGGTGCCGGGGTGCACTGGCGCGTTGGGAGTGGGGGCCAATACATCTCGGCGGCGTCCTTGGCTACGGCAAGCGACTCGGTGAAGGGCTTCGACCCCATCGTTGGCGTTGCGCTGCAGCTGGGCGAGTTGTTCGGCGTGCGCGCTGCGCGACGCTTCCCGTTCGGCCCGAGCGGCGTCGTCGATCTCGCGGTGGGTCTGGTCGAGATCGCGGCGCAGCCGAGTTGCTGTGTCGCATTCTCGGTCCGCGGCGGCCTCGGTGGCGGCTTCGCCGGCCAGAAAATCAGCTTCCTCGCGGTCGCGTGTGCCCGCTCGGCCTGGTCGTCGGCGAGCCAGTCGCCGCATTCGGTTGCCGCGGCACGCCGCTCGGCCTCGGTGAGCTCATCGAGGTACTGCCGCAGGCGCGATGACGAAACAATTAACGAAACGAAACGAAACTACGAAACGAAACGAAACGAAACGCCATGGCGGCAGAGTTGGGCGAGGGTAGGGGGTCAATGTCAGTTCTCACGCGAAGTGGCGAATTCTCAGGGATCTGGCGAAACGGTGGCGAGTTCTCACCGAAGTGGCGAAAGATGGACGGGTGCTGGAGGCTTTTGAGCTCAACGGGGTTTCGCTTGCCGTAGGTGAGGACGGGTTCGATGCGGTATTTGTGACCGCGTCCGGGGACGGGCGGCGGGTGCCGTGGCGGTGGCTACCACAGGTGGTCGATGAGATTGGGGGACCGGTGCGGGCGTTGCGGTCCCACCACGGTCAGCGCAATTTCCCGGGCTGGTATTGGTCTTCGACGTTGGGCCAGCGGGTCGGGTTCGAGTCGTGGGTGGCGCGGGATCATTTGTTGGCGCTGGATTTCGACCCGGACGTGGTGGACATCGTGTCGCAGCCGTTTTGGTTGGTCTGGCGAGATGGGCAGGGCAAGCAGCGGCGCCATGCGCCGGACTTCCTGGTGCGGCGAACCACGGGCGGGTGCACGCTGGTACTGGATTCGCGCCCGCGGGAGTCGATCGGGGATCGGGCCGCGTTCGCAGCGATGTCGCAGGCCAGCAGCATGGTCGGCTGGGAGTACGCGCTGTGGGATTGCCTGGATCCGGTGGTGGCGGCCAATCATCGCTGGCTGGGCGGCTATCGGCACCCGCGTTGCTTCGACGAGGCGCTCGCCCGGGAACTGCTGTCGGTGTTCATCGAGCCGCAGCCGCTGATGGACGGCGCCGACGCGGTCGGCGATCCGTTGGGAACGTTGCCGGTGCTCTATCACCTGCTGTGGCGGCACTGGCTGGTGGCGGATCTTTCGGCGGTGCTGTCGCATCGCACGATGGTGCGGGTGTCACCCGAAGTGGCGAATCTGTCGAAAGACGTGGCGAGTCGCTCGCAGGTATTGCCGCGGCGTCGACGGCGAGTCCGGTGATGTTCGAGCGTCCCGGTGTGCTGTCGGTGGGTGACCAGGTGGTGTTCGACGGGACGGTGCACACAGTGGTGGCGATTTCTGGAACGACGATCCGCTTGCTGTCCGAGGCTGGGCAGGCCAGTGTGGTGGCGTTGCCGTTCCTGTTGTCAGCGGAGGATTTCGAGCTGGCGGGGTCGGGTCCGGCGGCGCCGATGATCGAACCGCGGGCACTGTTAGATGCATTGCCGGACGAGGTGTTGGCGGCGGCGAAGGATTGGGAACGCCACGTTGTCGAGGTCGAGACCGGCGTGCCGCCGGACGCCCCGACAGGTATCGGGCCACGGCCGGGATACGACCCGGTGACGCAGTCGATGGCGGCGCGGGAGAAGGTCAAGGCGGCGGAGTTGAGCGCGGCGGGGCGCCAGACGAGTGCCCGCACAGTTCAGCGGATGAGGCGGCGCTATCGGGAGCAGGGGCTGTGGGGTTTGGTCGATTCCCGTTACGTCCGAATGTTGGGGCCGACCGGGCAGGTTGATCCTCGGGTGGTCGCGGCGTCCACGGTGGTTGTGGCGGCGCAGACCAGCACGTCGACGGGCACGAAATCGCGTGCCATCGCCCAGATCCAGCGGTTGCTCGACGACGAGCACGGGCCCGGGGTGGTGCCGATGCCGTCGCCGGCGACGTGTTATCGGTTGCTGGACACACTCGCGAAAGGTCGGCATACCTTCGGGTCGGCGGTTACCCGCCGGCAGACAGCGAACAAGCCGGACCGCGTCTACACCCCGACGATGGCCGCCCGGCCGGGGGAGCTGGTGCATTTGGACGCCACCCCGCTGGATGTGATGGCGGTCATGGACGACGGGGTGATCGGCCGCGCCGAGCTGGTGCTGGCGGTCGATATCGCCACCCGGACTATCTGTTCGGGGGTGTTGCGTCCGGTTGGCGCGAAAGCCGTTGACGCGGCGCTGATTCTGGCGCGGATGACGGTGCCCGAGCCGATGCGGCCGGGCTGGGATCAGGCTCTGGCGATGTCGGCCTCCCGCATCCCACACCAGCGGATGGTGTCGCTGGACGCCCGGATGGCGCTGGCCGCCGCCAAGCCGGTGATCATCCCCGACACCGTGGTCATCGACCACGGCAAGGTGTTTCTCTCGGAGGTGTTCCTGCGCGCCGCGGACACCCTCGGCATTTCGGTCCAGCCCGCGCACGAACTGACCCCGACCGACAAGGCGATCATCGAACGTACCTTCGGATCCATCAATACTCTGTTCTGCCAACATGTTTCGGGATACACCGGCCGCGATGTCACCCGCCGCGGCGCCGACGTCGCCGATCGCGCCGTCTGGTCGCTGGCGGATCTGCAGGAGCTGTTCGACGAGTGGGTTATCGCGGGGTGGCAAACCAGACCCAATCAGGGACTACGACACCCGTTCAACCCTGATCAGGCCGCGTCGCCCAACGACGCCTATGCCGCGTTGGTTGCCGCCGCGGGCTATGTTGCGGTCGCGTTGACCGGCGACGACTACATCGAGCTGCTGCCCGCGGACTGGCGAACCATCACCGACACCGGCGTCCAGATCGACTACCGCACCTACAACAGCAGCGAGCTGCGGCCTTGGGCGGGGCAAAGCTCCGGGGTCGCGAGCAAGAACGGGCGCTGGGAAGTCCACTACGACCCCTACGACGTCTCCCGGATCTGGGTCCGCAACCACCGCGGTCGCGGCTGGTTCACCGTCCCCTGGACACATCACAACATCGTCCGGCAACCGTTCGCCGACTTCACCTGGCGCGCAGCACGCAAGCTCGCTGCCGCGCGCGGAGTCGACGACGCCAACGAGATGGCCGTGGCGGTCCTCCTGGCCGCGCTGCTGCGCCGCGCCGAGGCCGGACCCGACACCACCCGCGCCTTGGCCCGCACCACCTCCACCAGGGACATGCCCAATCATCTGCCCAGAGAACTGGCCACCGATATCGGCCGCTGGCCAGCTGAGGTGCCTGAATCTGCGCAGCAGGTCGCGCTACCCGCTGCACCGGCAGGCGACGGCAATATCGACCCGGATACCGAAATCGATGCCGAAACGGTGGTGCCGTTCGGATTGCTCGACATCCTCGACGACTCGCAGGGCCGTTGGTGAGCTCCCTACACCTGGATGCCCGCCATCCCCTGGCCACCAAAGAGGGGTGGGCATCGTTTGTCGGCACCGCCAGTCCGGAACCACCGCAGCTGCTTTCCGCCCCTGACCTGGACAGGATGGATGAGCTTGAGCGGGAACTCTACACCGAGGCCCGTCAGGACTATCACTCGTCGCTGCTGCTGGTCGCGACGCCCGATATCCGCAAGGTCATCCATACCGGGCAGAAGCTGATCATCAACAACCGCAGCAAGCAGCTCGGTCGGCGCGGGCTGTTGGTCTCCGGCGCCAGCGGCACCGGCAAGTCGACCTCGATCACCCAGTTGGGCAAACGTTTCCAACTCGAGTTCGAACGCCGCAATCCTGGTATTCCCGATCGGATTCCTGTCATCTACATCCTGATCCCTCCCGACGCCGACTCCAAAGCCCTCACTTCTGAGATCGCGGTGTTTCTGGGGCTGCCGGTCGGCCGCTTCGACAGCCCGCAAGCGTTGGCACACGCGGTTGCCGCGGTGATGCGCCGAGCCGCAACCAGGCTCGTCCTAGTAGACGAGCTTCACCGGCTCGACCTCTCGACGAAGAAAGGCAAAGGGGCGTCTGATCAGCTGAAATACTTCTTCGACACGGTGTCGGCGACGTTCGTCTACGCGGGACTGGATCTTGAAGAGACCAATATGTTCTCCGGGATCCGCGGCCGCCAGATCGCCGGGCGGTTCATCCCAGTCAGGACGGCGCCGTTTTCCTTCAACACCATCGCAGCCAAGAACGACTGGAAAAAGCTGGTCGCCACGATGGAGCAGTCGCTGCGGCTGCACCGGCACAAGCCCGCAACCCTCATCGAATGGGCTCCCTACCTGCACGCCCGCACCGGCGGCATGATCGGCA
>WOYS01000089.1 GCA_011620645.1 Mycobacterium sp.
TGCCAGCGCCACGGTGTCCATCGCCAGCTTCTGCAGATCGTCGGACACGTTCACCGGCTGTCGGCCCGCGGCGGCGTCCCAACGATCGACCAGCGCAGCGTTGATGTCGAGCATCGCGCCGTGGTAGTTCCGCAGCCCGGCATAGCTGAAGCCCGGCAGCAGAACGTCGTGCGCCTTCTGCCAATTCGGTTCACCGTGGTACGCGGTGAACAGACCGTCCCCGGCCAACGGACGTACCCGGTCGAGCGTCCGGGTCAGGTTCTTGGCGAATCTGCTTTCGTCGCAGAGTTCGTCGACGAGCTTCATCGAGCACACGTACAGCTTGCGGATGCCGTTGTAGTCCGCGTAGAAGATCGGCCCGTGCCGCTCACCCAGGATGTCGATGGGCAGCGCGTAGGGCCGGCCGGCCAGATCCGCCGCGGTGGGCAAGGGCTGCCCTTCTGCGGACGGAACGTTGTCAAGCAACGGCGGCAGCGACGGTGCGAAATCGGGCATCTGCGCAGCGTATGCGGTCAACCCAGCCTGCCTCAATCGATCTCCCACAATTTGCGCTGCAGACAGATGGCCGCCTTTTTCAGTCCGACATACCAAGCCCTCTTGCGATGCACGTGCTGGGCGGAAACTACTGCGCGGGCTCCAGTGGCTTCGGCGGCGCCACCGTCCGTGCGGGTCGTTGCCGAACCGACTGCGGCCACCAGAACCATTTGCCCATCAGTGCCGCGATGGACGGTGTCATGAACGCGCGGATCACCAGCGTGTCGAACAGCAGACCCATGCCGATGGTCGTGCCGATCTGAGCGATCATGGTCATCTCACTGACCACCATCGACATCATCGTGAACGCGAACACCAGGCCGGCCGCGGTCACCACCGAGCCCGTACCGCCCATCGCGCGGATGATGCCGGTGTTGAGCCCGGCGTGGATCTCCTCCTTGATCCTGGCGACCAGGAGGAGGTTGTAGTCCGCGCCGACGGCAAGGAGCACGATCACCGCCATCGCCATCACCATGAAGTGCAGTTCGATGCCCAGAATATGTTGCCAGACAAGGATTGACAGCCCGAATGACGCGCAGAGCGACACCACCACCGTGCCGACGATGACGGCGGCCGCCACCAGACTGCGGGTGATGAGCAGCATGATGATGAAGATCAGGCTCAGCGCCGCGATCCCGGCGATGATCAGGTCCCAATTGTTGCCTTCCTGCATGTCCTTGAAGGCTGCGGCAGTGCCGGCGAGGTAGATCTTCGACCCCTCCAGCGGGGTGCCCTTCACAGCTTCCTTGGCCGCGGTCTTGATCGCGTCTATCAGCTTGATGCCTTCGGCGCTCAACGGGTCGTTCTCGTGAGAGATCATGAACCGCACCGACTTACCGTCGGGCGAGATGAAGCTGTCCATGCCGCGCTTGAAGTCTTCGTTGTTGAAGATCTCGGGCGGCAGATAGAAGGTGTCGTCGTTTCTGGCGTCGTTGAACGCCTCACCCATGGCACTCTGGTTGTCCTGCATCGCCATGCCCTGGTCCTGGATGCCCTTCTGAGTCTGATACATCCGCAGCATCATGTCGCGCTGAGATTCCATCGACGCGATCTGTGCCGGCATGGTTTCCAGCATCTGCGGCATCAGGGTGTCCAGTTGCTGCATGTCGGGCAGGATCGCCTCGAACTGCGTCGTCAGCTTGGTCGGTGCCGTCGAGGGCATCGAACACCGAGCGCATCGACCAGCAGACCGGGATGTTGTAGTAGTGCTGCTCCCAGTACAGGTAGTTGCGCAGCGGCCGGATGAAATCGTCGAAATTCGAGATGTTGTCCCGCAATTCGCGGATATCGACGACCATCTCGCTAGTCTTGCCGACCAAGTTGTGCGTGGTCGCGCTCATCTCGCCTATGAGCGAGACCGTCCGGGTCATGGTGTCGATGGTCGACTGCATGTCGTCGGCCTGCAGCAACATGTTGGCGAACATGTCTTCCATGTGCTTCTGGTTCATCTGCTGGTTGGCGCCGCCCATGCTCATCTGCGAAGGGATGGTGCTGAACTCCAGCGGCTCGCCCTGGGGCCGGGTGATGGCCTGCACACTTCCGACGCCCGGCACCTTGAACACGGCCTTGGCGATCTTGTCGATCACCAGGAAGTCCGCCGAGTTGCGTAGCTCGCGGTCGGTTTCGATGAGCAGTAGCTCCGGGTTCATCTTCGAGGCCGAAAAGTGCCGCTCGGCGGCCGCGAAGCCCTCCTGCGCCGGGAGGTCCTGCTGCTGAGGGGTAACGCCCGTCGCCGCTGGAGAGTCAGGCACGTCCGGTCTCGCTCCTGATCCTCAGAGGGTGCTTTAGTTTGTACCAGATTCGGGCCATCCGTGACAGGCCAGCCTGCCCTCACCTTTGTCGACATGAGTGTGATCTTGTCGGTAGCCAGCGCGGTATTTCACCTGGCCGTCACAATTGCTGGCGTGCGATAAGCAGGTATCCCGCTACTCGTGACTGTTTGCCGTGGCGCGGGCAGAGTGCGGTGGACGGCGACTTCATCACGCCGCTCTCGATCGGAGGAGAGTTTCCACGATGCTCAGCGTTGTCAACACCATTCCCGTGGGCAGTCACCCGCTGGATTTGGCCGTCAGCCCGACCGGGTCCCGGATCTACGTGGCCAACGTCAACAGCTCCGATGTGTCAGTGGTCTCCACCGCGGCCGAGGCCACCACGGCCACGATCGGCATCGACTCGGATCCGGTGTCGGTCGTGGTGCATCCCGACGGGACCGTCGCCTACCTGGCGCGCAGCGGCGACGGCTTCATCTCGGTGATCGATACCGCGACCGGAACGGTCATCGCCGATATCCAACAGCAACCTCGCCCATGGTCGTTGGCGATCAGCCCGTCGGGTCACCGGCTCTACGCCGTGTGCGACACCGCCAACGAGGTGAAGGTGTACGACACCGCGACGTTGACGATCACCGCCACCGTCGCCGTCGGGTCCGCTCCGTCGAAGGCAGCGGCCAACTCGGCGGGCACCCGGCTGTATGTCACCGACAACGATGACTCGACGGGGTCCACCGGGACGGTCTCGGTCGTCGATACGGCCACAGATATGGTGATCGCGACGATCCCGGTGGGCAACGAACCCTCGGCGGTGGCCGTCAGCCCCGACGGCAGCACCCTCTATGTGGGGTCGGCGGCACCGGGCGCCGGATCGCTGGCCGTCATCGACACCGCCACCAACACCGTCACCGGCTCCGTGTCGATGGGAGAGGGGCCGTTGGGCATTGCGGTCAGTCCGGACGGGTCGACGGTGTACGTCGCCAACCGGCTGGCCGGCTCGGTCTCGGTGGTCGATGCGCAGACCCGGACCGTCACCTCGACCATTGCGGTCGGTGGCGGACCGTGGGGGATCGGGGTCAGCCCCGACGGCGGCGCGGTCTACGTGACGACCGGTAGTCAGAACACGCTCGTGGTGCTGACCGAGTCGCCGATCGTACATGCTGTCGAGCACCCCCGTCGCCGGCACCGCCGAGCGCCGCGTCGATCTTCCAGGCCCCTGAGCCCGCCGACTCAGTGAATCGAGACGAGCTGCGCGGGCGAATCCGAGGGCAGTATGCCGTCGGTGATGGCACTAACATTGAGCCAGCTGAGATTGATCGCCCCGTTGTGGTTGTCCAGGAACGCGGTGTCGGCGGCATCCCGTCCGGTGGCGATACGCACCAGACTGTCCCGCGGTGCCAGCAGCGTCGCGTCGACCACCCGCCACTGCCCCTCGACGACGGCCTCGGCGACTGCGTGGAAGTCCATCGGGTACAATCCCGGCGCGTACACCGACACCAGGCGGGCCGGAACCTTCACCGCGCGTAGCAGTGCCACCACGAGGTGGGCGTAGTCGCGGCACACGCCCGCACCGGCGAGCATGGTGTCGACCGCCCCGTCGATGGGATCGCTGGACCCCGGCACGTACAGCAGGCGCTGACCGACCCAGGACGAGACGCGTTCCAGCAGAGTTGCGGAATTGTTGAACTGACCGAATTCGGTTCCGGCGAAACCGAAGAGCTTGTCGGACTCGGCGTAGCGGCTGGGCCGCAGATACAGCGACTGGTCGTACTCGGTGACCGGCGCCGGATCGGCGTAGCCGACGATGGTGGCCGAGTAGTCGACGCGCAAGTGCCCCACTCCGGCATCGAACTTGTGGATGCGGTTGCCGTGGGTGCCGTTGATCTCCAGCGGTTCGATCGGCTGTCCGTCCAGGACGAAGCTCATCGACTCGCTCACCCGGGCGCCGGGGTGAGGCGCCACCGCGATCTGGAATTCGAGGGTCGTCGGCGCGTTGATATCGACCTCGAGCTCGGCCGCGACTTCCCGTTGCATGTCCAGATCATGCGGGAGTTGAGGCAAACATGCGAACCGGTCCCCGTCCGGTGGGTTACTCGGCCGAGTCGTTGCGGCTCGCACGCCAGCTGCGGTACCCCCGGTGTGCGGCGAATGCGCCGATGATGGCGGTCACGCACCACACGGCAAGGGCCGCGTACACCAGTGGCGAAGAGAGGTCGCCGACCGACGCGCCGAGTGCGGTGTAGACGAAGGCCCGTGGCACCGAGCCGATGAACGCTCCGATCATCATCTGCCACAGCGGAACACCGAATGCTCCGAACGCGTAGGAGGCCATCGCATCGGAGATCCCCGGCACGAACCGCTGGCCCACCACTGCCCACAGTCCGCCCCGCGCGATCAGGGTATCGATGCGGTCCGCGCGTTCGGTGCTCAGCAGCGCGCGTGTGCTGTTGCGGCCGGCCCGGCGACCGGCCAGGCCCGCGATCGTCGCGGTACCCACCGTCGCGCCGAGGGTGACGAATGTCCCTAAGACGGGACCGAAGAGCAGACCACTGCCGGCGGCCAACAACGGTCCGGGCACGAACAGGCTGCCGAGCACCGCGGACACCGCGACATAGACCAGTGGCGCGGCCGGTCCGGTGTCGGCCACCGCGTTGCGGATGTCCTCTATATCGAGGATCCGTGCGACGCCGATCAGGTACCACAACCCGAGCAGGAACGCGGCCAGTAGTGCAAGCCGGACGAAATGTGGTCGCCGGTCAGGCTTTACGATGTCGACGGATCACACGCCGATCAGCGAGTCGGCCCAGCCGCGCGCGAAGTACAGCAGGAAGCCCGCCGCGGTGACCCACAGCAGCGGGCTGACCTCGCGGCCCTTGCCCGCGGCCGTACGCACGATGGCCCAGGAGATGAACCCGACGCCGATGCCGTTGGCGATCGAGTAGCTCAGCGGCATGACCGCCACCGTCAGCACGACAGGCAGGGCGATGGAGAAGTCCGCGAGGTCGATCTCGCGCAGATGGGAGGCCATCATGGCGCCGACGATGACCAGCGCGGCGGCCGCGACCTCGGTGGGCACGATGGCGGCCAGCGGCGTGAGAAACATTGCGGCGAGGAACAATCCGCCGGTCACCAGGCTGGCCAGTCCGGTGCGGGCGCCTTCGCCGATGCCGGCGCCGGACTCGATGAAGACCGTGTTCGATGACGCCGATGCCGCGCCGCCGACCACCGCGCCGGCGCCCTCGATCACCAGTGCGGACTGCAGCCGCGGGAAGTTGCCGTGCTCGTCGGCGACTTCGGCCTGCCGGGACAGGCCGGTGAAGGTGCCCATCGCGTCGAAGAAGTTGGTGAACACGAGGGTGAACACCAGCATCACCGCCGCAAGGATGCCGATGCGGCCGAAGCTATCCAGGCTGAATTCACCGACCAGCGACAGATCCGGCAGTGCGAACGGGGAACCGCTCAGCGTCGGCACCGAAAGTCCCCAGCCGCCGGGTTTCTCGGTCGCCGATCCGAGGTTCCAGATGG
>WOYS01000067.1:0-7559 GCA_011620645.1 Mycobacterium sp.
CGCCAGATCGCTTGGCGGCCACCACGCGCGGCCACCGCCATCTTGATCGCAGCGCCTGTCTCACCCAAGACCACACCATGCGGCCTCCCCCCTGGACGCCGGGAGAGAAACTGGTCATACTTATGACCATGTCTGAAGTCAGCTCACTCGCAGAGGCGAAGGCGCATCTGTCGGAATTAGTAGCCCGCGTCGGCGACCAGCACGAACGGATCACCGTCACGGTGCACGGACGTCCCACGGCGGTCCTTCTCGCCGTCGACGACCTGGAGTCACTCGAGGAAACCATTGCGGTGCTGTCCGACCCAGCAGCGCTCCGCGCCCTCGGCGAGGCAGATGCTGAGCTAGCTCGCGGGGAAGGGGAGAACCAGGACAGCCTTGCCGCGGCGATGCAAGCACGCCGAGCTAGGACGTGACCGACCGGCGATACGAGCTGATAATCGCGCCGACCGCGAAAAAGCAACTAGCCGAACAACTTCCCGAATCGGTGGCGTTCGCTGCTTACGAGTTCATCGTCGGTCCGCTGCTCGACAATCCCCACCGAGTTGGCAAGCAGCTCCGACCACCGTTGCACGATCGCCATAGCGCACGTCGCGGTACCTACCGCGTGCTCTACAGAATCGATGACGAGCAGCAGCAAGTCACCGTAGTCGGTGTGTTCAGCCGCGCGGATGCATACCGTGCATGAACCGGCAAGCGACCACGCATGCGTTTCGTCGACCGTCGGTGCGCAACTCGCTGTCGCATTTCTAGAGAAACGAGACGGGCTTAGGGGCTCACTCCCCCGTCGCATCGTCCCAGGTGACGCTGTCTCATATCTCGTCTCATACAGCGTGTCTCGCATCTGCCCTGTCACCGCCAGGTGAGACAGTCGACGAATGACAGCCATTCTCGGCTACGCCCGGATCAGCACCACCGGCCAGGACCTCACCGCCCAACGCACCGCCGGCGTCGACCCCGAGCGGGTTTTCACCGACGAGCTCTCTGGAGCGGTCGGCACCGCCCGCCCCGGCCTGGCGGCAATGATCGACTATGCCCGAAGCGGAGACACCGTTGTGGTGGCCGCCATTGAGACGTTGTAGACGCCGGCACCGAACCGGCGCGGGCAGGGCGGCGCTCTCGTTGACCATTAGCGGAGGCCTCCCCTTGGCCGTGGCAGCCGACTGAACAAGTCGCCAATCGCGATGGTCGACAACCATGCCTATCCCCAGCGTTGCTGTTCTTCGCGTCGCCACGATGCGTAATCGGGGATTACCGGCCGCGCGGTGAAAACCGGTGACTTCTCCGGCCGCTGGAAGCGACCGGCTTCTTTTCGCGCCGCAGGTTTGTGACGGGCCAGCCCAGCCCAGAGGATGTTGCGTGCGTAGGTCCGCCGATCAATTGGTCGCGCGGTGCGGTCCGGGGTGGCCTGCGCGGCGGATGCAGGTAGCGCGCGCCCGCGGCATGGTGGCGCCGCACCTGTCCTCGGCACGTCGTCGCAGAATGTCTGCGGCGTCGACGTAGTCGGTGCGGTTGCGCGCGGCACGCATCACCGCCGCCAGTGCTGCTGCCGGGTCGGGATTGCCGGCGTCGTCGTATCCGTCGCGCATCGCGGCGTCGGCCTCTTCGCGGGAGACATTCGCAGCGAGATGTGCCGGTAGCAGGTTCAGCTGCACCAGTGCTCGCACGAGGTGAGCTTCAGCCGGGCGGGGCCGGTAATCCCAGCCGTCGAGTCCCACGTTTTCGACTACCACTTGCAGCAGGGCCAGGGCGTCCCAGATCTGGGCGGCCTCTTCTTCGGTGAGCCGGCCTGACCGGACCAGTGCGTTGGCGACGTCGTAGACAGCGTCGGCGCTGCGGGGGCCGGCGCAGATCACTTCGATGACACCGGCACCGTCCTCGATACGGGAGGCGAAAACGACCCGTTGGGTCCGTCCGAGTACTTCGACCGTGTTGAGTCCGGCCAGACGGTCGGTGGCCGACCGGTTGCTCAGTGGGTGTTTGCCGGCGGGGTTGGCGCACAGCGACACCACCTCGGCCAAGACTGATTCGCGGTCCGACGGGCTTAGGTCGTCGATGTAGAGCAGGAACGCCTCAGAGAAGACAATCTCGGCCTGGTCGTCGGGCAGGCGCTCGTTACCGCGCATCCAACTCAGAACGCATCAAATCGGCTCGTTCGCGGACACGCTCTGCGTCAATACCGAGCTTTGCGCACAGTTCGTCAAGGCTGTAGCGGCGGTCCCGGCTGGCGACTAGATCGGCGGCGGCTTCCACTACTGCCCATGCGGCAGCACGTACATCGCGTACCTCGGCGTTGACCCTGTCAGGAGAGTCGACGATGGCCACCACTCGACCGTGGCTGGTCAGTGCCACTCGCTTGCCCTCGCTCATTTCGGCGAGGGCTGACACGCCTTTGCGCGCGGCGAGGGATACGGGAAGGTTCACGGTCGATGCCATGGCTGCAATTCTATACATATCTGTGCAGAATTGCAGCCATGGCCACCACGGGGATGGGCCGCTCGACGGCCCGGCGGATGTTGACCGGCCCGAGGCTGCCCGACCCAGGCAACCACGACCGAATGGTGGCAGGTGGGACAAGCCGTCGAGTCAACGTCAGAATCGACCGGATCGGAGTCGCCACCCGCCCGCCTTCAAGGCCCTTCCCTCAACCGTCGTTCCCTGTAAGCCGCCACATGCTGCCGGTTCCCGCAATTGCCGGTGTCGCAGAAGATCCTCGACCGATTGCGGGACATGTCGAACAGCACCGCCTCACAGTCCGGTGCCGCGCATGTCTTGAGCCGGCGTAGCTCGCCGCCACGGACGAGGTCGGCGAGTGCCATCGCCATCTCGGCCCCCATCCGCTGGGCCAGCGGGTCGTGGATCGACGCCAGGTGCAGATGCCATTCCGGCATCTCGGCATGCCGGGTCAGCCAGGGCGAGGCCTTGGTGTCGGACAGCAGGGCGTTGACCTGCCCGACCGCGCGCTCCTCGTCCTCGGCGGCCGCCCATACTCGGCCGACGCGCTCACGCAGCCGATGCACCTCGGCGAGCTCGGAGGCATCCCTGTCGCGACGCCCGGTCCAGCCGAACTCGGCCAGGTAGTCGTCCAGCCCCTCGATATCGCCGAGATCGTCCCCGTCCACCCGGTTGCTGTTGACCAACACACACGCCGCCCGCAGCGTGAGCTCCGTGTCATGAGTAAAAATCATTTGACGCATGACTCCCGTCGCCGATATTGTCATGAGCAACGTCCAGTTTACTCATTACACGCCAGGGGGTGCTCCATGACAGCGATCGACGCGCGGTCGACGAACCGATTCCGGCTTGGCCTGATGTTCGCGATTGCGTCTGCCTTTACCTTCGGCCTGTCAGGACCGCTGGCCAAATCTCTCATGGAGGCGGGCTGGACCCCCACCGCCGCGGTGACCGCACGGCTGGCCGGCGGGGCACTGGCCATGGCGGTGTTCGCCACGTTCGCCAACCCGGGCTGGGTCCGCGAGGCGCTGGAGCACCGCCGCACGGTCATCGCCTACGGCGTGATCCCGGTCGCCGGTGCACAGTTCTGCTACTACAACGCCGTGTCCCACCTGTCGGTCGCGGTGGCGCTGCTGCTCGAATACACCGCACCGATCCTGGTGGTGGCCTGGCTGTGGGCACGGACCCGCCGCCGGCCCGGCAATCTGACCCTGGCAGGCGTGGCGATCGCCATCATCGGCATCGCTTTGGTGCTCGACGTGTTCGCCGGTGCGCACATCAACTCGGCCGGTGTGCTGTGGGGTCTGGCCGCGGCGATCTGCGCGGCCTGCTACTTCATGATGTCGGAGAAGGCCAGCTCCGACGGGACCGGACTGAGCCCCATCACGCTGGCCGCCGCCGGGCTCATCGTCGGCGCCGTCGCCGTCGCCGCGCTGGGCGTTGCCGGCGTGATGCCGATGCGGTTCAGCACCGAGAACGCCGTGGTCGCCGATGTCTCGCTGCCCTGGTTCGTCCCCGTCATCGCGCTCGCCCTCTTCCCGACCGCCATCGCCTACACGCTGGGCATCATGGGCGTCGCGCGGTTGCGTCCCCGGTTCGCCTCGCTGGTCGGACTGTCCGAGGTGCTGTTCGCGGTGCTCATCGCGTGGGCGCTACTGGGTGAAGCGATCACCGTCACCCAGACCGTCGGCGGAGCGGTAGTACTGCTCGGTCTGGCCCTGGCCCGCCAGGGTGACCGCACCGAACAGGTCGCACAAGCCACTTGGCCGGAAGTGCCGCCCGTGCAGTCCGCCGGGCAACCGATTAGCCGTCGCTAACCAACAGATGTGAAGATGTTCATCGTGAAGCTGCGCACGATGGCGGCCCGGTCGACCGCACTGGGGTCTGCACTGATATCCACGATCGCTGTCCTTGCCGGTCCCGCACCGGCTGCCGTCGCCGAGCCGTGCTCGGACGTCGAGCTGATCTTCGCCCGTGGAACCAGCGAGCCGCCCGGTGTCGGGCGGGTCGGGCAGGCGCTGGCGGATTCGCTGCGCCCGCAGCTCGGTGCACGCACCCTGAGTACCTACGGGGTCAATTACCCCGCCACCTATGACTTCTTGCGGGCCTCCGACGGGGCGTTCGACGCCACCGGGCGCATCGCCTACCTCGCCCAGAACTGCCCCAACACCCGGGTCGTGCTCGGTGGATACTCGCAGGGCGCGGCGATTGTCAGCATGCTCGTCGGGCTACCGCCGGTCGGCAGCCGAATCGGCGGTGTCGGCTCGGCCCCGCCGCTGCCCGGCAACCTGGCGGGCAACGTCGCTGCGATGGCGGTGTTCGGCAACGCCGGCGCCAAGTTCAGCTACCCGATTTCGGCGGCACCCCCGCCCTACAGCGGCCGCGGCATCGACCTGTGCGCCGACGGTGACCCGATCTGCTCGGATGGACGCAACCCGTTCGCGCACACAGGGTACGAGTCGTCGGCGTTCATTCCGCGGGCGGCTGGATTCGTCGCCAGTCGCGTCTAGCTAGCTGGGCCTTTGCTGGCTTGGGACTTGCTTAGCCCATCTTCGCGTTATGCTTTGGCGTGCGCACCGATCTTGTTCGCCGTTGTTCCATGCTCGTCGCCGCCACCGTCGCGGCAGCAGGCTCCCTACCCCTCACCCCGGCGGCGCCGGCCCAGGCCGAAGGCTGCCCCGATATCGAGGTGGTGTTTGCCCGCGGCACGAATGAGGCACCGGGCCTCGGTCGCATCGGAAGTGCGTTCGTCGACTCCCTGAGCAACAAGGTGGGTGGCCGCTCGGTCGGCGCGTACGCGGTGAACTACCCGGCGAGTTTCGACTTCCTGGCCGCCGCAGGCGGTGCGAATGACGCCAGCGGCCACATCCAGTGGATGATCAACAACTGCCCGAACACCCGACTGGTGCTGGCCGGCTACTCGCAGGGCGCCGCCGTCATCGACATCATCGCCGCGGTCCCGGTACCCGGAATCGGCTTCAATGCCCCGCTGCCCCCGAATGCGCCGGAGCACGTCGCCGCCCTCGCGGTATTCGGTAACCCGTCGGCCAAGATCGGCCTGCCCCTGACCGTCAGCCCGGTCTGGGGCAATCGGGCCATCGAGCTGTGTAACCCCGGCGACCCGGTGTGCACCAGCGGAAACGACGTCCCCGCCCATCGCGCGTATGACGGTGGCCCGGTGGAGCAGGCCGCCGGCTTCGTCGCGGGACGACTCTGAGCACGCCGTACACTCGGTTCAGTGATCAGGCGAACCACCCCGGCAGAGCGTCGCACGCGAATGGTCACCGCGGCCCTGATCGGTGTAGCGGCAGCTACGGGCGGGTTCACCGCAACGGTGGCCATGACTCCGGCCGCGCTGCTACCCACCGCGTCGGCAGCCCCGGGCCTGGTGGACCAAGCGGCGGACTACGTCGCCGCCAGGCTCCAGTAGCGCGAACGAAACCGCCACGCAGACGTCAAGCGGCTACACTCAGACCGGTGTTCTCGAAGCTAAAGGGTCGGGTCCGCCGCTTCACCACGCCGACATCTGCAGTGCTCATCGTGCTGGCCACACTGACCGCACCATCCCTCACTGTGCCCGCCCTCCTACCGGCCGCCGGGGCGGCGTCCTGCCCCGCCTCCGAACTGATCTTCGCCCGCGGCCGGATGGAATCTCCCGGCGCCGGCCAGATCGGCAACGCCCTCGTCAAGGCGCTGCGCTCCAAGACCGGTAAGGACGTCGCGCTGTACGCCGTCAAATACCCCGCCGACACCCAGATCGACATCGGCGCCAACGATATGAGCGCCCGCGCACAGTACATGTCGGCCAACTGCCCGGACACCCGACTGGTGCTGGGCGGCTATTCACTCGGCGCCGCCGTGACCGATGTGGTGCTCGCGGTCCCCTTCGCGGCCTTCGGGTTCAAGAATCCGTTGCCGCCCGGCATCGATCAGAAGGTCGCCGCGGTGGCGTTGTTCGGCAACGGAATCGCCTGGGTCGGACCCATCTCCAATTTCAGCCCGCTCTATCGGGAGCGGACGATCGAGTTGTGCCACGGCGATGATCCGATCTGCAGCCCGACCGATCCGCAGAACTGGGAATCCTACTGGGCCGATCACCTGGCACCGGCATACATCAAGGCGGGCATGGTGAACCAGGCTGCCGACTTCGTGGCGCCCCGCATCTGACCCGGGTCAGAGCTTGCGCACATCCCGGGTGATGAGTGTGCGCGCGGCGAGTTCGTCATCCGCCGGATAGTCGACGCCGACGAACGTCAGCCCACGCGCCGGAGCGGGGACGAAATCACTGGAGCGCCGCGTCGAGTCGAGCAGCGCTGCACACCAGGCCGGATCCCGGCGCCCCACCCCGACGGCCAGCAGCGCACCCACCAACGACCGCACCATCGACCAGCAGAACGCGTCAGCGCTGACGTGCGCGGTGATCAGGTCACCGTCGCACTCCCAATCCAGGCGCTGCAGATCCCGGACGGTGGTGGCACCGTCGCGGTGCTTGCAGAACGCGGCGAAGTCGTGCAGACCGATCAGGTGCCGCGACGCGGCCACCATCGCGTCCACATCGAGCGGGCGCGGCCATGGCGTCACGAACCGGGCCTGCTGCGGCATCGCGCCGTATGAGGCTGTGGTGAGCCGATATTCGTAATGCCGCCGCAGCGCCGAAAACCTGGCGTCGAAATCGTCGGGCGCCCGCACGATTTTCAGCACCCGGATCTCCTCCGGCACGAAGCGGCCGAGACGCCTTGTCAGCGGCAGAAATTCAGGCTCACCGGATGGGCGCGCAGCACGCGGGTAGGCGTGCACCAGCGCGTCACAGGGCACATCGACGTGGGCCACCTGCCCGGTGGCGTGCACTCCGGCGTCGGTGCGTCCGGCCGCACGCAGGATCAACGGGGTACGGAACACCGTCGACAATGCCTCCTCCAGGACGCCGGCGATGGTGCGCTGCCCGGCCTGAGTTGCCCAGCCGGCGAAGTCGGTTCCGTCGTAGGCGACGTCGAGCCGTAAGCGAACCGGGGTGAGCGCAGCGACGGGAAAAAGAGCATGCCCGCCACCGGAATCGGTGACGGGCATGTTCATCGGTTGACTACTTGGCTTCACCCTCGGAGCCGGCC
>WOYS01000067.1:7659-29499 GCA_011620645.1 Mycobacterium sp.
TCGGTGACGGGCATGTTCATCGGTTGACTACTTGGCTTCACCCTCGGAGCCGGCCACGTCCTGCTCGGCGACAGCCTCCTCGGCCGGAGCCTCGATGGTCTCATCGGCCGGAGCCTCGACAGCCTCCTCGGCCGGAGCCTCGATGGTCTCGTCGGCCGGAGCCTCGATGGTCTCGTCGGCCGTGGGGCCTTCGGCGGCCGCGGGCTCCACAGCGGCCCGCGGGGCGGCAGCGGCAACCTTCTGCGACGCGTCCGCGCGGCGAGCACGGTTGGCCTCGGAGGTCGCGGTCTTCTCCCGCACCAGTTCGATGACGGCCATCGGGGCGTTGTCGCCCTTGCGTGCCTCCACCTTGATGATCCGGGTGTAGCCACCCTCGCGATCGGCGAAGAAGGGTGCGATCTCGGCGAACAGGGTGTGCACCACATCCTTGTCGCGGATCTTCTTCATCACCTCACGACGATTGTGCAGATCGCCCTTCTTGGCGTGGGTGATCAGCTTCTCGGCGTACGGACGCAACGCCCGGGCCTTCGGCTCGGTGGTCTTGATGCGGCCGTGCTCGAAGAGCGAGGTGGCCAGGTTGGCCAGGAGCGCCTTCTGGTGCGAGGACGACCCGCCGAGGCGAGGACCCTTAGTGGGCTTGGGCATTGCGACTATCTCCTAATGTGGCCGGCCCCCGTATCAGGTAGGACCGGGACGGTTCTGTTGACGCTGGTGGGTTTAGAGCTGTTCGGTTTCGGCGAAGTCCTGGTCGGTGTCCAGGTCGTAGCCGGTGTCACCGGTCCAGGTGCCGGTGGCCACGTCGTAGCCGGCAACCTCGGACGGATCGAAGGTGGCCGGGCTGTCCTTCAACGAGAGACCCAGGTGGTGCAGCTTGACCTTCACCTCGTCGATGGACTTCTGGCCGAAGTTACGGATGTCGAGCAGATCGGACTCGGTACGAGAAACCAGCTCACCAACCGTGTGCACACCCTCGCGCTTGAGGCAGTTGTACGAGCGCACCGTCAGGTCCAGGTCGTCGATCGGCAGCGCGAAGCTGGCGATGTGGTCGGCCTCGGCCGGCGACGGCCCGATCTCGATACCCTCGGCCTCGATGTTGAGTTCCCGTGCCAGGCCGAAGAGTTCGACCAGGGTCTTGCCGGCCGACGCCAGGGCGTCACGCGGGGTGATCGAGTTCTTGGTCTCGACATCGAGGATCAACTTGTCGAAGTCGGTGCGCTGCTCGACGCGGGTGGCCTCAACCTTGTAGGTCACCTTCAGCACGGGCGAGTAGATGGAATCGACCGGGATACGGCCGATCTCGGCACCCGATGCCTTGTTCTGCACGGCCGGCACATAACCGCGGCCACGCTCGACGACCAGCTCCACCTCGAGCTTGCCCTTGTCGTTCAGGGCGGCGATGTGCAGTTCCGGGTTGTGCACCGTCACACCGGCCGGCGGCACGATGTCACCGGCGGTGACCGCACCCGGGCCCTGCTTGCGCAGGTACATGGTGACCGGCTCGTCCTCTTCCGAGGACACGACCAGACCCTTGAGGTTCAGGATGATGTCGGTGACGTCTTCCTTCACACCGGGAACGGTGGTGAACTCGTGCAGCACACCGTCGATGCGGATGCTGGTGACGGCCGCGCCCGGGATCGACGACAGCAGCGTGCGCCGCAGCGAGTTTCCGAGGGTGTAACCGAAGCCGGGCTCCAGCGGTTCGATGGTGAACCGGGACCGGTTGTCGGCCAACACTTCTTCGGACAGTGTGGGTCGCTGTGAGATCAGCATGTTTTTCTATCTCTTTCTCGACACCCGCTATTTGATGCCGTCTGGGTGTCCCAGGCCACCGTGACCTGGGACGGTCACACGATTACTTCGAGTAGAACTCGACGATGAGCTGTTCGGTAAGCGGCACCTGGATCTGTGCGCGCTCGGGCAGCTGGTGCACCAGCACGCGCTGACGCTCGCCCACGACCTGCAGCCAGCCCGGGATCGGGCGTTCGCCCGCGGCCTGCCGTGCAGCCTCGAACGGCAGGGTGTTGATCGACTTGTCCCTGACATCGATGATGTCGTACTGGGACACCCGGTAGCTCGGGATGTCGACCTTCACACCGTTGACGGTGAAGTGGCCGTGACTGACCAGCTGGCGCGCCATCCGGCGCGTGCGGGCGAGTCCTGCGCGGTACACGACGTTGTCCAGCCGGCTTTCGAGGATGCGCAGCAGGTTCTCGCCGGTCTTACCCGACTGGCGGTTGGCCTCTTCGTAGTACTTGCGGAACTGCTTCTCCATGACGCCGTAGGTGAAGCGAGCCTTCTGCTTCTCCTGCAGCTGGGTGCGGTATTCGCTCTCCTTGATCCGCGCGCGGCCATGCTGGCCGGGCGGGTAGGGGCGCTTTTCGAACGACTGATCGCCGCCGACGAGGTCGACGCCGAGGCGACGCGACTTACGGGTCGCGGGTCCGGTATAACGAGCCATTTCTCTCTATCTCCTCTAGACCCGGCGCCGCTTGGGCGGACGGCAGCCGTTGTGCGGCTGCGGTGTGACGTCAGAGATCGCGCCGACCTCGAGGCCCGCGGCCTGCAGTGAACGGATCGCGGTCTCGCGGCCCGAACCCGGGCCCTTCACGAAGACGTCGACCTTCTTGACGCCGTGCTCCTGCGCCTTGCGGGCAGCGTTCTCGGCGGCCAGCTGCGCGGCGAACGGGGTCGACTTGCGCGAACCCTTGAAGCCGACGTGACCCGACGATGCCCAGGCGATGACGTTGCCCTGCGGATCGGTGATCGAGACGATCGTGTTGTTGAAGGTGCTCTTGATGTGAGCAGCGCCATGCGGGACGTTCTTCTTTTCCCTGCGGCGGGTCTTCTGCCCCTTACGAGCGGACGCGCCCTGCCCTGCCTTTTTTGCCTGTGCCATTTAGGGTTTACCTGGCCTTCTTCTTGCCGGCGATGGTGCGCTTCGGGCCCTTGCGGGTGCGCGCGTTGGTCTTGGTGCGCTGTCCACGCACGGGCAGTCCACGACGGTGGCGCAGGCCCTGGTAGCAGCCGATCTCGATCTTGCGCCGGATGTCGGCCTGCACCTCGCGGCGCAGATCGCCCTCGACCTTGAGGTTGCCCTCGATGTATTCGCGCAGCTGGGATACCTGATCATCGGTCAGGTCCTTGGTGCGCAGTTCCCGGCTGATGCCGGTGCCGTCCAGGATCTCCTGGGAGCGGGTACGGCCAACGCCGTAAATGTAGGTCAGCGCGATCTCCATGCGCTTGTCGCGCGGAAGATCGACGCCCATGAGACGTGCCATCAGGCAGTGATTCCTTTTCTATGCGGAGGTCTGTTCCCAGTCCGTTCCCCTCACGGGGTCCGGCCTCCGTGCCGGACGTGAATGAGCTGCTCCATCTCTAAAGATGCCAGCGGCCCAGTGGTTACTGGGAGGTCTGCATTCAGTTGTGGGTGGTGCTGGCCAGCTATCCGAAGAGGAGAGCTCAGCCCTGCCGCTGCTTGTGGCGGGGATCGGAGCAGATCACCATGACCCGCCCATGCCGGCGGATCACCCTGCACTTGTCGCAGATCGGCTTGACGCTCGGGTTCACCTTCACGGCTTCGCGATCCTTCTGAATTGGGTCGTGACGCGCACGTGAGTACTCGTCACAGGTTGTGGTTGGTCGTGTAGTGGTTGGTCGTGATGAGGGAGCGGGTTACTTGTACCGGTACACGATGCGACCCCGGGACAGGTCGTAGGGCGAAAGCTCCACCACTACGCGATCCTCGGGCAGGATGCGGATGTAGTGCTGCCGCATCTTGCCGCTGATGTGGGCCAGAACCTTGTGTCCGTTCTCCAGCTCAATGCGGAACATCGCATTGGGCAGGGGTTCGACTACGCGGCCCTCAACCTCGATGGCACCGTCTTTCTTGGCCATACTGTGTTAGCGATCCTTGCCTTCGTTTTCGTATCATGTGCGCCCTCGGCTCGGCGCAGCATCGCCACCGACCAATGACGTGAGCCGGATCGGGAAATCGTTGAGGTTCCAAGACAGGCACGCAGAGAGTCGGCGCGCAAGCCGCACCGTTGGTCCACGATACCCGCTGCCGGGCGTGCGCCAAAATCGCGCAGGAGCGGGCCGGACGGGGCGTGGCCGGCGCTCGTGAAATCCGGTAATGCCCTTGGGCAGAAACGCCCCTGACCGACCGGTACACCGAGGACCACGACCGATACCCGGACCCGATATCCACTGACGCCGGGCGCATAATTGTAGGCGATATGACTGGACCCTCATCCCAGCCCCGCAAACCCGTGATCCTCACCGTCGACGACGACCCTTCCGTTTCGCGCGCGGTGGCCCGCGATCTTCGCCATCACTACGGCGAGCGGTACCGGATCCTGCGCGCCGAATCCGGCCCGGAGGCGCTGAAGACACTGCACGAATTGAAGCTGCGCGGCGACACGGTCGCGGTGTTCGTCGCCGACTACCGGATGCCGCAGATGAGCGGTATCGAGTTCCTCGAATCCGCGATGGATCTCTACCCGATGGCCCGGCGGGTGCTGCTGACCGCCTACGCCGACACCACCGCCGCCATCGACGCGATCAACGTCGTCGACCTGGACCACTATCTGCTCAAGCCCTGGGACCCGCCGGAGGAAAAGCTCTACCCGGTGATCGACGGCCTGCTGGAGTCCTGGCATGCCGTCGGCGACCGGGCCATTCCCTACACCAAGGTCATCGGCCATCAGTGGAATCCGCGGTCCTGGGAGGTCCGCCAGTTCCTGGCCCGTAACGGCTATCCGTTCAAGTCCTTCACCGCCGAGGAACCCAAGGGCAGGCAACTGCTCGATGCGGCCGGGCTCGACGGCAGGCAGCTCCCCGTGGTCATCACCGAGAAGGGCACACCGCTCGTCGAACCGTCCGACACCCAACTCGCCGACCTCCTGGGGCTGTCCACCAACCCGTCGCTGGAGATGTATGACCTTGCGGTAATCGGCGGCGGTCCGGCCGGACTGGCGGCGGCGGTGTACGGCGCCTCCGAGGGTCTCAACACCGTGCTGATCGAACAGGCCACCACCGGCGGCCAGGCCGGCCGCAGTTCCCGGATCGAGAACTATCTAGGGTTCGAGAACGGCATCTCGGGGATCGATCTGACCACGACGGCGCGGCGACAGGCCGAACGGTTCGGCGCCGAGGTGATCACCACCCGCAAGGCGGTCAAGCTGCAGGCCGGCGACGTCGGGACGGCACGGACCATCTCATTCGAGGGTGACAGCACCACCACGCCCCGCAGCATCGGTGCCAGGGCGGTCATCCTGGCCACCGGCGTGGACTACCGCGAACTGTCGATCACCGGCTGTTCGGCGACCGACGAATCCAACCTCATCGGCAGGGGCGTGTACTACGGCGCATCGGTGTCCGATGCGGCCGAGTGCGCCGGCGAGGACGTCTACATCGTCGGTGGCGCCAACTCGGCGGGCCAGGCGGCGATGTTCATGGCCAAGCAGGCCAAATCGGTCACCCTGCTGGTGCGCGGACCGTCGCTGGAGGCGTCGATGTCCTATTACCTGATTCAGCAGATCGAGGCGACCCCCAACATCAGCGTGCGCACCTGCACCGAGGTGGTCGACACCCTCGGCGAGGAAAACCATCTGATGGGCCTGACCCTGCAGAACACGAATACCGGCGACCGCGAAGAGGTTTGCTCGACGCGGTTGTGCTGCTTCATCGGCGCGACGCCGCGCACCGACTGGCTCGACGGTGTGGTGGCCCGCGACGACCACGGGTTCATCCTCGCCGGACCCGACCTGCGCGACGTCGTCGGATGGACATTGGACCGTCCGCCGCACCACTTGGAAACAAGTGTGCCCGGTGTGTTCGTTGCAGGAGATGTGCGCGCCGATTCCGCCAAGCGGGTGGCGGCCGCCGTCGGCGAAGGATCCATGGCGGTGATGCTCGTGCACCGCTACCTGGCCGAAGCGTGATGGCCGACAGAGCCTAAGGAGATTCCGACAATGGGCGAAACGTGTGTGCGCGACGAACTGCGGACGCTGTTCCTGTTCGAGCATCTCTCCGATGACCAGCTCGACACCCTGTGCGAGGCCGGCAGCATCGAGATGTTCCCGGCGGGGCCGATCGTTGTCGAGGGCGACCCGGCGACCTGCTTCTATGTGCTCATCGAGGGTGAACTGATCATGTCGAAGCGCTCGGGCGGCGTCGACATCCAAACCAACCGCACCTCCCAGCGCGGCGTGTACTTCGGCGCCTGGTCGGCCTACATCCCGGGCGAGGAGCAGCAGTATCACGCCTCGGCGCAACTGGTCGCGCCGATATCGCGGGTGTTCGTGCTGCAGGCCCGAGTGTTCGCCGAGTTCATGCGGGAGCAGTTCCCGATGGCGGTGCACCTGCTGGAAGGTCATCTGGTCGGCGGGCGGCGCCAGAGCCAGATCATCGGTCAGCGCGAGAAGCTGCTGGCTCTGGGCACCGTCACCGCCGGGCTCACCCACCAGCTCAACAACCCGGCCGCGGCCACCGCACGCGCCGTCGCGGACCTGCGCGAGGGCGTCGGGCGCATGCGTCACAAGCTCGCGATGGTGGCGGAGGCGAAGTTCACCCCGGAGACACTGCGGGTGCTGGTGAACATGCAGGACCAGGTCGCCGAGCAGGTCGCCAAGAACAAGGATCTTGAACTGTCTGCGCTGGAAGCCTCCGACCGCGAGGAAGAACTCGGCGACTGGCTGGAAGACCACGACATCGTCGGCGCCAGGGACTACGCGCCCACCTTCGTCGAGGTCGGCCTGGACACCGCCTGGCTGGAGCGCGTCGCGGCGGTCATCGAGGATTCCGACTCCACTGCCTCGCTGCAGGCGGCGATCGGCTGGCTGAAGTACACCATCGACAACGAGCTTCGGATGAACGAGATCGCCGAGGCCAGCAAGCGCATCTCGGCCCTGCTGGCAGGCGCCAAGCAGTATTCGCAGATGGACCGCGGCTCCTACGGTAGCGCCGATGTCCACGAACTGCTGCGCAGCACCATCATGATGTTCGGCGACAAGATCGGCGGGCCGGGTAAGGGCAAGCCGGTGTCGATTGTCAAGGAACTGGACAAGACCCTTCCCGAATTACAGTGCTACCCAGGCGATCTCAATCAGGTGTGGACCAACATCATCGACAACGCCATCCAGGCGATGGACGGTCACGGGACGCTGACCATCCGCACCTCGCGGGAGAGCGAGCAGATGATCCGCGTCGAGATCTGCGATGACGGCCCGGGCATTCCCGAGGACATCATCGAGCGCATCTTCACCCCGTTCTTCACCACCAAGCCGTTCGGTGAGGGCACCGGGCTGGGCCTGGACCTGGCCTGGCGGATCGTGGTGGAAAAGCACGCCGGCAATATCTCGGTGCAGTCCCAACCGGGCGACACCCGGTTCGCCGTCTGTCTTCCGCTGGTGGCGCCGGCGCCGGTGACGCCAACACCGGGTGAACTCTCGGCAGCGGGCTAGGGTTTCACCCATGCGGTTGCTGGTCACCGGAGGCGCCGGTTTCATCGGCGCGAACTTCGTGCACCAGACGCTGCGCGAGAATCCGGGCACCGAGGTGACGGTGCTCGATGCGCTCACCTACGCCGGAAGCCGGGAGGCACTGGTGCCGGTCGCCGAGCAGATCCGGCTCGTCGAAGGTGACATCACCGACGGCGAGTTGGTCACTCAACTGGTCGGCGATGCCGACGCCGTCGTGCACTTCGCCGCGGAGACCCACGTCGACAACGGACTGGCCGACCCGGCCCCGTTCGTGCATTCGAATGTCGTCGGCACCTTCACCGTGCTGGAGGCCGTACGCAGCCACGGGGTGCGGCTGCATCACGTGTCGACCGACGAGGTGTACGGCGATCTCGCGCTCGATGACCCGGCGCGGTTCACCGAAACCACGCCGTACAACCCGTCCAGCCCCTATTCGTCGACGAAGGCGTCCGCCGACCTGCTGGTGCGGGCGTGGGTGCGATCTTGCGGTGTGCGGGCGACGATCTCGAACTGCTCCAACAACTACGGGCCCTACCAGCACGTGGAGAAGTTCATTCCACGCCAGATCACCAATCTGCTGACGGGCCGGCGGGCCAAGTTGTACGGGGCCGGGGCCAATGTGCGCGACTGGATTCACGTCGACGATCACAACGCGGCGGTGTGGCGGATCCTGGCCGACGGCGACATCGGCCGTACCTATTTGATCGGCGCCGACGGGGAGCGCGACAACCTGTCGGTGCTGCGCACGCTGCTGGCGCTGATGGACCGCGACCCCGACGATTTCGATCATGTCACCGACCGGGCCGGCCACGACCTCCGCTACGCGATCGATTCCTCGGTACTGCGGGACGAGCTCGGCTGGAAACCGGTACACACCGACTTCGAGGCCGGTCTGCGCGCCACCGTCGACTGGTACCGGGCCAATGAATCCTGGTGGGGCCCTGTGAAAGCCGATGTCGAGGCGAAGTATGCGGAGCGCGGGCAGTGACCGCTCGCGAACTGAGGGTGCCCGGCGCGTGGGAGATCACCCCGACGGTGCACGCCGACGCGCGCGGTGAGTTCTTCGAATGGTTCACCGATCCCGAGTTCACCGCGATGACCGGACACCGATTCGATCTGGCTCAGGCCAATTGCTCGGTGTCGGCGGCCGGGGTACTGCGCGGTGTGCACTTCGCCGAGCTACCACCGAGCCAGGCCAAGTACGTGAGCTGCCTGCGCGGCGCAGTGTACGACGTGGTGGTCGACATCCGGGTCGGCTCCCCCACCTTCGGCCAGTGGGACGCTGTGCGGCTCGACGACCGCAAGCACAACTCGGTATATCTGTCCGAGGGGCTGGGACACGCTTTCCTTGCGCTGGAGGATGATTCGACGGTGATGTACCTGTGCTCCGCGGGCTACTCACCGCAGCGTGAGCGCACCATCCTGGCCACTTCGCTGGGCATCGACTGGCCCGCCGAGCACCCGCTGAACCTGTCGGAGCGTGATGCGGCAGCACCCACCCTGGATGAGGTGCGGGCCGCCGGGCAGCTGCCGACCTGGGCGGGCACCCAGGCGTTCGTGGAAGGCCTGCGCGCCCGCCCGTAGCGCCCGGCGCTGTCGAGAGACATCGTTGTCGAGAGACATCGTTGTCGAGAGACATCGTTGTCGAGAGACATCGTTGTCGAGAGACGCCGGCGCGGCAGTACACAAGCGGCAGTACACAACATGTTCGCATTCGGTCGGGAGCCGGCCGGCCCTTGCCAAACCACTCCACCGATTACTAGGATATGCAAGTATCTCGGCCTGGCGCCGGGCCCTGAATTCTGCTCACCCTTTGGACGGACGTCATGACCACACAGATTCCGCACTTCATCAACGGCGAGCGCAGCACCCTCGCATCCACCCGCACCGCCGATGTGCTCAACCCCAGCACCGGCGAGGTCCAGGCCCAGGTGCTGCTCGCATCGACCGCCGATGTCGAGACCGCCGTCGCGAACGCCGTCGAGGCCCAGAAGGTGTGGGCCGGATTCAACCCGCAGCGCCGCGGCCGCGTCTTCATGAAGTTCGTCGACCTGGTCAACCAGAACGCCGACGAGCTGGCCCAGCTGCTGTCCATCGAGCACGGCAAGACCGTCCCCGACTCACTGGGTGACATCCAGCGCGGCATCGAGGTGATCGAGTTCGCGATCGGTATCCCGCACCTGCTCAAGGGCGAGTTCACCGAGGGCGCGGGCACCGGGATCGACGTGTACTCGATCCGCCAGCCGCTCGGCGTCGTCGCCGGAATCACCCCGTTCAACTTCCCGGCCATGATCCCGCTGTGGAAGGCCGGGCCCGCCCTGGCATGCGGAAATGCCTTCATTCTCAAGCCATCCGAGCGTGATCCGTCGGTGCCGCTGCGGTTGGCCGAGCTGTTCATCGAGGCAGGTCTTCCCCCGGGCGTCTTCCAGGTGGTGCAGGGCGACAAGGAGGCGGTCGACGCCATCCTCACCCACCCCGACATCAAGGCCGTCGGGTTCGTCGGCAGCTCCGACATCGCGCAGTACATCTACTCCACCGCGGCCGCGCACGGGAAGCGCTCGCAGTGCTTCGGCGGCGCCAAGAACCACATGATCGTGCTGCCCGACGCCGACCTCGACCAGGCCGTGGACGCATTGATCGGTGCCGGCTACGGCAGCGCCGGCGAGCGGTGCATGGCGATCAGCGTCGCGGTTCCGGTCGGCAAAGAAACTGCGGACCGCTTACGGGCGCGCCTGGTTGAGCGCGTGAACCAGTTGCGCGTCGGGCACAGCCTGGACCCGAAGGCCGATTACGGGCCACTGGTCACCGGGGCCGCGCTCGAGCGGGTCCGCGACTACATCGCCCAGGGCGTGGAGGCCGGCGCCGAACTCGTCGTCGACGGTCGCGAGCGCGCCACCGACGAGCTCACCTTCAGCATTGACGGGGGCGAACAAGACCTGTCGAAGGGCTACTTCATCGGGCCCACCCTGTTCGATCACGTCACCACCGACATGTCCATCTACACCGACGAGATCTTCGGCCCGGTGCTGTGCATCGTCCGCGCCGAGGACTACGAAGCCGCCCTCGAGCTGCCGACCAAGCACGAGTACGGCAACGGCGTGGCGATCTTCACCCGCGACGGTGACGCCGCCCGCGACTTCGTGTCCCGGGTGCAGGTCGGCATGGTCGGCGTGAACGTGCCGATCCCGGTTCCGGTGGCGTATCACACCTTTGGCGGCTGGAAGCGGTCCGGCTTCGGCGACCTCAACCAGCACGGGCCCGCCGCGATCCAGTTCTACACCAAGGTCAAGACCGTCACCGAGCGCTGGCCGTCGGGCATCAAGGATGGGGCCGAGTTCGTCATCCCCACGATGAAGTAGTCACCCATGTTCGAGTTGGATGACGACGAACGCGTCATCACCGAGACGGCTGCCGCCTTCGCCGAAAAACGCATCGCCCCTTTCGCGTTGGAATGGGATGAGACCCATCACTTCCCGACCGATGTGCTGCGCGCGGCAGCCGAACTGGGTATGGGCGGCATCTACTGCTCCGAGGACGCCGGTGGCAGCGGTTTGCGCCGCCTGGATGCGGTGCGCATCTTCGAAGCACTCGCCGCAGCCGACCCGACCATCGCGGCGTTCCTGTCCATCCACAACATGTCCGCATGGATGGTGGACAGCTACGGCACCGACGAACAGCGCAAGACGTTGGTGCCCAAGCTTTCCTCGATGGAGACCATCGCCAGCTACTGCCTCACCGAGCCGGGTGCCGGATCGGATGCGGCGGCATTGCGCACCAGGGCCGTTCGGGACGGGGATCATTATGTGCTGGACGGGGTGAAGCAGTTCATCTCCGGTGCCGGAGTGTCCGACCTGTACGTGGTGATGGCCCGCACGGGTGCCGACGGTCCACGCGGCATCTCGGCCTTCGTCATCGAAAAGGACACACCAGGACTGAGTTTCGGAGCCAACGAGCAGAAGATGGGCTGGAACGCCCAACCGACCGCCCAGGTCGTGTTGGAGGGCGCCCGGGTGCCCGCCGACGCGCTGCTGGGCGGCACCGAGGGCACCGGCTTCGGGATCGCGATGAACGGCCTCAACGGCGGCCGCATCAACGTCGCCGCGTGCTCGCTGGGCGGCGCGCAGACCGCCTATGACAAGACGGTGGCCTATCTGGCCGACCGGCAGGCGTTCGGCGGGGCCCTGCTCGACGAGCCGACCATCCGGTTCGCGCTGGCCGACATGGCCACCAGTCTGGAGACATCGCGGATCATGTTGTGGCGGGCGGCTTCTGCACTCGACAACAATCATCCCGACAAGGTGACCCTGTGCGCGATGGCCAAGCTCTATGTCACCGATGCCTGTTACCAGGTCGCCGACCAGGCGCTGCAGCTACACGGCGGCTACGGCTACCTCAAGGAATACGGGTTGGAGAAAATCCTCCGGGATCTGCGGGTGCACCGCATCCTTGAGGGAACCAACGAGATCATGCGTGTGGTCATCGGCCGGGCGGAAGCCGCCCGCGCCAAGGCAGCCGGATAACGAGAGGTAGGGCACTGATGAGCACCGTTGCTTTTCTGGGGCTGGGCAATATGGGCGGGCCGATGGCGGCCAATCTGGTCGCCGGTGGACATACCGTCCACGGTTTCGATCTGATACCCGAATTGCGGGAAAGCGCCGCCGCCAACGGCGTCAAGACCTTTGATACCGGCGCGGCCGCCGTCGCCGACGCCGACGTGGTGATCACCTCGCTGCCCAACGGCGACATCGTCAAACGCTGCTACGCCGAGGTGCTGCCGGCGGCCAGCCCCGGCGCGCTGTTCATCGACACCTCGACCATCTCGGTCGACGACGCCCGCGAAATTCACCGCGAGGCCCTCGACGGTGGCTTCGCCCAACTCGATGCCCCGGTCTCCGGTGGTATCAAGGGTGCCGCCGCCGGCACGCTGGCGTTCATGGTCGGTGGCGAGGACGATGCCTTCGAGCGGGCCCAGCCGGTGCTGGATGCCATGGCGGGCAAGATCATTCACTGCGGCAGCGCGGGCGCCGGTCAGGCGGCCAAGGTGTGCAACAACATGGTGCTCGCGGTCCAGCAGATCGCCGTCGGGGAGGCGTTCGTGCTGGCCGAGAAGCTGGGGTTGGACAAGCAGAAACTGTTCGACGTGATCACCGGGGCGACCGGCAATTGCTGGGCGGTGAGCACCAACTGCCCGGTGCCCGGCCCTGTTCCCACGTCACCGGCGAACAATGGTTTCAAGCCCGGCTTCGCCACGGCCCTGATGAACAAGGACCTCGGGCTGGCGATGGCCGCCGTCACCTCCACCGGATCCGCGGCACCACTGGGCACCCACGCCGCCAAGATCTACGCCGACTATGCCGTCGAGCATGCCGACAAGGACTTCAGCGCCATCATCGAGACGCTGCGCGGCTGACGCGTCAAGCGGCTGCGGAAGCGCTGTCAATCGGTACGGCTAGGCCGCCGAGGGGCTGTGCTGATCCCACCAGCGTGCGTGCAGCCGCCGACAGGTCGCCAGCCGAAGGGCGTCGTCGGTTCCGCTGTAGCCGGTCCGCACCGCGGCAGCCGCCCGCCCGCCGGCCCTGCCTGCGCCCGCCCCGATGAGCACCGTGGCAAGCCCCGCGGCATTCGCGGCGCGCAGTCCGGCCGGGGAGCCGGTGACCGCGAGAGCATCGGCGGGCGCCACGCCCAGTTCGCCGAGCGCGTGCCGGAACAGGTCGGCGCCCGCAGGTCCGCTCACGTCATCGGAGGTGACCACGGATTCCACCAGGCCCTCCCCGACAAGTTGGCGCACCAGCGGCTCGGCCCAGCTGCGCCGCCCCGTGGTGACGACGCTGACGGGCACGTGTGCGACGAAGGCGTCCATCACCAGGTCCACCAGACCCGGCCTCGGCGTCAGCCCGGCGTCGAGGATCATGTCCCCGAACATCATGTCCTTGGTCGCGTAGATCTCGGCGACCAGGCGGTTCACCAGCACATCACACTCCGTGCCAACACAGCGTTTCCGCAGTTCGGCGGCGATGCGTTGACGTTCGTCCGGGAGCGCGAGCAGCTGTTGATAGCGCCCGACACTCCACCGAAATGACAGCCCGAGCGCCTCGAAGGCCGCGTTGTAGACCACGCGATGCCCGTCGACGTCGAGGTCGGACAGTGCGTCGAGGTCGAACACCACCGCGCGTAGCGGGTATGCCCGCGGGTCTTCGGGTTCGTCGCCGAGCCACCGGAACGGAACGGCAGCGGGCAATGCCTTTACCTGTGGCGTGGTCACCCCATCAGAGTGGTCCACATCACACTCCTACCGCGTCCCCCGTAAGGGGGATTGGGCAGGCCAAGTTGGGCTGCCGGGCCGGTTCGCGGCTCTAAGGTGATGTCATGGCGCCGTCCAGCCCGCTGCGCCTTGTGCTGGTCGACGACCATGAGATGGTCGTCGAGGGTCTCAAGGCCATGCTGACGACCTTCGGGGACCGGGTCGAGGTCGTCGGCCAGGCCATCGGCGCCGACCATGCCGTCGCCGTGGTCCAGGAACTGCAGCCCGACATCGTGTTGTGCGATGTCCGCATGCAGGGGTCCAGCGGTCTGGATCTCTGCCTGAGCCTGCGCGAGCGCGACCCCGACCGCAAGGTCGTGATGCTGTCGGTGTACGACGATGAGCAGTACCTGTTCCAGGCATTGCGGGTCGGGGCGTCGGGCTATCTGCTCAAGAGCATCAGCAGCGACGAACTGGTCCGTCAGCTGGAATGCGTGCACCGGGGGCAGATGGCGATCGACCCGGGGATGGCGGCCCGTGCCGCCGATACCGCGGCCCGCCTGCAGCGCGACGAGTTCTGGCCCGGCGTCCGGCAGGGCCTGACGCAGCGCGAGAGCGAGATCCTGTCCTACGTGGTCAGCGGGCTGTCCAACCGCGGTATCGCCCACAAGCTGGTCATCGGCGAGGAGACCGTCAAGACGCACCTGAGTTCCATCTACCGCAAGCTCGGCGTCAGCGATCGCACCGGCGCGGTGGCCACCGCGCTCCGTGAGGGGATTTACCGGTGACCGACGCGACGAGCCTCCCCGGCCGCTTCGCTCTCCAGCGTAAGCGGGAGGTGCCCCCGGCCCGCAAAGACGTGTTGACCGCCGATCGCGAACTCGCCCTGCTGCGCGAGCTGATCCAGGCCACCTCCAGCGGGCCCGGAGTGGAACCTCTGGCCGCGGCGGCGGCCCGGATGATCACCGACGCCACCGCCACCGACGTCTGCTTCGTACACGTCCTCGACGACACCGAGCGTTCGCTGACCCTCACCGGTGCCACCCCGCCCTTCGACAGCGAAGTCGGCAAGATCCGGCTGCCGCTGGGACGCGGGATCTCCGGCTGGGTGGCCAGCAACCGGCAGCCGGTGGTGATCGGCCACGACAAGGAATCCGACCCGAGGTACCTGCCATTCGAGTCGCTGCGCGGCTCGGATTTCACCTCGATGGTGTCCGTGCCGATGGAAACCGACCCGGGCGGGCTGGTCGGGGTGCTCAACGTACACACGGTGCATCGTCGCGAGTTCACCGCACGTGACGTCGAACTGCTGTTGGTGATCGGGCGGTTGATCGCCGGTGCGCTGCACCAGGCCCGGCTGCATCGCCAGCTCGTCGCCCGTGAACGCGCGCACGAGAACTTCGTCGACCAGGTCATCCAGGCGCAGGAACTGGAACGCCGGCGGCTGGCCGGCGATATCCACGACGGCATCTCCCAGCGCCTTGTCACCTTGTCCTACTGGCTGGACGCGGCCACCCGGTCGGTGGCCGACAACTCGGCGGCGGCCGGTGACCAGCTCGCCAAGGCCCGCGAACTGGTGGACCTGACGCTGCAGGAGGCGCACGCCGCGATCGGCGGCTTGCGGCCGCCCGTGCTCGACGACCTCGGCCTGGCCGGCGGCCTGGCGAGTCTGGCCCGCTCGATACCGCAGCCGGGCATCGACGTCGACCTGGCTCAGGATCGGTTGCCCGATCACATCGAGCTCGCGTTGTACCGGATCGCCCAGGAGTGTTTGCAGAATGTGGTCAAGCACGCACGCGCCTCCCGCGCGAAGCTGACCTACTCCGTCATCCGTGGCGGCGACACCGACACCGCGCGCCTCGAAATCGTCGATGACGGTGTCGGTTTCGATACCTTCGAGCATCCATTGGGCAGTGACGAGATGGGCGGCTACGGGTTGCTGTCGATGGCCGAGCGCGCCGAGATCGTCGGTGGCCGGCTGCACATCCGGTCGCGGCCGGACGCCGGTACCACGGTCACCGCGACCATCCCGCTGTCCAACTCCTGACCCGTCAGAAGTCGCCGGCGTGGCGGCGCAACGTCTCGATCGAGGTGGCCAGCGACCGCGACTCGTCCGCCGAGATGCCGATATCGGCGAAGACATCCTTGTTCAGCGTCTCGGTGGCGTCCTCGACGGTGGAGCGGCCCAGTTCGGTCAGCCGCACCAGCGTGGTCCGGCCGTCGGTAGGGTGTGGCAGTCGCTTCACCAGCCCATCGCTTTCCAGTCGCCGGATCGCGTGCGTGACGCTGGTGACGTGGACCTGAAGCCGGTCCGAGGCCTTGGTGATGGGCAGTTCGCCCTTACTGCTGAAGGCCAACAGGCGCAGCAATTCGAAGCGGGAGAAACTGAGATCATAGGGCCGCAGCGCGGTCTCGACCCGGGCCAGCAGGATCTGATGGGCCCGCATCACCGAGGTCACCGCCACCATGCCGTCGGCGACCTCTCCCCACCCGGCGCGTTCCCAGTTGGCGCGGGCCAGCGTGATCGGGTCGAGTTTGCCGGGGCGAGAGGGCATGACCTTTCATACCGCACCGGCGCCGCTTTCCCGGCACCGAAGCACGCGAATCACAGGTTCTTTGGATCCGGTCCAACCCCGGGGTGGGCTACACCAGCAGCGTCAAAATGCGCGGACCGCTGTCGGTGACAGCCACCGTGTGCTCCCAGTGCGCGGCCCGTGTCCCGTCGCTGGTGACCACGGTCCAGTCATCGTCGAGCACCTTGGTGTGCGGGGTGCCCAGCGTCAGCATCGGTTCGATCGCCAGCACCGACCCGACCTCCAGATACGGGCCGCGTCCCGGCGAGCCCTCATTGGGCAGGAACGGGTCCATGTGCATCTCGCGGCCGATGCCATGCCCGCCGTAGCCCTCGACGATGCCGTACTCGCGGTCATGACGCGCCTCGGCGTCGCGGGTGCCGACCTCGATCGCGTGCGAGATATCGGTCAGCCGGTTTCCGGGCAGCATCGCGGCGATGCCGGCTTCCATCGACGCCTTAGTGGCCTGCGAGAGCATCTCGTCGGCCGGAATCAGGGCGCCGACACCGAAGGTGACAGCGGAATCGCCATGCCAACCGTCGAGGATCGCGCCGCAGTCGATGGACACCAGGTCACCGGCGACGAGCTTCTCGGCGTCGGAGGGAATGCCGTGCACCACGCGGTCGTTCACCGACGCGCAGACGGTGGCCGGGAAGCCGTGGTAGCCGAGGAACGACGGGATGCCGCCGCCGTCGCGGATCACCGATTCGGCGATCCGGTCGAGTTCACCGGTGGAGACGCCGGGGACGGCGGCTTGCTGCACGGCCTTCAATGCCGCGGCGACGAGCGCACCGGCGGCGGCCATCGTGTCGAGTTCGCCGGGGCTGCGCTGAGCGACAACCTTGCGACGCAGACCGGGCACCGAGATCATGGGGCGCCGAACTACTGACCGAGCGCCTGCAGCGCCCGCGCGAACACCTCGTCCGGAGTGCCGACTGCTTCGACGGTCTTCAGGTCACCGGCGTAGTAGTCCAGCAGCGGCGCGGTCTCCACGTTGTACACCTGCATGCGATTGCGGATGACCTCTTCGGTGTCGTCGGCGCGGCCGCGGCCCTTGAGACGGTCGAGCAGTTCGTCCTCGGACACCCGGAATTCGAGCACCGCGTCCAGCTTCACGCCACGCTTGGCCAGCATCTCCTCAAGCGCTTCGGCCTGTTCCACCGAACGTGGGAACCCGTCGAGGATGAAACCTCCGGAGGCGTCCTCGTGATCGATACGGTCATCGACCAGAGCGTTGGTCAGCGTGGCGGGCACCAGGTCACCGGCGTCCAGGTACTTCTTGGCTTCGACTCCGAGCGGGGTGCCGGCACCGATGTTGTGCCGGAACAGGTCACCGGTCGAGATCTGCGGGATTCCGAGCTGCGCGGCGAGCTTCTCGGCCTGGGTTCCTTTTCCGGCGCCGGGAGGTCCGAGTAACACAATTCTCATTTGAGGAACCCTTCATAGTTGCGCTGCATCAGCTGACTCTCGATCTGCTTCACGGTATCCAACCCCACACCGATCATGATCAGCACGGCAACGCCGCCGAACGGCAGGTTCTGCAAGGTGGTGCCACCGCTACCGGCCTGCAGGAACACGTTCGGCAGGACGGCGATCGCACCCAGGTAGATCGAGCCCGGAAGAGTGATGCGGCTCAGCACGAAGCGCAGATAGTCGGCGGTCGGCTTACCGGGGCGGATACCCGGGATGAACCCGCCGAACTTCTTCATCTCGTCGGCCCGCTCGTCGGGGTCGAACGTGATCGACACGTAGAAGTACGTGAAGAACACGATCAGGCCGAAGTAGAACGCGATGTGTGTGGGGCTGGTCGGGTTGGACAAGTGGTTGGCGACGAAGGAGCTCCACCAGCCCGTTCCCGGATTGTCTCGGCCGCTGTCGATGAGCTGGGTGATCAGCTGCGGAATGTAGATCAGCGAGGACGCGAAGATCACCGGGATGACACCGGCCTGGTTGACCTTCAGCGGCAGATAGGTAGAAGTGCCGCCGTACATCCGCCGGCCCACCATGCGCTTGGCGTACTGCACCGGGATGCGGCGCTGGCCCTGCTCGACGAACACCACGCCGATCAGGATGGCCAGGGCGCCGATGCAGACGAAGGTGAACACCATGCCGCCGCGGGCATCCAGGATGGCCTTGCCCTCGGCCGGGATACGGGCGGCGATACCGGCGAAGATCAGCAGCGACATGCCGTTGCCGATGCCGCGTTCGGTGACCAGCTCGCCCATCCACATCACCAGTGAGGCGCCTGCCGTCAGCACCAGCACGATGACGATGAGGCCGAAGATCGAGGTGTCGTCGATGATGTCCAGGCTGCAGCCCTGCATCAGGCCACCGTTGGCGGCCAGCGCGACGATGCTGGTGGCCTGCAGAATCGCCAGCGCGATCGACAGGTACCGGGTGTACTGCGTCATCTTGGCCTGACCGGCCTGGCCCTCTTTTTTGAGCTGTTCGAAACGCGGAATGACCACGGTCAGCAGCTGCACGATGATGCTGGCGGTGATGTAGGGCATGACGCCGACCGCGAACACCGACAGCTGCAGCAGGGCGCCGCCGGAGAACAGGTTGATCAGGGAGTAGATCTGCGCCGAGTCACCGCCGCTGACCTGCTCGATGCACTGCTGGACGTTCGGGTAGTTGACTCCCGGCGACGGGATGGTCGCGCCGACGCGGTACAGCACGACCAACCCGAGGGTGAACAGGATCTTGCGCCTGAGGTCGGCAGTCCGCAGCGACGAGATGAAAGCCGAAAGCACTCTTCCTCCTGCGCAGCCGACTTCATTCACGCGGCGTGCTTATTGGCTGGTTGATCCAGCGTTCGGTTAAGTCTCGCGCGATCTACCAGCAGGTTCGTCACCTGCAGGGTCGCGCGTCAAACAGTCTACGAGAGTAACAGCTGCCCGCAGGTCATCGGCCATCGGTTCGAACGGCCGCTCTGGCCCGCTCGACCGAGCCGGGGCGTCCCACATCTCATTGTCTGGGGAGCCTCGACTCGATCTTGCCGGCGATGTCGGCGGCCGCCGTGATCGATTCCTGCCGCTGTGGCACGCACGCCTGGATATCGAGGATCACGTTCGAGGCAATCGAGAGTGCCCGCTGGCACGACCTGGTCTGATCCCCGGCCCCCCGGATGTACGGCATCGAGAGCAGGCTGTCGGTCTGCTCAAGGTCGCCGCTCACCCACTTCGGCAGCACCTGCTCGTTGACCCGAATGTTCACCGTGTGGTTGGTGCACTTGGACCACCGGTCTTGCGAGTCGGCGAAGAACGCCTGCGCCGCATCGGCAGTGCGGTAGGAAACGACCGATTGCACGACGAGGCTGTCCCATTGGTCGTTGTCGGGCGTCCGGAGCATCTGCTGACGAACCGACTTGTAATGACTCGGGTCGTATATCGGGGCTTCGTTGACCTGCCACACCCCGAGGCAGTTCAGGTTCGGGAGCAGGTTGCGGTGATCGCCCATCGTGTCCACCGGCGACCTTGGGGTGATGCCTTCGGTCCCGAGGACGGCGTCGACGTCCGCGGCGTTCAGGAGCAGGCCGGGCAGTGCCGAATCCGGAACGGGTCTCGGTGGATTTGATCTGTCGGACGTGGCGCCGTCCGAGCAGCCGGCCACGGCAAGGCCGAGCGCGACCGCCCCGACGACGATGGGTCTCATTCGGGTCAGGCGTGTGTCCCGGCAGCGGCGCAGGCCTCCTGCACACGTGTGGCCTGATTGTTCATCTCCGCCGCGGTGCTGTTCAAACTGTCGCCGGGGATGCGCAATCCCATCTTGGCGAGCAGCTTGGCCGCACCGAGTGACCACGTCCGCATCGGATTGGCGATATCGGGCGACAGTCCGGGCGTATTGGCCGCACCCATGGCCAGTCCGGCGGCTTCACGCAACGCCGTCCGCCCGGTGATGTTGCTGGTCGACACCGCCGGGTCGGCGTAACCGGAGCCTTCGAGCGAGTCTGCGAAGTCTCCGTAGTAGGTGGCCGAGCCGTCCAGTACCTGGGCGAACTGCGCACAGGCCAGTACCGCGGGCGGGGCTGCGTTGTCCGCCATCGGTGCGGCAGCGACCTGCACCGCGGGACCGGGCAGCGCCGGGTCGGGGAGGATGTCATCGGCAGTGGCCGTCGCGGCGTGGGTCAATCCGATACCGAACGCAATCAGCGAAGCCGCCGTCACCTTCTGGCACAACAGAAATGACTTCAAGGCGCTTTCCTCCATGTGCGATACGCGTAGCAGCCCCGACGCACCGGCCTTGGGGCGACGAATGGAAGTCACAGTCCATCAACCAGACGTCCAGAACATGAACGGCAACCGGACTGCCGATTTCCAGTTGCCGTCCATCGAGGGTCGTCGGTAGATGAAAATATGACGATACACAAAGATTATTCACAGGTAACTGCCACCCGGGCACTCTTTCGATGGGCGCTGCACCCTCATTGTTCATCCAACCGTTGCCGTTTGGAAACCCGGTCCAGAGAGGCTCCGTTTCGAAACATCCGCTGGATCTCATTCCGACCACGAGAGGGCGAATTCCCGCCATGTTCAAGAACTTTGCCACTCTGGCCGTCTGTGTGCTGGTGCCAGTTGCGTCCGCACCCCTGGCGATGGCAGAGCCCGCTCCCCCGCCTCCGGCTCCTGACCTCGTAGTCCCGATGAACGTCACCAATCCGCTTCCACCCGAAGGCGCCGTTCCGTCCGCGCCTCCGGGAATCCTGGACACCCCGGACGGTTGGCACCTGGAGGTCGCCGGTAGCAACGAGACGCAGCTTCCCGTTGCACCGCTGACCACCGCCGTCTCCTCACGCGAGTACCTGATCGCCGGCACGTTCACCGGGAAGATCACCGGCTCCGGCACGACCGAGTTGAAGGGTGGATCGTTCGAGGCGGGCGAGCAGATCGGTTGCGGCATCATCTCCGACGAGGTGGAGATCAACCCCGGTGCCGGGATCACGCCGGGCATCCAAATTCCGTTGACCAACGCGACTGTCAGCTTCTCGGCGTCGCTCGGGGGCAAGGTCTACCTGAAGCCCGGAACGGTGACCACGGTGGCGCTCGACAAGAAGAAATTCAAGGGAGACTCGACGCGCATCACCATCACCGGGGTCCGCGTCAAGACCGACCAGTGCGCGGGCCAGTCGTTCATCCGCTCGTACGCGACGTTGACCAGCTCCACCGAGAACACCGATGACATCATCACCTATCTCGGCGTCACCAAGGCCGTCTGACCCACCTCCAAAACCGAACGGAATGAACATGATTCTGCGCATCGCCACATTGGTCGCGTGCATGCTGCTCCCACTCGGATCCGCCCAGATCGCACTGGCGGAGCCTCCGGCCAACGAGGTGCCACCGCCGCCGGACAACGGCTTCGTCGTCTCCGCTCCGCCCGGGATCGTGGTGACCCCGGACGGCTGGACGTTGACTGTCGCGGCCTCGAATGAAACTCAGCTGCCGGTTGCGCCGCTGACCACGGCGGTCTCCTCCCGGGAGTACCTCGTGGGCGGCACGTTCGCCGGCGCGGTGTCGGGCGAAGGTTCGACCACCCTCAAGGGCGG
>WOYS01000123.1 GCA_011620645.1 Mycobacterium sp.
ACAACTCCCCAACATGTGACCCATGTGATCAATGGGCACAAAGAAAATTCTGAGAGTACGGCGCAGTCCTGCGGCTGGCTTACTCCGCGCTCTCGGGCCGAAGCGCCTCCGCAGCCGCCCGGATCTGCGGGGTCACCAACATCACCTGGCCGAGCACCCCGTTGACGAAGGCCGGCGACTCGTCGGTGGACAGTTGCTTGGCCAGCTCGACGGCCTCGTCCACCGCGACCGGCTCGGGCACATCCTCGGCGTGCAGCAGCTCCCACACCGCGACCCGAAGGATCGCCCGGTCCACCGCGGGCAGTCGCTCCAGCGTCCAGCCCTGCAGGTGCGACGAGATCAGATCGTCGACGTGCGCGGCGTTCGCGGTGACACCCTTGGCCACCGTCACGGTGTACGGGTTCAGCGGGTTGATATCGGCCTGGGTGTGCGAAAGGGCATTACGCCCGTCCGCCGCCTCGGCGGCCGTGATTCCCCGCGCCTCGGCCTCGAACAGCAGGTCGACAGCGCGCCTACGGGCCTGATGGCGGCCACGGTCCCCGCGACGATCACTCACCCCGTCGCTCCGCTGCGCGCCGCTCGCCCCAGGTCAGCCATTCACCCGTCCGAGGTAGCTACCGTCACGGGAATCGACCTTCAGCTTGTCGCCGGTGTTGATGAACAGCGGCACCTGCAGCTCGGCCCCGGTCTCCACGGTGGCCGGCTTGGTGCCCGCGCTGGAGCGGTCGCCCTGCAGACCGGGCTCGGTGTGGGTGACGACGAGTTCCACGGTCACCGGAAGTTCCAGGTACAGCGGCGCGCCCTCGTTGAAGGCGATCTGCACGCCGATGCCCTCAAGCAGGAAGTCCGCCAGCCGGCCGACCAGCGCCTCGGACAGCGGATGCTGCTCGAAATCCTCGGAATCCATGAAGACGAAGTCGCTGCCGTCGCGGTACAGATAAGTGGCGTCACGGCGGTCGACGGTGGCGGTCTCCACCTTCACACCGGCGTTGAACGTCTTGTCGACGACCTTGGCGGTCAGCACGTTCTTGAGCTTGGTGCGCACGAAGGCGGGACCCTTACCAGGCTTGACGTGCTGGAACTCGGTGATCTGCCAGAGTTGGCCTTCGATCTGCAGAACGAGCCCATTCTTGAAGTCGGCGGTTGATGCCACGGTCTGTACAGCTCCTAGATCAGGTGATAACAGCCAGTTCCTTGGGGAACCGGGTGAGTAGCTCGGGCGTAGGTGCGCTCTCGCTGCCGACAACCAGGGTGTCCTCGATACGGACACCGCCCCGGCCGGGCAGATAGACGCCGGGCTCCACGGTGACCGCGGTGCCAGCAAGCAGTGTACCGACGGCGGAGGCACTGATTCCCGGCGCTTCGTGGATCTGCAATCCGACGCCATGGCCGAGCCCGTGCCCGAAGTTCTCCGCGAATCCCGCGTCGGCGATGACCCGCCTCGACGCACCGTCGACATCCTTGAGGTTCACGCCCACCGCCAGCGCCTCCCGGCCGGCCCGCTGGGCGGTCGCCACCAGTTCGTAGACATCGCGCTGCCACTGCGCGGCGCGGCCCAGCACGAAGGTGCGGGTCATGTCCGAGTGGTAGCCGGCGACCAGCGCGCCGAAGTCGATCTTCACGAAATCGCCGTCGGCCAGCACCGCATCGGTCGGCCGGTGATGCGGGATCGCCGAATTCGCACCGGCGGCCACGATCGTCTCGAAGGACACCCCGTCGGCGCCGTGGTCGAGCATCAGCGATTCCAGCTCGCGACCGACCTCCTTCTCGGTACGCCCCGGACGCAGACCACCGTTGACCACCAGATCATGCAGGGCGGCGTCCGCGGCCTCGCAGGCCAGCCGCAGTATCGCGATCTCGCCGACGTCCTTGACCTCACGCAGCCGCTCCACCATGCCTGCGGCGGGGACCAGCTCGACACCGTCGGCCGCGCGCTCCAACAGCGCGAACCCGTCGACCGTCACGGCGTGGCTCTCGAATCCGAGCCTGCGCGCCCCGTCTGCCGCCGCACGACCCGCCAGATGCGGCGCGCAGGCCCGTTCGATGACCAGTTCGGTGTCCGGCGCCTGAGCCGCGGCCTGCGTCACATAACGCCCGTCGGTCGCCAATACCGGCGTATCATCCTCGACGCGGATCAACAGAGCCGCATTGGATCCGGTGAACCCGGACAGATATCGGACGTTGACCAGGTCTTGCACCAACATCGCGTGCAGATCCGCGGCGGCAAGCCTGCCCCTCAAACGGTCCCGGCGCTGAGAAATCGTCACAGGGGCTGACGGTACTCGCTACGCTGTGCCCTCATGAGCAAGTGGTTACTGCGCGGACTCGTGTTCGCGGCGGTCGTGGTCGTCCTCCGGCTGATCCAAGGGGCGCTGGTCGATGCCTTCCCGACAGAGGCGGGACGGATCAGTCCGGCGCTGGGCCTGTTCCTGGCGCTCCCGGCGATCGTGTGGTCCTATTTCGACGGCCGCGCCGACGCCAGTGCGCAGTCCGACCCGGACCGCCGCGAGGATCTGGCGATGGTCTGGCTGGTGGCGGGCCTGATCGCGGGTCTGCTCGGTGACCTGGTGTGCTGGTTCATCGGGCTGTTCTACCCGGTGCTCTACACCGGCGGGCTGATCAGCGAGCTGACCTCGTTCGCCGCGTTCACTGCGCTGCTGGTCTTCCTGGTGGGTGTCACCGCGGTGACCATCGGCCGCTGGAGCGTCGACCGCAAGGCGCCGCCCGACGTCCGTCGCCGCGAGGGCGATGAGGAGCGGGCGGACACCGACGTCTTCGCCGCGGTGCGGCCCGGCGTCAATGAATCGGCCGACCAGTCCACATAGCGTTTACCGGGTTCCCACCACGGAGTAGGCCGCGGCCAGCAGCGTCGGGTCGGGCCCTTCCAGGCGTCCCGGCTTGGCCAGTCCGTCGAGCACGACGAAACGCAGGATCCCCGATCGGTTCTTCTTGTCGCCGGCCATGTTCTCCAGCAGTTGCGGCAACGCGTCGGCATCATAGCTGACCGGCAGACCCAACGCAGCCAGCACCCGCGCATGCCGGTCGGCGGTGTCATCGTCCAAGCGGCCCGCCAGGCGTCCCAGCTCGGCGGCGAACACCAGGCCCACCGACACCGCGGCGCCGTGACGCCACTTGTAGCGCTCGCGGCGCTCGATGGCGTGCGCCAAAGTGTGCCCGTAGTTGAGGATCTCGCGCAGCGCCGATTCCTTCTCGTCGGCGGCCACCACCTCGGCCTTGACCGCGATGGCCCGCCGGATCAGCTCGGGCAGCACCACACCCATCGGATCCAGCGCGGCTTCCGGGTCGGCCTCGATGAGGTCGAGGATGACCGGGTCTGCAATGAAACCGGCCTTCACGATCTCGGCCATGCCGGCCACGATCTCGTTACGCGGCAACGTCTCCAGCATCGCGAGATCGACCAGGACCGCGAGCGGCTGATGAAAGGCGCCGACGAGGTTCTTACCGGCGTCGGTGTTGATCCCGGTCTTGCCGCCCACGGCCGCGTCGACCATGCCCAGCAGCGTCGTCGGCACATGCACGATGTCGACCCCGCGCAGCCAGGTGGCGGCGGCGAACCCGGCGACATCGGTGGCCGCACCGCCGCCCAGGCTGACGATGGCGTCCTTGCGGCCGATGCCGATCCGGCCGAGCACCTCCCAGATGAAGCCGACGACAGGTAGTTCCTTGCCGGCTTCGGCGTCCGGAATTTCGATGCGGTGCGCGTCGATACCGTTGGCGGCCAGATGTTCTCGGATGACCTCCGCGGTCCGGGCCAGCGTCGGCTGGTACAGCACCGCCACCCGGTGCCGGCCGCTCAGGGTCCGGCCGAGGTCTTCGAGCAGACCGGTTCCGATGATCACCGGGTAGGGGCGGTCGACCAGTACATCGACTGTCACGGGTTCACTCATTGCGCGCCTCTGCTCGTCGGGCCAGCGCCGCCGGGGTGGGCGGGGCCTCTGTGGTGGGTGCCGGGTTCAGGAGGGTCGGGCCGCGACGCCAGGCCGGCCTGCGGCGGCGCCGCGGTCGCGCGGGGCCGCACCCGGACAGTCGGGCGACGATATGGCGCACCACCGCACCGGGATTGCGCCGGTTGGTGTTGACCCGCATGGTGGCCGCCGCACGGAACAACGGCACCCGCTGTTCCATCAGCGATCGGTACTTCGCCGCCGGATCATCGCCGGCCAGCAAAGGCCGCGCACTGCCGGTTGTGCGCCGAATACCTTCTGCGGCACTGATTTCCAGATAGATCACGGTGTGACCGACCAGCGCTTCACGCACCGCCTCGGAGGTGATCGCGCCGCCGCCGAGTGACACCACGCCCTCATGCTCGGCCAGCGCGGCACGCACCACATCGGCTTCGATCCGGCGGAACTCGGCCTCACCGGCGGTGAAGATGTCCTCGATGGTGCGGCCGGTGGTCTCCACGATCTTGACATCGGTGTCCAGCAGCGGCACGCCGAGCGCCTTGGCCAACCGCCGGCCGATGGTGGACTTACCGCAACCCGGCATGCCCACCAACACAGCTTTGGGTGCCATCGGCTATCCCGAGGCCTGAACCGACGACGTGGACGGCCCGCGCTCGGCGACCGAGGCCAAGTAACCCTCGACGTTCCTGCGGGTCTCGGCCAGCGAGTCGCCGCCGAACTTCTGCAGCACCGCGCGGGCCAGCACCAGGGCGACCATCGTCTCGACCACGACACCGGCGGCCGGCACTGCGCACACATCGGAACGCTGATGGATCGCGACGGCCTCGTCACCCGTGGCCATGTCCACGGTGGCCAGCGCCCGGGGCACGGTGGAGATCGGCTTCATCCCCGCGCGCACGCGCAGCGGCTGCCCGTTGGTCATGCCACCCTCCAGGCCGCCGGCCCGGTTGGTGGACCGGATCACGCCATCGGGGCCGGGGTACATCTCGTCGTGCGCGACGCTGCCGCGCCGCCGTGCGGTCTCGAATCCGTCCCCGATCTCGACACCCTTGATGGCCTGGATGCCCATCACGGCGGCCGCCAGCTGGCTGTCCAGCCGGTCGTCACCGCTGGTGAACGAGCCCAGGCCGATGGGCAGTCCGGTGACCACCACCTCGACGATGCCGCCGAGGGTGTCCCCGTCCTTCTTGGCTGCTTCGATCTCGGCGATCATCGCCTGTTCGGCGTCCTCGTCGAAGGCGCGCACCGGGCTGTCATCGATGGCCGCCAGATCCTGCGGCAACGGCGACGGGCCGTCATAGGACTTGGACGCGCCGATGGAGACGACGTGCGAGATGACCTCGACGCCGAGCGCCTGCTGCAGGAACGCACGTGCGATGGTGCCTGCCGCGACCCGGGCCGCGGTCTCGCGGGCGCTGGCGCGCTCCAGCACCGGGCGGGCGTCGTCGAAGCCGTATTTGAGCATCCCGGCGTAATCGGCATGTCCGGGGCGCGGACGGGTCAGCGGGGCGTTGCGGGCGGCGTCATCATCGAGCTGTTCGGCGGATACCGGGTCGGCGGCCATCACCGTCTCCCACTTGGGCCATTCGGTGTTGCCGATCTCGACGGCGATCGGTCCGCCCAGCGTCAGGCCGTGGCGCACCCCACCGAGGATGGTCACCTGGTCCTTCTCGAACTTCATCCGAGCACCGCGGCCGTATCCCAGCCGTCGGCGCTGCAGTTGGACTGCAATGTCATCGGAGGTGACGGACACACCCGCAACCATGCCTTCGACCATCGCCACCAGGGCACGACCATGAGATTCACCTGCGGTAGTCCATCGCAACACGGGTGACATTCTCCCACGCGGCCATGAGCGAGACCGAATCCGTCAGTAGGTCGTCGGTGGTGGCGAGCCGCGGGGCCATGCTTCAGCGTAGGGCTACCACCACGCCAGAGCGACCGCTGCCGCACTCGCCACGCACATCGACGGACCGTGCGGCAGCGCCGATCCGCCCCGCGCCACCAGCACAACAACCCCGGCTGAAGCGGTCAGCACCGCCGCGCCCAAGGCACCCAACAGCCACACTTCGACACCGAACGCACCGGTCAGCGCGCCGAGCCCCGCTGCGAGTTTCGCATCGCCCGCGCCGAGCGCGGCCGGGTCGAACAGGTGCACCACCAGATAGAGGCCGGCAAGCGCCACCGCACCCAGCAATGCGGGCGCACCGCGGCCCATCGCGGTGGCCACGGCGATGATCAGCACCGCACCCGGCAGCGTCAGCGCGTTCGGCAGGCGATGCTCACGCAGGTCGTAGACGCTGAGTGCGGCCAGCCACACGGCGACCAACCCGGCCGCGCCCGCCCCCATGGATCCAGACTAGGACCCCGGCAGGGCCCGCCTCATCACCTCTTCGGGAGCCGGCAGACCGGTGAACTGCTCGACCTGGGCGACGGCCTGATGCAGCAGCATCTGCAGCCCGCTGATCACCCGTCCACCGGCGGCGTGCACCGCGGTGGCAAGCGGCGTGGGCCACGGGTCGTAGATCGCGTCCAGCAGCACCGGCACGTGCGCGACGGTGTGGGCGAAACCGGCCGCGATATCGGCGGGCAGGGTGCTGACAACCACATCCACCTCGACCGGAGTTCCGAGTTCGATCCAGCGGACGGCGATGCCGAGCGGTCCGGCCAACGCGACCAACGGCTGCGCCCGTTCGGGATTGCGAGCGAGCACGGCGATCTCGGTGACTCCGAGGGTCGCCAGGCCCACCACCGCGGCCGGGGCGGTGCCACCCGAGCCGAGCACCGCGGCACGGGGGCCGGGTAGCGCATCCGTCAGCGCGCCGATGACCCCGTCGATATCGGTGTTGTCGGCGCGCCAGCCGGTCGGTGTGCGCACCAGGGTGTTCGCCGAGCCGACGAGGGTGGCGCGGGCCGTCCGCTCGGAGGCGACCGCCAGTGCGGCGAACTTGTTCGGCATGGTGACCGACAGCCCCACCCATTCCGGGCCGAGTCCCGCCACCAGCGACGGCAACTGCTCGGCGGTGCACTCGATACGGTCGTAGGTCCAGGACGTCAGGCCGAGAGCTCGGTACGCCGCCAGGTGGATGTCCGGCGAACGAGAGTGCGAGATCGGCGATCCCAGAACGCCGGCCCGCCTGGCGGGCCCTGCGGCCGGACGCCGCCTATCGGGCCCTTCGGCCGGACGCCGCCTATCGGGCCCTTCGGCCGGATGCCGCCTATCGGGCACTGTCAAGGACACCGTTGCGTCTGGCCAGTTCGATGCTCGCCAGGTGCTGTTCGTAATCGCGGGTGAACAGCGTCGTGCCCTGCAGATCGATGGTGACGAAGTACAGCCAGTCCCCCGGCTCCGGATTCTCCGCCGCGGCCAGCGCGGGCCGCCCCGGCGAACAGATCGGCGTCTTCGGAAGGCCAAGGGAGGCATAGGTGTTCCACGGTGTCACCCGGGCGCGGTCGCCGTCGGTGGTGGCCACCTCGGTGCGGTCCAGCGAATAGTTCACCGTCGAGTCGAACTCCAGCTTGCGGCCTTCGGCGAGCCGGTTGAAGATCACCCGCGCCACCTTGGGGAAGTCCTGCGGCTTGGACTCCCGCTGCACCAGCGAGGCGATGATCAGGATCTCGTAGGGCGACATCTGCGTGGTCTCCGCCGCGGCGAGCAGGCCGTTGGCCTCGTACTGCGCGGTGCTCGCGCCGATCAGGCTGGCCAGGATCTCCTCAGCCGTTCCCGACGGGTTGACGTTCCAGCTGCCCGGTGCGATCAGGCCCTCCAGCCGCCGGTGATCGCCGCCCATGGCGGTCACCTCCGACAGGGCCCAGCCGGGAACCGCCAGCGCACCGGGATCGGCGGTGCCTGCGGCCTGCCGCAGATCTGCTGCCGGGACGCACCCGCGGGCGCCGTCGAGGTCGACGCAGGACGCATCGGAGATCAGCGAGAAGATGCCCTGGGTCACCGCGTTGGTCTTGACGTCGGCGACGTCGTCGAGCTGGCGCCCCTCGGGGATGACCATCTGACCGACGCGGCTCTGCGGGTCGGCCAGTTTCTGCACGGCGCTGGACACCGGGATCTCGGTCCGCAGCTTGTAGAAGCCGGGCTGAATGGCGGTGATCGCCGGATTGCTGGCCGCGGCCTCCACGAACGCCTTGGACGAGGACACCACGTTCTGCTGCTGCAGCATCTGGCCGATCGCGGTGGTCGAGTCGCCGCTGTGCACCTCGATGACGAGGTCGGCGGTACCGCCACCGGCGAAATCACTGCCGCCGCCGAACAGGCCGTGCCACAGCTTGGAGCCGACGAACACCGCCCCGATCACCACGACGACGAGCGTCACCAGCGCGGCGACGGAGAACAGCCGCCTGCGGCGTGCCGTCCGTTGAGCCTGCGCCCGCGCGACGCGGCTCAGCCGGTGCCTCGGCGGTCCGACCGCCCGCGGTTCGCTGCGCTCGGTCTTCCATTGCTCATTCATCGACAACCCTCAACGCGGATCGGCGCTGATCCAACCAGTTCTGCAGAATGCCCACTGCGGCAACCTGATCGACCATGGCCCGCTGATTCTTGGCGCGTACCCCGGCCTCCCGCAGCGACCGTTGTGCCGTCACCGTGGTCAGCCGCTCGTCGGCCAGGCGCACCGGTGTCGGCGCGATGCGTGCCGCCAGCGCATCGGCCAGTTCGACGGCGTCCTGTGCTGACGAACCCGAACGGTCCGCCAGCGTGCGCGGCAAGCCGACGACGACCTCGACCGCTTGTATCTCCTCGGCGAGCTTCACCAGCCTGCGCAGGTGACGACTCGACCGATCCCGCTGCACGGTTTCCAGCGGGGTGGCCAGAATGCCGTCGGGGTCACTGCAGGCAACCCCGATGCGTACGGTGCCCACGTCGATACCGAGCCGACGTCCCCGTCCCGGGTCATCGGGACCGGGCCGGTCGGGCCGGCGGTCGACCTCTGCACTCACTGTGGCTAGCTCCGGCTGATCTCTGCGTGTAGCGCGGCCAATGCCGCGTCGATACCCGCCGCCCCCCTACCGGAACCCTGAGCCAGATCAGCCTTGCCACCCCCGCGGCCGTTGACGGCCGCTCCCAACGTCTTCACCAGGTCATTGGCGCTCAGGCCGAGATCCTGAGCGGCGGGATTGACGGACACCACGAAGGGCACCGCGTCGTCCTCGCCCTCTGCGATCAGTGCGACGACGGCCGGGTCCGAACCCAACTTGCCCTTGATATCGCCGACCAGGCTGCGCAGATCTGCCGCAGTGATTCCCCCGGCCATGCGGTGAGACACGAGACGCACCCTACCGACAAGCTCGGCGCCGGCAGCCGCATTCGCCGCCGCGGCGCGTGCATTTGCCAGCCGTGCTCGATCGAGCTCCTTCTCGGCGGCCCGCAGTCGTCCGACGAGGTTGGCCACCCGGGCCGGGACCTCTTCCGACGGCACCTTCAACGAGGAGGCCAGGCCGGCCATCAGCGCACGTTCCTTGGACAGGTGCCGGAAGGATTCCAGGCCGACGTAGGCCTCGACCCGGCGGACTCCGGAGCCGACCGACGATTCGCCAAGCACGGTGACCGGTCCGATCTGCGCCGAGCTGCGCACGTGCGTGCCGCCGCACAGTTCGAGGGAGAACGGTCCACCGATCTCGACCACCCGGACCTCGTCGGGGTAGTTCTCCCCGAACAGCGCCATCGCGCCCATGGCCTTGGCCTGATCCAGCCCGGTGTTGAAGGTGTTCACCGCGAAGTCGGCCTGTACCGCTTCGTTGGCGACCACCTCGATCTGTGAGCGCTGCTCATCGGACAGTGAGCCCTGCCAGTTGAAGTCGAAGCGCAGGTAGCCAGGACGGTTGAGCGATCCCGCCTGAACGGCGTTGGGCCCCAGCACTTCACGCAGCGCGGCGTGCACCATGTGGGTGCCCGAGTGTCCCTGCGTCGCACCGTGGCGCCACTTCGAGTCGACCTCGGCGGTGACGGTGTCGCCCTCGACGAACTCACCGGACTCGACCGAGACTCGATGTGCCCAGAGGGTTTTCGCGATCTTCTGCACATCGGTGACGGCGGCTTTGGCGGTGCCGGACGCGCCGGTACCGGTGATGGTGCCCTCGTCGGCGATCTGCCCGCCGGACTCGGCGTAGAACGGCGTGCGGTTCAGGATCAGCTCGACGTTGGGCACTTCGGCTCCGGCCGCGCCGCCGGTGTGCGACACCACGGGGACCCGCTTGCCGTCGACGAAAATGCCCAGAATCCTTGCCTGGGAACTCAACTCGTCGAAACCGGTGAACTCGGTGGGTCCGCCGTCCACCAGGTCCCGGTACGCGGACAGGTCCGCGTGGGCCTGCTTGCGCGAGGCGGCATCGGCCTTGGCGCGTTGGCGCTGCTCGGCCATCAGCCCACGGAAGCCCTCTTCGTCGACGCGCAGGCCGGCTTCTGCGGCCATCTCAAGGGTCAGGTCGATCGGGAACCCGTAGGTGTCGTGCAGCGTGAACGCATCGTTGCCGGAAAGCACCGAAGCGCCGGTCTTCTTCGTCGCGTCGGCGGCATCCTCGAACAGCTTCGAGCCCGCGGCCAGAGTGCGGTTGAACGCCGTCTCCTCGGCGACCGCGATGCGGTTGATGCGGTCGAAGTCGGTGACCAGTTCCGGGTAGGACGGTCCCATCTCGTCGCGCACCGTCGCCATCAGTTCGGCCATGATGGGGCGCTCCACCCCGAGCAGCTTGGCCGCCCGGATGATGCGGCGCAGCAGCCGGCGCAGCACATATCCACGGCCTTCGTTACCGGGGGTGACACCGTCGCCGATGATGATGGCCGCGGTGCGGCTGTGGTCGCCGATGATGCGGTAGCGCACGTCGTCGGTGTGGTTGCCCTGCCCGTACCCGCGCGGAGCGATCCCGGCGACGAGGTCGATGACGGGGCGCACCAGATCGGTTTCGTAGACGTTGTCCACGTTCTGCAGCAGGCACGCGATGCGCTCGATACCCATACCGGTGTCGATGTTCTGGCGCGGCAGCGGGCCGAGAATCTCGAAGTCGTCCTTGGAGGTGCCTTCTCCGCGCTCGTTCTGCATGAACACGAGATTCCAGATCTCGATATAGCGGTCCTCGTTGGCTTCGGGGCCACCGTCGATGCCGTATTCCGGGCCGCGGTCGTAGTAGATCTCCGAGCACGGTCCGCACGGACCGGGGATTCCCATCGACCAGTAGTTGTCGGCCATGCCACGGCGCTGGATGCGCTCCAACGGCAGCCCGGCCACCTCCTGCCACAGCCAGATTGCCTCGTCGTCATCGAGATAGACAGTGGCCCAGAGCTTTTCCGGGTCGAATCCGTAGCCGCCCTGATCCTGCGGGTTGGTCAGCAGGGTCCAGGCTAGCTCGATCGCACCCTTCTTGAAGTAGTCGCCGAAGCTGAAGTTGCCGGCCATCTGGAAGAAGGTGTTGTGTCGGGTGGTGACGCCGACCTCTTCGATGTCCGGCGTGCGGATGCATTTCTGGACGCTGGCGGCCCGGTCGAACGGCGGGGTACGGGCACCGAGGAAATACGGCACGAACTGCACCATGCCGGCGTTGACGAACAGCAGGTTCGGGTCGTCGAGGACGACCGAGGCACTGGGTACCTCGGTGTGTCCCGCTTTCACGAAATGATCGAGGAATCGTTTCCTGATCTCGTGTGTCTGCACGTGCTGCTGTCCTTTGGCTTAACCTGCGAAAACTTTGACCGCACCACAGTACCGTTCGCCGATCTTCAGCCCGACACGAAGCTCAGACGCACCGTACGCCCGGGTTGTCCCTGTTCAGGTCCACCAGCACGATGCTCTGCCGGCTGCCCAGCAACGGCTTGCCTGCACCCGATCGGGCCAAACCCCTGCACCCGATCGGGCCAAACCATTGTGCGCCCGCCTCGGCGGGAGGACAGTTGGAAGTGACCGGCAGCGCCGCCGGGGTGCTGCCCCGTTCACGAAGGGGGTGGATCGTGTTCGCACGCTCTACCACGGTGATGGCGCGCCCTGATTCGGTCGACGCCGGGATTTCCTATGTTCACGACGAGGTGATGCCCGCCCTCCTCGAGCTCGCCGGTTGTATCGGTTTGTCACTGATGGTCGACCGGCAGAACGGCCGGTGCATCGCCACCAGCGCCTGGGACAGCGCCGAGGCGATGCGGGACAGCTCCGACGAGGCCGACCACTTGCGTGGGCGGACCGGTGACCGGTTCGGCGGCCCCGCCGGTACGGAGTCATGGGAGATCGCGGTGCTGCACCGTCAGCACAGCTCGGACCCCGGCGCCTGCGTCCGGGCGACCTGGATCACCCTGCCGCCCGAACTCACCGAGGCGGGCGTCGAGTATTACCGCAGCGCGGTGCTCCCGCAAATCGAGCATCTCGACGGATTCCGCAGCGCCAGCCTGCTGGTCGATGCCGAATCGGGGCGGGCCGTGTCGTCGGTGTCGTTCGGGAGCCGGGAGGCGATGCAACGCAACCGGGATCACGCGTCTGCGCTGAAGGCCGAATCAATCCGTGCGGCCGGTGCGAGCGCGGTTGACGAGGACGAGTTCGAACTCGTCATCGCCCACCTCCGGGCGCCGGAGCTGGTCTGATCAGCGACTTTTCAGCAGCGTGTCGAGCTTCTCGTAGTCCCGAGCATGGCGTTAATCTCGTCATCGCTGAACATCGTCATTTGCGTGTCCTCCGGATGATGGCCCGCAGCTTCTCCAGCCGGCTCGCGATCTCCCGCTCGGCGCCGTAACTCGTCGGCTGATAATAATCCACACCCACCAGGTCATCGGGCGGATACTGTTGGGCCGCAACACCACCCGGCGCATCATGGGCGTACTTGTAGCCAACCCCATTGCCCAGCTTCTGCGCCCCGGAATAGTGCCCGTCGCGCAGATGCGCGGGTACCAGGCCGGCCTTGCCCGCCCGGATGTCGCCCATTGCCGCACCGAGCGCCGTCGTCACCGCATTCGACTTCGGCGCGGTCGCCAGATGCACGGTCGCGTGCGCGAGAGTCAGCTGAGCCTCGGGCATACCGATCAGCGCCACGGTCTGCGCGGCAGCGACGGCCGTCTGCAGCGCCATCGGATCGGCCATGCCGATGTCCTCGCTGGCCAGGATCACCAGTCGGCGCGCCAGGAATCGAGGATCCTCCCCCGCCGTCAGCATGCGGGCCAGGTAGTGCAGGGCGGCATCCACGTCGGACCCCCGCACCGACTTGATGAAGGCGCTGATCACGTCGTAATGCTGGTCACCGTCACGGTCATAGCGCACCGCCGCCTGATCCAGTGACTGCTCCACCACCTCCACCGAGATCAGCTCTCCGGCCTCCGATGCCACCTCCAGCGCGGTCAGCGCGCGCCGGGCATCCCCTGCCGACAGCGTGACCAACAGTTCCAGCGCATCGTCGTCGATGGCGACCTTGCCACCGAGACCACGTTCATCATCGGCCGCGCGCTGCAGCACGGCTCGGATGTCGTCGGCGCCCAGCGGATGCAACTGCAGGATCAGTGACCGGCTGAGCAGCGGCGCCACCACCGAGAAGGACGGGTTCTCCGTCGTCGCCGCGACCAGCAGCACGATCCGGTTCTCCACCGCGGCCAGCAGTGCGTCCTGCTGGGTCTTGGAGAATCGGTGCACCTCGTCGATGAACAGCACGGTCTGCTGTCCCCGGATGGCCGCGTGCCGTGCGGTCTCGATGACGGCGCGGACCTCCTTGACCCCGGCCGACAGCGCCGACAGTGCCTCGAACCGCCGTCCGGTCGCCCCGGAGATCAACGAGGCAAGGGTCGTCTTCCCGGTGCCGGGCGGCCCGTACAGGATCACGCTGGCCGCACCGGAGCCCTCCACCAGTCGGCGCAGCGGGGATCCGGGTTTGAGCAGATGCTGTTGTCCGACGACATCATCGAGGGTCGCCGGGCGCATCCGTACCGCCAGCGGGCTCGCGCCCGTCGGCATATCGGTGGCTGCCGGCGACTCTCCCGGCATGTCGAACAAACCATCTGACACGCTTTCTGCTTACCACGCCACGCCGACGAATCCCCGGTCAGGCCGTGGCCGTCACAAAATCGATCAGCTCCTCCACCCGGCCGATCAGCGCAGGTTCCAGATCATTCCAGTCACGGACCCGTCCGCGGATCCGCTGCCAGGCGCCGGCGACATCGGCCTGCTCGGCATGCGGCCAGCCCAGCGCCTCGCAGATGCCGTGCTTCCACTCGATCCCGCGCGGTATGACCGGCCACTGTTTCAAGCCCAGGCGTGCGGGTTTGACCGCTTGCCAGATGTCGATGTACGGGTGTCCCACCACCAGGGTGTCTTGTCCTCCGGGACCGCGCCGCACCGCCTCAGCGATGCGCGACTCCTTGGACCCGGCCACGAGGTGGTCGACCAGCACACCGAGCCGACGGCCGGGACCGGGCTGGAATTCGGCGACGATGGCGCTCAGATCGTCGACACCGCCCAGGTATTCGACGACCACCCCCTCGATGCGCAGGTCCGCACCCCACACCTGTTCGACCAGTTCGGCATCGTGGCGGCCCTCGACGTAGATCCGGCTGGCCAGCGCGACCCGGGCCTTGGCGCCGCTGACCGCCACCGAACCCGAAGCGGTGCGGGCAGGTGCGGCCGCCACCTTCGGCTTGGTCAGGATCACCGGTTTGCCGTCGACCAGAAAGCCGGGTCCCAGCGGGAACGACCGGACCCGGCGGTTGCGGTCCTCCAGATCGACCCGGCCGTTCTCGATGCGCACCACCGCGCCGACGAACCCGCTGGACGGGTCCTCGACGACCAGCCCCTTGTCGGCCGGGTGCTCGGTGGATCGCACCTGCGGACGCGTGTGCGGATTCTTGGCCAGGATGTCGGAACCGTAGCGATCAGTCACACGGGCGATCCTAGAAAACCGTGAGCCGGAAGGGATGTTGCGACATGCCCGTCATAGCATCGAGATGTGCTGCCGAACCGCTCGTTCAGCCGCCGACCACGGCGAGCTTCGACGGCGACGAGGCCATCTCGTCGATGACGGTATGGATGAAGCGCATCTTCTCCAGCACCGTCGCAGGCAGCACGAACGGATACAGGTCATCGCGGCCCATCGAGCGGTTCACCATGTTCAGCGCCCAGGACAGCGGCAACCACATATCGATGATGGTGTCGAATCCGCTGGGGCCCAACGCCCGTCGGTCAAAGGTCGCGCCCGCCGGAGCGAGGCCGAACGCCGCCGCAGTGTCCAGGGTGTCTCGGATGTGCAGATAGTGGGCGAAGGTCTCTGCCCAGTCCTCGGCGGGATGCATCGTCGCGTAGGACGAGACGTAGTCGCTGTTCCATCCTTGCGGCGCACCCTCGCTGTAATGCCGGTCCAGCGCGGCCTGGTAGTCGAGATCGGGATCGCCGAACAGTTCGTTGAAGCGGCCGAGATATTCCCGGGACGAACCGACCAGCCGGTAGAAGTAGTAGTGCCCGATCTCATGGCGAAAGTGCCCGAGCAGGGTGCGGTAGGGCTCCTCCATCGCGACGCGCAGTTGTTCGCGATGCACGTCATCACCTTCGGCCAGATCGAGGGTGATGACACCATCGTCATGGCCGGTGAACACCTTTTCCTCCGCACTGCTCAGCAGGTCGAAGGCCAGCCCGAACTGCGGATCCTCATCACGGCCGACGATCGGCAGCTTGAGCTCGTGCAGTTCGACGATCATCCGGCGCTTGGCCTGCTCGGCGGTGGCGAACTTGGCGAGAGCATCGGCGCCGGCGTCGTGGGGCCTCATGCGGGTCAACGAGCACGAGGTGCACAGCTTGACCACAGGACCCTTCTCAACCAACCAGTTGCATTGAGCCAGATGAAGATTCGCACACAGCCGATACTGCTTCTCGTCGACCGCTCCGGCGTGCTCACTCTTCTCTTCGTTGGCGATGACCAGCAGCGCCATGTCGTCGAGCGAAAAGCCCAGCCTGGAACCGCACGACAGGCACTTCGAGTTCTCGAACGCCAATCGCTGGCCACAATTCGGGCAATTGAAATCCCGCATGTCCGCCCTTCCCTGATAGCGCAGCCGGATCCGCGCTCGCTTTAACTGCCCCGTGGGGCCGATGCCTAAACATCTTGCGTCAGCGCGGCGCGACGTCAACGGAGACGTCGATCGCGCTACTCTCCGACTCGGTGTAGATGATGCCACGCAACGGTGGGACATCTGCGTAGTCACGACCGAAGCCCACCACGATGTAGCGCTCGTCGGCCATCTGATCGTTGGTGGGATCCATACTCAGCCACTGATCCTGCGGGGTCCACACCGAGACCCAGGCGTGGGTGGCGTCCACCCCGATCATCCGTTCTCGGCCCGGCGGTGGATCGGTGGCCAGATAGCCCGACACGTAGCTGGCGGCCAGCCCGTTGGCGCGCAGGCAGGCGATCGCCAGCCGGGCGAAATCCTGGCAGACACCCTCCCGCGCCACCAGCACCTCGGCGACCCGGGTGGACACCGTGGTCGAGCCGGATCGGTAGGTGAAGTCGCGGTATATGCGCGAGGTCAGATCCCGCAGCACCTCGATCAGCGCTCGCTCCGGGGTGAAACTCGGTGCGGCATAGGCGCGTACCTCATCGGTGATCTCCGCCGATGCCAGGTCCAGGATGAATTCGGTGGCCAGCGCGCCGTCGGGGCCGACCGGGCGGGCGATCTCCCACGGGGCGCGCGCCGAACCACCGCTGTACAGCTCCGGGGACGGTGCATCGACCTCCACCATCGAACGGCTGGTGACGGTCAGGGTGCGGTGTCGCTCGGTGACGTGGAAGTACGAACTCAGGTTTCCGAAGATGTCGCGGCTGGTGGAACTGTCCGAGGTGTCCGGGTCGATGATCAGTTCGTGGGACAGGCAGCGCTGCCCACCGGTGTCCCGCGGGGTCAGAAAACCCCTGCCGTAGGAACTGGTGACATCGGCGGAGTACCGGTAGGTGGTGCGGTGGGTGACCTCGTAGCTTCGGGTTACGGCAGTGCTCACGGCAGCCGCCTCCGCTCATCGGGCCCCCACAGCGGCTGGATACCGGTCGGCAACGACAGGTGCGCCGCGGTGATCTGTGTCGACAGCTCGCGCAGGTCGGCGTGCAGACCGCCCAACAGGTCGGCGAGTTCGGCACGAGTCCCGTCGGATCGGATCGTCTCCAGGTCCGCCGGATCGACCCGGCGCAACTTGGCCGCGATCTCATCTGCCAACCGCTCCGACCGCGACGAACCCGACGAGGACGGCAGCCGTTTGAGGTTCGCGCGAATCCGCTCGAGCTGGAACACCAGCGATCTGGGATTCTCGCCGTCGAAGAGCACCAGGTCGGCCACCGCCGCCACGCTCACCTTCCCCAGTGTCCGGCGCCGGTAGATCACCGACGATTCACAGGCCACCAACATCGACTCGGTGACCGTCTGCTCGGCGGCCGGACCGCGCACGGTGGTGATGGTGGCCCGCAGCAACGCGGTCAGACCCAGGCCGCGTTCGATCCGCTTGCCGATGTCCATCATGGTCCAACCGATATCCTGCACCATCGACTCGGCGGCTATACCGGACAACGCCAGCATCCCGGCCAGTGTCTGGCTCTGCGCGCTGAGCAGATATGCGTCACCGTCGGCCTGCGACTCGGGCGGTGACCCGTCCCGGTGAACGAGGGCGCGCTCCACCGCCGCGAGCACCATCCAGGTGTCGTTGGACATCTGGTCGCGGACACCCCTGGCGGCCAGCCCGAGACGCTCGACCGATTGCGCGAGTGAGCCCGGTCGACGCCGGTCTGCCGTCAGCGACCACAGCGTGCTGGGCGCCACCGCGATCGCCTCGTGGTCGTCACCACCTGCGCCGGTGTCGGTCCCGGTAATCGAACCGATGGCACCGAGCAGCACCGGCACGCACTGGCTCTCCTCCAGGTCCTGGCGATACCGGTATTCGTGATAGCGCTCTCGGGTGACGGTCAGCAACCGGGCCAGCTGCTCGGCCCGCTCGGCGTAACGGCCCAGCCAGAACAGATCTGACAACATGCGCGGTGAGCTGACCGCCCTGGTGGGGCTCGGCGTCATGACCGGCAGCTCCACCGATGGTGTCGGCACCGCCATGGCGCGATCCGGCGTGCGAACCCAGACATCCTTGGCCGCAACGGTATCCAGCGTGTACGCGGCGTTTCCCGGTGCCAACAGGCAACCCAGGCCACCGATCATGGGCGCATAACCGCCACGCTGCGCGACGGTGAACAGCCGCATACCGACACCGGCCGCCGACACCCCGGCGGAATAGTAATCTGTTGGCGCCAAAGAGAATTGGGGAAGCTCCTGGCCTACCCACCGCCATGGTTCGGCACCGATGCAGGCGGCCAGATCATCGCGCCCGGCCGCTGTCAGGGCGGGACCGACGATGACACGCCCGCCGGTCGTCGGTTTGATCAGCAGCGAGGACAGGTTGGCCAACAGGTGCGAACGCTCCACGTCGACACCGCCCCAATAGGTCTGCGGCGACACCAGCATCGGGGTCTCGCCGACCAGCAACTCGGCCAGCTGGGGCAGAAAATGGAGCAGCCCGGGGCTTTCCAGAATTCCACTGCCCAGAGTGTTCACCACGGTGACTGCCCCGCGGCGCAGCACCTCGACCAGTCCGACCACCCCCAGCCGGGAGTCGGCCCGTAGTTCCAACGGGTCGACGTAGGCGGCGTCCACCCGGCGCAGCACTACATCGACACGTTTGAGGGTGCCCAGGGACCGCATCCACAGCTTGCCTTCGCGGACCACGAGGTCCGCACTCTCCACCAACGGGAAGCCCAGTGCACTGGCCAGGTAGGCCTGATCGAAGGCCGTCTCGGACTGGGTGCCGGGACTGAGCAGGACGACCACCGGCTCGTCGGCGGCTTCCGGTGCCACGTCGATGAGTGCCAGCCGCAACGCCTGTGCCCATGGGGACGCCGGGCGCGGTGCGATCCGCTCGTACATATCGGGTGCGGCATGCGCGATGACGCGGCGTCCGGCCAGTGCGTAGCCCGCACCCGATGGCGCCTGCGTCCAGTCGGCGTTCGCCCGGAAGCTGCCGTCGGCCGATCGGCTTACATCGCAACCGTGCAGGAACAGCTGGTGACGGCCGGGCACCTCGATACCGTGCGCTGCGCGCACATAGGCCGGGTGGGCGAACAGGAGCTGCGGGGGCAGCACGCCGCTCGTGATCGACTTGCGCTCGTCGTAGAGATCCGTCAGCACGGCGTCGAGCAGCCGGGAACGCTGCACCAGACCGGCTTCCAGGATGTCCCAGTCGGTGGTGGAGATCAGCAGCGGGAGCGCGTCGAGGCGCCACGGTTGGGCCTGCGCGTCATCGATCAGCGTGTCCTGATCGACGTGCACGAAGGTGATGCCGGCATCGTCGACCAGGTTGCGCACGGTGACCCGGAGCCGGTCCATGCCGTCCCGGCCCCGTTCACCGACGCATTCGGCGAGCTCCTGCCAGGCGGGCCGGAAGTTGCCCGCGGCATCGACGAACTCGTCATACCCGGCGCCCAGCGTGCCCCGGATATCGAACAGGGCCTGTTGGGCGCGGCTGGCCCGGTACCCGGCGAGCACATCATCGGCGCGTATCGGGGCGCCGGCAACCCCGGTGGCGGGCTCGGATGAGCCGGGCGTGCTGAGAACCATCAACGCAGGACGGTACGCACCCGGCGCAGGTCCAGGATGCCGGGCGCGCCCATATCGGTGGACTGGCGTGCCTGCTTCTCCCGAAGATCGGACATGTCGACAGGTCCCGGGGTGAAACCGGTGGCTTCGAACCGGCGCCCGCGCCGGGACTCCGCCTCGACCGCGTTCACCGGTGGAGTTTCATAGGCGCGGCCGCCCGGATGCGCGATGTGGTACATACAGCCGCCTTTGGAGGTTCCGGTCATCGTGTCGACGAGTTCGAAGCGCAACGGCCCGTCGACCGTGATGGTGGGGTGTAGCGCACTGGGCGGTTGCCAGGCGCGGTACCGAACGCCGCCGACCTGGATATCGGGCTTGTCGGTGGCCAGCAGCGGTATCGGATGTCCGTTGGCGGTCACGATGTAGCGGTGCCGGTCCGCGCCGACGAGTCGCACCTGCACCCGCTCCACCGACGAATCGACGTACCGGGCGGTGCCGCCGCCGGTGGATTCCTCGCCGAGCACGTTCCACGGCTCGATCGCGCCGCGCAGTTCGATCTCGACGCCGTCGAACACCGCGGTACCGATCCGCGGGAACCGGAATTCGGTGAACGGGTCCAACCAGCTCGTCTCGAATTCGATGCCGTGGGCACGCAGGTCCGCGGCCACATCGGAGATATCGTGAATGAGGAAGTGCGGCAGCAGGTATCGGCCGTGCAGATTGGCGCCGTGACGGATCAGCGGTGCGCGCAGCGGCTCATCCCAGAACCTGGCCACCAGCGAACGCACCAGCAGCGACTGCACCATTGCCATCTGGAAGTGCGGCGGCATCTCGAATCCGCGCAGCTCCAGCAACCCCAGCCGACCGGTGGGACTGTCCGGGCTGTACAGCTTGTCGATACAGAATTCGGCGCGGTGGGTGTTGCCGGTGATGTCGGTGAGCAGGTGGCGCAGTGCGCGATCGGTCACCCAGGGCTGAGCGGCACCGACCTCGGCCAGCCTGGCGATCTCGGCGAACGCGATCTCCAGCTCGTAGAGCGCTCCCGAGCGTCCCTCATCGACGCGAGGCGCCTGGGAGGTGGTGCCGATGAAGCGGCCGGCGAACAGATAGGACAGCGCGGGATGGCGCTGCCAGTACGTCAGTAGCGAGACCAGCAGATCGGGGCGGCGCAGCAGCGGCGAATCGGCCGGGGTGATTCCGCCCAACGTGATGTGGTTGCCGCCGCCGGTGCCGCCGTGGGTGCCGTCCACGTCGAACGATTCGGTCGACAGCCGCGCCTGCCTCGCCTCTTCGTAGAGCGTCTCCAGCTGCGCCTTCTGCTCGGCGAAACTGGCCGTCGGTGCGACATTGACCTCGATGACGCCGGGATCGGGGGTGACGGACACCGAGGTGAGCCGCCAATCGCGCGGTGGACCGTAACCCTCGATCACGACCGGGCAGCCGGCCTGCTCCGCGGCCCCCTCGATCCTGGCGATCAGGTCGACGAAGTGATCCAGCTCGGTGGTGGGCGGCACGAATACATGGAGCAGTTCGACGCCGTTCACTGCCCGCACTTCGGCGACCAGTGCGGTGGGCGGTGCGTCGTCGGCGTCCTCCACGGGAGCCGGCGCGGGGTCTGCGCTGCGAGCAAGTCCGCGACTCAGCATTCCGTCCTGGGTGAGCGGATCCGCGTCGTACACCTTGCGCGGCTCCTGCCAGCTGATCGAGTTCAGCGGCAGTCGCAGGCCTGCCGGCGAGTCGCCTTCCAGTAGCACGAGACGGCCGCGGCGCAACTTCCACCGCGCGCTGGCCCAGCCGGAGTCGTCGTCGCGGCGATGGAGCGGCAATACGTAGGCCGCCGGCTCGGTGACGGCCTTGTCGAGACGCGCGATCAGTTCGGCCCGCCGTTTGGCATCGTCGAGCTTCAAGTCGTCGACGGCCTCGACCGGGTCACCGGCGGGTTGGCGTACCGCGTTGGCCAGTCTCCCCAGCGCATCCTCATAGGCCGGCCGCACCTGGCCCACCGGTAGACCGAGCCCGTCGGCGATCGCACTGAGCAGCGCGGCGCCGACACCGTCGGGCGCCGGTTGGGGCCGCGGCTGCGCCCACGGATCGGCCAGCAATGCGGGGTTGCCCCACAGCGGCTCGCCGTCGGTCCGCCAGAACAGGCCGATCTGCCAGCGGGGCAGCGGTTCGCCCGGATACCACTTGCCCTGGCTGCGCTGAACCAGCCCGTACGGCGCCCACACCCGGCGCAGGCGTTCGGCAAGTACCGACGCACGCTCCCGCTTGTGCGGACCGTCCGCATCGGTGGTCCATTCCGGGTCGGTCTGGTTGTCGATGGACACGAATGTCGGTTCGCCGCCAACGGTGAGCCGGACATCGCCGGCTGCCATGCGGGCGTCGACCTTCGCGCCGAGATCGACGATCATCTCCCAGGCCGTATCGGTGTAGGGCAGCGTGACACGAGGGTCCTCGTGCACCCGGGTGACGACGTTGGAGAACTCCAGCGTCGTCTCACACTTGCCGGTGGAGCCGGTGATCGGCGCTGCGGACTCCGGATGCGGGGTTGCCGACAGTGGGATGTGTCCCTCCCCGGCGAACAGCCCTGACGTCGCGTCCAGGCCGATCCACCCGGCACCGGGGACGTACACCTCGGCCCAGGCGTGCAGATCGGTGAAATCGGCGATCGGGCCGGACGGACCGTCGAGCGCCTTCATATCCGAGGCCAGCTGCACGAGGTAGCCGGACACGAAACGGGCGGCGAGTCCGAGTTGTCGCAGAATCGACACCAGCAGCCACGCCGAGTCACGACAGGAACCGACCCCGGTGCGCAGGGTGAAGTCGGGGGTCTGCACCCCGGGTTCCATCCGCACCGTGTACCCGACATCGGCGTTCACGGCCTGGTTGATCGCGACCAGGAAGTCGATGGTGCGGGTGCCCGGAACGACGGTGAACTTCTGTGCCCACGCCTTCGCGAGCTCCCCGGGTCCCGAACCGACGCCGTTCTCGTCGACCGGTCGCAAGTATGGCTTGAGGTCCTCCGCGAGCGACTTCGGGTACCCGCACGGCAGGTCGGGGTCACGCGTGGAAAGAGCGAACGGGACCTTCTCCGCCCACTCCTCGATGAAGAAGTCGAACGGATTGATGACCTTCATATCGGCGATCAGCCCGACGGTGATGGTCAGCCTGCGGGCCCGGGTCGGAAAGACCAGTCGCGCCTGGAAGTTGCCGAACGCATCCTGTTGCCAGTTGATGAAGTGATCGGCGGGTTCGATCTGCAAGGAGTATGCCTCGATAGGGGTACGCGAATGCGGTGCGGGACGCAGCCGGACAACGTGCGGATGCACCTCCACCAACCGGTCGAAGATGTAGCTGGTCCGATGCTCCAGCGCCACTTTGATTCCCATAACGCTTGATCCCATCACACGTGGGCCGGGCGCGCACTGCGCGTGCGCAGTCACACATCGGCCGGACGGCTTTCTGCGGCCCCCGGCAGACGGCACGACGACGAAAGACACCGACGCCGAATCGATCGGTGAATCACTCCGCGAGCACCCGCGTGCGGCCACTCCATCATGTCCATCATGGCGGCGGCGTTCGGCGACGCGCGGGCCCCTTGCACGTGCTGCGGCGTCGTTCATGAGCAAACGCTGCTATGGGTCTGTGCGCAGCTCGCGCCCGCGCTGAAAGCGCTCCCCTGGGCGGCCACGTCAGCAAACCTGCGTCGTTCAGTCGCGCACGAGTTCGAACAGCGGGATGGCCCGCGACGTCTTGGCCTGATACTCGGCGAACATCGGGGCTTTCTCGATGATCTTCGAGTACGCCGCGTCACGTTCCTGCTCGGGCAGTTCCCGCGCAGTGACCTCGTAAGCGTCGGTGCCGATCTCGATGCGGGCCTTCGGATTGGCCCGCAGATTGTGTACCCAGGCCGGATTGCTTGGCGCTCCTGCATAGGACCCGACGATCAGCAGCTTTCCGTCGACCTCGAGGTACATCAGTGGTGAGAGCCGCGGCTGACCCGACTTTGCCCCGATGGTGTGCAGCAGGACCAGGGTGCCGCCCTCGAACGGACCGCCGACCTTGCCGGCGTTGGCGCGAAATTCCTCCACCACGTTGCGGTTGAAGTCATCCAGGGCGGAAACGTCGTCAGCGTGTTCGCTCTTGTCGAATTCAGTCATGGGAAATGCAGCCTTTCTGTGCCGGCATCTGTTCCGGTCTGGTTTGTCGACACCACCGCGCCCAATTACTCCGCGCCGGTGCCGGGTTTCGCGTCGGCGCCGGGCTTGGCGTCGATGCCGGCTTCCTTACGCTGCTGCGCGGTGATCGGCGCCGGTGCGTCGGTCAGCGGATCCACACCACCACCCGACTTCGGGAAGGCGATCACCTCGCGGATCGAATCCACCCCGGCCAGCAGTGCGGTGATGCGATCCCAGCCGAACGCGATACCGCCATGCGGCGGGGCGCCGAAGGTGAAGGCGTCCAACAGGAATCCGAACTTGTCCTGAGCTTCATCGTGGTCGATACCCATCATCGCGAAGACCCGCTCCTGCACGTCGCGGCGGTGGATACGGATCGAACCGCCGCCGATCTCGTTGCCGTTGCAGACGATGTCGTAGGCGTTGGCCAGTGCGGTGCCGGGATCGGTGTCAAAGGTCGCGACCGATTCGGGCTTGGGTGCGGTGAACGCGTGGTGCACCGCGGTCCAGGCACCGGAGCCGACTGCGACATCACCGGACGCTGTCGCATCGGAGGCCGCTTCGAACAACGGCCAGTCCACCACCCAGGTGAACGCCCAGGCACCGGGATCGATCAGCTCCAGCCGCTTGGCGATCTCGATGCGGGTGGCGCCGAGCAGCGCCCGGCCGGCCTTCGCCGACCCCGCCGAGAAGAAGATGCAGTCACCAGGGGCGGCGCCGACGTGTGCGGCCAGACCGGCGCGTTCGGCGTCGGTGAGATTCTTGGCGACTGGGCCGCCCAACTCGCCGTCCTCGCCGACCAGCACATAGGCCAGGCCCTTGTGGCCGCGCTGCTTGGCGAATTCCTGCCAGCCGTCCAGGGTGCGGCGCGGCTGCGACGCCCCGCCCGCCATCACCACGGCGCCCACATACGGCGCCTGGAACACCCGGAACGTGGTGTCGGAGAAGTAGTCGATGCATTCCACCAGTTCCACGCCGAAACGTAGATCGGGTTTGTCGGTACCGAACCGCCGCATCGCCTCGTCGTAGCTGATCCGCGACAGCGGCAGCGGCACCTCGTAGCCGACGAGCTTCCACAGTGCCGCCAGGATCTGTTCGGAGACCGCGATGACGTCGTCGGCGTCGACGAAGCTCATTTCCATGTCGAGCTGGGTGAACTCCGGCTGGCGGTCGGCGCGGAAATCCTCATCACGGTAGCAGCGCGCGATCTGGTAGTAGCGCTCCATGCCCGCCACCATCAGCAGCTGCTTGAACAGCTGCGGGCTTTGCGGCAACGCGTAGAACGACCCGGGCTGCAGACGCGCGGGCACCAGGAAGTCGCGGGCGCCCTCGGGGGTCGACCGGGTCAGAGTCGGGGTTTCGATCTCCACGAAGTCATGCTCGGCGAGCACGCCTCGGGCCGCGGCGTTCACCTTGGAACGCAACCGAATTGCGTTGCCGGGACCCTCGCGGCGCAGATCGAGGTAGCGGTACTTGAGACGTGCTTCCTCACCGGCGGTCTCGTCGAGCTGGAACGGCAGCGGCGCGCTCTCCCCCAGCACCGTCAGCTCGATGGCGTTCACTTCGATCTCACCGGTCGCGATGTCGGTGTTGGCATTGCCTTCCGGGCGGAACTCGACGACACCGGTCACCGTCACGCAATATTCGGCGCGCAGCCGGTGCGCCTGCTCCAGCACGCCGGCATCACGGAAGACCACCTGAGCCGTCCCGGACACATCTCGCAGGTCGATGAAGATGACACCGCCGTGGTCGCGACGGCGCGCCACCCAGCCCGCCAACGTGACGGTCTGCCCCGCGTCGGTGGACCGCAACGAACCGGCGGGGTGACTGCGCAGCACGAAAACTCCCTCATGAAGATGGATGAGACGACGGCCCAGTCTAGTGGGGCGCCCGCGACGACCGACGACCGCAGTCCGCGGCTGGTCACGGGCCCGTCGACCCGGAATTCGTGGCGTGGGATTGACGTGGCGTGGGATTAACTCAGTAGACGCCGTCCCAGGCCGCACGCCGGATGGCATCCGGGTCCTCGACGGTGACATCGCGGGTCGAGCGGATCACCAGGGTGCGCCGGGCGTCGGCGTCATAGCGCGGCCACCCGCTCAGTCCGCCGGTGGCGAAATCCAGCCAGGCCCGTTGCATCCGCCTGCCCACCGAGGGCAGTACCCGTCGCCCCAGCGGGTGCAGTTTGCGTCCCAGGTAGGAACCGTAGCTGTGCTGGATGTGCACGATCTCACTGCCGTGCGTGGCACCGAGACCCAACGCCTTCATCGTCCAGGTGGTGTGATCGAAGCGGTAGACATGCGTGGGCGCGTAAGCGCTGTACGCATCGGCGAAAGCCCAGGTGGGCGCGCCGAACATGGCATCGGAGCCGAAGTCGACCAGTGCGCGCCTGCGCGGGAATCCCGGGTAGGCGGCGAGCACCCGATCCCGGGCGTGCGGGGCCAGGCGCGCAAAGAACCCGTCGATCCCGGCGGCGGTGGTGGGCAGCATCGGTGGCTTGCCCCAGGCGAACATCGACGCCTCGCGACTGTTGGTGCCGATGATCAACGGAATTGTGGCCACCCGCCCCAGCCGAGCGGCGTCGATCGGGTGGTGCGGGAGCAAATCGACCCCGTGGGTCAGCCCGTACGCCAGCATGGGCGTCTGCGCGGCACTTTCCAGCTGGATCTGTCCGGCGGCCCGGCGCAGCCGCCGCTGCGGCAGCCTCTTCAGATCGCCGGCCCCGACGCCGAGCTCGGCGAGGAACGCGTGCGATTGACGCGCCCTGGTCTCCCGGTCGGCGATCAGCGGCAGCGCCGGGCTCTGCGCGATGGCCCGGTCGAACAGCCCTTCGGCTGCCGGGCTGGCCAGCAGCGCCAGCACCGAGGTCGCTCCCGCCGATTCCCCGAACACCGTCACCTGCTCGGGGTCGCCGCCGAACGCGCCGATGTTCTCGCGGATCCAGCGCAGCGCGGCGATCTGATCGCGTAGGCAGAGATTGTCATCGAAACCTTCCCCCAGATCGCCGAGCTCGAACCCGCCGAACACACCGAGGCGGTACGTCACGTTGACCACGACGACATTCCCGTTGGCGGCCAGCCGCGATCCGTTGTACAGCTGCAGCTGACCGGCGCCATAGACGAAGGCGCCGCCGGGAATCCAGACCATGACGGGCAACGCCGCCGACACATCGGGTGACCAGACGGTGACGGTCAGGCATGCTTCGTCGCGCATCTTGGGGTCATCACGCCCGCCGCCCACGAACGACCGGCCCTGCGGCGGTAGCGGGCCGTGATCGATTGCGTCCCGCACCCCCGACCACTCTTGCACGGGCCGGGGTGCCAGGAAGCGCAGATCGTCCAACGGCTGTTCGGCGTAGGCAACGCCACGCCAGACCCCGACCCCACCCTCGGTGGTGCCGCGGAGCAGGCCGTGTGACGTTGCCACGACCGTCGAAAGTTCGGCGACAGGGGCCACAGTCAAATCGTAGTGTGGAAAGCTGAGCCCGGCGCGACCGATACGCAGATGGGCCGACACGCAGATGGGCTGGTGGGGACGATGACCTTCAACGAAGGCATGCAGATCGACACGAGCACCACGTCGAGCAGCGGGGGTCGCGGTGGTGGACCCGGGCGCGGGATCGCCGTCGGTGGCGGCCTCGGCGGGCTGCTGTTGCTCGTGGTCGCCCTCTTTCTCGGCATCGATCCCGGCAGCGTGACGCCACAGACCCAGGGCGGCGGATATGACACCGAAGGGGTTTCCGCTCCGGGGTTCGATTTGAGTCAGTGCAAGACCGGCGCCGACGCCAACGCGATCGTGCAGTGCCGGGTGATCGCCACCGGCAACTCGGTGGACGCCGTGTGGGCACAACAACTTGAGGGTTATCAGCGCCCGAGGGTGCAGTTGTTCACCGGGTTGGTGCAAACCGGTTGCGGCCCGGCCAACAGCGAGGTGGGCCCCTTCTACTGTCCATCGGACCGGATGGCCTATTTCGACACCGACTTCTTCGCAGTGCTCCGAGATCAATTCGGCTCAAGCGGCGGGCCGCTGGCCCAGGAGTACGTGGTGGCCCACGAGTTCGGGCACCACGTGCAGAATCTGCTCGGCGTGCTCGGCCGGGCGCAGCAGGATCCCCACGGTTCGACCGGCGGCGGCGTGCGCACCGAGTTGCAGGCCGACTGCTATGCCGGTGTATGGGCGCATCACGCGGCCATCACCAAGCAGGAAGGCACCGACGTGACATTCCTGCAGCCGTTGAGCGACAAGGATATCGCCGACGCGTTGTCGGCCGCATCGTCGGTCGGCGATGACCGCATCCAGAAGCAGGCCACCGGCCGGGTGAATCCGGAGGCCTGGACGCACGGTTCCTCGGCGCAACGGCAGAAGTGGTTCACCGAGGGATACCGCACCGGTGACCCCAACAAGTGCGACACGTTCGCGCCGGGCGCGCTGAACTGAGCGTCAGGGAGCCGGCACCGACAACAGCCTTACTGGCGCGCCATCGCGAGATTGAAAAGCTCCTCGGCGGTGATCAGACCCGATTTCGGGAGTAGTCGGGGGACACGCGCCGAAGTTGGCGATGAATGCTGTTGCGGGATAGGACAATTCGAGTTGCTGAAGCTTGATTGTCGACCCGGAAGTGAGCACCCATCTGGTGAGCAGATACACAAGCGGAACCGCGGACGTGGACGTACGCGCAGGCGGGTGCGTGTCGGCGCGCCGGATCCGAGCCTGACCGGCAACGCGGGAATGGCCGCGATCACCGAACTGTGCGATCGGCTGGATGTGGTCGCGACGCTGAACCGGCGGGTCGGCCCGATCAAGGCGCGCGAGCGCGGGCACGGCGCCGGGCAGCTGCTGGTGGGGTTGGCGGCGGCGCAGCTGGCCGGACAGGATTTCCTGGTCGGGCTCGACCGCCACCGCGCCGACGCGGCGGGCCAGGCGCTGACCCCGGAATCGGGTCTGAGCGTGGCGCATAAACGCTGGCTGCCCGCCCGTCCGAC
>WOYS01000052.1 GCA_011620645.1 Mycobacterium sp.
ACCCACGCTTACCTTGCAGCCGAGGCCTCCGGCCCCAACCCCTCATATCGTCTAGTCGTACCCACCGAACATGAACAGCGATAGGTCGGTATCCCCCGGATTCATCAGCCCATGCAGCTGCCCACCACGCAGCATCGCGAAGTGCCCGGCACGCAGGGTCCGTAGCTCGAAACACCTTTCCCGCCATGGTCGTTGGGTCCAGTCGCCGACCACCATGTAGCCGCGCCCGGCCATCATCAGGAACACCTCCTGGTTGTCGCGATGGCGGTGCAACCCGATGCCGCAGTCGGGTTTGAGGATGTGCAGATCCATGTAGTCGACGGCCAGGAAGCTCTCGAATCCCGGCGGATCACCTTTGGTGCCGTTGGCGTCGAAGTTCCACGGATCCAGGTCGCGACCGAGTTCGTTGCTCCCGGCGTAGCGACCGTAGTTCGATATCAGGTTGCGGTACTCCAGGAAGCCGACGCCGCCGTGCGGGTTAGGACTGATCCCGGCGGCCAGGTACTGATCCCAGCCGCGGACGATCATGCTGAATTCGTAATGGTGGTTGGCGCCGTCGCGGGAATCCCAGAACGTCGCGGTGGTGTCGGACCACGCGCATTCGAGGTGCAGCGGCAGCACCGGGTGCATCGCATGCGCCGGCGCGACATTGACCAGGTAGGCGTCGTTGAGGTTGTCGCGGGCGAAGTCACCGCGGGTACCCAACAACAGGTCGTTGCGCACGACGAGCGCACCGCGATCATAGGATTCGCGCCCCTTGACGTCAAGCAAGGACCGCAGATTTCCCGGCGGATAACTCCACAGCTCGATGGCGTAGCGGTCGCTGACTGGGTCGTAGGGCACTTCGAGGAGCTGCGTGGTCGCGTTCGCGCCGACCTTGAGGTGCAGCGCGATGTGCGGACCGAGCAGATTGCCCGCCGTGCGGGCAAGCCGCGAATCAGGCCCGGCCCGGTAACTGATCCGCAGGAATGGCACCACCAGCACTCCCGCGCTGGCGTACCCCCGGCACGCCACGATATCGCCGAGTAGGAAGTCGCGCACGTTCTGCTTCTGAAAGTCGGTCTTGTTATCCTGCAACCGCACATCGAGCTGATCGACATCAGCACCGCTAGGCCCGTACAGCTCGAGGAAGTCGAACGGGAACAGCCACTGCACCGTCTCACTCAGGTATTGCGCTCTGCCGCAGGCGAATCCGTGGGTCTCCAGGATGGTCAACAGGCGGACCAGGGTGTTGCCGCGGCTGTAGTCGGGTGCGGTGCCTGGGTCGACCCGGAACACCTGGTCGGAGTGCACGATCTCCATGACAGATCCCCTTTACGCGCTGTGGTATAGGAAAGCGACGAACCGCAGCGGTTTGGCACCCGAGTTGCGGATGCCGTGGATGCCGCCGCTCTTGGTGTAGATGACGTGGCCGGGGCCGATTTCCACCTCACGTACCAGCCTGGGGCCGATGCCGAAGATCGAGCGCTGCACCAGCGGTATGTTGGACAGCGCGGGGTCGTCGTTCTCGCCGAGGTAGGCGATGCCCTCGCCTTCGACGATGTAGTACAGCTCCTCGCTGCCGATGTGGCGGTGGGTGCCTTCGGTGGTGCCCGGCGGGATCGTCACCTCGTGGAAGAACACCAGGTTAGCGCCGAGTTCGCGTTGCAGGATCCACCGCATCTCGATGATGTTGTCTTCGCGGCGTTCCGGGTCGTCGTCCTCCATCAGCGGATTGCGGTAGCGCACCGGTTCGACGTCGGCCGCGCGCAGGAACCAGCCGCGCTGAAAGTCGATCAGATAGCTGCTCACCTTCACCGTGTTCGCCGGCGAGCTGGGTTCGGCGGTGTTTGGCGCTTCGTAGCTGCGCAGGTAGTTATTGTCCCACTGCGGGTCGCTGATGGTGTATCCCGACGGCTGGTCGATATCGTTTTCCCGGCAGGCGATTTCAACGCGGCGGATCGATCCGACGTCGGCCAGCGCGGCATCGAAAACCGGCACGTGGGTGATCACATTCTGGAAACCCATGAGGTCGAGCGCCACGAAGTCGTGCGGTGTCGCGTCGGGGCCGTCCAGGGTACTCCACAGCTCGACCTGGTAGGCGTCGATCTGCCGGTCGTAGTGCAGCCGAAGCAGCATGTCGGCTTGCTTGGCCGGGTCCATGGGCAGCAGCCTGACCCAGGCCAGGATCTGGTTGCCTAACACGCGGCCGCGTTCCCGTGCCAGCTCGGAGAGCCGGTGGCCGCGGTATTCGATCCGCACGAAGGTCGCCATGAAGAGCTCGTCGCGGTATACCTCGCCTTTGAGCACGGTCAGATCGACCTGGGTGCGGACCTCTATGATGTTGTAGCGGTAGCGCCGACTGCGGGCGGCGGCCAGATACTGGGCGTGATAGATCCGGTCGGGGTACATGACGACCCGGAAGACGCTGTTCTCCGGGCGGTCGAAGATCTCGTTGAATCGGCTGTCCACGGCGGCCTCAGATCCGTGTGAGCAGGTGGTCGGCCACCCGCAGCGAGTTGGCTTCGATGGTGAGGGTCGGATTGGCCCCTCCGGAGGTCGGCATGAATGCGCCGTCGGTGACGTAGAGGTTGTCGAACTGCCAAGCGCGGCAATCGGAGTCGAGAACCGAGTCGGCGGGATTAGTGCCGAATCTGGCCCCGCCCAGGATGTGGTTGGCGATGCGGGCGCGGGCGTTCTCGGCAGAGTACACCGCTCCGAACTCGTTCACCGGATAATTGCCGACGCCGCCGTCGCCGCCAAAGGCGAGAATCTTGCGGCACTGCTCGGCGAACACGTCCATCAAACCCTTGTCGTGGCTGTGCCAATCTTTGCGGATGTAGGCGACGGCGCGGCCCCATTTGTCGGTGATGGTGGGGTGCAGTTCTATCCGGTTCGTCGGCAGCGGGACCTGATTGGCCATGAAGCTGACCGACAGCCGGGTGCCCAGGTTCGCGTCGAAGAATTCGTTGAGTTTGTCGCCGGTCAGGTCGGTCTGGTCGACGAAGGATTTCCAGATGGTGTCGAGGTCCTGGCTGCCGTGCGTGCGGGCCAGGGAGATCGGCAACGCCTGATCTGAGGTGTTGTTGTAGATGGCCCCACCTGCCCACAACCCGTTGGCGCGCAGGAATGCGCTGTCCGTGCACGCGTCGGTGGCCCAGTCGGAGTCGAGCGATACGCTCTTGTCGAACCGGCCGGGCATGATCGCCTCAGCGCCGCCGAAACAGTGGGTCAGGAAGTAACCGCCGAGCAGCCCGTGGGTGTTGATCCGCGCTCCGAACGTGGGGTCCCGGGCCGCCGAAAGTTTCAGTAGCCGAACCGATTCGATCGCCGAGCACGCCACCACCACCAGCTGGCCGGCCACCTCACTAGATCGGCCGGCGGCGTCACGGTAGACGACCTTGTTGACGGTGTCGCCGTCGGCTTCCAGATGGGTCACAACGCAGTTGGCGCGCAAGGTGAAGTTCGGCAGCGTGGAGACCGGCCGCAGCAGCGCCACCCACGTATTGGATTTCAAGCCCATCGGGTCGCCGTAGCGGTTGACATAGCCGGTCTTGGCTGGTTCCGGTCCGGCGGGAAGCACCCTTCCCGACGGCATGTGGTCTTCGGTGAGCACCGCCAGCGGGGTGCGGTAGCGGGCCATGCCGAGCGCGTCCATCCCGACGGTGATGTAATCGCTGATCGGGTTCGGGGCGTACGGCGTTTGGTAATTCACCACCGAGAACGGTTTGCCCTGATTAGCGCTGGTGCCGTTGATACCGACGAGCCGTTCGGCTTCGCAGTAATACGGTTCGAGGTCGGCGTAACTGATCGGCCAGTCCCGCGCATTGGCCTTCACGTCCCCGTTCGGGTCAGCGGCGAGATCGGTGCGGTCGGCGTTGAACGTCGCCAGCTGGAAGTCCAGCGGCGAAAAGCGCAGCGACACAGCGCCGTAGAGCTGGGTGCCGCCGCCGACTGCCTGTGCGGTATAGCCCTCGATGGTGGCGCGGTCGCCGGAGTTGCTCTCGTAGATGTGGGGCTCGTCGTTGAGGTCGGGCTCGATGTGGCTGGAGTAGAACGACTCCCCCTTGTTGGCGATGCCGGCCAGGGTGAGTTTCTTCTCCGGCCCGGTCGCGTACAGCTCATCGCGTCGGAAGTCCGAGACTCCCAACGGATGTTCGTCCTGGGTGCGCAGCAACGGCCCCTTCTCCAGCACCAGCACCGATTTGCCGGCGCGGGCCAGCTTGTGGGCGATCGGCGCGCCACCGGCCCCGCTGCCGATGATCACGACATCGAAGTTCTCCATGCAGTCTCCCCGTCAGGCGTGGTAGGCGGTGTTGCGGCCCAACGGCTGTTCGATCGCGCGCTCCCAGTCGAACAACGTCGCCCCAGCGGGGGCACGATAGCGCTCCCCTAGGTATTTCCAGCCCAGCGCCATCGGATTGCCGCCATAGCGCGGGTGCGAGAACGCCGCGGTCAGCACATGCCGGCGCAGCAGCTGCAGGAAGTAGCGCGGGTTGTTGTACCGCCCGTAGTCCCAACCGGGTACGGCGCCGGAACCCATCTGGTTGTACAGCTCGGTGTAAAGCTCCCGAGGCAATTGGGTCGGCTCGGTCACCGGGTTGCGGCGCCGCAGGAGCTGGTCTATCAACTCCAAACAGATGCGGTAGTCGACGAGATGGTGCGACTCCTCGCGCGCAAGGACCTTGTCGATGTAGTTCACCGCGCCGACACTCTCGTCGAGCCGGTAGGCGTGCGGCGGCCGAGCGGCCGGACCCTCGTTGTCGTGGATGCGGGAGAAGAACAGCTCACCGTCGCGGGTGTGGAACGGCAGGATGTGGCTGGCGATCCGCTCGATGAGCCGAGCTTCCCAGCGTTCCAGGACAATTCGTGCCGTCGCACCCCAGGTGAACATGCGCGACCACACCGCGCCGTTGTCCAAGGTGGTCTGCTGGGGATTGATCGCGTCCAGCTGCCACCCGTCCGCGGTGCGGAACTTGTAGAAATGCACCTGGCCTTTCGGGATCTTCAGTGTGATCGCCGAATAGTGCGTATCCGTAACTGGTTCCAAAGCGATGGGTTCGTACAGTTCGGCGAAACTTCCCACCACGTCCACCGGTCCTGGCGGTTCACCGCGCTTTCCGGCGTGCACGAAGGTGACCGCGTTATACCGCTGTGCGGCGTCGATCGCGTCATACCAGGCGTCGACCCAGGGGAAGCGCCAACTCTCCAGCACCGCTGCCCGCGGATCGCCGGTCAGCTGCCCATAGTCGTGACGCGGCGAAAGATCCTCCCGAGCAAGGTATTTGGTTACCATGCCGAGTAGATACTCGGTATCTGTCGCTACGATTTCGACCGGCACGGCTCCCCCACAAAGCCCCTACAGCTGGCGAGGCCCCCGCCCGCCTGGGTCGAGGGTACTAGACAGTTGACGGCGCAGACAACTGCGCCGAGTTCGCCTGTTGCTACGACCAGAACTTCACGGCGAACCGCCCGACGCGCTGCAGGATG
>WOYS01000053.1:0-21220 GCA_011620645.1 Mycobacterium sp.
CGGATGCCCGGCGGGGGCCCCGACCCCCGCCGGGCCACTCTCAACCACAAGCAGCAGCCGCCGCGGCGGCACAGGAGTACACCATGGATCGCGGTATCGGTCAGTGGGTCACCAAACGGGCCTTCCTCAACGGGCGGCGCACGGCGCTCGTCCAAGGTGACACCAGCTTCACTTACTCCGACTTCGAACGGCGCACCAACCAGGTCGCCTCGAGCCTGCTGCGTCTCGGCGTCCGCAAAGGCGACCGGGTGGCCGTACTCCTGGTGAACTCGGTCGAGTTCCTGGAGGTCCTGCTGGGCTGCGCGAAGATCGGCGCCATCACGGTCCCGATCAACGTCCGGCTCGCCGGCCCGGAGATCGGCTACATCCTCGCCGACTCCGGCGCCGACGTGTTCGTCTTCCACGCGCCGCTCGCGGCGGCGGCGGTCAGCGCGCTGGCCGAGCCCGGGGTCCGGGTCCGCCACACAGTCCGGGCCGGGGGCGCCGCGGCCGACGGCGAGATCACCTACACCGACCTCCTCTCCGGCGGTGCCCCCGAGCCTCTCGACAGCGACGTCGACGGCCGCGACCCCGCGTTCATCATGTACACCTCGGGCACCACCGGCCGCCCGAAGGGCGCCATCCTCACCCACGACAACCTGCTGTGGAACGCCGTCAACGTGCTGGGCACCGACGAAGGCCTGGGCGGCAGTGACGTGACCGTGACCGTCGCCCCGATGTTCCACATCGGCGGTCTGGGGGTGCATACGCTGCCGTTGCTCTACGTCGGCGGGACCAGCGTGATCCTTCCATCGTTCGACCCGGTGGGCACGCTCAAGGCGATGGCCGAGAGCCGGGCCACCGTCCAGTTCATGGTGCCGGCGATGTGGTCGGCGCTGACCCAGGTGCCCGACTTCGACTCCTACGACCTCTCGGCGCTGCGTTTGGCCATGGGCGGCGGCGCACCGGTGCCACTGACCGTCATCGACTTCATGCAACAACGCGGCGTCCCCTTCACCGAGGGATTCGGGATGACCGAGACTGCACCCATGGTCTCGGTCTTGGACGCCGCCAACATCACGACGCGGGCCGGGTCGATCGGCCGGGTCGCCATGCACGTCGATGCCCGTATCGTGGACGCCGACGACCGCGACGTCCCGGTCGACACCGTCGGCGAACTCCTGGTGCGCGGACCCAACGTGTTCGCCGGGTATTGGATGAAGCCGGCGGCCACCGCCGAGGCCTTCCGGGGCGGCTGGTTCCACACCGGCGACCTCGGTCGGATCGACGCCGACGGCTACATCACGCTGGTCGACCGCAAAAAGGACATGATCATCTCGGGCGGGGAGAATGTCTACCCGATCGAGGTGGAGCAGGTGCTGTTCCGTCACCCCGGCGTGCTGGACGCCGCGGTAGTCGGCGGTCCGGACGAGAAGTGGGGTGAGCGCGTCGTCGCGGTGGTGGTGGCCGACCCGGCCGCCGAGCAGGAGCCCGGCGCCGACGAACTGATCGCGTGGTGCCGCGAGCGGTTGGCGCATTTCAAGTGCCCGCGCGAGGTGCACCTGCTTCCCGAGCTGCCCCGCAACGCCACCGGCAAGCTCCTCAAGACGGAGCTGCGCACGCGGTTCACCGGTGTCGAGGGCGGCGTCGTCCAGCGCTGAGACATCTCCGGCACCGAGCGCCCCTTCCCGTGGTGGGTCAGCCGACGTGCTCGCGACCGATCAGATGCCGGGCGATGACCAGCTTCTGGATCTGCGGAGTCCCGTCGCCGATCTGCAGCCCGCTGACGTCGAGCAGCAGCTGCTGCAACGGCATCTCGGTAGACCACCCGACGTGGCCGTGCAGAATGATGCAGTCGTTGATGGCCTGTACCGCGATCCGCGGCGCCCACCACTTGCACATCGCGGCCTCCCGGGTGTGCGGGAGTCCGGCGGCGCGCAGGCCGAGCGTCCGGTAGCACAGCCAGCGCGCCGCCTCGAGCTGGGTGTCCCACTCGGCGAGCGTGAACGACACCCCCTGGTAGGTGGCGATCGGCGCACCGAACGCCTCCCGCTGGCGCACCCACTCGATGGTGGCGGTCATGGCGCGGTGGGCGGCTCCGAGCACCATCAGACCCAGCAACGCCCGCGTGAAGTCGAAGTCGGCCAGCTGCGCGGCCAGGCCGCTGCCGCCGTCGGTGATCTCGTGGTCGGCCGGGACGAACGTGTCGTCGAAGCTCAGCCCGACCCGGCTCAGGGGCCGGAAGCCGGGGTCGGCGAACCGCTGCCGGCTGATGGTCGGGTCGTCCAGCGGCACGAGCAGCCGCCGGGTGCCGCGGGAACGCAGCGCCGGGTCGACGGTGCCGACGACAATGGCGTGGCTCGCGTGGGAGCCCAGGGTGACCGAGGTCTTCTCCCCCGACAGCCGGAAACCGCCCTCCACCGGCCGGGCGCGCACCGAGATCCCGGCCGCGTCGGAACCGCCGCGGGGCTCCGTGAGCGCCAGGCACACCACCTGCTCACCGGCCGCCACCGCGTGCACCACAGGCTCGCCCACATGCGAGGGCAGGCCCGCGAGCACGCCGTCGAGGAGCACCGAGCCGAAGATCAGGTAGGCCAGGTTGAAGTCGGACCTGGCCATCTGCTCGCAGGCGATGCCGACCGTGACGGGATCCGCGTCCTGTCCCCCATGAGCGACGGGGAGCGTCATCCCAAGCAGCCCGTGGCGGCCCAGCGCCCTGAGCTCGTCCCAGCACATCTCCTCCGAGGTCGCCCGCGCGAGGTAGCCGTCGTGGAACTCGCGGCGACCCAGCGCCGCGACCGCCGCCTCGAAGTCGGCGTGCTCGCGAGAGAACACGAAGGGACTATCTGGTGCACCAGATTGCATTGATCTAGGCTACGAGACCGTGGCAGGCATGTCGAGCGCCGAGAGCCGGACCGTCTGTACCGCCAGGGGTTCCGTCCCCCGGGTGACGGCGCGCCGGATGATGCGCGAGGCCGTCGCGCGGCGGCTCGTCCCCGGCGACCGGCTGGCGTCGGAGCCGACCCTGATGAGCTACTTCGACGTCTCGCGCGGCTCGCTGCGGGAGACCCTGCGCGTGCTGTCCTACCTCGGCGCCATCGACGTGCGCAGCGGACCCGGCGGCGGCGCCCGCATCGCTCGGCCGGGGCCACGCGTGGTGGGCAGCGCGCTGGCCATCGCGCTGCAGTTCCGTGGCACCACGCTGCGCGGCCTGCTCGAGGCGCGCGCGGTGCTGGAGCCCATCGCGGCCCGGCTGGCCGCGCAGCGCGGGGACGCGACCGACCTCGCGATGCTGCACGCCTGCCACGACCGTCTCGCCGCTTCGGCTGCACCCGCGCACCGACAGCGCGAGCGCCTGGAGTTCCACCGGCTCCTCGCCGCCGCCACCGGTAACGACGTGCTCGAGCTGGTCCTCACCGCGCTGGCCTGGATGGGCGACGCGCTCGACCGCACGGGACCGGAGCCGGGAGACGGATCCGACGAGGCGCGCGGCGCCCTCGTGGCCGCGATCGGATGCGGCGACGCCGCCGGCGCGGCCGGACACGCGGCGACCGTGCTCGCCGCCACGACCAGCCGGCTGCGTGACGGCGCGGCGCGAGTTCTCGACCAGCGGGTGCTGTGGCCCGACGTCGACGAGTTACCCGATATCGAGGACAGGAAGGATGTCGCGACATGGACGTAGCGATCATCGGCACCGGCATCACCCGGTTCGGCATGTTCGTCGGCACCCGGCTGCGCGATCTGGCCGCCGAGGCCGCCGACGCCGCGCTGGCCGATGCCGGGGTGGAGCCGGACGCGATCGGGCTCGTCGTGTTCGGCAACGCCGCGGCCGGCGTCCTCACCGGGCAGGAGATGATCCGGGCCCACACGGCGCTGGGCGGATCGCGCGTCGCCGGACGACCGATGATGTCGGTCGAGAACGCCTGCGCGTCCAGCTCGAGCGCGTTCCACCTCGGGGCCATGGCCGTCTCCTCCGGCGCCTACGACCATGTCCTGGTGGTCGGCGCGGAGAAGATGACGAGCACCGACCGCACGCGCGCCGCGCGGGCGCTGGCCACGGCCGTCGACGTCGAGCTGGCCGGGGAGCAGGACGGGTCCCGCCCCGTGTTCATGGAGATCTACGCGGCCGAGGCGCGCGCCTACCTCGAACGGACCGGTGCGTCGGCCCGCGACCTGGCGCTGGTAGCTGCCAAGAGCCTGCACAACGGCAGCCTCAACCCGATCGCGCAGAACCGCACGGCGCTCACCGCCGACGAGATCCTGGCCGCGCGCACCATCGTGGCCCCGCTGACGCGGCCGATGTGCTCCTCCATCGGTGACGGCGCGGCCGCCTGCGTGCTGACGCGGACCGACCTCGCCCGCCGACGCGACCGGCCGTCCGTGCGAGTACTGGCCTCGGCGGTCGGGGCGGCACGGGTCGGCGACGGCGGGGACGTGGTCGGACGCACCGCCCGGGCTGCCTTCGAGCAGGCCGGCGTCGGCCCGGACGGGATCGACCTGTTCGAGGTGCACGACGCCGCGTCACCCGCCGAACTCGTGATCGCCGAGGAGATCGGCATCGCCCCGCCCGGCGAGGGCGCCAAGCTCGCCCGAGACGGCGCCACGGGCATTGGCGGCACGAGTCCGGTGAACGTGTCCGGCGGACTGCTGGCGCGCGGCCACCCGATCGGCGCCACCGGGGCGGCCCAGCTCGTGGAACTCGCCGACCAGCTGCGCGGCCGCGGCGGCGCGCGCCAGGTGCAGGGAGCACGGATCGGCCTCGCCGAGAACGCCGGTGGCTCCCTGGGTGACGGGCCCGCGGCCTGTGTCGTCACGATCCTGGCCGCACTCCGGTAGGCGGCCCGGCCCGGCGGCTGTTGACCCGCTCGCACCGTCCGGTACGCTCACGCTGTGAGGGACGTCACCTCGATCCACGACGTCACCCCGACCCACTACGACGAGGCGCGCTGAGCTTCAGCGGCAAGGATCCGGTTCTCCAGCCGGACCGCACCACCGAATGGAAAGGACGACCGTGCGCACTGCGACCACCGACGTCACCGGTCTCGGGATGGCCTTCGGAACTCTTGAGGAGGGCCGGGCCTGGGCCGGTCGCACCTCTCAGCGAAGGCAGGCCTGGTTTCCGATCGACCGCTCGTTGGTGCTGTACTACTGCTCACTGGTGGAGGATGGGAACCCGCGGTACTGGGAGGGTGACGAGTGCCCGCCGGGTTTGCTGATGACCCTGGGCTTCAGCCCGCAGTGGACCCCTGAGCGGCTACACCGCGACGACTCCCTGTTCGCATTCAGCGTGCCCTTGCCCGGTCACCACATCATCAATGCCTCCACCACCACCGAGCTGGAACGCCGGCCACGGATCGGCGACCACGTGTCGATCGTCGAGGAGATCGTCTCGATCTCGCCGGAGAAGACGACCCGGATCGGCACCGGGGTGTTCATCACCTCCCTGACCACCTACGGTGACCAGCACGGCGAGGTCATCGCGCGCAACACCAACGTGCTGTTCCGGTACGACATCACTTCCGGCGACCACATCACCACCGGCGACCACACGGGCCGAACCCAGGAGCAGCCATGACCAGCATCCCCGCGGCAGGACTACGGTTCGACGACGTCGCCGTCGGCGACGAGATCACCCCGGTCTCCATCCCGGTCACCTACAAGCGGATCTGCATGAACGCCGCGGCCACCTGGGACTGGTTCCCCGGCCACCACGATCCCGAGTACGCACGTAGCCAGGGCCAGCAGACGATCTACCTGTCAACACTGTTCTTCCACGGCTTCATCGACCGCGGCCTCAGCGACTGGGCCGGTCCGGACGCGCTACTGCGCCGTCGCAAGATCTCGATGATCAGGTCGATCTACCCGGAACAAACCGCAACCCTCACCGGGCGCGTCATCGGCAAGCGCGAGGTGAACGGCACGGGCCTGATCGACTTGGAGCTGATGGTCTCCAGCGAGGAGGGGCCGTGCGTGCCCAGCGAGGCGACCCTGCAACTCCCGACCGGAAAGGTGTGCTCATGAGCTCGAATGAGCAACGCGGCATCGTCTCCTACGGCGCCTATATCCCCTACTACCGCCTCGACCGAACAGCGATCCGAGCGAGCCTCGGCCAGGGCGGCGGCACGGGCACCCGCACCGTGGCCGCCTACGACGAGGACTCGACGTCGATGGGTGTCGAGGCTGCCCGCCGGGCGCTGTGGGGCGCGCCGACGCCCGAAGCGCTCTACTTCGCCACCACCGCGCCCGCCTACGCCGACAAGACCAACGCCACCGCGATCCACGCGGCGCTCGGCGGCGGCCTGGAGGGTTTCGCCACCGATCTGGGCGCGGCGGTCCGTGGCGCGTCCGGCGCCCTGCGCGCCGCCGCGGCCACCGGCGGGATGGCCGTACTGTCCGACATCCGGACCGGGCGTCCCGGCTCGGCGGACGAGGCGGCCGGGGGCGACGGCGCCGTCGCATTCTCGTTCGGCACCGGCGATCAGGTGCTCGCCGAGATCCTCGCCCAGGAGTCGGCGTCGGCGGAGTTCCTGGACCGCTGGAGAGTTCCGGGCGAGCCCTACAGCCGGGTGTGGGAGGAGCGTTTCGGCGCCCAGGTCTACCTGCCGCTGATCACCGATGCCGTGACCCGGGCACTCAAGTCCGCGCAACTCGATGCGCCGACTCATGTCATCGTGTCCTCACCCCAGGCCCGGGCGGCGCGCGCGGCACTCGGCGCGTTCCCGAAGTCCTCACGCGCCGACGGGCTCGAGAAGGAGGTCGGGTTCGCCGGTGCCGCGCACGGCGGCCTGGTGCTGGCCGACGTGCTGGACCGGGCTGTGCCGGGTGACACCATCCTGCTCGTCGTGGCCGCCGACGGAGCCGACGCCACGGTCCTACGGGTGACCGACGCGATCACCGGCCGGCCCACCGGCAACACGGTGCGCGACCAGCTCGCGGTTTCCCGTAGCGTGTCCTACCCGGACTTCCTGACCTGGCGCGGGTTCCTGAACCGCGAACCCCCGCGCCGTCCCGACCCGGAGCCACCCGCCGGACCGCCCGCGGCGCGCTCACAGCGCTGGAAGTACGCGTTCGAGGGTTCACGATGCGTGGCGTGCTCCACGGTCAGCGCCCCCCCGCAGCGGGTGTGCGTGCACTGCGGCGCCGTCGACCGTGCCGAGCCGGCTCCGCTGGCGTCGACGCGGGCCACCGTTGCCACATTCACCATCGACAAGCTGGCCTTCTCGCTCGCCCCTCCGGTCGTCGACGTCGTCATCGACTTCGACGGCGGCGGCCGCTACGGGTGCCAGCTCGCCGACGTCGACCCGGCCACGGTCGCGATCGGCGACCGGGTGGAGATGACCTTTCGCCGCTTCCACACCGCGGGCGGCGTGCACAACTACTTCTGGAAGGCACGTCCTGTGAGGAAGGAGCACTAGTCATGGCCAGTAACGGTATCCGCGACAAGGTCGCGATCGTCGGGATGGGATGCACGCCCTTCGGGGAGCGCTGGGACCGGTCGATCGACGACCTGCTGATCGACGCGGTCACCGAATGCATCGCATCGGTTCCCGGCATGGAGAAGGACGCCATCGACGCCTTCTGGCTCGGCACGATGGGATCGGGCTTGTCCGGTCTCACCCTCTCCCGACCACTGAAGATCGACTACAAGCCCGTCACCCGGGTGGAGAACTTCTGTGCAACCGGCTCGGAGGCGTTCCGCAACGCCGCCTATGCCGTGGCCTCGGGTGCCTACGACTGCGTGATGGCGGTCGGCGGCGAGAAGCTCAAGGACTCGGGCTTCTCCGGGCTGGTCATCCCGGCGCCCGCGAACGACGGCACCGAAGCCGACCTGACCGCACCTGCGATGTTCTCGCTGCTGGCCCCGGCGTACTCGAAGAAGTACGGTGTCGACGCGGATGCGATGAAGGAAGTGATGACCCACATCGCCTGGAAGAACCACGTCAACGGCGCGAAAAACCCGCGCGCGCAGTTCCGCGCCGAGGTCGCGAAGGAGACCATCGCCTGCTCGCCGCTGGTGGCGGGCCAGCTCGGCATCTTCGACTGTTCGGGGGTGTCCGACGGCGCGGCCGCGGCCCTGATCGTGCGGGCCGAGGACGCCTACCGCTACACCGACAAGCCGATCTACATCAAGGCGCTGTCATTCGTGGCCGGCCCCGCCGAGGGGCCGCTCGACCCCAACTACGACTACACCACGTTTACCGAGGTCGTGCGCTGCGCCGAGGACGCCTATGCGCAGGCCGGGGTCAAGGAACCGCGCACCGAGATCTCGATGGCGGAGGTGCACGACTGCTTCACCCCCACAGAGCTGGTGTTGATGGAGGATCTCGGATTCTCCGAGCGCGGACAGGGTTGGAAGGACGTCATGGAGGGCTTCTTCGACCTCGGCGGCGGCCTGCCGGTCAACCCTGACGGTGGCCTCAAGTCCTTCGGCCACCCGATCGGCGCCACCGGGCTGCGGATGCTGTTCGAGATGTGGCTGCAACTGCGTGGCGAGGCCGGCGAGCGCCAGCTGGAGAATCCCCGGTTGGGCATGACCCACAATCTCGGCGGGGCCCCCGGCGCATGCGTGTCCTTCGCCTCGATAGTCGGTGCCGAGCGCGACTGACCCGCAGCGCCGGACCCCTTGGCGACTGCACCATCACCGTCATTTACTGGTCAGCGATGTTAGTCACTGCTAACGTTTGGACCTATGCTGGCACCACTCGCGACGCTTGCCGGATTCTCCGAGGTCACCCCCGGCCGTCTCGACCCGCCCTTGACATGCTGGCGACCACAGGCCATCTGGCCATCACGACACCCCGGCGGGTAACGTACTGCGAGTGAACGAGCCCTCACATCGGGAGGGCTGGGACCAATCGAGACGGAGACTGATGAGCGAGGAAGCGATCAGCTACGAGGTCGTCGACGGGGTGGCCTGGTTGACGATCAACCGACCCGAGGCACGGAACGCTCTCAACGCGGCGGTCCGGCAGGGGTTGTTCGACACGGTGCGCCGCTTCAACGGCGACGACTCGGCCAAGGTCCTGGTGCTCACCGGGGCCGGCGACAAGGCGTTCTGTGCCGGCGGGGACCTGAAGGAGATGTCGGAGACGGCGCTCACGGTCCCGCCACCCGACTTCGCGCCGCAGTTCGGGCGCAACATCGAGGTCGTCAAGCCGACCATTGCCGCGGTGAACGGCGTCGCCTTCGCCGGCGGCTTCCTGTTGGCCCAGCAGTGCGACCTCGTCGTCGCAGCCGAGCACGCCACATTCGCGGTCAGCGAGGTCAAGGTGGGTCGTGGCGCGCCGTGGGCGGCGCCGCTGTCGTGGCTGCTGCCGCCGCGGCTCGCGCTGCAGATCCTGATGACCGGCGACCCGATCACTGCCGAGCGCGCCCGCGAGGTGGGCATGGTGAACGAGGTCGTGCCCGCGGCGGAGCTGCGGGCACGAACCCAGGAGATCGCCCTGCGGATCGCTTCCAACGCACCGCTGTCCGTGCTTGCGGCGAAGAAGACGGCATACCTGTCCGCACAGCACCACCTGGCCGAGGCCTACGACCTCGCCGACGAGATATGGGAGCCGGTGTACCTCAGCGCCGACGCGCAGGAGGGCCCCGCCGCCTTCCGCGAGAAGCGCACACCGGTCTGGACGGGGCGCTAGCCGTGGCCGTGACGATGGAGTCCCTAATCACCGACATCGAGGCGGAGACGGCCGACCTGAGGTCGCTGATCGCCGAGCTGCCCGACGGGCCGGCCGGGTGGGACGCGCCGACCCCCGCGACAGGCTGGGCGGTCCGCGACCAGATCAGCCATCTTGCGTTCTTCGACGACGCCGCGGTGCGCTCAGCCACCGACCCCGAGGGGTTCACGGCCGAGGTGCTGCCCATGCTCGCCGACGGCCGGATCTCCCCGGACACCATCGCCGAGCGCTACCGGCCGATGCCGGGAGCGGAGCTGCTGTCCTGGTTCGACGGCGCGCGCCGCGCGCTCGTCGCTGCCTTCGCCACGATCGACCCCTCGGTGCGGGTGCCGTGGTTCGGCCTCCCCATGAGCGCGGCCTCCTCGCTGACCGCGCGGATCATGGAGACCTGGGCGCACGGTCAGGACGTCGCCGACGCGCTGGGAGTGACCCGTGTGCCCTCGGCCCGGTTGCGCCACGTCGCCCATATCGGCGTGGGAGCGCGGGCGTTCAGCTACATGGCCAACGGCCTAGCGGTGCCCACGGAGCCCGTCCGCGTCGAGCTCACCGCACCGGGGGGCATGCTCTGGACCTGGGGCCCCGACGGCGTGCCCGACCGGGTCACCGGCACCGCGCACGACTTCTGCCTGCTCGTCACCCAGCGCAGGCATCGCGACGACACCGCACTGGAAGCCACCGGTCCGCTCGCCGACCAGTGGCTCTCCATCGCGCAGGCCTTCGCCGGACCTCCCGGCGGCGGGCGCACCGCAGGACAATTCGACGGAGGTGCGGCGTGAGGGACCCGGTACGGATCGGGAATTGCTCGGGCTTCTACGGCGACCGGATCGCCGCGGCACGGGAGATGGTCGAGGGCGGGACGGGCGCGGAGAGCATCGACGTGCTGTGCGGCGACTACCTCGCCGAGCTGACGATGCTCATCCTGGCGAAGGCCCAGGCGAAGGATCCCGCGGGCGGCTACGCCCGCACGTTCCTGACCCAGATGGAGCAGGTGCTGGGCACCTGCTCCGATCGCGGTATCAAGATCGTGGCCAACGCCGGTGGGCTCAACCCGGCCGGGCTGGCCACCAAGCTGCGCGAGCTCGCGGACCGGCTCGGTATCACCGTCCGCGTCGCGCACGTCGAGGGTGACGACCTGCGCGGGAACCTCGCCGCGATCACCCCTCCGGTCGGTGAGGTCAAGCCGGTCTCGGCCAACGCCTACCTCGGCGGCTGGGGTATCGCCGAAGCGCTGGGTGCCGGTGCCGACGTCGTCGTCACCGGACGCGTGACCGACGCCTCGCTCGTCGTCGGCCCGGCCGCCTGGTGGCACGGGTGGGAGCGCACCGACTGGGACCGGCTCGCCGGTGCCGTCGTGGCCGGCCACGTCATCGAATGCGGCCCACAGGCCACGGGTGGCAACTACGCCTTCCTCGACGAGATCACCGACCGTCGCTACCCGGGCTTCCCGATCGCGGAGGTCGCGGCCGACGGCTCGTCGGTGATCACCAAGCACTCCGACACCGGTGGGCTGGTATCGGTCGGTACGGTCACCGCCCAGCTGCTCTACGAAATCGCCGAGCCGGCCTATCTGGGGCCGGATGTGGTGACGCACTTCGACACCGTCGTTCTGACCCAGCAGGCCGAGAACCGGGTGGCGATCACGGGTGCCACCGGCAGCCCGCCACCGGAGACGCTCAAGGTGGCGCTCAACGACGTCGGGGGCTACCGGAACACCATGACGATGGTGCTCACCGGCCTGGACCTGGAGGCGAAGGCCGCGTTCGCGCAGCAGCAGCTGTTCGACATCCTCGGCGGCCGGGACTCCTTCGCCGAGGTCGACGTCCGGTTGCTGCGCTTCGACACACCGGACGCCCCCACCAACGACCAGGCCTGCGCGCACCTGCGGATCACGGTCAAGGACCCCGACCCGCGCAAGGTCGGCCGGGCGTTCTCGAGCGCCATCATGGAGGTCGCTCTGGCCGGGTACGCGGGCTTCCACACCACCACGCCGCCCACGTCGGAGTCGGCGTTCGGCGTGTACCGCCCGGCGGCCGTGCCCCGGTCGAGCGTGACGCAGGTCGTGGTGCTGCCCGACGGTGAGCGCCGCACGATCGCCGATCCGCCGACCGGTACCGTGCCGACCGCGGAAGTGTCAGACGTCGCGGCGGTCGCGGGCGGCACGGCCACCGCGCCGCCGACCGGACCGACGTGCCGCGCGCCACTGGGTACGGTGCTGGGCGCGCGGTCCGGCGACAAGGGCGGCAACGCCAACATCGGTCTCTGGGCCCGCGACGACGCCGGCTACGCCTGGGCGCGCGCGTACCTCACCGTCGAGCGGCTGCGCGGGCTGCTCGGCCCGGAGGCGGCGCAGCTGCGCATAGAGCGGTTCGAGCTGCCCAACCTGCGTGCGCTCAACGTCGTGGTGCACGGGCTGCTGGGGGAAGGCGTAGCGTCCTCGACCCGGCCCGATGCCCAGGCGAAGGGCCTGGGGGAGTATGTGCGCTCCCGCTTCGTCGACATCCCGCAATCCCTGCTCAGCGCGACCTGAGGGCCTTACAAACCGAGATCCTTCGCGATGATCGTCTTCATGATCTCGGTGGTGCCGCCGTAGATCGTTTGGATTCGCGCGTCGACAAAGGCACGCGAGATGGGGTATTCGCGCATGTAGCCGTACCCGCCGTGCAGTTGCAAACATTTGTCGGCGACGCGGACCTGCAGTTCAGTCGTCCACCATTTCAGGCGTGCGGCGCGGGCCGCGGTGAGCTCACCGACAACGTGCTGGGCGATACAGTCATCGACAAAGGTGCGGGCCAGATCCAGCTCGGTTGCCAGTTCGGCGAGGACGAACTTGGTGTTCTGGAAGCTGGCGACAGACAAGCCGAATGCGGTGCGGTTCTTCACATACTCGATGGTCTGTGCGAAGGCGCCCTCGGCCGCGGCGACCGCCCCCACCGCCAGTGACAGCCGCTCCTGCGGAAGATTGCCCACGAGTTGGGAGAAACCGTGACCTTCCGCCACTAGGAGATTCTCCACCGGTACGCGCATGTCGGTGAAGCTGAGTTCGCTGGTGTCCTGCGCGTGCAGACCGATTTTGCCAAGGTTGCGACCGCGGCCGAATCCAGGAGTGTCGGCCTCTACGACGAGCAGCGAAAGACCATTGTGCTTGTCTTCGGAGGTGCGTACGGCCACGACGAACAGGTCGCCGTTCTGACCGTTGGAGATGAAGGTCTTGCTGCCGTTGACGACGTAGTGTTCGCCGTCGCGCACCGCCGATGTGCGGATGCCGGTCAGGTCGCTGCCCGTGGCCGGTTCGGTCATCGCGATTCCGAGGACAGTGGTGCCCGTGACGGTACCGGCCAGCCAACGTGCCTTCTGCTCATCGTTGGTCAGGTCGGTCAGATATGGCAGCACGACGTCGTTCTGCAACGAGAAGGCGATGCCCGCCGCGGCATTCCCGGCCCTGTTCACTTCCTCGATGACGATCGCGTGATAGCGATAGTCGATTACGCCGGGGCCGCCGAATTGCTCCGAAACGGGGAATCCGAGCAGGCCCAGCCTGCCGGCCTCGGTAAACAATGACCGGTCCAAGCAGCCCGACAGCTCCCAGTCCTCGTGGTACGGGGTGATTCTGTCGCGCACGAAGTCTCGGACGAGTTGCCGAAACTGCGAGTGCTCGGAGTTGTATCCAGCGCCCATGGTGTGCCCCTGTCAGCAGTTGTCGTCCGTGAGCGTATCGAGAATCGGTTGTTGCTCATCGTGGCGGCGAAGTAGAGACCAGCCAGCAACGCTCGGGCCTCGATGTTCGCCGCCCACCAACGCGAGCTCGTTCAACCAGCCATCGTCAGGCCGCCGCTGACGCTGATGACCTGACCGGTGATGAACGACGCGCCCTCGGAGGCAAAGAAAACAATCGGCGCAGCCACCTCCTCTGGGCGCGCAAGCCGCCGAAACGGAATCGCCTTGATCAACGCCTCTTTCAGCTTGTCGGCCTGGGCATGAAACAACGGAGTATCGGTGGGACCCGGGCACACGCAGTTGACATTGATGCCGTGCCTGGCCATCTCGCGAGCAAGAGACTTGGTGAGCGCAATGACGCCGCCCTTGGCACCGGCATAGATGCTTTCCCCCGAGCTGCCCACCCGCCCGGCGTCGCTGGCGACGTTGATCACCCGGCCGCCGTTTCCGGCCTCTATCATCCCCGGCAGGAACGCGCTGCACATGTGCACTGGGCCGAGGTAGTTGATGGCCACCACCTTTTCAGCGAATTCTGTGGTGGCGTTGAGGAATTTGTCGGTGCGGTCCCATCCGGCAGCATTCACCAGCACGTTCGGGGTACCGACCTCGGAATGTACCCGCGCACGAAGTTGATCGACGGTATTACGGTCCGCGATATCCACACCCATCGCGAATACCGAGTCAGGAAAGCATTCCGACGTGCGGTTTGCCGCGTCCAGATCGAGATCAGCCGCGATCACTTTGTCGCCTTGCATCGCGAACGCCAGTGCGACGGCCTTGCCGATTCCGGATCCGGCGCCGGTAACGACGACGATGTTGTCTGTCATGTGTGCAGCCTCACGCCTTGGCGAACTTGGCAAAATCGGGACTGCGCTTCTCGGCAAAGGCCGCCACGCCCTCCAACCCTTCGGGCGTGTGCGTATACAGATCCAGCGCAGACATGGCCAAATTGCTGAGCCCCGCCTGATGGTCGGTGTCGGCGTTGAACGACTGCTTGAGGAAACGGATGGCGGTCGGACTCTTCTCGCCAATCTCCGCGGCCACGACCTTAGCCTCGTCCAGAAGATTGCTCGCGGGGACGACCCAGTTCACCAAGCCCCACCGTTCGGCGGTGTCAGCGTCGTACTGGCGGCACAGGTACCACATCTCCCGGGCGCGCTTCTCGCCGACGACCCGCGCCAGGAAGGCAGAGCCGAATCCGGCGTCGAACGATCCCACACGCGGTCCGGCCTGGCCGAACTTGGCGGTGTCGGCGGCGATCGTGAGGTCGCAGAGCACGTGTAAAACCTGGCCTCCGCCGATCGCCAAACCGTTGACCGCGGCGATGACAGGTTTCGGTATGTCGCGAATGAGTTTATGCAGGTTGCCGATTTCGAACATGCCACTCTCGGTCGGCCCGTAGTCGCCGGTCTCGGCGCGTTGCTTGACGTCGCCGCCGGTGCAGAAGGCCTTCTCGCCGGTTCCGGTGAGGATGATTGCCTGCACCCCATTGTCCGCCCAGGCGGCACGGAAGGCATTGATCAATTCCTCAACCGTCTTGCCCCGGAACGCGTTGTAGCGATGGGGACGATCGATGGTCACGATCGCCGTGCGCCCCTCGACCTCGTACCGGATGTCCTCGTACTTCTCGGTCACTGCCGCTCCTCTGATCGTATTCTCACCAATGAGTGTTCGCACCGTGAAGAGTGTTCGCACCGTGAATCAATCCTCACAGGTGCTGAAAGTAGGTCGATCGCCGTCCGGCGTCAACACGCGACAGCCGGGCCGGACCCAGGACCGTTACGTGTGAGACCCTGGACTGTTACGTATGAGCCGTTCTCAAGCTCCACTCAGCTTGTGAGCAGGTGTTAACATTCTTAAGGGGTCAGTTAAGAGTCTGACCGGTGCTGCGCGAGCCCGTGTCGAGGACGAAAGGAAGGTAGCGATGAGCAAAGCGGTCGCTGCCGGACGTACTCGGGTCGGTGGTGAACGTCGGGAGCGGATTCTCGCCTCTGCAGCGGAGTTGATTGCCGAGCGGGGTTACCACGCTGTGTCGATGGCCGACATCGGGGTTGCATCGGGGGTTGTCGGGCCGGCCATATATCGCCATTTTGACAGCAAGGGCGGCTTATTGGCGGCCCTCTTCGAACGTGTGGTGGACAGCCTCCTGCAGCGTGCGGCGACGATCGTCGAGCAATCTCGCGACGAGGCGGAGGCGTTGACCGGGCTGGTGTCCGACCAGGTCACCTTGGTAATGGATCAACGCGAGCTGGCGATAGTCTATTACCGCGAGGTGCACAATCTGCCCGATCAGCAGCAGAGCCGGTTGCGCCGAAAACAGCGGCTCTATCTCGAAGAGTGGGTACACCTCGTTGGAGAGTTGCGCCCCATGGTCGACGAGATTGAGCTTCGCGCGATCGTCCATGGGGCGATCGGCGCCATCCAATCGATCTTGCAGTACCGCGGCACTGGTCTCGCGCCCGAACGGACTTCCGCGCTGCTCGCCGCAATGGGTCACGCCGTGCTCGGCGTCCCCGCGTCGATTTACCAATCGGGCACCTCGGTCGCTGAGCCATCACGTCCCCGCCGCGGCTCGCTACGCAGTTAGGCGCATTCTCCGCGTGCCAGCAATAGACGAATTCGCGGAACTAGGTCTGCTCGGCGGCCTCGAGGGCAACAGCCGCGACGAACGGGCGGATCTCATCGTTTGGCTACTTGCCCAGGGCTTCACGGTCGAGCAAATCCGCTTGTCGGTTGCAACGCCCTTACTGCTCCCTACGAACCGCGTACTGGGCGACGAGGGGCACTACGTTTCGCTCCGCGATCTGAAGGCAGCAACCGGGATGGACTTAGACCTCCTGAGGAGGTTGCTCGATGCTGCCGGCCTGCCCAGACCGGAAGACCCCGACAACGCGGAACTGCTCCGTGCTGACGGCAACGCGATCACGCGCGCAAGACTCTTCATCGACATGGGCGTCAATCCGGACGAAGCCGTGGCCATAGTGCGGGCCCTGACGGAGGGCCTCGGGCAGGCCACGGAGATGATGCGCGACTCCGCGCTGAACATGTTGCTCGTTCCGGGGGAAGACGAGATCCAGCTTGCTCAGGCGTCGCAAGAGTTCGCGCGACGAGCGATGCCAGACTTGTTGTCCATGATCGGTGACCTGTTCCTCATGAGGCTCCGTAGTTCGTTGGAGGTCGAGGCGATCACCGCCGCAGAACGGGCAGCGGGAAGACTACCAGGAGCGCGCAACGTCACCGTTGCGTTCGCCGACGTCGTGGGTTTCACCGAGTTGGGCGAACAGCTTTCGCCCTATGATTTGGAACGGCTCGCGCGTCGGCTCGCGGATGCGGCGCGCGAGGCCGCGAGCACACCGGTGAGGTTCGTAAAGTCCGTCGGCGACGCCGTCATGCTGGTCTCCCCCGAACCGACGCCGCTGTTATTGGCGATGCTGAACCTGGCCGAGATCGCGTCGGCAAATGATCTGCCACCCTTGAGGATTGGCGTTGCATCCGGATCCGCGGTGACGCGCGGGGGAGACTGGTTCGGCAGCCCCGTTAACCTGGCCAGCCGAGTGAGCGCGGCGGCGCAGCCTGGCACCGTGTTCGTGGCCGACTCCACGCGGGCAATCATTGACGACGATGCAGAAGTGCAGTGGGCGTCTGCCGGTGCCCATCGCTTGAAGGGCGTGAGCGGCAAGGTGAGCCTGTTTCGGGTTCGGCGCTCCAAGCCCGGCTGAGTGAGACTCGAGTGCGACGCACGAAGTCACCCCCAGGCCGGCGTGGCTCTCGCTTGGAGCCGAACCTGCCGGACTCCCCGTTCAATGATCCGTCCCGTAGGCCATACAAGCCCGCGAACGCCGGTCCGCTGCGACGGACCCTCATGGGCCAAGCCCAGATGGTGACTTCGGGTCAGAGCGAGCGAGCGATAATCTCCTTCATGATCTCATTCGTCCCGCCGTAGATCTTCTGAACCCGAGCATCGGCCCACATCCTGCCGATGGGATATTCGGTCATATAGCCGTACCCGCCGTGTAGTTGCAAGCAGTCATCGAGGGCCACCATGGCGCGCTCGGTAGTCCACCACTTCGCCATGGCGACTGTGGGGATGTCGAGTTCGCCGCGCAGGTGGCGGGCGATGCAGTCGTCGATGAAAACGCGGCTGATGTGGGCATCGGTGGCGACCTCGGCAAGCTTGAACTTGGTGTTCTGGAAGGCGAAGACGGGCTTGCCGAAAACTTGCCGATCCTTGGTGTACTCCACGGTGAACTCGAGCGCTGTTTCTACCACTTTCACTGCACCGAGCGCGAGGATCAACCGCTCTTGGGGCAGTTGCTGCATCAACTGGATGAAACCCTGGCCTTCGGTCGTTCCGAGGAGATTCGCCACGGGGATGTGCACGTCTTCGAAGTAGAGCTCGGAGGTGTCCTGGCCGCGCTGACCGACCTTGTCCAACACCCGACCCCGACGAAAGCCCGGCCGGTCGCCTTCGACCAACACCAACGAGATTCCGTTCGCTCCGGCAGTCGGGTCGGTCTTGGCGACGACGATGATCAAGTCGGCCTGAGCGCCATTGGTGATGAAGGTCTTGGACCCGTTTACGATGTATTCGTCCCCGACGCGTACCGCCTTGGTCGTGACAGACTGGAGGTCGGATCCCGTGCCCGGCTCCGTCATCGCGATCGCCCCCACCATCTCACCGGTCGCCAGTCGAGGCAGAAAGCGCTCCTTCTGCTCATCGGTGCCGTACTCGAGCAGGTAGTGGGCCACGATTCCACTGTGCAGCGGCGCGCCCCATGCCGAATCGCCGATGCGGGCCTGTTCCTCGATCAAGACCGCCTCGTGAGCGAACGTTCCCCCACCGCCGCCGTACTGCTCGGGGATCGACATGCACAGCAATCCCAGCTCGCCCGCCCGAGTCCACAGATCCCGATCAACGTGGTGCTGCTCGATGAAGCGGTCGATGTGCGGCGCGACCTCCTTCTCGCAGAACGCACGCGCCAAGTCGCGCACCGCATCGAGGTCGTCATCCATCCAACTAGAGCGTTTGGCGGCCATTCGAGTGTCCTCACTGTGTCTGCTTGCGCACCGATCCCGGAGTGGTCTCGCTTTCACGCTGTGGGTACATGGTGTACCACGAAGCGGACACTGGGTACAACTCGCACCCAGAACGTGCAGGCACGCTGAGCGCTACGGTGAGCATCGTGGAGCGAAAGCAGTGGGTGGACACCGCAGCGGTACGTCGCGCAACCAGCAGGGTGTCGGGCCGTGAGCTACGTCGCGGACAGATCATCGAAGCCGCGCTCAGCGCGATCGAGGAGAACGGCCCCCACGCACTGACGGGCCAAATCGCGGACAAGGCGGGTTTGGGCCGCACACACTTCTACCGCCACTTCGCGAGTAAGGAAGAACTCGATCTGGCCGTCGCGCGCTACGTCCACCGCGAACTCACCGCCAAGATTCGCCTAACTCTGGACGTGAAGGGATCGCCGCTAGACGTGATCCGCGCACCGGTGAGTCAGCACGTCATGTGGGCTGACGAACATCCCAACCTGTATCGGTTTCTAGTAAACCGACACTACCGGCGCAGCACCGAGAAAACGGCGCCCGGCAGCAGCGCGTTCGCCTCCGAACTCGCAGTCGCGGGCGCCCGCTACTTTCCTCGCTACGGGGACGACTCCGACGCCGCCGACCGTAACGTCGCCGCCATCATGGGCCTCATCGACGCATCGGTCCTGTGGTGGCTGGACCATCGAGACTCCACTCGCGACGAACTCGTCATTCGGTTGACACGGCAAACGTGGCTGATCATCGACGACAGGCTGCACGAACTGGGAACCCAACTCGATCCCCAAGTCCCACTGAGCGAACCCGCGATCTCATCACGCCCAACTCGAGCCTCGCCGTGCTGAACCCGTCCCATCTTCGACATGGCGTCAACGATGTGTGCGTTGGCGCCGCTCACCGCGGCCACGCATCAACGCGAAAACCTTCAACCCAAGCGACGGTGCGGCGTCACTAGAGCGGGCAACGACGCCACGCCACCGAGGAACCACCCGGAATATCTGGCGACTGTCCAGTAACTCGAGCCCTGCACGGGCCACGTCCGCAGCGTCCATCGGACTGGGTCCGGCGAACAATAGTGCCGCGCCTGGGTCGGCAACTCGATCGTTGACCATTCTTGTACTGACCACGTCAGGGCACAGCGCATGTGCCCGGATGGGCAATCCCGCATGGTTAAGGTCACCCTGCAATGATGTGGTGAACGACAGTACCGCCGCCTTGGTGGCGGCGTACATCGCGAGTCCCGGGGCGGGCGCCAGTGCCGCGAGCGACGCGATGTTGAGAATCGCACCCCCATCTACGCCCATAGCGGCGATCGCGGCGTGCGAGCCCGCGACAACGCCTCGCACATTGACATCAAGGATCGACGCAATCTCGGCATCGGTATGGCTCCAGCTGTCACCCGCGATCAGGATCCCAGCGTTGTTTACCCATACCGCCAGACGACCCGCGGCCGAAGCCTGCGCAGCGACATCACGATGGGCCGACGGATCTCTGACGTCGTGCCTGGCACTCCAAGCGCCCCGACCGACCTCGGTGGCAGCACGCTGTGCTGCGTCGCCGTCTACATCCGTGAGCAACACCCTGTGGCCGGCAGCGGCAAGTTGTCTCGCGATCTCCAAACCGATCCCTCGACCTGCCCCGGTGACGACGGCTGTCGTCGGTCCTGGCATGGCTATCCTTTCCGTCGGTAGGCGTCGGTCCATCGTGCCCTGCCGACACCGGTCGGGTCCAGTGATCGGGTCAGGCTGGGGGGATTGTCAATCGGCGGTGCCGTTAGCCGCGGTAGCCAAGAACTCGCCACTGAGCCTGAGGGCCTCTCGCGCTTCGGGCAGTAGGCGAAACATCGCCTGGAAGACATGGATCTGGCCACGAAAGACTTGCAACCGCGAGGAGACCCCTGCAGCTTGCAAACGGTCGGCAAAGACCCGGGAATCGTCGAGCAACATTTCTCGTCCGCCCACCTGGATCAATGTTGGTGGCAGGTCCGTGAGATCGGCGGCGAGCACGCTCACCCTCGGGTCGGCTGGATCGGCGCCAGCCACGTAGAGACCCAATGTGCGTGACGCCGAGGTGGCAGACGCAAAGGGGTCCCGTCGGCGCAGGTCACGATCCATGGCTAGTCGACATGTCAAGTCCAGCACCGGCGACATCAGCAGCATGGCGTCCGGAGTCGGAAGTCGATGTTCCCGAGCACCAAGTGCCGTCGCCGCGGCAAGTTGGCCGCCTGCGGAATCTCCAGCGAGCGCCACCGTGCCAGAAGACACCGTGCCAGAAGACACCGTGCCAGAAGACACCGTGCCAGAAGACGTGGTTGCCACGCCCTCCTCTGTCAACCACCGGTAGGCGGTCAAGGCATCATCGGCGGCCGCCGGGTATGGATATCTCGGAGCCAATCGATAGCGCACGGCGAATACCGGTCTCCGCGCGGCCGCGGACAGTTCGCTGATGAGGCCGCGGTGGGTCTCCGGAGAGCACATCGAAAATGCCCCGCCGTGGATGTAGAGAATCGGCGGAGCATCCGACGCCACGTTGGCCGCCTTGACCCAATCGCCTCGCACACGTTGACCTGCGAAGGGGGTGTCGACTTTCTCGACACTGATTTCGCGCCTCGGCCGCGACACAACAAGCGTTCCCCGTAGTACGCGGTCCATGACCGCGAGGCCATGCTCGTTGGCGGGAATCACTTGTGTGAGAGGTCGAAGGACGCGACGCGCCGTCGCCGCGACCAGGTGGCTCGCCATGCTCGGATTCGGCCTGGCAGGTGAACTCATCTGGCAGAGTCCACCTTTTGTGGGGCAGTGTCC
>WOYS01000053.1:21320-22824 GCA_011620645.1 Mycobacterium sp.
CCTTTTGTGGGGCAGTGTCCGCCTTTTTCGCCGGTCGCTGCTCGAACCGGTAGTCGGCCAGGTCGAATCGTCGACTGCGCCAGATCGATTCGACCGTCGTCGTGGGACGGAGTGGCACGTCGCCATGCTTGTCGAAGTAATAGCTGTTCGCGCCCGCGCAGCTGTCCTGCCAAAAGACCTGCCTATGCCGCCGTGCCAGCATCTCCGCGAAGAAGCGTTGATTTGCCTCCTCACGTACCTCGACGTAGTTCGAGTTTGCCGCCCGGGCATGCCGGAGGCAACGGAGAATATGACCCGCCTGCGCCTCGATGAGTGCGAAGTAGGAAGACCCGTTGTATCCGTACGGGCCAAACACTGAGAAATGGTTCGGAAATCCTGGCACACTGACGCCCTCATATGCCTGGAGCCGGTTCTCGTCCCACCACTGAGCCTGGTCTCTGCCGGCGAGACCTCTGAGCGAGTACGTAGGCATGCTGTCCGATTCCATGACCTTGAATCCAGTTGCCAGGACGAGCACATCGATCTCGTGCCTTACGCCATCGGCCGTAATCACCGCGGTTTCATCCACCCGGGTGATTGGGTTGGTTTCAAGATGGACGTTGTCGCGGTTGAACGTCTTCAGATATTCGTTGTGGAAGCTTGGTCGCTTGCAGCCCAGCGCGTAGCGCGGTGTCAGCTTCTCCCGAACGACCGGGTCGGTAACTTGCCGGCGCATATAGCTGATTGCTGCGCGTTCGATCGCCGACGCCAGCGGTATCGCGGTATGGAAGTGCGCTGCGACGGGAAAGGTGAGTTCGACAAACGCCTGGCTGGCTCCGCGCGCGGCGATCTGCGCCCCAGGTGCGAGCCTGAGAAGAGCACTCAGCGCGGGGGGCACCGCGAAGTCGAGTTTCGGCAGGCACCATATCGGTGTGCGCTGGAAGACGGTGAGTGTGTCGACGTCCTTCGCTATCGAGGGGATCAGTTGCACCGCCGAGGCGCCCGTCCCAATGACGGCGACTCTTTTTCCGGTGAGGTTTTGCTGGTGGTCCCAACGCGACGTGTGCATCGTGACCCCGCCGAAGTCCGCAACCCCCGGTATGTCCGGCGATTTCGGTCGTGTGAGAACCCCGGAGGCATTGATGACGAATCTAGCTGTCAGTTCCTCATCCGTCGAGGTATACAAACGCCATAATGTCGATTCCTCGTCGAATTCAGCCCTCACAATCGTGACTCCGAAGCGAATTCGCGACGCGAGCCCATACTTTTCCACGCAATGCTTCGCGTAGTTCTTTAATTCGATCCCCGGCGCATAGGTACGTGACCACGACGAGCGTTTCTCAAAGGAGAACTGGTAACTATATGACGGAATGTCTACTGCAATCCCCGGGTAGGTATTCCAGTACCACGTTCCACCCACCCCTTGGGCCTCATCAACGATGAGAAAATCTGAGAAACCTTCCTTCAGCAGCTTGATGCCCACCCCGATTCCGGAGAATCCAGCACCGATGACTAGGACCTCGTG
>WOYS01000053.1:22924-27266 GCA_011620645.1 Mycobacterium sp.
GGGACTCCGGAGGTGGGCCCAGAGTTGGGGGCCTCCTCGTCGCCCGCGACATGGAGACTCAAGCGTCGCTCCTCACCCTCGAGGCTGCACGTTCAGGCGGTACTTCCCCAACGCCGACGTCCAGGACGTCTCCTTTGACGTCAGGCCGCTTAGGCAAGGCGCCTGCGCTTTTGCGGCCCTGTGCAATGTCGGCCACATTTGAGCCGTTTTGGGCGTGTTCGGTTGTTTGGTGCTCAGGTCGTGCGGTTGCCGGGGTCGTCACATAATCACCCATGTCGATCTTGGACAATGCGCGCACGAACTGGGTGGCAAAACCGGGGTACATGGTGCCGTTGTATCCGTCATTCGTGAGGTACCAGCTCTTGCAGCCCGAGTTCCATGTCGTACTTACCAACCGTCGCTGCACCTCGGCATGGTAATCATTTTGCCGATCTTCTCGGACCTCGAGCGTACTGAGATCATTTTCGATGATCGCGCCGATGGCTTTGACGATGTAGTTGATCTCGGCTTCCATGTACACGAGGGCCGAATTATGGCCGGGCCCTGAATTTGGACCGAAGGTGAAGAACAGATTGGGATAGCCCGCGACAGTGACACTCCGGTACGCATAGGCGCCCTCGGACCACTCGTCCGAGAGTTCACGACCATGTGCGCCACGGATGGGAAACGGTGTGCCAGCCTTGCATACGTCGAATCCGGTGGCAAAGACGATGCAATCCAGTTCGTGCTCGATGCCATCTGCGGTCCGTATGCCATTCGGGGACAGGGTCGCGATCGGCCATGAGACGAGCTTGCAGTTGTCGCGTTGAAGAGCCGGGTAGTAATCGCTGCTCATCAGCATCCGTTTGCAGCCAGCGCGGAAGTTCGGCGTCAGCTGGCGCCTGAGCCAACCATCCGATACTTGCCTCCGCAAATTCGCCTTCGCCACCAGCTGGATGCCGGTGGTGACAGGGGTATCCCAGACCATCCCGACGGCCATGAGCTCGTGCGTCCAAAACCACGCTTGCCGTGCGGCATTCTGCACGAGAGGCAATCGACGAAACGCCGTGCGCGCCCACTGCGGGTGGGGGAAGTCGGGCCGAGGCAGGACCCAGCCGGGGGTGCGTTGGAAGACCTTCACCGAGCGTGCAGTGTTCACCAGTTCGGGGATGATCTGAACCGCGCTGGCGCCGGTGCCGACCACGGCGACACGTTTGTCGCTCATGTCGTAGTCGTGATCCCAACGCGCACTGTGGATCTTGTGACCAAGGAAGGTATCCAGTCCGCGGATGTCAGGCAGGCTCGGATTCGCCAGCGGCCCGCTGGCCATCACTGCGGTGCGCGCCTTGAACTGCGAGCCGTCAGCTGTCTGCGCTGTCCACAGTGCGCTTTCGTCGTCGAACTCCAGACCGGTGACGTTCACTCCGAAGCGGATGAAACGCGACAGCGCGTATTTGTCCACCATCGTCTTGATGTAGTCGAGTATTTCGCTGCTGCCGGAGTACGCGCGGGACCAGTTCGGATTCTGCTCGAAACCGTAGGAATAGAGCAGCGACGGGATATCACAAGCAGCGCCGGGATACGTGTTGTCCCGCCAGGTCCCACCCACCTCGTCGGCGCGTTCAAGTATGACGAAATCGTCGATACCCTGCTGTAGCAGCCGAATTGCGGTTCCCAGGCCGGCGAAACCAGCACCGACGATCAAAACGGTCGTGGTGTCGCTCATTTAGCCACCGGTTCGTAGGTCAGCTCTTCTGTCCACGATGGCGACTTACCGAGCACCTCGGTGGGGAAGTAGTCGATCGCGGTACCCAGCTGCTGCGAAATGTAATGCAGTGGCTGAGAACGCTTTATGGTGGCAGCCATGTGAGCTTTCAGGATGTGGTAGCCCGGAACACGGCGCGTGTATTCACTACGATCCCCTACATTCTCGTACCGCATCACCGCGTTGTACAGCTTGTCCTCCGACAGTCCCATGGCGTTGAGGTTGGTCAGCATCCTGGTGAGCAACGGCACGTAGAGGACACCGCCGACAAGGATTCTCGGGTCGATGAGCGCCCCTATCGTCTGCATCGCATGAATGCGCATAGAGCTGGCGCCGAGGTCGTTCAGAACTTGGAATCCGACCGCCAGGTGCCGCGATTCGTCATTGTTGACCTTATTGAAGACCTCGGCGCACAGCGGATCCTGCACCTCGTCGAGCAGGAACTTGAGCAACGCTCCGTCAAGCGCAGTCTCCAAGGCGGGAATCGCCGCTCCGATTACCGTCAGCGGGAGGGCCTCGGCGTATCGGTCGAGCCACTCGATGACCAGCCGAATGTTCTTGTTCGGCACCGGGATTTCGCCTTCTTCGAGCATTCCCCAACGTTGCATGAGGGCCAGCTCCGCGTTGGCGTGCCGCTGCTCCTCGGCATGGAAATACCGGTAGATATCACCTAGGGCCTCGAACGGCGCCTTCGGCGCCATGGCGGCGAAGGCGCGTGCCCCGACGTGTTCTATCCACACCACGTCAGCCATGAACTGCTTCAGTCGCGGCCGCTGCTCATCAGTGATCTTATCGGCGCCCGGCGCATCCCAATCGATGTCGGCCAGGGCCCACTGCCGATTTTTGATCGTCTCGAGCATGTCGCTATATTTGAATGCCATTTCTGCTGTCTCCTAATATTCTTGTCGGGAAATACTTAGCGGGCGATTCGCTCGACCAGACCGAGCGCGCGGGTATAACTCGCAGGTACCGCCCGCTTGAAGAGCCAGAGGATCTTGGCGTCGATCTGCGGTAGGACGTGCAACTGTCCGCGGTCGTTCGCGTCCAAGGTTTTGCGCGCCACCGATTCCGGTGACACGCCCGTCCACTTCATCAAGTTCGTCGCCAGCTTGGCGGCTGACTCCTCTATGTGTGGGTTGTCCACAATGTTGGTCTTGACAAATGTGGGGCACAGCACCGTCACCCCCACACCGGTGCCACTCAACTCGGCCGACAGGGTCTCGGACAGCGCGAGTACGCCAGCCTTGCTGACGTTGTAGGCCCCCATCCGCGGCGCCGCTCCGAAACTTGCAGCCGACGCGACATTGATTATTCCCCCGCTGCCCCTCGCGCGAAGCCGCGGTACGAAGACCTCGCAGCCGTAGATCACTCCCCACAAGTTGACTGAGAGCGTCGCCTCCCAGTCGCGCTGAGATGTCGCGCCGATGACGTTGCCGCCAGCTCCGATGCCCGCGTTGTTGATCACCAGGCTGACTGACTCCCCGAACCACTTCTCGGCGCTGTTGGCAAGTTCGCGGACTTGTTCTTCTTCCGAGACATCGCACGCGATGTCTCGGCCCTCACCACCCGCTTGGACGACGAGACTCACCGTCTCCTTGGCGCGCACCGGGTCTATGTCGGCACATACCACTCGGCCACCTCGACGGGCGAGCTCCACCGCGAAGGCGCGACCAATACCGCTGCCCGCTCCCGTAACGACGGCGTTGGCGCGGTGGCTTCGGCGAGGCGATTTGTCTAACCGCAAGAGATTCATCAGCAGCGGGTCCTTGGTAGATTGGACGACGCCAGGCCTGTGAGCCCGGGCACTGTGCCGCAATTTGGTGGCAGTGGACACAACTGTGGTCGCATGCCACCAGTCTGGCGTCGGGGTCGAGTCTTTGTCAAGATGTATGCGTGCGGACGAAGGCAGCAAGGTGGGGCGGGCGTACCGGCGCCGAACGACGGGCTGACCGGCGGCGGCGCCTCGTCGACGCAGCAACGGAGATCTGGACGGAGAACGGCTGGGCTGCTGTGACAATGCGTGGTGTTTGCGCCAGAGCCGCGTTGAACGATCGCTACTTTTACGAGGAGTTCAAGACCCGCGATGAGTTGCTGGTGGCGACGTGGGATCGCGTCCGAAACGAGATGCTCGGCGAGGTTTCATCAACATTTGCCGAGCGCATCGGCCAACCACCGATCGAGACGATTCGTGCCGCGATCTCGATCGTTGTTCTCCGCATCGCGCAGGATGCCGGCCGAGCCCAGATTCTGCTGACGCAACACATCGGCAGTTCAACATTGCAGGATCGTCGTGCAATGGCCTTACAGGAAGCAACCCAGCTCGTCATGGCCGCCAGCCGACCTCATTTGAGGCCTGACGCAGACGAAATGGCTTTGCGCATGGACACTTTCGTCGCGGTCGGCGGCTTCGTCGAACTGATCAGCGCCTGGCACGCGGGACTACTCGACGTAAGTCAGGACGACATCGTCGAACATACGAGCAGGCTTGCTGAAACCCTCGCTCACCGCTACGTGGTGGGTATGTCTGGTTAGGGTTTGCCATCCGCTGCGGGTCGGCTCGGTTTGGGGTGTGGGGCCCCGTTGTCATGGGATGTTAGT
>WOYS01000098.1 GCA_011620645.1 Mycobacterium sp.
CAAAACCGCACCCAACGCACCACCACCGAACGAAAACGCAACGCCACAGAACGCGGACTCGAACTCGCCGAAAACGACAGCGACCCGCCGCCCTTCTGACCAAGGGTCAACCACGTCAATCCTGGACGCGCACCGGCAAGGACAACATGTCGCGCAGCGTCACGTTCGGCTCGCGGTACGGCCGGTTGGACGGGGCAAGGGCATACCCGAGCAGGACCGCCGGTTCGGACACCGAAGTCATACCTTCATCGTGGGTCATACCTTCATCGTGCAATTGCCCTCTGCAGCCGTGACCGCCACCACCGGATGCGGTCCGGATCGGTGACCGCGTACCGGGTCAGCAGCTCCGGCAGTGGTGCCGGTGACATCGGTGCGACCGGCAGGAATCCGTCCACCGCAACCAACGTGCGGGACGCCGCCACCAGGTCCGCGCCGAGCAGTGCGCCCGATCCCAGCGTGCATGCGAATGGCAGGGCGGGCAGCGCGCCGGCCAGCGCCAGACCCACCGCCACACCGATGCTGGTTTCTGCCCCGGAGGTGACTGTGCACGGCAATCCGGTGGACTCGGCGATGCGCAGTGCGCGCCGCGCGCCGCCGAGCGTGCCTGCGTGCAGGACCGCGATATCGGCGGACTCCTCCAATCCCAGATCGCCCGGCCGCAGATCGGAAAGCGACTCCTCGAGCGACTCGTGGACGGCGATTCGGACATCCACCTGGCGCCGCACGACGGCCAACTCGGCAGTGCTGCGACAGGGCTGCTCGACGAACTCCAGCCCGCCCGCCGCCCGGTCGAGAGCCGAGATGGCGGTGGGTGCTGCTTCGGTGGACCACCGCCCCTTGGCATCGCAGCGGATGACGCCGTCGGCCCCGAGCGCGTCGCGCACTGCCTGCACCCGAGCCATATCGTCGTCCAGCGTGTGCGCCGGGTCGGCCACCTCGACCGCGGCCGTGCGGCATCCGGCCGCGGCGACCAACTGATGGGCGCGCGCCGGGTCTGTTGCGGGCACGGTCACCGCGACCGGTACCCGCCCCCGCAGTGCGTCCGGCCAACCCACCGTGCCGGCCTCGGTTGCGGCGGTGAGCCAGCGAGCGAGCAGGCGGTCGGGGCAACCGGGCGGTGGGCTGAACTCACCCCACCCCTGCGGTCCCTCGAGGAGGACGCCCTCGTGCACGGTGGTGCCGTCACGCATCGGGATGGCGAACACCGGCGCGGCGTCCAGATCGATCATCGTCTGCACAAGGACTGCAGGTTAGCCGATGTCGCCCGGGGCGGGCGCAGCGACGGGGAGCAAGTTCGGCTGCGACGGCGGCACCTCGCCGAATCATGTACAGCGGCAACGATATCTCGGCGGGCGTCAGCGAACCGTGATGACCGACCAGCCGGGACTGCAGCGGCTCGGTCACCGGCGCCACCAGAGTCACCGCAACGCCGGCTGTGGCCGCCCGTTCGAAAGCGGTCTCGACGGGCTGAAACTGGTAACCAAACAAGACCGTGCTCCCCGGCGGGACAGCCCGGTGCCCAGAGAAGCCAGACGTGCCACAGTGGTGCTGGGAAATCCCTCCGTCAGGGGTTGGACGGACAGGAACGGTGCGACCTCGCTGCGAGCCGCCACTAGGCTGAGCTCATGTCGAGCGTGCTGACGGTCAACATCGCCCACCCGCGGACCAACCCCGATACCGGCAAGAAGCCGACCGGTATCGACAAGCGCCCCACCGACGGACCCGTCAGTGTGCGTGCACCCGGCCCGATGCGCGGCGGTCTGGGCGGCGGACTGGTCGGCGATCTGGTGAGCGAGCAGAAGCACCACGGCGGCGACGATCAGGCCGTCTACGCCTATGCCAGGGAGGATCTCGATTCCTGGGAGGGCGAACTGAGCCGGCAGTTCGGCAACGGCGTATTCGGCGAGAACCTGACCACGATAGGCATCGACGTCACCAATGCGGTGGTCGGCGAGCGTTGGCGGGTCGGCGATGACAGCCTGGTTCTCGAGGTGACCCGCCCCCGGACCCCGTGCCGCACCTTCTCGATGTGGTTGGAGATCGACGGCTGGATCAAGACGTTCACCGAAAGAGCGGTGCCCGGCGCCTATTTGCGGGTGATCACGCCTGGAACGGTGCGCGCCGGCGACACCGTCGAGATCATCGAACGACCCGAGCATGACGTGACGATCGGGCTCGTCTTCCGCGCCATGATGATTGACACCAGCCTGATGCCGTCGCTGCTGGCCGCCGACGCGCTGCCGGAACCGTTAAAGGAGAAGGCCCGCCGGCGCTCGCCCGCTTAACGAACCGGCGGCAGTTCGGCGGCGATGAGCCTGGCGATCCGGTCGGCCAGGTAACGGTGCCCGGTATCGGTGGGGTGCACGCCGTCCGCGGCGATCAGATCGGGTCTGCCGATGAACCAGCCTTCGGCGATCGGGTCGACGAACCTGGCCCCCGACACCCGCGCGACCCTGGCCAGGGCATCCCGAATCTGGGCGACCCGGGATGGGACATCGGCGGTGGGCCACGGCGGACCGATGACCAGCAGGCGGGCCGTGGGCGCCTTGCGGCGCGCCAGTTCGAATGCGCTCCTGGCCAATCCGGCCACAGCGACCGCGTCCACCGGTTGATCGTTACGGGATCCGAAGAACACCACCAGGGCATCGTCGGGACGCACCGCCCTGGCCGTGAGATCGCCGAATGTGCTGTTGTGATCTCCCCGCACGCCATAGCCCGCACGGCCCTCGGCGGCGACATCGGCGGTCACGGGTTTGCCCTGGCGGGCCAGTACCTGCCAGGCCAGCGCGGGCCATCCGTTGGCGCCGAGACCGCCCAGATCGGTACCGGTCGTATAGGAATCGCTGACGACGGCGACCCGACTCAATGGCGACTCCCGGCCGGCAAGCTGCACCGACAGCGGAGCGGCCTGGCCGGTAGGCGCCAACAGCGCGATCGAGACCACCAGCACAGCCATACGACGCACGAAATCCTCCTGGGTGAATGGTGGGCGCAAGCCTATTGGACGCTGCAGATACTCTGCGGCACAGAGACATTCGCGTCAGAGGCATTCGCGTCAGGCTGATAGTTTCGATTCAGCACGGTCGGCGTCGATCGATTGCATTCTAGGCACCGTTCCCCTGACGTCGACCATGCGACGCATCCAGTGCCGGGCCGGCTCCTCCACCACGTGATAGAGCACTGCGGAGCAAGCGAACGCCACGGCGAAAACGGCCGTCAGCAGCCACAGCCCCGACGGTCCCGCCAGATTCAGCTCGAATTGACGCGCCGTCCAGTCCCAGGCGGTGTGCACCAGTTCATGAACCATGTAGAGGCAGAACGAGATCTGCCCGCCGTAGACCAGGATGCGGGTGGACAGCAGCCGCGGCAGCGTGCCTGCCCCGATCGACAGCAGCACGACCAGCGGGACGAACAGCAGGTCGACGACGCCACCGCTGTCGATCACGTCGGGTATGGGGTGACCGTCGAGCCAGTACAGGATTCCGACGACTGCCCCGACGAGAACGATCGAAACGATCCCCGCCACCGCTCTGGCCCGGTCGCTGGGGTTGAGCCTGCGCACGGCCGCGCAGGCGAGGGCGCCGGCCGTGAACTGCAGCAGGATACGCGGCAGCCAGCTCCACGGCGTGTAGAACTGTCCGCTCGCCAGCAGGAACAGCACCGGCGGCAGCGTCGCCGCGAACGCCAACAGCAGCAGGCTGCGGGCCCGGGTGGCCCGGGCGAGCCGGAAGATCCCCAGCGCCAGGAATCCGAACGTCAGATATGCCAGCCATTCGGCGCTGATGGACCAGGCGGGGCCGTCCCAACTGGAGCCGTCGAAGTACGGCTGGAACCACAGCTGCACCAAGAACAGCTGGCGGACGTAACTGGTCGCGGTCAGAGTGTCGGTGTTCTCCGACGGAATGTGCCCGACGTACAGGGTGAAGATGATCCACAGGGCAGCCAGATGCAGGGTCACCAGATAGATCGGCCACACCCGGGCCAGCCGCATCCATAGGAAATGCAGGGTGTCGCGGGTCGACCAGGACGGGCCCATCCGGTCCAGATAGTTCCACGCCAGTACGAAGCCGCTCAGGATGAAGAAGAGGTCGACGCCCTGAGCGCCGGTGTTGAGCACAGGTGCGAGCGCAGAACGGAAATCCGGTGCCGCTTGCTGCAGAAGTGGGCGGAAGTGGAACAACACCACCCACGCGGCCGCGAAGAGGCGCAGTCCCGTGAGGGCCTTGATTTCTCCGCTGCGCACAACAACTCTTTTCCCGCGATCCGGTTTCATTTCGCGCTCACGCGCACTGCCAGGCGGACCGCTCCCCAACATTCAGACAGCCGGCAGCGCCCGAAGAATATCAGCGCTACCGGCGCTGCTGGGTGAGCCGAACGCCGGGTTTTGCCGGCGCCCCCTTGTCAGGGCGTGCCAGTCGGCGCGGGCGCAGGTGGCGGCGGGTTCGCCTCGAACTGCTGGGCGTTGCGGTTGAGCGCGTCCATATAGAGCGTCCATTGCAGCGCGGCGAGCAACGGCGGCACACCCAGGCCCGGCGGCGGCTGATCGGTCAGCTGCCAGGCCTGACAACCGGTCGTCTTGAACGAGCCGTCGTCGGCCTTGATCTCGACGATCTGCGGCTGCTTGGTAAAGGCCCTGTCCAGCGTCTCGCCGGGCTCGCCCTCGGCCACCACGGCCGCCATCCGGCGCCAGGAGCAGGTGCCGTCGGGGAACGGGCCAGCCGAGGCGTACACGCCGGGCACGATGTCGGTGCCGACCTTGTAGGTGCCGTCCTTGTCGATGACGTTGAGCGGCGCGGCAGGCGGCGCTTGTGCCGAGGGACCCGGCGACGTGCTCGCCGGAGGGGCGGGCGGTGCCGGCTCGGCGGGTTCGGCACTCGCGGGACCAGCAGCGACGAACCCGGCCAGCGCGAAGACGACAGCAGTGGTCATCGACAGTTTGAAACCCATGACCGATAAGGGTAGGCGCGCTTCGGCGTACAGAGGAATTCGGTGGGTGCTCATCACAGCGTCCTTCGCACGGGCCGCTGAGACGCGGCTGAGCGAATCCTGAAATTCCCGCGGAACGGGCACGGCGCCTTCACAGCGGGTCGGCCCCGTCCCGAAATGCGGGCGAATCTGCTGGTCGGGGTCGCGCCAGCCAATCGGGATCGACGCGTTGTAGGTATGCCCGATATCAGCGAGACGCAACTCTGTTATATGAGCTAAGCTCCCGATTATCTGAGTTAACATGTGGCGAACGTAAGAATATTTCGAAGGCGCTGCCGACGGCTGCGGGCAAGTAGTGATGTAACAACATTGGGCCCGACGGCCCCGGACGGCTCCCGACGGTCACGACGGGGTGAGAAAAGGCAGCGGGGAACTCGATTCTCGATGACGACGATTCTGAAGCGGCTGTGGATGCCACTGGTCATCGTGGTGGTGGTGGTGGTGGCGACGTTCA
>WOYS01000062.1 GCA_011620645.1 Mycobacterium sp.
TAAGTGGCTGCGCCGACCACGCGAATCGGGTTCAATTCAACCGACTCACGAAGACGCCATTGCAAGTGGCGAGTCGCCGCGCCGGGGGTGAGCCTCGCGAACGTTGACCATGATGAAGTGGGCCCGGTCGCCGTACCGGGTAGCGAGTTCACGCAGACCGTCACCGGCGCGCTCGGTGACCGGGCAGGTCACCGATCCGAACACGATCAGAGCGGGTCGGCCGTCGCGGCGGAGGCCGTCATTGTCGATGGCGATGCCCTCGGTGGTCGTGATGCTGAATGCGGGGATCGTGTCACCCAGGACCGGGGTCGGTGTCGGGGATCCGCATGTCGCGCAGCACCATGGCCATCGTGCATGTCGACCTGGCCGCCGGCGTAGAGATCATTGAGCTCCGATGACGTCTGCGGGTAGGTGACTCCCGCGCGCCACAGGAACGGTTTCAGCGCGATCAGTCGTTCGAAAAGGGGTGGCGCAGGGTGACCATCAAGACGAGGTCGTGGCCATGGGGGTGCTCAGGCACCTCGGCGCGACGGTAGGCACATCAGCAGGGGAGAACGGCTTCACCCTCGGCATTCTGTACGCGCGCGAAGAGAACATCGCCGCGCAGTGCCGATCTGAAGCGCACGCATTGACCTGACTAGGCGCCGATTGGATCAATGCCGCGGCCGATCTGTGGGCCGCCGACCGCGACCGCACCCCGATCGAGCCGGTGACCGAGCGCTATCCCGGCCTCGACGTTGCCGGCGCCTACGCGGACCAGATAGAGATACAGGGGTGGATGAAAACACCCCGAAGCTGGCGCGCTGGCTTCGCAGCATGTTCGCCGGATGGCAGATGCCGACCTCACGTCCGGTTGACGACAAGGGCGAGGGCGCCGAAAGTCTGATCGGGTTCGTCCTTGCCGCCGCAGTGGTCGGCGCGCTGACCGGGTTGGCTGCAGCCAGTTTCAGGATCGCATTGACCCAACTGTCGGCGTGGCGCACGGCGCTCAGCGGCTGGGCGCACGGCAGCGGGTGGGGCCTGATGGTCGTCGTGCTCACCTGCGTGGCGGCCGTCACAGCGGCCGCTGCGCTCGTACGGCGGCTGGAACCTCAAGCCGAGGGCAGCGGTATTCCACACGTTGAGGCTATCGTTGCCGGCCGCGCGGCGCCCGGACGGTTTCGGATCCTGCCCGTCAAGTACCTCGGCGGATTGTTGTCAATGGGCGGAGGCCTGGCACTCGGCCGGGAAGGCCCTTCGGTTCAGATGGGTGGCTCGATCGCCGTTATTGTCGCCTCGGTGACACGGCGTCCTACGCCGCGGGAACACCTGGTGGGCTGTTCGCCCCGGTGCTTGTCCTCGGCGCCTATACCGGACTGCTTAGTCGGCCTGGCCGCAGAGCATCTCAATCCCCAGAATGCTCCGGAACCGGCAGCGCTTGCTCTGATCAGCATGGCGGCCTTCTTCACCGCGAGCGTCCAGGCGCCGGTCACCGGTCTGATTCTCGCCACCGAACTCACGGGCACCACCAACCAGCTGCCGCCCATGCTGGGCGCGTGCGCCAGCGCGCTCCTGGTGGCCGTCGCACTGGGTTCGCGCCCGATCTACGACCTGCTGACCGACCGTGCCGCCGCCGCGGCGGTTGCCCGCGGGAACTCCCCTAGCACGCACCAGCCAGACCTTTGGCGCTGGCACCAACGGCGGTGAGATTGCCCCCGAGATCAGCACCCGCGGCCAGTGCCCACCAAAGCGCTTGCGCCTGAAGGGGATCTGTGATCCCGGCGGCGGGATCGCTTACCAAGCGGGCTCATCGTCGCGACGCAGGGGATGTTGTCGATCACCCCACACAGTGCTGCCTGTCCGCGACGTCGACGGGAATCACAATGGACCTGAGCAGAGCACCGGGCGGCGCACTCATTCTGTGATCGCTCCCTCACCTGGTCGGGTCATCGCGGTGACAGCCGTTCCTTTGAGCCCAGAAGAAGGCACTGAAGTGTTCCTCGGTCGACACGGGCTACCGGCGGCCCACCCCCTGGACGTCACCGACCAGGCCTGCCACGACAGGCAATGCCAACAATCAGTGATCACCGACACCGTGCAGGTCACGTCGTTCACCACCGCCGCAGCTGCCCACACTTACGCACGCCAGCACGGCTTTCGCGCCGCGGCAGACATCGTCGTGACGTTCTCCCCAGTTGCTCAGTCCCACTGAGCGGGAACAACTGTGGTCGGCAATTACGGAGGCCGTGCAATGAAGAAAACGATGCTCGTCGCCGCTGACCGTCGCCGCGCTGACGTCCTCCACAAGCAATCCAGCATCCAGCACCACACCGGCACCAGAACCCGGGATGCCGTTGAATCGATTGTCTGCCAGCGATGTTGCCGACACCATCAAGCGCGCGTCCTGGTGTTCGCCGAACCCACCACCCCGGCAGACAGACCGGACCGACTACGAGCACATCGTCGAAAGGGCTGCACAACACTAGTAGGCGCAGCCGTACCAGCGCATCCGAACCCCGACGGCAAGAAAGGTGAGCCAAGTTGAGAATCGCCATCAGCGGTGTCGGCGTGGCAGGACCCACACTGGCCTACTGGCTGGCGCGGGCAGGCCACGAGCCGACGCTGATCGAAGTGGCGCCGAAGCTGCGCACCGGCGGGTACGTCATCGACTTCTGGGGTCTCGGTTACAAAGTCGCATGCAGGATGGGAATCGAACGGGTCTGCTGCACGAATTAGGTGACATCTGAGTTGGCTTGCCCGTGAAGGGCGGGCTGGAGGGATGTCCTGGTGCCCAGGCCTTACCCCCGCGAGTTCCGCGACGATGTCGTCCGGGTCGCACGCAATCGCGATCACGGTGTCGCCTGCCATGAGCTTGGGACCACGCCCGGTGTTTCCTGACCCGACCACGGACACAAAATTTCACTGGTATCCCGGCTGACACCTGCGGCGTTCCAGGAGTGCACGGCCGTCGTCACTGGTGGCCTATGTGGCCTTGTGCGAGCTGACCCATTGTTGCGCGGCATCGGTCTGCGCCGCGGGGAAATGCCTAACCTCGGCGGATACGAAGTGTGAAACTAAATGCTCTGCCAGGTCCCCCACCGGGGAGTCCGTGGCGACGGCGATTCGCCGTACATGTTGCTGGTGGTCCCGAACAAAGCGAAGGTGGGTGACCATCGCGCCGAAGCTGTCCCACCCTGGGAATGTGGGGGCCTCGACGAGGAGGCCGCCAAGGTCGCCGGTGGCCTCGATGTAGGGGTCTACCACTTTCGCAAGTTCCACGAAGTCCTCCCGTTTGAGCGGAGCGTCTGGCTGCACGTGCAGGATGGAACGCTCCTTGTCGAGGTGGTATTGGATCATGTTCTGTTCCTTCTGTGAGCGCTGCGGTCCGGGCTGAAACGCAGACGTTATTGATCGTCGTCGGTGGTGCTGATATTGCTCTCGCCCCCTCCCACATTGCGCCCGTTCACGATTGGTCGACAGGGCATTTGGACCCCTGCCAGGAAGTCTGTGTGCCCCGGTGCCGAGGCGGGCAGAAGGAATCGGATCACTACGACGGGCGCTGGGCCAGCGGTGTTACCGACGATTCCGGTCGAGGGATCGTCGACGGTTTGACGCGGCTGCAATGATGGGCCGATGCGGTCGGCGGCACCATTGGCGGCACGCGCGTTAGGGGTTCGGTCGCTGCTGTTGACCTCGCTGCGCGGCTACCGCTCGTCATGGCTGCTCGGCGACATAGTTGCGGGGCTGACCCTGTTGGCGATCGCGGTGCCCGAGCAACTGGCGACTGCGCGGATGGCTGGTATGCCGCCGATCACCGGCCTTTACGCGTTCGTCGCGGGCTGTGCGATGTTCGCGTTGCTGGGGTCGAACCCGCAGATGTCGGTGGGCGCCGATTCGACGATCGCGCCGTTGTTTGCGGTCGGAGTCGCCGCGGTAGTGGCCCACTCCTCCTTGGACTATGGGGCGCTGGTCGCCATCCTGGCGGTAGTGGTTGGTGTGCTGGTCGCCCTGGTTGGTCTGCTGCGTCTGGGATGGGTCGCCGAGTTCTTATCGGCGCCGATCATTAGCGGGTTCCTCGGCGGGGTCGCCGTGATCATCGTCGTGCATCAGCTACCGGATCTGTTGGGGTTGCCCGATGCGAGCGGCAGCACCCTGCACCGGGCTGGTGTTGTGGTGCGTAGCGCGCATCTGCTCAACGGGCGGGCGCTGAGCATCGGTATCGGCGTGTTGGTCGTCATGCTGGTCGCCGACCGGGTTGACCGTCGGCTCCCCGGCGCGCTGATCGGGCTGATCGGGTCGACGATCATTGCCGGTGCATTGGATCTGCATGCCCGTGGGGTGGTGGTGTTGGGTGCGCTGGCCCATGACGCACCGCGCGCCGGGCTGCACGGACTGTCCTGGTCGACGGTGGGGTCGGTGGCTCCGGTCGCTGGCGTCGTTGCCCTGGTGATTGTCAGCCAGACGGCGGCGACAACCCGGGCCTTTGCCGCTCAGGGGACCGGCGAGGTGGACGTGAATCGTGACTTTCTGGGTATTGGGGCCGCAAATGTGGTCGCCGGCCTGGTTGGTTCGTTCCCGGTTAATGCAAGTCCGCCACGAACGGCGGCGGTGGCGGCGGCATCCGGACGCACCCAACTCGCCGGTCTTGTGGCTGCCGGCGCCGTGGTGGCGTTGATTCCCGCAGCATCCCTGCTGACAAACCTGCCGGTGGCGACTCTGGCGGCGATTCTGATGTTCATCGCCGCCAGGATTCTGCACGTCGGCGATCTCATCGACATCGCCCGTTACAGCCGATTCGAATTCGCACTGGCGTTGATCACCCTGCTCACTGTTGCCCTGGTCGGCGTCGAGCAGGGCATCGCGGTGGCGGTCGCGGTGGCGATTGTCGATCGCGCCCGTCTCAGCGCCCGTCCGCGGCTGCGGGTTCTGGGCCGCATCCCGTCAACCACCAGCTGGGTGCCCTTGGGCGGAACCGAGCTGGCCCTGGAAGTACCAGGGGTGCTGGTAGTGTCGTTCGCCACGGCCCTTTGGTATGCCAATGCCGCGCACTTCCGGACGGAGATGACGGCCGCCATCGATCGCGCTGGTGGGTCGCCCCGGTTCGTCGTGCTCGATTCCATCGGTATGACCGATGTTGACTACACCGGATCGTGTGCATTGCGCCAGACGCTCGACCAGCTCGACCGTCGGGGATTGTCGTTGGCGATTGCCCGAGCCAACGGCGTGGTATGTGCCGGTTTGGCGCGAAGCGGCCTGCTTACGCGGATCGGTGCCGACCATTTGTTCGCTTCCGTCGACGAAGCCGTCCGCGCGCTGGCTCCCGAACCGCTCGACGGTCAAGGCGACACAGCAGGGCCCAGCGGTGGTGCGCCGCTGACGCAGTAAGAGCGGATCTTCTATGTTTGTGCCGAGGAGCCGGTGTCGGCGTGGAGGATCTGGTTTTTCGCCTGTGC
>WOYS01000004.1 GCA_011620645.1 Mycobacterium sp.
ACAGGGATGACGGCTAACCGGCCGAGAATCAGCCGGTTTTCACGCCCAGAGCGGAATGCACCTCATCGGAGAGGGCCACCGTGCAAGGGTGGCGTTGCGGTTGGTGGCGTCGAAGTAGCTCATCGGGTACGACTAGACGGTATGAGGGGCTGGGGCCTCGCTCACATGTGAACGTGGGTTGCCGACAGGGTGGTCCTGGCCGGTAGAGCCACAGATGTGGGAGGCCCCAGTGGAAAGTCATCGTACGAGTATCGGGTTGGACGTGCACGCACGTTCAGTGGTTGCGTGTGGGTTGGACCGCTCGACCGGTGAAGTGGTCGAGCGGCGGTTGATCCCGGATCACCGAGAGATCCTGGAGTGGATCGTGGGGTTGCCGGCCCCGGTGATCGTCACCTATGAGGCCGGGCCGACGGGGTTCGGGTTGGCCCGGGCATTGGAGGCCGCCGGGATCGACTGTGTGGTGGCCGCACCGTCGAAGCTGCAGCGCCCGTCCGGGGACCGGGTCAAGACCGATGTCCGTGATGCCCGGCATCTGGCCCGGTTGTTGCACCTGGGCGAGGTCACTGCGGTGACGGTTCCCTCGGTGGAGCAGGAAGCGGCCCGGGATCTGGTTCGGGCTCGGGAGGACTGCCGTGGGGATTTGATGGCGGCGCGGCACCGGTTGTCGAAACTGCTTCTACGCCAGGGGATCGTGTATTACGGCGGGAATGCGTGGACGACGCGGCACGAGGCGTGGTTGCGGACTCACCGCTTTCAGGCCCGCGGACTGCAGCTGGCTTATGACAGCGCCTTCGACACGATGTTGGCCACTGTGGATCGCCGCAGCCGTCTCGATGATGCAATCACCGAGATGGCCGCCGATTCGGTGTTCACCCCGGTGGTGACCCGGCTGGGCTGCCTGCGCGGGATCGCCACGTTGACGGCGTTCGGGTTGGCCGTCGAGATCGGGGACTGGGATCGGCTGACCGGCCGCTCGATCGGCGCGTATGTCGGGTTGGTGCCCACGGAGAACTCCTCGGGCGGCACCCGATCTCAGGGTGGGGTCACCAAGACCGGCAATGGTCACGCCCGCCGGCTTCTGGTCGAGGCAGCGTGGCATCATCGGGCGCCCTATCGGCCGGGGGTCGAGCTGCGGCGACGCTGGGACGCCGCCTCGCCGGCGGCCCGTGCGCGCGGCCAAGCCGCGAATCGGCGTCTGCACGACCGGTGGGTGCGTTTCGATGAACGCAAGAAACGCTCGGTGGTCGCCAACGCCGGGATTGCCCGTGAACTGGCTGGCTGGTGCTGGTCGTTGGCGGTCCTGCAGGACTGACACCTCACAATCGTCCGGATGACACCAACCTCGATGGCGTGGCAAGCGTCTGGGAGTGACCCGCGTTTCGGCTATGAGCAATCATGTTGCAGCACAACTCAACTGATGACGCTCGATTTCTAGACCAGCGGTCCACTCCGACTCGGAAGTCCCGTCCTGCGGTAACCAACCCGCGCATATCAGACTGACAACGCGTCGACACGACACGCTCGACGTCACCGAGGTCCTCATCCGGTCAACGAAGCGGCGGCCGCGACGACGGTTGCGGCCGCCGCTTCACCCTGCCCCCTTGACAAACTGACCTACATATCAGATGTGGGAGGCCCCAGTGGAAAGTCATCGTACGAGTATCGGGTTGGACGTGCACGCACGTTCAGTGGTTGCGTGTGGGTTGGACCGCTCGACCGGTGAAGTGGTCGAGCGGCGGTTGATCCCGGATCACCGAGAGATCCTGGAGTGGATCGTGGGGTTGCCGGCCCCGGTGATCGTCACCTATGAGGCCGGGCCGACGGGGTTCGGGTTGGCCCGGGCATTGGAGGCCGCCGGGATCGACTGTGTGGTGGCCGCACCGTCGAAGCTGCAGCGCCCGTCCGGGGACCGGGTCAAGACCGATGTCCGTGATGCCCGGCATCTGGCCCGGTTGTTGCACCTGGGCGAGGTCACTGCGGTGACGGTTCCCTCGGTGGAGCAGGAAGCGGCCCGGGATCTGGTTCGGGCTCGGGAGGACTGCCGTGGGGATTTGATGGCGGCGCGGCACCGGTTGTCGAAACTGCTTCTACGCCAGGGGATCGTGTATTACGGCGGGAATGCGTGGACGACGCGGCACGAGGCGTGGTTGCGGACTCACCGCTTTCAGGCCCGCGGACTGCAGCTGGCTTATGACAGCGCCTTCGACACGATGTTGGCCACTGTGGATCGCCGCAGCCGTCTCGATGATGCAATCACCGAGATGGCCGCCGATTCGGTGTTCACCCCGGTGGTGACCCGGCTGGGCTGCCTGCGCGGGATCGCCACGTTGACGGCGTTCGGGTTGGCCGTCGAGATCGGGGACTGGGATCGGCTGACCGGCCGCTCGATCGGCGCGTATGTCGGGTTGGTGCCCACGGAGAACTCCTCGGGCGGCACCCGATCTCAGGGTGGGGTCACCAAGACCGGCAATGGTCACGCCCGCCGGCTTCTGGTCGAGGCAGCGTGGCATCATCGGGCGCCCTATCGGCCGGGGGTCGAGCTGCGGCGACGCTGGGACGCCGCCTCGCCGGCGGCCCGTGCGCGCGGCCAAGCCGCGAATCGGCGTCTGCACGACCGGTGGGTGCGTTTCGATGAACGCAAGAAACGCTCGGTGGTCGCCAACGCCGGGATTGCCCGTGAACTGGCTGGCTGGTGCTGGTCGTTGGCGGTCCTGCAGGACTGACACCTCACAATCGTCCGGATGACACCAACCTCGATGGCGTGGCAAGCGTCTGGGAGTGACCCGCGTTTCGGCTATGAGCAATCATGTTGCAGCACAACTCAACTGATGACGCTCGATTTCTAGACCAGCGGTCCACTCCGACTCGGAAGTCCCGTCCTGCGGTAACCAACCCGCGCATATCAGACTGACAACGCGTCGACACGACACGCTCGACGTCACCGAGGTCCTCATCCGGTCAACGAAGCGGCGGCCGCGACGACGGTTGCGGCCGCCGCTTCACCCTGCCCCCTTGACAAACTGACCTACATATCAGCCGATCCGGTGCTCCAGATCGACGACCGCCGCTCCGGCGGGGGAGTCAGCCGAGAAACGACTCCAGTCGGTGCGGCGGATCGGTTTCGGCGCGATAGCGTGACGCAGAACTTCCCGGCGAGGGCGGTCCTGGTGGAGCGGGCGACGGGAATCGAACCCGCGTAGCTAGTTTGGAAGATTTATACGCGTCCAAACGGCTGTTCGGAAATGGGCTGGTCGGCGGGGTATCAAGAACAATGTTTCGGCTGCTAGATGGCGCTTCGGTACGGCCCGCGGACCCCGCCGGTACGGCCTCGGTACGGCCTCGGTTCGGCTGCGTCTACGGGACCGTTACGGGACCGTGGAGAGCGGCACTCACTACGACGTCGGCTTCTTGCCGGTGCGACTGAGTAGCGGCACTCTGTAGGCGCGCATCGCGGTGGCCACGTCCTTCAACCCCTCCGTGCCGCCGGTTTTGATCACCACGAAGGACATGAACACGAGGTACGCGAGGAAGCAGACCCCGGCAGTCACCGGCAAAGCCGCTGCTGCCAACCAGACCCACATCGCGACCTCCACGGCCTCTTGGTCCCGGCTCAGTCGCCGTCGACCGGCGAGGGCACAGCCACGCTGGTGTTCGGCGCAGACGCGGTCACAGGCACCTCTGCAGCAGCCGGCTTCAGCAGAACCTCCATCCTCGCCGCCACCTTGGCCATCGCGGCCATCTCGGCGTAGATGTCGGGCGGCAAGGCCTTCGGAGTCCTGATGACGAACTCGATCTCACCGCCGTCAATGGGCCAGGCCTGACGCAGCGCTATCGGGATGGTAGGGCCGGCAGCTGCAGCAGCAGCAGCCGCAGCAGCCTCCGCTTGGGCGGCTTCGCGCAGCACCTGCTCCAGCGGAGGGACGGGTGCCTTCGGGGCGGGCTTGAATTTGTCGAGCAACTCGTCGGCCTTCTGCCTCTCCTCGTCCCAGAAAGTGGTGTCGGGCGGAAAGAGGGTGACCTGGTTTCCTTCGACCTTCGCCAGCCCGGCGTATCCCGCGCTGTCTACAAAGGAGTCAATGAATTTGTCGGCCTGGTCGGTGCCTACCCCGTGCCGCATGACGACTACGGTCCGGAACCGTTGCAGGTCTTGCGGAATGTTCTTGGCGCTGTCCTGGTACAGCTGCTCGAAAACGCGGCAAGATTGGAAGGCTCCCAGCAGAAGTGGGCGTACCTTTTCGGGGTCGTGCGCTTCTAGCACCAGTTGCTTCGCCAGATCGCTCAAAACCACCCTGTCTTTGTCGCCCCTCACGATCAATCCAAAGTCACGTAGTGCGGCGCACTTAGTGCGGAACGCTCCGCTGTTCGCGGTGGAGTGACCCATATAAGCCGCAGCAGCATCCTGGCTGTGGTCCGCGCCATGCTGGCCCATCGCGAGGATGGCATCGACCGCCGACTCCAAAGACAGCTGCGGAAAGCTCACGCCGCGCTTCTTTGCCTGTGGCGCAGGATTTGAAGTCTGTTCTGACATCCTAACCTCCTAGTGTACTTAGGACGTCAGTATATGAAGGAAAGTCGAGTACGCGCAAGCAGCGTTCGGTGCTGGCGTGTCTCTGGAGCGGATTGGTCTTGTCGATTTGGCGGCCCGGCTATGGAAGCGTCGGAAGGGATCGGCAACCTGCCCCGCGACCGGACCGCTGAAAGCGCCGCCGCGCTGCCGCGCCTTGATATGCTGGTGGCTCCGGGATGCACGCAACTAATCTGAGACGACCTTCCAAGACCTCCCGCCATACGCATGAAACTGAGACAGCCGAACTCCCGGTAGAGACGATCCCGGGGCGGGGTAGACCTTGTAACATCTCGGAGACGCACGCACGCCTTAGTGGTCTGGCTCGTTAGTTCGTCGGGGGTGGTAGCCAGGCGGTGGGGTCGGCGAGGTAGAGCCCGCAGGCGCAATCGAGAGCTTCTTCTGGGGTTCCGGCGAATGCGCCGCTGGGCAGGATCGAGTCTTCGTACTTGCCGGTGCTGGCGAGGTGGATCGCAAAGCCCCACCGGTTGGCCGATCCGCCGTAGCGCAATCGCATGAGCGGCATCGCGGTGTTGTCGTCGAGGGTGATGGCGATGTAGGCGAAGTTGCTGCGGAACCGGGTGCTGACCTTGCCGATCTGCGGCCAGCGGTCGCGAGCATGGGTGATCAGCCGCAGCTGCAGGGAGCTTTTCGTCGATTCGGGTGGAGTCGGCATGGGTGTGATCGTGCCCGAACGATGCCGCGGATCAGTGATCGGCGTGTCGGAGTGCCTGAACACCGTGATCTGTGTGATGTGTGGGGCATGAGTGATGAGTGTGAAACGATGATCGGTGGGTTGCCGTGGTGATGACGAGCCCGTATCAGGTCCGGCCCTGCGATGCTGACCGCACGCTGCTGCAGGCGCGGGTGCGCGCCGGCAACACGCCGCAGAAGATGGTGCTACGCGCGTTGATCGTGTTGATGGCTGCCGACGGTGCGTCCAACGCGACTATCGCTGAGGACCTCGGGGTTTGCGTTGACACCGCCCGCAAGTGGCGGGCCCGGTTCTGCGCCAACGGCATTGAAGGGCTCGCTGATGCGCCGCGTTCGGGTCGGCCACCGGTGTATTCGGCAGGCGAGGTGGCCCGGGTTAAGGCCTGGGCGTGTGAACTTCCCGCCGAGCACGGGCAGCCGCTGTCGCGGTGGAGCGCACCCGAGCTGGCGCGCCAGCTGCTCGCCGACGGGATCAGCGCCTCGGTGGCCACGGTGCGGCGCTGGCTCGCCGAGGATGCGCTCAAGCCGTGGCAGTACCGATCGTGGATCTTCGTGCGCGACCCGCAGTTCGCGGCCAAGGCCGCTGTAGTGCTCGATCTGTACGGCCGCAGCTATCTGGGCGCGGCCTTGGGTGCCGACGAGTACGTGATCTCCGCCGACGAGAAGCCCTCCATCCAGGCCCGGGACCGCTGCCATGTCACCTCACCGGCAGCCAAGGGCCAGGCGATGCGGGTGAACCATGACTATCGACGCGGTGGGGCGTTAGCATATCTGGCGGCCTACGACGTCGGCCACGGTCGGGTGTTCGGACGGTGTGACACCACCACCGGCATCGCACCGTTTACCGCGTTGGTCGATCAAGTGATGAGCCAAGAGCCCTACGCCTCGGCCAAACGTGTCTTCTGGATCGTCGACAACGGGTCCTCCCATCGCGGACAGGCCGCGATCGACCGGCTCGCCGCGCAGTACCCCAATGCGATCATGGTCCACACCCCAGTCCACGCCTCCTGGCTCAACCAGGTCGAGATCTACTTTTCGATCATCCAACGTAAAGTGCTCTCGCCCAACGACTTCACCGATCTCACCGCAGTGGAGCAACGGTTGCTTGCCTTCGAATACCGGTACAACGCGACTGCCATTCCGTTCAAATGGAAATACACCACAGCCGATCTCAACCGGCACCTCGAACGACTTGACCAGCACGAACGGGCCACCCAAGCCGCATAACCCCCGACGAACTAACGAGCCAGACCACTTAGTCACGATGTCTTCGCCAAGTAGCAATCAACGCTGCTTGCCGCGGAGGCATTTTCTTTTGTTTCTCCCGGCAGCAGCCCGGCGTGGAGAATGAAAAATGAACGATGACAACGCGTTTCACATCGAGAAGCTCGCCCCGATCCAAGACAAGATCGCCAAGAGCGAGTCCGAGAGCATTGTTGAGCGGTGGGAGTTCGGCCGCGCCTTGGTCGATTTCCGCAGCGGCAAGCAACTACCCAAAGGGTTGCGGGCCAGAATCACCACGGAATTCGATTTAGAGGCCTCTGAAATTACGCGCCGAATGCAGCTGGCGGATCATTACGACACCCGTGAGGAAGTTATGGACGCGTGCACAACTTACGGCGGCTCGTGGCGGCGAATCATCCGCGCGGAGTTGGTCAAACGTCCGCAGTGGGAAGCCGATTCTGGGTGGACAGCGCGCGCGAAGAGTCGAGTTGATCGATTGGTGGCCGAGGCGGTTGAGCCTGCCCGTCGTGATGATCTGGTGAGAATGCTTGAGGAGGCGTTGGCGGCACTGAAGGAGCCCAACGTCGAAGCGGCGTAGGGCAGCCGGTCACGGGGCGTCGAAAGGCAGTAACTTCGCCCCGTGACCGGGCCGTTCGGGTGCGCTCAGCCGGTGCGCTCGCCGGGGTGGCCGCGCGGTGGGTCGCCCTGTCTCCAACTGGTTTCGTGTGCGCGCACGCTGAGGTCGTCGCTGGGGATGAGCTCTAGTGGTGGGCACTTCGCTCGGTACACGCCGCCGCGACTCGGCGGCGCATCCTCCTTGCCGGGTGCGACCGGCCCCGGCCCGAAGCCAAACTCAGAAGTTTCGCGGTAGTCCCTCTCGGGGTCCCGCGAGTTCCGGCACCTATCCACGATCGTCTACGTCTTGATTGTCGGCAGGGTGTAGCTGGCGTTCGTGGTCACCTGCATGACGGCCGCTGCGCCACGGTGGCGAACGCCGACACCGAACCCGCGTGCGTAAAAGCTGTCCTGTAGCGGGTAGGGACCGCGACCAGGAATGTGCCGCAGACCGTGGTAGGCGATGTTGGTGTGCTCCCGGAAGCCGACCGGGTTCATGTCCGAGTCGAGCCCGCCGGTCGCTGCGACGATGACGTAACCCGAGGGCACGTAGTGGCTTTCGATCAACCAGGCGTCGCCGTAGCTGCCGAGCACCTGGAGCCCGTTGAACTCGCTCGGGGCGACAGAGCCGACGAGGTGTTCGGTGGTGAAGAACGCCGGGGCGGCCTGAGACGGCACGAAGTCGTACTTGGGCACCTTGCCGGCGGCGTACTCGACGCCCGCCCGCCAGAACGTCATGTCTTCAACCTGGTTCGGGTTCGCAAGGATCACCAGCTGCCCGCCCTGGCTGCCGAACCGGCCGTAGCCGTGCTCGGTGACGGTCCGTATCAAGTCCTCGATGTCGGCGGAGTCGAGATGCGTTGAGCCAGAGGTCAGGTAGTGGGTGTGCGCGCCATCGAATGTCTTGCCGAGATGTTCCGGCGGCACCATCCCATCGCCGTTCCAGAGTCCGTAGCAGATGTGCTGCCACTCGTTGAACTGCTGCGCGGGGCTCAACAGGCGACGGAGGATCGTGCCGCTGACGAGTCGGTTGTCGGCCTCGAAGATGCGAGTCACTTGCGCTTCGACTTGCTCGGCTGTGGCGGACCGTAGCCACTTCCAGGTTGCGCCCAGTCTCTTGTCGTAGTCCTGGAAGTTGTAGCCGAGGCGGAGGTAGTCGGCGGGCTCGCGCAGCGCGGTCGGGATGCCCATCTCGGTGGCGATCTCGAAGCTCTCGCCCTGGACACTCTGCGGGATGACGTCGGCGACGGCGATCGTCGGATACGAAAGCAACCGCACGATCGTTGAGCGATGCTCGTTGTAGAGATTGAGCGCCGTCTCGATCTCTTTCCAAATGTCGTCGAGGTTGACGCCATCGGCGGTTTCGTTCACGAGCACATCGCCAGCGACGCTGATGCCTCGGCGACCGCTGCCACCCCAAATGTGTAGCAATTCCTGTGTGTTTCGCATTTCGTTTTCCGTTCTTCGGATAGCCGTTCGGCCGAGGGTAGCGCCGACGCGGCGGAGCGCGCTCGAATAACGTTTCAGCGCACTAGCTTTGGTACCGGAGGCGGTCGGCTTAAGTCGGAATAGGTACGGCGTCGGGCGGTAGACTCGATCTACCGACGAGAGGCGAAATCCCGATGGCGAGAGTGGAACTACCCGTGCCAGTGCCGGAACCACCGGAATCGCTCACCGTGTCTCCGGTACCGGACAAGACGGTGGCGGACGCCGTCGAGTGGTACCGGAGCATCGGCGTCCCCGTAACCGAGCGATGGATCAAGACCGTGACCGACCGTCGAGAGCTGTCGTGCCGGATCGTCGCGGGACGGCGAATGTACTCGACTGCCGAGCTATGGCGATTCATCGTCACCCGACCAACCCGCACCGCCGGGGCGAAACGCTACAACAACCAGAAAGGGAGCAGAACCGCATGACCAACAACGATTTTGAACTGCGGGCGAAGTACGGCATGGACCTACCGCCCCGGCCCGACCACCCGATCGTCGGTACAACTCAAGTAGTCGAGCGCACCAGGGCGCTGGTGACGCGCGAGACAGGCGACACGGCCTACCTCTTCGACCCGGCGTGGAGCCCCCATATGTGGCAGCTCGCCCAACGGACCATGCGTGATATGAGGGAACGGTTCGGCGACCGCGTCGCTGCTGCGGCGGACAGCGACACGTTCCTGTACTACCCGTGCATCCCGGACCTCTACGTCTACAACGATGCGATGGAGCGCTTCTCGTACATGATCACTCGTCGGGTGCCTCTGCCTCACGCTGTCGGGCAGCGCGGCTGCGACATACAGCTTGCACCTGACGGTTGCCAGGGCCAGGCGGTGTACCTGCCGCATGAGCATGTGCCGTTCATCGTGGTCTTCAGCATCTGTCGCGCTTGCGATGCCTGGGCTCGGGAGACCGCTGAGGTTCGGTTCCGATCCAACGTCCTCGGCGCGCAGGTCCACCTGCCGCCCGGTGCGCGGGTAGATCCCGGTTCGCCGGTCCCGCCTATCCCGTAGAGGGGCGTCGTCCGGACGGGTCATCTCGACGGAGACGCGATGCGGTGCGTCGGGCGGAGGATCGGATGCGACGAGCGCGGCAGGGCGTCTACGCGGACGGAAAGTCTGCGACCTGGCTCGATGCGTCGCCACCTGCGGATTCGCGATCCGCCGTGTTTTGGCCTGGCTCCTGACACCAGGACGCATGTTTGTACGTCTGCGGGGCGCTGAGAGGGCAGTACGACGATGCACCAGATGGCGCACGCGGTGCGGCGAGAGCCGTTGCGGGCGTGGACGATCCGAGACGGTTTAGCCCTCCCGCTCCGAGCGAAGATCGGGTAAGGTTTACGTCGTACCCGGCGGCGATCCGTCGGAGATAACTGAATATGTCTTTTGTGACGGCATCGGCCTTATCAGAGCCGGGGTCCTGATCTTAAGCGAGGAGCGCAGCAAGCTTCGGCAGGGTGCCCTCGGAGAGACAAACCCAATCTGTACGTAAATGCGTGCAGAACGAGTTTGCTTCTCCGAGGGCACCTTTTGGTTTCTTCGGAGAGCACGACCCCGAAGGAGCGCAGATGGACGACAACGAGAAGCCCACCATGACGGAGCAGGAGCTCTGGGAGTGGCTTCACTACGACGAGGGCATCCCAGTAACTCGGCGCGCGATCAAGTACGCGGTGCAAGACCGTGAGATTAAGCCGACGCGTATCGGCAACGGGAACTTCTACAGCAGGCAAGACGGCTGGGAATGGCTCAAGTCCCGCAAGCAATCTGGCGTTTACCGCGCACCGGAGACCCGTGCGGTGGTTGGCGAATGAATGATGGAAAGCCTGTCGCCCAAACCAATAGATAAGAGTCACCCCACGGATTGAGAGGGCCGTGGGGCAACAGGATGGGAGTCCTAGGTGGGTAGCTTACCCGAGAAGAGCGTCTTAGTCGACTGGTTCGACTACGTCAAGTTCGACGCTCCTCGTGTGGATAGTGCTGGTGTGCAACGTCTTTCGGTACCGGAGATCACGGCGTGCATGTCGATGGTCAACGCCGCCTTGGCCTACGCCGAGGCTGGGTGGTTTGTGTTCCCAGTGAGGCCCGGTTCCAAGGTGCCGGCGATCGACAATTGGGACGAGAACTCGACGCGCAACCCCGACGAAATCCGCCGATGGTGGACGGCCCACCCCGACTACAACATCGCGCTTCACGCGGGCCGATCCGGCGCGATCATCTTCGACGCCGACATAGAGGACCTAACCGTCATCGAGAATGACGGCAGGTCTGACATGGCTGCGGCGCTGCGCGCGGCCGGGGCGATCCACAACACCCGGCGCGGGGGTGAGCGGAGCCACTATCTATTTTTGATGAGTCCTGGGGAGATGCTCGGCAACAGCGCGGGGGCGTTTGCGCGATACGGGCAGGTGCGCGGGAGGAACGGCTATGTGGTTGCGGCTCCGAGCGTCCACCCCGACGCCGATACAAAGAGCGGCCACTACAACTGGCGACGCGTCGGCACGCTAACGCAGTTGCCGGGTGTGTTGCGAGCTTGCTTGTCCGAGGCAGGCGAGAGCGCAGATCCGCTGACAGATCACCAATTTGAATTGTTCCTCGACACGCATATTGGCGCAGGCTGTGGGCGGAAAGGTTGCCGGAAAGGCGTCGCTGGTCCAGTTGCGTGGTTCAACGCTCAGGTAGCCGATGGCGGCTCGCGCCACGAAGCAATGCGGGATGCATTGCCGTGGGCGTTTTCTGAGGCGATGGCCGGCTGCTATCCCGCGCGGGAAGCCTTCGGCACCCTCGCAAGTGCGTTCCTGGAAGTCAAACCAGGAGCTGGTGGCGAGTTCTATCGACTCGCGCAGTGGGCCGCGGCACAGGCTGACACCGGCCGGGCGCATCGCAACGACGACGGGCTGACCGAGGATGAGTTGGAGGCGTTCTGGTTGACGCGGCCTGAGCTCGCGCGGCTCCAACAGTTCGCGCGGGCGCGGCTGTCTGGGCCGTGGTCGACGCTTGGCGCTGTTCTGGCGCGCGCGGTTGCGACGATTCCGCCGCATGTTGTTCTGCCGCCGATCGTGGGGTCGTTCGCGAGCGTGAATCTGTTCGTTGTCTTGGTGGCCCCGTCTGGCTTCGGCAAGGGCGCGTCGGAGGCGGTCGCTGAGGACTTCTTGGTGACGGAGGTGGCCCCGTTCGTCACGACACCTGGCAGCGGCGAAGGTCTGCTGAAGCAGTTCGCCTACAAGAGGCGTACCACGAGGGGGCAGCCACCGGAGCAGGTGAACGTACGTAACGCGGCCATCTTCACCGTGCCGGAGGTCGACACCTTTGCCGCGTTGGTTGGCCGGGGCGGGTCGACGCTCATGCCGGAGCTTCGGAAGGCGTGGATGGGGGAGCGGTTGGGGTTCGGTTGGTCCGACGCGGAGAAGGCAGTGGCGATCATGGCCCACCGCTACCGGATGACGATGATCGTCGGTGTCCAGCCTGGCCGAGGCGCGGTTCTCTTGGACGATGCGGATGGGGGTACGCCGCAACGCTTTCTGTGGTTGCGGACCATCGATCCCGATGCGCCTGACGATCCGCCGATGGAACCCGAACCCTTGTATGTGTCTGCCTGGCCGACGTCAGTAAACCCAGCAGAGACGCTTGAGCCTGCCCCGGGCGACGAGGGTGGCTTTCGCCTGAAGTTCGACCTTGACGACCCTTACCGTTTGGACGAGCCCGCCGAAAGTGCTGCGTTCCATGTGCTCGAATTGCCGCCGAGCGTCGTCGACACGATTCGCGCCGAACACCTCGCCAAGCGGCGCGGTGAAGTGGCTGAGACCGCCGCCCTGGATTCACACGGAATGCTCGCTCGGTTGAAGGTCGCGGTCGGACTCATGTGGATGAACGGGCGCACCGACAAAGTCTCTGAAGAGGACTGGACGCTGGCGGGCACGGTGATGGCGGTCTCCAACGAGACGCGGGCATCGGTGTTGGCGGCGCTGAGCGGCAACGCGACCAAGGCTGCCAAGTCACGCGGCCGTCAGGACGCCGTTCGCGAGGTCGCCAAGGCTGAAGGGATGGCCGAGGCGGAAGAGGCCGCGATTGGGCGCGTTGCCGGTCGGATACGGAAAGCGTTGCGATCGGCCAACGACCAGCCGAAGGCGGCGATGAAGCGGGACTTCGGCCGCGACAAGTTGTACTTCGATGATGCGCTCAAACGGCTCGTGGGGGTGGGGGACGTTGAGCTGAGGCCGATTCCCGGAAAGCGCGAGGACGCCCGAAGCCTCCATCTCAATGAGGGCCGATGAGGAGCGAACCCGACCGCGGTCGGGGGGTACGAGGGGTACGCCGGGATCTACTGACGTTGTAGTGGGTCATTTCCGTCCTGGTAGTGCTGGGCAGAGGCCGCCTCGGGTGAGCATGGCCATGGCTATCAGGGCGTCGGGGCTGTGGAATCCGTAGGCGCGTTTGGTCAATGCCCGCAGGTGGGTGTTGGTGGCCTCGGAGCGGGCGTTGGACAGTCCGTGATCGAGGGTGTTCCAGATCAGGTCGCGGTAGCGGCGGATGCTGCGGGCCAGCGCAACGAATTCGGGGATGCGCGAGTGCGAGGCCCACGACAGCCACCCGGCCAGCAGCTGCCGCCCGTGGGTGCCTTTGACCCGAAAGACCTCGCGTAGCTGCTCTTTGAGCAGATACCCCCGGTAGAGGGTCTTGTTGGTGACCGCGATCTGCGCCAGGCTGGTGCGCTGCTCGCCGGTCAACCCGGCCGGGTTCTTGCGGGTCGCCCACATCGCGTGCCGATCGGTGATCCCGGCGCGGGTCATGGTGCGTACCCGCACCTTGTCCAGTGCCTTCATGGCCCAGGGCACGACATGGAAGGCGTCCAGGCAGATCAGTGCCTGCGGCGCGCGTGCACGCACCAGGGCGTGGATCCATTCCGCGCCGTCGCAGCTGACGTGGGTGAGCAGCGCGGCCCGCTCGGCGCCCAGCTCGTCGAAGAACCGGCCCAGCGTGTCCTGGTTGCGGCCCTCGCCGGCCCACACCAGCCGGCCTGTCGTGTGGTCAACCACGCACGTCAAGTAGCGGTGCCCCTTGCGGTAGGCGATCTCGTCGATGCCGATCTGCGACAGTCCCGCGAGCAGATCGTTGGTGTCGCGGCCATCGGCCACCACCCTGGTCACGATCGCCGCCACGGTGCGCCAGGCGATCCGCAGCAGCACCGTGAGCACGCTCAATGCGGTGTGGGCGGCCAGCCACGCGCAGGTGTCCTCGAACGCCCAGGTGTGTTTGGCGCCCGGGCGCGCCCACGGCACGTGCGCCACCACCACCCCATGCTCGCTGCATTCCACCCGCGGTGCCGCGGCCTGCAGATACGCCTTCGTGGTTCCCACGTCCAGGGTCCGCCACCGCCTGACCCCGTCCCCGTCCCGGCCGCCGGCGTCATAGCCCGGGCACCGCTTGCGACACCGTGAGCAACGGCCTGCCTGCGACGCCTTGGGCCGCACCGACAACACCAGCACTTCGGTGGTCTTCGGCTGCTTGCGGCCCGTGGTCTCGGTCTCGATCATCACGTCCTCGATCACCATGTTCTGGTCACCCAGACCGGTCGCGAATACCCTGGACATGCGCAACGCCGTACACCCTTCTCACGGATTGAACCTTTAGCAGTCCAAAACGTAAGCAGGACACGGCGTTGCGCCCAAATTCCCAGGTCAACGAACCCACTACAACGTCACAAGAGCCGTACGCCGTACCCCCCGAAGCGGGCGCGCCGCCGTCGCCGCCGACCCTAAAACCGGCTCTTCTGACGTACCTGTGGGTGGTTTGAGCGCGTCGTGAGGGCGCACGCCGTTCCCCTGCATAGGTTTCGAGCTGTCTAAGGCAAAGAAACCGATGATCAGGAGAACGGCGTGCGTGATGTCAGCTTATGGCGGGGCCTGTTGGGTGTCGAGAAGACGGTAATCGAGCGGGTCGAGTTCGACGAGGACTCGGAGTTGCTGGTCCTGCACGTCCGACCGATGAAGCGCGAGCGTGGCCGGTGCGGGATCTGTGGTCGTCGCAGCCCGGGTTATGACGCCGGGCCGGGCCGACGTCACTGGCGGGCAATGGATCTGGGGACGGTCCGGGCACACCTCGAGGCCGATACACCCCGCGTTAGGTGCCGGACTCATGGGGTCGTGGTCGCGTCGGTGCCCTGGGCCCGTCACGACGCGGGCCACACCTACGCCTTCGATGATCAGGTTGCCTGGCTGGCCACCCAGGCCTCGAAGTCCACGGTGACGGCGTTGATGCGGATCGCCTGGCGCACAGTGGGATCGATCGTTGCCCGGGTCTGGGCCGACATCGACGCCACCCACGATCGGTTCGCCGGACTGCGACGGATTGGGATCGACGAGATCAGCTACAAGAAGGGGCACAAGTACCTCGTGGTCGTGGTCGACCACGATTCCCGTCGGCTCATCTGGGCGGCGCCGGGACGCTCGAGTGCCACGGTGAGGCAATTCTTCGACCTGCTCGGCCCAGAGCGCTGCTTACAGATCACCCACGTCAGCGCCGACGGAGCCGACTTCATCGACACCATCGTCGCCGAGAAGTGTCCGGGCGCGGTCCGGGTGGCGGATCCGTTTCACATCGTCAAATGGGCCACCGATGCCCTCGATGAGGTCCGCCGCGGGGCATGGAACGACGCACGCGTGCTGGCCCGCACCGAACCCAAGCGTGACCGCGGGCGTCCCCGAGCCGACGCGCCACCGCGGCCGGCAAACGAGCACGCGAAGGGGCTCAAGGGTGCCCGCTACTCGTTATGGAAGAACCCGGAGAACCTCACCGAGAACCAGCAGGTCAAGCTCGCCTGGATCGCCGCCACCGACCCGAAGCTCTATCGCGCCTACCTGCTGAAGGAGGGTCTGCGGGTGGTCTTCCAGCTGCCCCACTCCGACGCCGTCGACGCCTTGGACCGGTGGATCAGCTGGGCCCGCCGCTGCCGGATCCCGGCATTCGTGAAACTTCAGCGCAGCATCGTCAAACACCGGACCCGGATCCTCGCCGCGATCGAGCACAACCTATCCAACGGACTGATCGAATCAACCAACACCAAGATCCGCCTCATCACCCGCATCGCGTTCGGATTCAAGTCCGCCGAAGCCCTGATCGCCCTCGCACTCCTCAACCTTGGCGGCCACCGACCGGCACTTCCGGGCCGCTTCTGACCCACAGATGGGTCAGAAGCGCCCGAAAACCATCGAAATAGCAGAAGCGTTGTCCGCCAACGACTCTGAAAAACCATGCATAACAACGTATTTGGAGTGATAACTATGCCCAGCGAAGACGTGTACTCGGACGACTGGTGGCTCGATCGCAACGATCAAAACCGTTGCGTAGCAATACGAAAAACAGGGGATCGGTGCCTCAAGCCAGCGAACCGCGGCATGACTGTTTGCCGGACACACGGTGGCGCGGCCCCGCAGGTGCGGCGAAAAGCCAAGGAGCGCTTGGAGCTTGCGGCCGACCGTATGGCGAAGGAATTGCTTGGCATGGCCACTGGCGCTGAGTCAGAAGCGGTGAAGCTCAACGCAATTCGCGACGCACTCGACCGCGCGGGCCTTGGTGCGAAAACCGAAGTGTCGGTGGAGGTTAAGCCGTGGGAGCAGCTCATGGACGACATCGTCGGTGTCGCCAGCATATCTCGCGCTGAGCACCGCGCACAGCACGGACGGCCATTCATCGACGCCCCCGCCCTGGCCGATGCGATCGACGCCGAAGTAGTCGACCCCGTCCCCGGGAGCCGCCCCGCCCGCCCCGCTGAGTCGCCCGAGGGCGATATGCGGGACGCCGAACGGTACGACGACGGCGACCGCGATATGCCGATCGGTACCGGGCTGATGACCTTGGAGGATGCCGCCGACGCCGAGCGTGCGGCCCGCCAGCGCAACGCCCGCCGATAGTTGTCCAGAGTCACTGAACGACCAGGCCAGAGGCATATCGAGAGTTTGCTGCTGGCGTAGGATCGAGGCGTAAGGCGGAACCGAACGGTTACGCCCCGACCCCGAATGGAGACGACATGGAATCGAAGCTGCTGATCGCCTACAGCCGCGTCAGCACCGAAGAGCAGGCCGATAGTCGGAACGGCTTGGAAGCGCAGCGGGCGGCTCTCGATGCCGAGGCCGCACGGCGGGGCTGGACCGTGGAGCACTACGCCGACGAGGGGGTCAGCGGCAAGGTCATGGGCCCGCAGTTGGTGGAGGTCCTGCAGCTGCTGGCATCGGGGCAAGCGGACGGCTTGGTCGTCGCCAAGCTCGACCGGCTCTCACGGTCGATCATCAACGCAGCTACAACAATTGACAACGCACGCAGGCAAGGGTGGTCGCTGGTCGTCCTGGATATGGACCTGGACCTGACCACCGCAGCCGGGCGCATGATCGCTGGCCAGCTGATCCTGTTCGCCCAGTACGAACGCGAACTCATCGGCGAACGCACCAAGGCAGGGCTTGCCGCCAAGAAGGCGCGCGGTGAGCGCATTGGCCGGCCACGGCTCGCGACGCCCGGTGTCGTGCGGCGCATCGTGCTCGACCGCAACGCGGGCCTGAGCTTCGGCCGCATCGCCCGCGCCTTGGAGACCGAGGCGATCCTCAGCCCCGCTGGCCGTCCAACGTGGCAGGCGTCGACCGTGCGCCGCATCTATCAGAGTGCCACGGCAACAATCGAATTGAAGGCAGCCTCGTGAAGGCAACGTACTACCCGCCTCGCACCCGCGTGGTCGTGCTGGTGCCCGGCGACCCGTATACCGGCGAGCGCGGCAGCGTCGAGAGCACGCGCAATGTGGCGGGCGACATGGAGCACCGCGTGCGGTTCGCGGACGGCGCCACAGCGGTCTACTACGCCGACGAACTGCTCGGCGCTGAAGGCACCCCAGACCGAAAACAGGGGTAGGGGCATTTCTGGGACGGGTGCCCTCCCCGCGTAGCGTGCACGAATTTTCCATCAGTACTCAGCAAGGAGCGACGTTCAAATGGCTGCCGTTCAGAAGCGCGTACGCGCAAGCGGGACAACAACGTACGTGGTGCGTTGGTACGCGCCAGACGGCACCGAGCGCACAAAGGGCGGATTCCGCACTAAGAAGGCTGCCGAGGACTGGGCGGCGATTGAGGTGGAGCCAAAGCGTCGGCGCAGCATCAATGTTGACCCGCACGCAGGCAAGGTGATTTTCCGCGAGGTCGCGTCGAAATGGCTCGGTTCCCGCCACGACCTCAAGGACACCACCCGCGCGGCCTATAAAGACGCCTTGGCCCCGACGAGCGAGCACACCGTGAAGCGGCACAAGAAGTTGGCGAACCTGCGTATTGATAACACTTTCGGCGACTGCTCGATCAACGCGATCACCCGTGATGACATCTCTCAATGGGTCGCTGCGATGGTGAAGGCCGGCAAGAAGCCTTCCACGATCCGCAACGCCTACTTCCTGGTCCGGCAGGTGCTCGCGCAGGCGGTCGCGGATGGCCGACTGGACGCCAACCCTGCCGACTACGTGAGGCTGCCGACCGACCACAACACGGGTGCCGGTGCGGTTGTCGACGACCCGGCGATGTTCCTGTCGGCGGTCCAGGTCGCAGCACTCGTAGACGCGACGCCTTGGCCCTACAACGTTTTAACGCGACTCGCCGCGTGGTCGGGATTGCGGGCGGGGGAGTTGGCCGGTCTGCAGGTCGGTGATCTCGTCCTGCCCGCGCCGAGCGTGAACCCGAACGCGCCCGCGAAGCCGGGGGAGGTGCGAGTGCAACGGACGCTCGCCTGGGTGGACGGGAAGCCAGCCACGATGGCCCCGAAGACCAAAGGCAGCCGCCGCAACGTGCCGATCATGCCCACCACGGTCCAGATCCTGCGGGACTACCTCAAAGCCCACCCGCGTCGGGACGACCCGACCGCGCCTTTGTTCCCATCGGTCGCCTTGAAGGCGCAGCGGCCGACCGGGGTGAAGAACCCTGCTGGAGCGTCCGCGGCGAACCAAGCGACCGCCCTGGCCAATCTGTCGACCGCCGAGGCGGGACAGCGTCTCATGCTCGATTGGTCGCAGCCGTACCGGCACGCCACGTTCTACAAGGCCGTGTTTCGGCCTGCGGTAGTGCGGGCTATTCGAGCCGCTACGGCGAGCGGCGACGCCGCCGCAGTCCTACCGCCGACCTTTCGTTGGCACGGTCTGCGGCACACCTACGCGAGCCTGATGATCGCGGCGGGCCGACCAATGTTTGAGATCGCCCGGTTCATGGGCCATTCGAAACCGAGCACCACCGAGAGCGTCTACGCCCATTTACTTGCGGACGACGATTCGGACGCAATGACCGCCCTGGCAGCCCTGGAGGCCGCGCCGAAGTACGGGGCGAACGTGGTGTCGCTCTGGGGCTAGCTTTAGTTGTTAGAGTTTTCTTGGTGAACGCTTTCGATGACGCCATGGCCGCTGAACAGCGACAGCAAGCGACACACCTAAACGCGTGGCGGCAAAAGGCGGACGAAAAGGATCGCAAAGCGACCCAACTGCTAAAAGACTTCGCGGACTCGATCGGCCGTCGTGGTGTGCCGACTACTGAGTACCTGATTTGGCCGCTTGATCCAGACAAGACCAGTCCATATGCGCAACGACCACGCCCAGGGGACCGACTGTCGGGGACGCCGCTAATCCTCGAAGGTTGGCCAGTGCAGAGTTGTAGCTGGCACGGTACGCATCATGCCGTCGGCGTGGACGGACAGGCGATCTACTTCATGAACGAGGATTCCTCATACTCCCGCGAAGTGGTTCGCGCACTTGGCAGGGAGGTGGTGTTGGGAGTGAGCAAATTCCTGTGGACGAAGCCGGTCACCCAATACGGCACCCCGAAGATGCCGAGGTACCGCGGCGTTGTCGTGCGCGCCGGCGGATTCTTCGACGATTTGGCCATCGCGGGCGATAAGTTCCTTATGGATGCCGCGCACAGGTTGCTGCGCGGAGAGACACCAGCGCGTCACTGTTTCGGATGGGACTGATAATCGCGACCTGGCGAACTGCTGGGGCGCGGAAGCACAAATAGTTAAAGGCGTCCTGCCTGTGTACTACGGCGTGTACGGCCGGAGACAGTAGAGGTCGTAGACCGTCCGTACGTAGTCATCCGGGCACGATCCGCCATCACCGGTCGTTTTGCTAGTTATCTCGTAGACTGGGGCACCGTAAACCGAATAACTTATTTTGCAGCTGTCCCATCCCTGGATGCCCGTTGGCCCCGCAACCTCAAGGCAATCGCCTCTGCCGAAACTGCGCAGGTCCGGACCGTCAGCCGGAACCATTGAAATGTGCACTCCGCCTGGGGGTGGAGGCCGCAGTGAGGTTGTCGTTGACGGATAGTGGCTATCGGATTCGGTGTCGGCAGACAGGGCGCTAGTAAACGCACTTAATGCCACGACCGTATAGATGAGCCACACTGCACCTATCGCGGTGAAGAGGTACCCAAGTACTAAGCCACCGATCGCAAGTCCACGACCGTTCTCTCCGGTCCTAGCAATTTGCCTGAGCGCCAGGTGTCCGAAGACGATGCCCAACGGGGCGAGAACCAGACTTGTGACGAGCGCAGTGATCGCAAATCCATTAGTCGGTTTCGGCGACTGGGTCTCACTCCAATTGGCATTGCCACCAGGCGGCATCATAAACGCAGACCTCTCCCCCAAAGTATCAGTCTGAGGGAGGATAGCGGGATGTCGCCCAACTTGCGCGGCGATTGTCCCTCCAGGAGAGACGTGTCAAGGATGTCTCGCAACGCGACTCAATCTTGAGCAACGGGTCCCTACGCAACCTCGCTTGCATGCGGAGCGTCGGCTTTTCCGCGATACGGGACCGATACGGGACCGCGCGACCCGGCGAACGGCTGTTCGGCGGGATCGGCGCTGGTCCTTGTGGAGCGGGCGACGGGAATCGAACCCGCGTAGCTAGTTTGGAAGACTAGGGCTCTACCATTGAGCTACGCCCGCATGCGGTGCAATCGGAGACTGTACCGGCGAAGGCACAATCAATCCAATTGATTGAGTCACCACACGTGCCCGTAGTATCTCGCGTGGTCGGCGTGCATGCGTGTCGATCAGACAGGCACGGATAAGGCACGGGGTGTAGCGCAGCTTGGTAGCGCATCCGCTTTGGGAGCGGAAGGCCGCAGGTTCAAATCCTGTCACCCCGACGGCACGATCATCTAGACCACACATACAAGGAGTAACGCAGTGAAGAGCACCGTCGAGAAGTTGAGCCCGACTCGGGTTCGGATCAACGTGGAGGTGCCCTTCACCGAGTTGGAGCCCGACTTCGACCGCGCGTTCAAGCAGCTGGCCACCCAGATCCGGCTGCCCGGTTTCCGCCCCGGCAAGGCCCCGCGCAAGCTGCTCGAAGCGCGCATCGGTCGCGGCGCCGTCTTGGAGCAGGTCGTCAACGACGCACTGCCCAGCCGCTACAGCGAGGCCGTCAGCACGGCCTCCCTGCAGCCGATCGGGCAGCCCGAGATCGAGGTCACCAAGCTCGAGGACAACGAGGAACTGGTGTTCACCGCCGAGGTGGACATCCGTCCCGAGATCGAGCTGCCCGACCTGAGCGCGCTGAAGATCTCCGTCGACCCGATCGAGGTCGCCGACGATGAGGTCGACACCGAGCTGCAGAACCTGCGTGCCCGCTTCGGCACCCTCACCGGTGTCGAGCGCGCCGCCGTCGAGGGCGACTTCGTCTCCATCGACCTGTCGGCCACCGTCGACGGCGAGGAAGTACCGGAGGCCGCCACCGAGGGCCTGTCCCATGAGGTCGGCTCCGGCCAGCTCATCGAGGGCCTCGACGAGGCGATCGTCGGTCTGAAGGCCGATGAGAGCAAGGTCTTCACCACCACCCTGGCCGCCGGCCCGCACGCCGGCCAGAAGGCCGAGGTCACCGTCAAGGTCAACTCGGTCAAGGAGCGCGAGCTGCCCGAGGCCGACGATGAGTTCGCGCAGTTGGCAAGCGAATTCGACACCATCGGCGAGCTGAAAGAAAGCCTCGTCGAGCAGGTCAGCCGGGTGAAGCGCGTCCAGCAGGCCGAGCAGATCCGCGACAAGGCGCTCGAGGTTCTGCTCGAAGACGTCGAGGTTCCGCTGCCCGATGCGATCGTCAAGGCTCAGGTCGACGACGCCCTGCACAACGCGATCCACGGTCTCGACCACGACGAGGACAAGTTCAACGAGTCGCTGACCGAGCTGGGCAGCAGCCGCGAAGAATTCGACGCCGACAACCTCAGCAATGCCGAGAAGGCCGTCAAGACCCAGCTGCTGATGGATGCCGTCGCCGACAAGCTGGACATCCAGGTCGGTCAGGGCGATCTGACCGAGCGCCTGGTGCTGATGTCGCGTCAGTACGGCATCGAGCCGCAGCAGCTGCTGCAGGTGCTGCAGCAGAACAACCAGCTGCCCGCGATGTTCGCCGACGTGCGCCGTGGCCTGACCATCGCCGCGGTGGTGCACAGCGCGACCGTCACCGACAACGACGGCAACGTCATCGACACCGCCGAGTTCTTCGGCCCGGCCGGTGGCGCGGAGGCTGAAGTAGCCGCTGAGGCTCCGGCCGAGATCGAAGCCGGTGACGAGGCCGAGAAGAAGGCCGAAGCCGAGGAAGCCGACAGCGCCGAATAGACGCCGCGCGCGTGACGCTGTGAGCGAAAGCGCGCGTTTCGGGGAGTGCACGGTCACGCCGGTTGGTTAGTGTTCGTGTGTACGTAGACGAGAAAGCAGGTATTCAGTCGTGACTGAGATGCGATCGGGCGCGTCGGGGCTCAACCTCATCGACTCGGTGTATGAGCGTTTGCTCGCCGAGCGCATCATCTTCCTGGGCACCCAGGTCGATGACGACATCGCCAACCGGTTGTGCGCGCAGATTCTGCTGCTGGCCGCAGAGGATCCCACCCAGGACATCCACCTGTACATCAACTCGCCGGGTGGATCGGTGACCGCAGGCATGGCCATCTACGACACCATGGTGTTGGCGCCCTGCGATGTGGCCACCTACGCCATGGGTCTGGCCGCGTCGATGGGTCAGTTCCTGCTGGCCGCCGGCACCCGCGGCAAGCGGTACGCGCTACCGCACGCGCGGATCATGATGCACCAACCCTCGGCGGGCATCGGTGGTAGCGCCGCCGATATCGCCATCCAGGCCGAGCAGTTCGCGCTAACCAAGAAGGAGATGAACCGGCTCAATGCCGAGTTCACCGGTCAGTCGCTGGAGCGTGTCGAGGCCGACGCGGACCGTGACCGCTGGTTCACCGCCCCGGCAGCGCTGGAGTACGGCTTCGTCGACCACATCATCACCAGTGTCAGCGTCAATGGCGAAGGACCAGGAGCAGGAATCAAATGAACCGCGACTTTCAACCGCACGGCGGAACTGTGAATCCGATGCAATCGCGCTACATCCTGCCGTCGTTCATCGAGCACTCCAGCTTCGGTGTCAAGGAGTCCAACCCGTACAACAAGCTGTTCGAGGAACGCATCATCTTCCTCGGCGTGCAGGTCGACGACGCTTCGGCCAACGACATCATGGCCCAGTTGCTGGTCCTGGAGTCGCTGGATCCCGACCGCGACATCACCATGTACATCAACTCGCCCGGCGGTTCGTTCACCGCGCTGATGGCGATCTACGACACCATGCAGTACGTGCGTGCCGACATCCAGACCGTTTGCCTTGGGCAGGCCGCGTCGGCCGCCGCGGTGCTGCTGGCCGCCGGCACCCCCGGCAAGCGCCTGGCACTCCCGAACGCACGTGTGCTGATCCATCAGCCCGCCGTCGGTGGCGCGATTCAGGGTCAGGTCTCGGATCTGGAGATCCAGGCCGCCGAGATCGAGCGCATGCGCAGCCTGATGGATGCCACCCTGGCCCGCCATACCGGTAAGGATCCGGCGGTCATCCGTAAGGACACCGACCGCGACAAGATCCTGACCGCCGCGGAAGCCAAGGACTACGGGATCATCGACACCGTCCTGGCCTATCGAAAGCTTTCGGCTCAGAACGCATAGTCACCAGCACGTACACCCGACCCCGGTTCGCATCGCGAGCCGGGGTCGGGTGTTGTGTCAGGTCTCGTCCGACTACTTGGACCAACTATCGCCCGCGTCAAAAATGCTTCGCGACGCAGAACCGCGTGGGACTCTTGGCGCCGCCCGCGAATGACCAAGGGTGGAAGGACATTTCAGTGCGTCTGCCTCCGTGTCCGTCGCAGAAACGCCGCCGACGCCGACCTGGGGCGCACGGTACTGTGGGATTCGGTGAACATCACGGCTCGACCAGGTTGTTTTGACCGCAATCACGTCACGGCGGCGACACGCCAGGGACACGGTCCGCGTGCCGCAGGGTGGCTGGCCACCCGGAAGGATATGTTCTCCAGCACGCGAACAAATACCACCGACGCGATTCGGCCCTTCGGTCGCACCGTGACGGAATGAACGGGTAGCGTCGGGTTTACACCCGGGCTAACCCATAGGCGAGTGACAGCGAACAGGAAGTAGGAACCCCCCCAAATGGCGCGCATTGGAGACGGCGGTGACTTGCTAAAGTGCTCGTTCTGCGGGAAGAGCCAGAAGCAAGTCAAGAAGCTCATCGCGGGGCCCGGTGTGTACATCTGCGACGAGTGCATCGACCTGTGCAACGAGATCATCGAGGAGGAGCTCGCTGACGCCGATGACGTCAAGCTTGACGAGTTGCCCAAGCCGGCTGAGATCCGGGACTTCCTCGAGGGTTATGTGATCGGCCAGGAAACCGCCAAGAAGACGCTGGCGGTCGCTGTCTACAACCACTACAAGCGCATCCAGGCCCAGGAGAAGAGCCGCGATTCCCGCGCCGAGCCCGTGGAGTTGGCGAAGTCCAACATCCTGATGCTCGGCCCGACGGGCTGTGGTAAGACCTACCTGGCGCAGACGCTGGCCAAGATGCTCAACGTGCCGTTCGCCATCGCCGATGCCACCGCGCTCACCGAGGCCGGCTATGTCGGCGAGGATGTCGAGAACATCCTGCTCAAGCTGATCCAAGCCGCCGATTATGACGTCAAGCGCGCCGAGACCGGCATCATCTACATCGACGAGGTCGACAAGATCGCCCGCAAGAGCGAGAACCCGTCGATCACCCGCGACGTCTCCGGCGAGGGCGTGCAGCAGGCGCTGCTGAAGATTCTGGAAGGCACGCAGGCCTCGGTGCCCCCGCAGGGCGGCCGCAAGCACCCGCACCAGGAGTTCATTCAGATCGACACGACCAACGTGCTGTTCATCGTGGCCGGTGCGTTCGCCGGGCTGGAGCGGATCGTCTCCGACCGCGTCGGCAAGCGCGGACTGGGCTTCGGTGCCGAGGTGAAGTCGAAGGCTGAGATCGACACCCAGGACCGCTTCGCCGAGGTCATGCCCGAGGACCTGATCAAGTTCGGTCTGATCCCCGAGTTCATCGGCCGTCTGCCTGTGGTCGCGTCGGTGACCAACCTGGACAAGGAATCACTGGTTCAGATCCTGTCCACTCCGAAAAATGCACTGGTCAAGCAGTACACCAGGCTCTTCGAGATGGACGGTGTCGAGCTGGAGATGACACCCGAGGCCCTCGACGCGATCGCCGACCAGGCCATCCATCGCGGTACCGGTGCCCGTGGCCTGCGCGCGATCATGGAAGAAGTCCTGCAGCCGACGATGTACGACATCCCCAGCCGCGACGACGTCGCCAAGGTCGTCGTGACCCGGGAGACTGTGCAGGACAACATGCTCCCGACGATCGTTCCGCGCAAGCCACCGCGCAGCGAGCGTCGCGACAAGACCGCCTAGGTTTTCCGCTTCAGATACACGAAATGGCTGTTTTTCCCCTGGAAGAACAGCCATTTCGTGTATCTCGTCAGGTCCGGACGCGGTCGGGTCGGGTGTAGACGTTCATCGAATCGCCACGCAGGAACGCGACGAGAGTCAGGCCGGACTGGGCGGCCAGGTCGGCGGCCAGCGATGACGGCGCCGATACGGCGGCGAATACCGGAATACCGGCCATCACCGCCTTCTGGGTCAGCTCGAAGGACGCCCGACCGCTGACCAGTAGCACGGTGCCCGTCAACGGCACCCGCCCGGACTCCAAGGCCCACCCGACGACCTTGTCGACAGCGTTGTGCCTGCCGATGTCCTCGCGCACCACCAACGCGGTGCCGTCGGTGTCGAACAGTGCGGCGCCGTGCAGTCCGCCGGTGGCGGCGAACACCTTCTGCCGGTCGCGCAGTTTGTCGGGCAGCGCAGTCAGCATGTCGGCGTCGACGACCGCGGGATCGTCTCCGGGTGAGTGCTTACTGCTCAGGCGCACCGCGTCCAGCGATGCCTTCCCGCACACCCCGCACGAGGATGTCGCGTAGAAGTTCCGGGTGACGTCGACGTCGGGTGCCGGAACTCCTTGTGCCAGTGTCACGTCCAGCACGTTGTAGGTGTTGAGGGCCTCACCCGGCGGGCGGGAGCGCAGCGACGGGGGGATCGGCACAGGTGTGCCGTTGCAGTACTGCACGGCGGCGATGTCCTCGCGCCGCGCGACCAGGCCCTCGGTGAGCAGAAACCCCTGGGCCAGTTCGACATCCGAGCCGGGTGTGCGCATGGTGACGGTCAGCGGTGTGCCGTTGACCCGGATCTCCAACGGTTCCTCGACGACGAGTGTCTCGGGCCGGGCGACCGAGACTTCGGCGGTCACGTGATGCACACGGCGACGTGCTGTCACCCTACCCATCGGATGATCTCCCCGTCGCTTCGCTCGCCCTGGTTGAATTCCCCGTCGCTTCGCTCGCCCTGGT
>WOYS01000106.1 GCA_011620645.1 Mycobacterium sp.
CTGCGGTGGCACAGCCACACTGGCCTGCGGTGGCACAGCCACACTGGTCGACTGCGTCACCACCGTCGTGGTCGTGGCCGTCCGCGGTGCCGCGCTGGTGGTGGTCACTGTGGTCGTCGTCACCGTCGTGGAGGGTGCCGTCGTCGTGGTCGGTGCGGTGGATGTCGTCGGTGCCGTCGTGCTGGTCGTCGGTTGCGTGGTCGACGGTTGCGTGGACGTCGCGGTCTCGGACGTCGAGGTCTCGGACGTCGCGGTCTCGGACGTCGAGGTCTCGGTGGCGGGACTGACCGAGGTGGTGGTCTCCGACGGTCCCGTCGTCGACAGCACCTCGGAACCGGTCGACGTGGTCACCGGCACCTCGGTCACTTCGGTCGTGGTGACCGTCGTCGGGGTATCTTCGATCACCGGCACCGGCAGCAGCGTCAGCGGTGACGCGGGCAGCTCTGGCAGCGGCTCCCCCGGCGGAGGCAGCGTCGCGGCCGGATTCTGCTCGACGACCTTGTAGGTCAACGCATTCCACTGCTGGATGAGGTTCTGCTTCTCCTCGACCTGATCGACACTCTGCACCGTCGCCGACAGTGCGGCGAGCTTGTCCTCCGCCTGATCCCACTTGCCCTGGTCGACCAGTTGCTGCACCTGGGCCAACTCTGTCTGCGCGGCCAGTACCACCGCGTCATCGCGGGTGGCCTTCTGGTCACCGAAGAGCACGCTGCGCACGCCGTAGAGGCCGTCGCCGGGCCCGGCCGCGAACACCGCGGCGCCGAAGCCGCCGAGGCAGAGCACCGCCGCGGCCGCCGAACCGGCGACCGCCAGCGACAGCCGGTTGCGCCGCGACGGCCCGGAGGTCGCATCGGCCAGGGCCGCGGTCGCATCGGCGGGCGTGACCACGTGATCCATCGGGACCTGGCGGACCTCGTCGCGCCAACCCGACAGCAGGAAGGCCAGATCGGCATCACCACGGTCGGTGGAGAATACCGGCTGCTCGGAGGCCAACGCGTCCAGAAACTTGTCGGCGCGGTTGATGTCATTGAGGGAGGTGTCACCGCCGTTGGCGGTCCAGCGACCGAAATCAGGCATGTCCACCTCCCGTGGTGATCTCCGACTTGAGCCGGGCCAGAGCCCGGTGCTGGGCAACCCGCACCGCGCCAGGTGTGCTTCCGACGGCTTCCGCCGTTTCTTCTGCGCTCATCCCGACGACGACGCGCAGGATGAGAATTTCGCGCTGTTTGTCCGGAAGGATCGACAGCAGTCGTTCCATCCGGACCGACGCATCGGCGTCGATGGCCAGCTGTTCGGGGCCGGCCTCCCCGGAGAGCCGCTCCGGCACATTGTCGGTGGGCTCGGCGCGATTGCGCGCCGACGCCCGGTGGGCGTCGGCAAGCTTGTGCGCAGCAATGCCATACACGAAGGCCAGGAACGGACGTCCCTGATCCTTGTAGCGCGGCAGCGCCGTGATGGCGGCCAAGCAGACCTCCTGCGCAATGTCGTCCGCGGACAGACCACTTCGTTCAGCTGACCCGATCCGGGCCCGGCAGTACCGAACGATGATCGGGCGGATGGTCTCCAAGACCACCCGAAGAGCGTCACGGTCCCCCGCCACTGCATCAGCGACGACATCATCGAGACGTGCTCCCGAAATTGTCATCGTGGTTGATCTCTCCAGCGTTACGGATGGGGCGTTCTTACTAATGGGGCCGCGCGGGCGTTCGCGTCAGATAAACACTAACGATTCGGATGGGGTGAAACCGCTCAGCGACGCGACCACACGCCGCCCCCGCGTCGCACTGTATCGGCGGCGGCGTCCCGGATGGCGGCGACCTGCTGGGCAGAATGTCTGGTACTGCCGATATCGGCGAGCAGGCAGCCCAGCGCCCAGCGCAGCGGAACCAGGCCGGACCTGGCGGTCGCAGCGAACGTCGCGTCGGCGATCTGGCGCGCATCGTCGAGCCGGCCGGCACAGCACAATGCCGCCGACAGCACCACCTGAGACTTGACGGCATGGCGCGTAGAGCCGAGCGTGCCGGCCAGCCCGGCCGCACGTTCGGCGTGTGCGACGGCGGCGGCTCCGTCACCACCGGCCATGGCCAGCTCTGCCGACACCCAGCCCAGCCGGACCGGCTGCCGGGCCGGACCCGACGGGTCGAGCAGTTCGCGTGCCCGCTGCAGCAACCGGGCCGATGCCGCCAGCCGGCCCACCCCGAGGGCATCGGCGGCGAGACCCACCAGGGCGTCGACGCCGGCCTCGGAGTCGGTACCGGCGAGCGTCCAGGCCCGGCCGTCCCATCCGCGCGCCAGATCGTGCCCGCCGAGTTGGCGCAGGAACGAGGCGCGGGTGCTGTGGGCCAGCGAGACCGTCGGGCCGCGCTGACCGGTGCGCACGATTTCGTCGAGTTCGGCCAACGCGCTGCCGTAGTGACCCTGACCACCCGCCGCGACGGCGCGCAGCCAGCGGTCGTGTGGGTCGCAGGCTGCCGGCAGCGGCCATAGTTGCGGGTCAGCGCCGAAAGCGGCCTCGGTCAGGCGGGCAGACACGGTAATCTTCGGGCTGGCCATCGACCCGGACGCTATCAATCTCGGGGTGGTACCCAGAAAAAAGTGACCAATTCGACCATGGTTAACAATTTATGGTCGACAGGTTACCAATGGGTGAACGCAACCTCGCGCGGCAAGAACGCCAAACCGACGCGAACAGGGAAAATACCGTTCCACGGGGGCTCGCGACCTGCCATGAACCACCCATTCCATTGCCCGCAGGTGAACGGGATGAACGTGAGGTAAATTCGCACGCTGCGGTTGTGCGCTTTCACGGTGGGGTTGGCTATTGACGTTGTTTCGGTAGCCCTTCTACGTTGTGTGCACGAGTTGTCATCGGCGACAAGTGCTCGGATCAGTTCCGCGACTCACGCACTCACGCGTCTTCGCGAAATGTGTGTGAAGAGAGGGGTTTTCAAATGCCACAGCCGCAGCAACTGCCCGGACCCAACGCCGACATCTGGGATTGGCAAATGGCGGGTCATTGCCGGGGAGTCGATTCCTCGATTTTCTTCCATCCCGACGGGGAGCGCGGCCGTGCCCGCGCTCAGCGGGAAATGCGCGCAAAGGAACTGTGCCGGGCCTGCCCGGTGATCACACAGTGCCGCTCACATGCCCTCGCCGTCGGCGAGCCCTACGGCATCTGGGGCGGGCTGTCCGAGTCCGAGCGTGAGCTGCTGCTCAAGCGCGGCATGCGACGCACCGCCTGACCTTTTCTGCGCGAGTAGACGCCAAGGGCCCTCAAAACACACGGCGTTTTGAGGGCCCTTTGCTTTGAGGGGCCCTTTGCTTTGAGGGGCCCTTTGCTTTGAGGGGCCCTTTGCTTTGAGGGGCCCTTTGCGGTTACCTCGCAAGCGCGAGGCACCGCGGCTCACGGGAATCGACCGACGATCAAGGCGGCGACAGCCCTAAAGACTAGGCTAGCCAGCGACGCCGACTTCGCGCGAACCGAGAAAGCGCAAGCGGGCATGTTCGTTGGGTGGCCGACGATCTACGCCTGGCCGAGGGTGACCTGCGTCGTTTCGGTCGCGCCCGTCCGGTCGACGTAGCTGAGAGTGACTGTGTCACCTGGTGCTTTCGAACGGACCGCGGCCACCAACGCTTCTGCTCCGTCGATCACCCTGTCGTTGACTTTGGTGACCACCGCGCCGCTGGGCAATCCTGCTTCGTCAGCAGGTCCACCGCTCACGACCGCGGCGATGGCGGCCCCGGGTACGGCGGCGTCATCACTGAGCTGCACACCGAGCGATCCATGGGTGGCGGTCCCGGTGGACACCAATTCCTCGGCGATGCGCTTCGCCTGATCGACCGGAATCGCGAAGCCCAGACCGATGGAGCCACTCTGCGCCGCAGGCGAATTCGCTTCGCCACCACCCAACGTCGCGATCGCTGAGTTGACGCCGATCAGCTCGCCGTTCATGTTCACCAGTGCCCCACCGGAATTACCGGGGTTGATGGCGGCATCAGTCTGGATGGCGTCGAGCACCGAGTTCTGGCCACCGGGTTCGCCGCCGGCGGCAACTGGACGGTCCAGGGCACTGACGATGCCGGTGGTGACCGTCCCCTGTAGACCCAACGGCGAGCCGATGGCCACGACGTCCTGGCCGACCTTCACATCGGCGGACGATCCCATCGCGATGGGCGTAAGTCCCGAAACACCCTGGGCCCGAACGACGGCGATGTCACCGGACGGATCGGTACCCACCACCGTGAACGGCGCCGTCTGGCCGTCGGCGAAGGTCACCGTGGAGCTCACACCGGCGTCGCCCGAGAAGTTCGCGGGGGCAGCCTCGGCTCCGGCGGCGACAGCGACGACGTGGTTGTTCGTCAGGATCAGGCCATCGGATGAGAGCACGATTCCAGACCCCTCGCCGCCCGAACTGCCCGTTTCGATGCGCAACTGGACCACACTGGGCATCACCTTGGCGGCAACCTGCTCCACCGAGCCGCTCGGCAGGTCAGCCGCTTGCTGTGCCCGGGGAGCTTCGGCAACGGCAGCTTCCAGTGCAGCCGAATGATCCGGCCGCTGACCGACTGCCGCATAGGCGCCGATACCGCCACCCGCGAGGGCGACCGCCACGGCGCCGGTGAACATTGCGGCCGCGCGGCGAGACCGCCTCTTCTCACGCACCGAGGACGGTGTCGGAATAGGTTGATGCACAGTGCTGTACGGACCGTACGACGGCGCGCTGTACGGACCGTACGACGGCGCGCTGTACGGACCGTACGACGGCGCGCTGTACGGACCGTACGACGGCGCTGAGGCTTGCTGCGCATAGCGCCAGTCATAGGGACTGCGATGCGATCCATCCGTGGCTACCCTCGGGTATAGCTGTCCCCTAATGGAATTCGGGTATGACCGGGGATCCAGATGCCGATCGGGTTGCCGCGGAGAATTCGTCATTACGTTTGTTCGCTTCCTGAACCATCAAATAGCACTGTTGCTTAGAACATCTTGACTTTCATCGCTGAGGCGGTACTGAGAATTTGCCGTACGCCGTCGAAGACAATTGATGCGTAGTGGATTTCGCATGTGGCCGCCGCCACAGTCGATCGTCCTGCGCGCGTGGATTGATTGCTGACCTCCTACAGCGAAGGACCCCTACCTTGCCACGACTCGATGTTCTCCGGGGGGAGCTCTGCTCGCTGAGCTGATTGACATCCTCATCAACGAAAACACCCCCGGCCAAGGACCGGGGGTGTTTCGGTGGAGCTACTTAGTGCGCGTGTCCGTGATGGCCGTGATCCTCGGACTCGGCCGGCTTCTCGACGATAGCCGTCTCGGTGGTGAGAATCATCCGGGCGACCGACGCGGCGTTGAGCACTGCCGAACGGGTCACCTTGGCCGGGTCGACGATGCCGTCGGCCAGCAGATCACCATAGGTCAGCGTGGCGGCGTTGAAGCCCTGCCCGACGGGTAGCTCGCTGACCTTGTTCACCACGACCGAGCCGTCCAGCCCGGCGTTGGTGGCGATCCAGTACAGCGGAGCCGACAGCGCCGAGGAGAACACCTCGAGGCCGAGCAGCGCATCGCCGGTGAGCTCACCACGCAGACCATCCAGCGCGGCACGAGCCTGGACGAGAGCAGAACCGCCACCGGTGACGATGCCCTCTTCCACGGCAGCCTTGGCCGCCGACACGGCGTCCTCGACGGCTTCCTTGCGCTTCTTCAGGTCGGTCTCGGTGACCGCGCCGACCTTGATCACCGCGACACCGCCGGACAGCTTGGCGAGGCGCTCTTCGAGCTTCTCGCGGTCCCAATCCGAATCGGTGGCCTCGATCTCCGAACGCAGCTGAGACTTGCGACCCTCGATGGCGTCCTGGGTGCCCGCGCCGTCGACGATGACGGTGCTGTCCTTGGACACCACCACGCGCCGAGCCGAGCCCAGCACCTCGAGACCGGCCTCACGCAGCAGCAGACCCACGTCGGGGTTGACGACCTGTGCCCCCGTGACGACCGCGAGGTCGTCGAGGAACGCCTTGCGACGATCACCGAAGAACGGCGCCTTCACGGCGACGGCCTTGAGCGTCTTGCGGATGGCGTTGACCACGAGAGTGGACAGCGCCTCGCCCTCGATGTCCTCGGCGATGATCAGCAGCGGCTTGCCCGACTCGGCGACCTTCTCCAGCAGGGGCAGCAGGTCCGGCAGGGAGCTGACCTTGTCGCGGTGCAGCAGCACCAACGCATCCTCGAGGACCGCTTCCTGCGAGTCGAAGTCGGTGATGAAGTAGGCCGAGACGAAGCCCTTGTCGAATCCGACGCCCTCGGTGATCTCGAGCTCGGTGGTCAGCGTCGAGGACTCCTCGACGGTGACCACGCCATCGGTGCCGACCTTGGTCATGGCCTCGCCGACCAGTTCACCGATCACCTCGTCGCGCGAGGATACGGTGGCGACCTGCGCGATGCCGTTCTGGTCCTTGATCGGCGTGGCGACCGCCAGCAGTGCCTCGGACACCGCGTCGGCAGCCTTGGCGATACCAAGACCTAACTCGATGGGGTTGGCACCGGCCGCTACGTTGCGCAGGCCGGCCTTCACGATGGCCTGAGCGAGCACGGTGGCGGTGGTGGTGCCGTCACCGGCAACGTCGTTGGTCTTGGTGGCCACCGACTTGACCAGCTGGGCACCCAGGTTCTCGAACGGGTCCTCCAGGTCGATCTCACGGGCGATGGTGACACCGTCATTGGTCACCACCGGTCCGCCGAACGCCTTGGCCAGGACCACGTTGCGGCCGCGCGGGCCGAGCGTGATACGGACGGCGTCGGCGAGCTTGTCTACGCCGGCCTCCAGGGCGCGGCGCGCAGTTTCATTGAATTCGATCTGCTTGCTCATAAATGTCCTTTGATGTGGCTATTCCCCCGCACCGGGGGCAAATGCATACCGCCCCGGACGTCATCCGCTACGCGCGGGGACTTCCGGGGCGGTACACGTGTGCTTACTTGTTGACGACAGCCAGCACGTCACGCGCGGAGAGGATCAGGTACTCCTCGCCGCCGTACTTGATCTCGGTGCCGCCGTACTTGCTGTAGATGACGGTGTCACCCTCAGCGACGTCCAAGGGGATCCGCTTCTCGCCATCCTCGTCCCAGCGGCCGGGGCCAACTGCGACGACGGTGCCTTCCTGCGGCTTTTCCTTGGCGGTGTCGGGGATGACCAGACCGGAAGCGGTCGTGGTCTCGGCCTCGTTGGCCTGTACGAGGATCTTGTCCTCGAGTGGCTTGATGTTGACTGCCACGATGGGAGCCCTCCACTTTGTTGGGGATAGGAGTCCGGATTGGCTCCGGGTCCTCATGGTTTTCAGATGTTCGGCATGCGTCCGTACCTTCGCTCCGTCGTCGCGGGAGCCGGCGCTGGGGGTTGGCCGCGTGCTACCTAGCACTCTATACACGCGAGTGCTAGCACTCAAGGGTGGGTTGTGCCTACGTTCTACGCGACCTGGCCCTGGACCACCGGCAGGCCGGGGTTGCTCGCCGCGTCCAGCCCCGAGGGTGGGGCACCCGCGGCGATCAGATGCGCCGCGAAAGACGCGATCATCGCGCCATTGTCGGTGCACAGCCGGAGCCGTGGCACCCGCAGCGTCAGGCCGACCGCCGCGCACCGCTCCTCGGCGAGTTCACGCACCCGCGAATTGGCCGCCACCCCGCCGGCGATCAGCAGCGTCGAAACACCCAGTTCGGTCGCGGCGCGCACTGCCTTGGCGGTCAGCACATCGGCCACTGCTTCCTGGAATCCGGCGGCCACGTCGGCGGGCGCCGCATCGGGATGGCGCTCCATGTGCCGCGCCACCGCGGTTTTGAGCCCGGAGAAGCTGAAGACGTACGGATCGTCACGGGGGCCGGTCATCCCGCGCGGGAAGACAACCGCGTCGGGGTTGCCGGTACGGGCGAGATCATCGAGGGGCTTGCCGCCGGGATAGCCCAGACCCAGCAGGCGGGCCACCTTGTCGTAGGCCTCCCCTGCCGCGTCATCCACGGTGCTGCCGAGCTCGGTGATCGGCTCACCGAGGGAGCGCACATGCAGCAGGTTGGTGTGACCACCCGAGACCAGCAGGCCCACGCATTCGGGCAGCGGTCCGTGGTCGTAGACATCGGCCGCCAGGTGACCGCCGAGGTGGTTGACGGCGTAGAACGGCACCTGCCACGCGGCCGAATATGCTTTGGCGGCAGCGACTCCCACCAACAGCGCGCCGGCCAGTCCGGGGCCGATGGTGGCGGCCACGACATCGGGACGGCTGACACCAGCGGTGTCCAGGGCTCGCCGCATGGTCGGGCCGAGTGCCTCCAGGTGCGCGCGGGACGCGATCTCGGGCACCACCCCGCCGAAGCGGGAGTGCTCGTCGACGCTGGAGGCAACCTCATCGGCAAGCAGGGTGACTGTGCCATCCTCGTCGAGACGTGCGATACCGACTCCGGTTTCGTCACAAGAAGTTTCGATCGCCAGCACAATCATTTCGCGTCCCGCTTCATGGTGTAGGCATCCGCGCCACTGACCTTGTAGTACCGCTTGCGCACGCCCACCGTGGCGAAACCGACGCTCTGATACAAGGTGATCGCCGTGTTGTTGTCGGTGCGGACCTCCAGAAACACCTCACCGCGCTTGGCGAAGCTCAGCAGATCATCGAGCAACCGGCGACCGATCCCGTGGCCCTGATAGGCCGGGTCGACACCGATGGTGTGCACCTCGTACTCGAACGGCGGGATCCGGCCAAGCCGCGAGATACCCGCATAGCCGACCAGTCGGTCCGCATCACGGGCCGCCACATAGTGGTTGTGCTTGCCGTCCAGAGCGTGCAGGAACGCCGCCGGCGGCCACGGGTCGTCCCCGGCGAACAGCTGCGCCTCCAACTCGGCGCAGCGAGTGGCATCGGCGCGGGTCAGCGCGTCGATCGTCAGGTGAGACTCCGTCATGCCAGGCCACGCTCAGCCAATGTCTTGGCATCGGGCCGGCGCAGATAGAGCGGCACCGGCGGCTCTGGCTCGATTGACCAATCGGTCACGGCGGCAACGAGTTCGGCGGACGAGGGGTACTGCGGACCGGTGACGGGCAGGCCGAACAATGCCGCATGCGTGGGTGACCCGGCCACCGACTGCACACCGTCGGCGTTCACATTGGCGGGGGCATCGACGTCGGGCCCGGCGATCCGCACACCATCGCGGTAACGGGCCCAGTACACCTCGCGACGGCGCGCGTCGGTGACGACCAGGACATCGCCGCGGGTCGCCCCGCCGACCGCGTCGAGCGTGCAGACGCCGTAGACCGGGATCCCCAGCGCCTGACCATAAGCGGCGGCAGTGGCCATGCCGACCCGCAGGCCGGTGAACGGACCGGGCCCGCATCCCACCACCACGGCGCTCAGCTCTTGCATCGATGTCGCGCAGTCGGCCAGTACGGCGACCACATTCGGTGTCAATCGTTCGGCATGTGCGCGGGCGTCGACGATGGTCCGCTCGGCCAGTGTCGCGATCGTCTCCCCCACCGTGACAATGCCTGCGGTCACCGCGGGTGTCGCGGTATCGATGGCAAGAACGATCATGCCGGGGCGAGCGAAGTGACGGGAATTCATGAAGCGACCGGAATTCATACTGTGCTCCATTGCCAGGTCGCGGTACGGATCTCGGAGTCGGCGTCCCGGTCGAGATGGATGTCGAGGTGGTTCTCCGAGAGCCGCTCGGCCAGCCCCTCGCCCCATTCCACGACGACCACTGCATCGTCGAGATCGGTGTCGAGGTCCAGCGAGTCGAGCTCACCGAGCAGGTCGCCACCGTGGTCGAGCAACCGGTAGATGTCGACATGAACCAGGGCGGGTGCCCCGACTCGGCGGCCGGGATGCACTCGCGCCAGCACATAGGTCGGCGAGGTCACCGGCCCGTCGACGTCCATTCCTGCAGCGATTCCCTTGGTGAGTATGGTTTTTCCCGCACCCAGCGGCCCGGACAGCACCACGACGTCACCGGCGCGCAACTCCGCGCCCAGTCGCTCTCCGAGCGCGACGGTGTCGGTCGGCGTGGGTAGCGTGGCACTGCCTGCGGCGCGCTCAGCCATCGTGGAGCGCCCGTTCCTTCAGCCGGCGGGTGAGTGCTACCAGCTTGGATGGGGTCGCCCGTTCCACCAGACGCACCAGCGCGTCGTCGATCAGCTCGGGTTGCTCCAGCTGAATCAGATGCCCGGCACCCTCGGCAATCACCAACTCGGACTTCGGAAGTGCCGCCGCCATCTCCTGTGAATACTCCTTGGGTGTGAGCAGGTCGCGGTCACCACAGGCGATCAGCGTCGGGATTTTCGCCAGAGTCTGCAAGCCCTCGGTTTCGTCGTGCACTTCCAGCGCGTGCAGGAATCCGACCAGGGTGTGCACCGGGGTGTCGTGCATCATGCGCTCACTGAAGGCGACCACACTGGGGCTGATGCTCTCGTCACCGTAGGACGCCGCGCGCAGCACCGGCCCGATGATGGAACGCGCCACGCCGCGACCACGGTGCACCAGTCCCGGTGCGCACCGGACGATGAACCGGGCCGCCTCCAATGCCGGATTACGCAGGATCTCTCCGAGTGGAGAGCGTGAAACACCTTCGGCGGCCGAGGCGATCAGGGCAGCGCCGACGATGCGGGAGGGATAGCGCTGCGGATACTGGCGGGCATGCGACAGCACGGTCATCCCGCCCATGGAGTGCCCGACAAGCACTACCGGACCGCGCGGCGCCATCACCGCGAGCACCGATTCCAGGTCCTGCCCGAGTTGAGGCACGGTGAAGGTGTCCGGTGACGCGTCCCCGGACAGCCCGTGACCCCGCTGGTCGTAGAACACCATCCGGACCTGATCGCCCCACTGCTGCGCCAGCCGGTCGCGCTGAAAGTGGAAGGCACCCATCCGCAGGCAGAATCCATGCGCGAACACCACTGTCAACGGCGCGTTCTCCGGTCCGCATTCGCGAACCGCCAGCGGCACACCATCGTTGGCGGTGACCACCACGCTGCGGTCGTCATGCAACAGCTCGAAATCCTCACCCGCGTAAGGGTCGTCGGCGCTGACCCGCCGCGCCAACGAACGTGCCACCGTGACCCCGGCCACCGAGCCGACCACGGTCAGGCCGGCCGCACCGGCCAGCCAGCGAGCCACCGACCAGCTCTCGATTCCCCCGCCGCGTCGCTCACGCTGGCGAGCATCATCGTCTGCCAACGGTTTCAGCCCATCTCGCCGCGGTAGACGCGGGTAACCCTGCCCCGCGGGCTGGTGACCACCTCGTAGTTGATCGTGCCGATCAGGTCGGCCCAGTCTGCGGTGGTGGGTTCGCCGGAATCGCCGGGGCCGAACAGGATTGCCTCGTCTCCGATGCTGACATCGACCGGACCGGGTCCCAGGTCGACCACGAACTGATCCATGCAGACACGGCCCACAGTGGGCCGGCGGCGGCCGTTGATGGACACCTCCAGCCGCCCACTCAACGTGCGGAAAACGCCGTCCGCGTAGCCGAGCGGCAACAGTGCGAGCGTGGTGTCACGCGGGGCGATCCAGGTGTGCCCGTAAGACACCCCGTCGCCGGCCTGCACCGACCGCACCATGGCCACGGGACACTTCAGCGTCATCGCCGGGCGCAGCCCCATGTTCCCCAGCGCCGGAATCGGGGTCTGACCGTATATCGCAATGCCCGGGCGGATCATGTCGTAAACCAGATCGGGGCGGGTCATCGCACCAGGGGAGCTGCACAGGTGGGCGATCTCGAACCGCACACCCGCGGCGACCGCCTGGGCACGCATGGCATCGAAGCGCTGCGCCTGCAGATCGGTGGCGGCCGGGTCGGCCGGGTCGTCGCTGTTGGCCAGGTGGCTCATGATGCCGCGCGTCCGCACCGTGCCCTCGGTCACCGCGTGCAGCAGCGCCGTCAGCACCTTCGGCAGATCGACGGCCGCCACCCCGTTACGACTCATCCCGGTGTCGACCTTGAGTGTGGTCACCGCGGTGACACCGGTGCGCCGCGCCGCGTCGACGAGGTCGTTGAGCTGCTCCAGCGAGGACACCGCGATCTGCACATCGGCGGCCAGCGCCGGCGCGAAATCGGTGCCCGGCGCGTGCAGCCACGCCAGCACCGGTGCGGTGATGCCATCGCTGCGCAACACAAGTGCCTCGTCGACGGTGGCCACGCCCAGTTCGGTGGCGCCGGCGGCCAGCGCCGTCCGCGCGACCGGGGTGGCGCCGTGACCGTAACCGTCGGCCTTGACCACGGCCATGACCACGGCCTGGCCTGCATGTTCCCGCAGAACCCGCACGTTGTGCGCGATGGCGTCGAGATCGACCACGACCTGAGCGCCCGTGGCGCCGGTCGAGGTGGTCAGGTCGGTGGGATGCATTGACCCGATTTTGTCATGCCGCCGGTGCGCACCGGTCCCGACGACTCCGGATCAGTGCGCGAACGGCTGCACCGTGTCGAAATGTCCACCGGGTTTGAGCTGGTCAAGGTGCTCCAGCGCGGTGATGGTGTCATCGTGCAACGCCCGGGCCAGATCGGCCGAGAAACCCTCCCGGACCACGACCCGCAGCACCGTGACGTCCTCGGCGCCCTCAGGCATGGTGTACGCGGGTACCTGCCAGCCCGACGTGCGTAGAGCCTGGGAGACGTCGAATTCTGTATAGCCCGGATCACCCTTGAGCCGGAAGCTGACCACCGGGATGGCCGAGCCGTCGGAGATCAGCTCGAACTGCTCGCTGTCACGCAGCTGATTGCCAAACCATCGCGCAGTATCGGACAGGCAGTGCATGACCTGCGAATATCCCGCCCGGCCCAGCCGCAGGAAGTTGTAGTACTGCCCGATCACCTGGTTCCCGGGCCGGGAGAAGTTCAGCGTGAAGGTCGGCATGTCCCCGCCCAGGTAGTTGACCCGGAACACCAGGTCCTCGGGCAGATGCTCGGCGCTGCGCCATACGACGAAGCCGATGCCCGGGTAGGTCAGTCCGTACTTGTGGCCACTGACGTTGATCGACACCACCCGGGGCAGCCGGAAATCCCACTGCAGGTCGGGATGCAGGAATGGGACGACGAAACCGCCGCTGGCCGCGTCCACGTGCACCGGGACATCCACGCCGCCATCGGCCGCGAGTGTGTCCAGGGCGGCGCAGATCTCGGCGATCGGCTCCAGTTCCCCGGTGAAGGTGGTGCCCAGGATGCCGACCACCCCGATGGTGTTCTCGTCCACGGCGTCGAGCACCTGCTCCGGGGTGATCACGTAACGGCCCTCGGCCATCGGCAGATAGCGCGGCTCGACGTCGAAGTAGCGGCAGAACTTCTCCCACACCACCTGCACGTTGGAGCCCATCACGAGGTTCGGCGTGCGTTTCTTCCAGTCCGCCCTGGCCTTGTCACGCCACCGCCATTTCAGGGCCAGCCCGGCCAGCATCACGGCCTCGCTGGACCCGATGGTGGACACCCCGATCGCGGTGGCGGCGTCATCGTCGAGCAGATTCTCGGCGTGGAAAAGGTCGGCCACCATGGCCACGCAGCGCGCTTCGATGGCCGCGGTGGCGGGGTATTCGTCCTTGTCGATCATGTTCTTGTCGAACGTCTCGGCCATCAGCTTCTCGGCCTCGGGGTCCATCCAGGTCGTCACGAACGTCGCCAGGTTCAGCCGTGAGCTGCCGTCGAGCATCAGCTCGTCGTGGATGTAGCGGTAGGCCGCCTGCGGATCCATCGATTCGCCCGGCAGCCGCAGCGCCGGCACCGGGTCGGTCGACAGCCGGCCGGTGTAGGCGGGGGCGATGTGCGGCGGACGCCGGCGGTGCCTGGAGGTCATGTGTCGAGCCCCTTTCGATACAGCGATGCGATGGCGGCGCGCAGGTGGGCGAGGATGCCCCCCGCTGAGGTGGGTGCGGTGTGCGGGCCGGGGTCGGCGGCGGCGAGTCCGGCCGCGCGCGCGTGCACGAAGGCGGCCATGGCGGCGGCCTCGGCGGCCGGGATGCCCGCGGCCAGCACAGCTCCGATGACCCCGGACAAGATGTCCCCGGATCCGGCGGTCGCTGCCCAGGATTGTCCGGCGGGGCTCAGGTAGGTGACCCTCGGCAGATTTCCCGTCGCTTCGCTCGCCCCAGGTGACGCGATGACGGTGACATTGCCCTTGAGCAGCACAGTGACCCCGAGGGTTTCGGCCAGGGTTCGGGCCGCGCCGACCCGGTCGGACCCGACGTCTGCCCCCGCCAGCCGCCGGTACTCCCCCGCGTGCGGGGTGAGCACCGTGGGCGCCGTCCGGTCGGCCACCAGTGCCGGAGCAGCAGCCAGCAGGGTGAGACCATCGGCGTCCACGACGACCGGGAGATCCGAGGACAGCGCGAAGCGCAGCGCCGTGGCAGCACTTTCGTCGGTACCGAGCCCGGGTCCGACGACCCAGGCCTGCACCCGGCCCACCGACTCGATATCGGGCGCGGCGACGATCTCCGGCCAGTGGGTCACCACCTCGTGTGACGCGCTGCCTGCGTAGCGGACCATGCCCGAGGTGGCGGCGACCGCTGCTCCGGTGCTGAGGATCGCGGCACCGGGATAGGTCGCCGATCCGGCCAGCAGCCCGGTGACGCCCTGGGTGTACTTGTCGTCGTGGCGGCCGGGGATGGGCCAGCGCGACGCGACATCGTCGGCCTCAAGACTCACCACCTCGGCGGGCGGCAGGTCAAGCCCGATCTCGATGAGCTCGACCCGGCCGCAATCGGCCAGCGCGTGTACAGGTTTCAGTCCACCGAAGGTGACGGTGACGGCGGCATCCACATGAGGCCCGTCGGCTGCGCCGGTGTGTGTGTCGATCCCACTGGGAATGTCGACGGCGATGACGGGCGCAGCGGAAGCCTCGAACACGGCCGCGGCGTCGGGCCGAAGCGCACCCCGGCCCGAGATGCCGATGACACCGTCGATCACCAGATCCGTTGTCGCCGGGATGTTCTGCTGCACCCGGCCACCGGCGCGAACGAACGCAGTCAGCGCCGCGACGTGGGCGCGTTCGGGTTCGAGCAGCACCGCGGTGGCCTGCACTCCGCGCCCGCGCAGGAAGGTCGCCGCCCACAACGCGTCACCACCGTTGTCGCCAGAGCCCACCACGGCGCAGACCTGGCGGCCATTGACGCCACCCGTACGTTGCCGAAGTTCATCGGCGATCACCCTGGCCAGCCCGTAGGCGGCCCGGCGCATCAGCGCGCCTTCGGGCTGTGACGCCAGCAGCGGGGCTTCGGCGGCGCGGATGACGTCCGCGGAATAGTAGTGCCGCATCAGCTCCCGTTCTCACTCGACGTGCGCGCGCGCCAACAGGTTACGCGCATTCCCGGGGCGCGCGTGGCCATTGACCGAGGCCAGCACCTTCAACCGGGCGTTCCGCCGCCAGTACGGCGTCTGCCCGACCGAATGGGTGCGTCAGCCCGACTGAGCGTTCGCTACTCGACGGTGACCGACTTCGCCAGGTTGCGTGGCTTGTCCACGTCGTAGCCGCGGGCCTGCGCCACCCCGGCGGCGAACACCTGCATCGGGATCGTCGACAGCAGCGGCTGGAAAAGCGTTGACACTGCGGGTATCTCGATCAGGTGATCCGCGTACGGGGCCACCGTGTCATCGCCCTCCTCGGCGATGACGATGGTGATCGCCCCACGGGCCTGGATCTCACGGATGTTGCTCAGCAGCTTGGCGTGCAGCGTGGCAGCGCTCTTGGGTGACGGCATCACCACGATGACCGGCAGGCCATCCTCGATCAGCGCGATCGGGCCGTGCTTGAGCTCGCCGGCGGCGAAGCCCTCGGCGTGCATGTACGCCAGCTCCTTGAGCTTGAGCGCGCCCTCCAGTGCCACCGGATAGCCGACATGGCGGCCCAAGAACAGCACCGCAGATGCCTGAGCAAACCGCTGCGCCAGCGCCGTCACCGGCTCCATGCAGGTCAACACCCGCGCGACCTGGTCGGCCATGGCCTCCAGGTCGTGATACTCGCGCGCCACCTCGTCGGCGTACTTGGTGCCGCGGGCCTGCGCCAGCGCCAGCCCGACCAGGTAGTTCGCCGTCAGCTGAGCCAGGAACGTCTTGGTCGATGCCACACCGATCTCCGGGCCCGCCCGGGTGTAGAGCACCGCGTCGGCCTCGCGCGGGATCTGGCTGCCGTTGGTGTTGCAGATGGCCAGCACCTTGGCCTTTTGTTCCTTGGCGTGGCGCACCGCTTCGAGGGTGTCGGCGGTCTCACCGGACTGCGAGATCGCGATCACCAGCGTGCTGCGGTCCAGAACCGGGTCGCGGTAACGGAATTCGCTGGCGAGCTCCACTTCGACGGGCAGCCGTGTCCAGTGTTCGATGGCGTATTTGGCCAGCATGCCGGAGTGGTAGGCGGTGCCGCAGGCGACGATGAAGACCTTGTCGACCTCACGCAGTTCCTGATCGGAGAGCCGCTGCTCATCGAGCACGATGCGGCCGTCGACGAAATGCCCGAGCAGGGTGTCCGAGACCGCGGCGGGCTGCTCGGCGATCTCCTTGAGCATGAAGTACTCGTAGCCGCCCTTCTCGGCGGCCGACAGATCCCAGTCGATGTGAAATTCCCGCGCCGGGGCGTCCGCGCCGGCGAAGTCGGTCACCTTGTACCCGTCGGCCGTGATGACCACGGCCTGGTCCTGACCGAGTTCGACTGCCTCACGGGTATATTCGATGAACGCCGCGACATCGGAACCGACGAACATCTCGCCGTCCCCGACGCCGACCACCAACGGAGTGGAGCGGCGTGCGGCGACGATGGTGCCGGGCTCGTCGGCGAAGGCGAACACCAGCGTGAAATGGCCCTCGAGCCGGCGCAGCACCGACAACACGGAGCCGACGAAATCGCCTGCGGTGTCCCCGTTTCGGTAGGCCCGCGCGACCAGGTGCACGGCCACCTCGGAATCGGTGTCGCTGGCGAACTCGACACCCGCGGTCTCCAACTCGGTGCGCAGTGCCGCGAAGTTCTCGATGATGCCGTTGTGCACGACGGCGAACTTGCCGCTGCTATCGCGGTGCGGGTGAGCATTGCGGTCGGTGGGCCTGCCATGGGTGGCCCAGCGGGTATGCCCCATCCCGGCGGTCCCACCGAGGCTGTCCGCGCCGACGTTCTTGAGAGCTTCTTCCAGATTCGCCAACCGGCCCGCCCGCCGTTGCACGGTGAGTCCACCAGCGCCGTCGAGCAGGGCTACCCCCGACGAGTCGTAGCCGCGGTATTCCATCCGCCGTAGCGCATCGACGACGATCTCGCAGGCAGGGCGCTGCCCGACATAGCCGACGATTCCACACATAGGCACCCAGGGTAGTGCAGCGGGAGACGGTGCTCACCGGTGAGCATGTGTCCCGGCACCGCGCGGTGCCGGTCGACTAGGGTCTATGCGTGGCCAAGACGAAGAAACTCTTCGCTGCGCTGACCCGGCGCGGACCGCACCGTGTCCTGCGCGGAGACCTTGCTTTCGCCGGCCAGCCCGGCATCGTCTACACCCCGGAGTCGGGCCTGAGCCTGCCCGGCGTGGCGTTCGGTCATGACTGGCTGGCCGCGGCGAACCGCTATACGGGAACCTTGGAGCATCTCGCATCCTGGGGCATCGTCGCGGGAGCGCCGGACACCGAGAAGTCATTCGCCCCGTCCGCGCTGAACCTCGCCGTCGACCTCGGCACCACCCTGGACATCATCGCCGGGGTACGGCTGGGGCCCGGCAAGATCAGCGTGCACCCGGGCAGGCTCGGGGTGGTCGGTCACGGCTTCGGCGGATCGGCCGCGGTATTCACCGCCGCCGGCCTGGGATCGCGGGTGAAGGCGGTCGCGGCGCTGTTTCCCGCGGTCACCAGCCCGCCCGCCGAACAACCCGCGGCAACGCTGAAGTGCCCCGGACTGATCCTGCGGGCACCGGCCGACACCACGGCCATCAAATCCAATGCCGACGCATTGGCACACGCCTGGCCCGCCGCGATCCTGCGGACCGTGAGCAGGGCCGAGGCCGGTGGCTTGATCGAGGGACGCCGGCTGGCCAAGGCGGTCGGGATGCCGGGAGCCGACCGCAGCACCCAGAAGGCCACCCGGGCACTGCTGACGGGCTACCTGCTGCACGTGCTGACCGGCGACAAGGCGTACCGGGATTTCGCCGATCCGGAAGTTGTGCTGCCCAAGACCGCCGGTCCCGATCCCCACGCCGTGCAACCGACGCTGGCGGACAAGGTCGTCGCTCTGCTGAAGCGCTGAGCGGACATTACTCCCCAACCAACCGGTTGGTGATATAAACAACCCATGCGCACAGGCATCTTCCTCAGCTACGCGGGCGGCTTCAAGCAGGCCGTCGACCAGGTCATCGAACTGGAGAAGGTCGGTGTCGACATCGCCCTGGTGGCCGAGGCCTACACCTACGACGCCATCAGCCAGCTCGGCTATCTGGCCGCGAAGACCTCGACCATCGAACTGGGCTCCGGCATCGTGCCGATCTACGTGCGCACGCCCACCCTGCTCGCCATGACCGCGGCAGGCCTCGACTACGTCTCCGACGGCCGGTTCCGTCTCGGCATCGGCGCCTCGGGCCCGCAGGTCATGGAGGGCTTCCACGGTGTCCCGTTCGACGCCCCGATGGGCCGCACCCGCGAGGTCGTCGAGATCTGCCGGCAGGTGTGGCGCCGCGAGAAGGTCATCCACGACGGCAAGCACTACCAGATCCCGCTGCCCGCGGATCGTGGCACCGGACTCGGCAAACCGCTCCGCCTCATCAATCACCCTGTGCGGGAGAACATCCCGATCACCATCGCCGCACTCGGCCCGAAAAACGTTGAGCTGACCGCAGAGATCGCCGAGGGCTGGCAACCGATATTCTTCTACCCGGAGAAGGCCGACGACGTCTGGGGCGAAGCGCTGCGGGCCGGCAAGGCGAAGCGGGACCCGGCTCTGGGGCCGCTGGACATCATGGTCAGCGCCAGCCTCGCCATCGGCGAGGACGTGGAGGACCGGCTGGCATGGGCGAAACCCCAACTGGCGCTATATATCGGCGGCATGGGGGCCAAGGGCAAGAACTTCTATCACAATCTGGTCACCCGCTACGGTTTCGGTGACGTCGCCGATCACATCCAGGATCTGTACCTGGCGGGCAAGAAGGACGAGGCGATCGCCGCGGTTCCCGACGAGCTGGTGCGCCAGGTGTCCCTGGTCGGCCCGCGCGGATTCGTGAAGGAACGCCTCGCCGCCTATGCCGAGGCCGGCGTCACCACCATGCTGGTAAATCCGCTGGCCACCGACGACGCCGAGGCCGTGCGATTCACCGAGGAATTGGTGACGCTCGCCTCATAGTTACCGGCATTCGGCTTCCTTGGGTATCCTGGGTGACAGCGGCATCGTCTGTTCTGCCTTTTGCCGCTTCGCCAGGGCCGTTTCTTGAGCTCTGCTCGATCGTCACACCGAGCGCCGCGGGAACCATCCGCGCCGGGCAGGACGACCATTCCTATCCATGGAGCATTCTTGTCTACGTTTGCCGACTTCGGCCTGCCCGAAGCCGTTGTCACTGCACTCACTGCCGCCGGCATCGAGTCCCCCTTCCCCATTCAGTCCGCGACACTTCCCGATTCACTGGCCGGCCGCGATGTGCTCGGCCGGGGTCGCACCGGATCCGGTAAGACCTACGCCTTCCTGCTTCCGGTCGTCACTCGCCTGGCAGCCTCTGCCACACCCCGGCGTTCCGGGCGGCCGCGTGCGCTGATCCTCGCGCCGACTCGCGAACTGGCCACCCAGATCGACGCCTCGCTCGCACCGTTGGCCAAGGCCACGAACCTGCGTTCGGTGACCGTCTTCGGTGGCGTCAGCGCCGGGCCGCAGATCCAGAAGCTGCGCGACGGTGTCGATATCGTCATCGCCTGTCCCGGCAGACTGGAGGACCACGTCAAGTCCGGTCACGCCGACCTGTCCGCAGTGCAGATCACCGTGCTCGACGAGGCCGACCACATGGCCGACCTCGGCTTCCTGCCGCCGGTGAAGCGTCTTCTGGACCGCACCCCGCGCGACTGCCAGCGACTGCTGTTCTCGGCCACGCTCGACGGTGGCGTCGACGTCCTGGTCCAGCGCTACCTGCGCGACCCGATCGTGCACAGCGTCGACTCCGAGAACTCACCGGTCTCCACCCTGGTGCACCACGTCCTGCACGTCGAAGGCGCAGCACGTTTCGACGTGCTGGCCGACCTGGCTGCATCGCCGGGACGCACCATCGTGTTCGCCCGCACCAAGCACGGCGCCAAAGGCCTTGCCCGCAAGCTGAATTCACGCGGCGTGTCGGCAGTCGAACTGCACGGCAACCTCTCTCAGAATGCCCGCACCCGCAATCTGGGCGCGTTCTCGGACGGTTCCGCCTCGGTGCTGGTCGCCACCGATATCGCCGCGCGCGGTATCCACGTCGACGATGTCAACCTGGTGGTGCACGCCGATCCGCCGGTCGAGCACAAGGCCTACCTGCACCGGTCCGGGCGCACCGCCCGCGCCGGCAACGACGGCACCGTGGTGACCCTCATGGTCGATGATCAGGTTGCCGATGTGCGCGTGCTGACCCGCAAGGCCGGCGTCAAGCCGACGATCACCAAGTTCAGCGGCGCATCGCACCCGGTGCTGCAGGAGATCGCCCCCGGCGAGCGCTCGTTCAGCGGCGGACTCGTGCAGGACGCCCCGGAGCAGTCCCCGCCCCGCCAGCAGCAACATGCCGGTCGTCGCCGTAATCCGCCGCGACCCAGCGGAAACACTGCCGGCGGCAATGGCGGACGCGGTCGGCCGCGCCGCAGCGGCTCGGGAACCGCACGCACCGGTTCGCGCTAGCCGCCAACATCCGTTACGCCGTGATCGGCGGGAATCCGGCAGACGGCTGGAACCTGGCGACCAGCCACACCAGCCCGTAGCACGGCGACTCACGGACCCGCCTGCGGCAGTTCGTCGGCGGCGATCTCACACGGGGTGTCGGCGGGCGCCGGTTCGGCTGGCTTCTCCACAGCCGGATCGGCCACAGCGGGGTCGGCCACAGCGGGGTCGGCCAGGGGTTCGGGAACCGGTGTCGGGACCGGCTCAGTCAAGCCGGGTTCAGCAGGTACGCCGGGTTCGGCAGCCGACGGAGCGGCCGCTTCTTCGGCCGGGTCATCGACGACAACCTCTGCGTCCTCTGGTTTGTCATCCGCTGACGCCTCATCCTCGTCCTCATCCTCATCCTCATCCTCATCCTCATCCTCATCGACATCCTCGAGTTCCGTGTCCGCCGGCTCGTCCTCCGGTAGCGGGTCCAGATCGTCGGCGCCGCTGAGTCCCTCCCCCAACGGGTCTCCCCCGGCACCCAGCAGACCGCCCAGGATGTCGGCAATGGACTGGCCCGCGCCGGACAACCCCGACAACCCCGAGCCCAGCGGCGACATCCCACCGCCGAACCCGCCCAGCGATGACGTCGGCGGAGCGGCCACCGGCTCCGGCAGTGGAGCCGGCACCGGCGGCGGCAGTGGAGCCGGCACCGGCGGCGCAGCCGCCGACGGTGTGGTCACAGCCGGTGCGCTCGCAGCGGGCACGCCTGCAGCGGTTGCGCCCGGAGACGCCGGGGCCGGCGCCGGATCCGGCCCCGATATCGGCGGCGCGTATCCGGCAGGAATGGTATCCGCCGTTGCTGGGCACGGGAGGTAAACCTGTTCCGCGGCAACAGGAACCGAACTCGGCGCACGGATGGGTCCCAGCGCACCCGGGCTGTCGAACACCACCGACGCGCCTCCGGTCATCGCGGACGCCGCGGCGCTGTACGCCTGCCGGATCGCGGACTCGGTGTTGCGCATCGACGTCACCCAGTCTCCGCCGATGTCGTCGGCCACAAACGGCGCCACCTGCATATCCACCAGTTCACTGGCGCCGGCCCGGTCCCCGGCACCGGTCGTCACCGTGCGGGCCGCGCTCAGCCATTCCGTTCTCAACCCCCGCGACTCCACATCGAGAGTCGTGCCGACCTTCGCATCGATCAACTGCCACAGTCGGTTCCGCAATTCACCGAGCGCGCTGGCCGCACTGCGCAGACCGTCGACGGTGGCATGCGCGGCATCGGCGTGGCTGAGCAGGTGATCGGCTGCGGCCTCGGCTCCTGCGCCCCGCCAGGCCGCGTCCAGCGTGCGTCGAGCATGCTCCTGCAGCGCCAGTGCCTCCTCAGCCACAGCCACGGCCGCCGACAACGCTCGCCCGTCGTCGTCCAGCGCCTGCAGATCCATGCCCTGCTCCGCGGTGTAGGCGGCGAGCAACTGTGTCGGCTCGGGCGTGGGGTGTCCGAGCTGGCGGCAGGCCCGCACGTATTCGGTCATCACCTCGACAGACGGCAGACCCGCTTCGAGCATCCCGCCGGCGGTATCGTTCATCGGCTCACCCGATCCGTCGCGCGGCGTCGTCGTCGACCCGAACGTAGTCGGCAGCGGAAGTCCTCAGCTCCGAAGCTATTTCGTGGCCATTGCGCGACCAGGCGCGCACAGCGTTCACGGCGTTCTCGACCGCCCGCCGCACCTCGTCACCGCCGTCGGCGTATTCCCGGCCTGCTCGCGCACCGCTGAACGTCAGTGCGCCCAGGCAGCGTTGCAGTGCACTGTCCAGTAGCCCGGCCGCAATGTCATGGCGGTGCGCGGCGTCGAGTACCGCGGCGACATCCACCCGGGCGGAGTCGATGAGTCCCATACCCGAATTGGACGCAGCAGCACCCGGATCGGTTCCCTACCGGACCGAAGAGATTGCTCGTGTCAGTTCTGTTCGCTGACCGATGCTGCGACGCGCACCGCAAGCTGGCGGGCGGTGTCTTCGTCTGCGGCCTCCACCATCACCCGGACCAGCTGCTCGGTTCCCGACGGTCGCAACAGGATACGGCCGGTATCGCCGAGTTCAGCCTCGGCGGCGGCGACGGCGGTGCGCACCGATGCGGCTTCGGCGACGGTCGTCTTGTCGGCGACTGCGACGTTGATCAGCACCTGCGGCAGCGTATGCATCGGCTCGCACAATTGAGCGAGGGTCGCTCGGGTCTGGGCCATTCGCGACATCAGCCGTAGTCCGGTGACGATCCCGTCGCCGGTGGTGCCGAAGGTCGGCAGCACGATGTGACCGGACTGTTCGCCGCCCAGGGAGAACTCCCCGGCCCGCAGTTCCTCCAGGACGTACCGGTCGCCGACCGCGGTGGTGCGCACCTCGATACCGGCGGCTCGCATAGCCAGATGCAGGCCCAGGTTGCTCATCACGGTGGCGACCAGGGTGTTGGAGGCCAGTTCCCCGGATTCCTGCATGGCCAGCGCCATCATCACCATGATGGCGTCACCGTCGATGAGTTCGCCGCGGGCGTCGACGGCAAGGCACCGGTCGGCGTCGCCGTCGTGCGCCAGCCCGATGTCGGCGCCGTGTGCCACGACGGCCTGCTGCAGCACCGCCATGTGTGTCGATCCGCAGCCGTCGTTGATGTTGAGTCCATTGGGCTCGGCGTGCAGCGTGATGACGTCGGCGCCCGCCGCGCGGTAGGCAAGCGGTGCGGCGGCAGACGCGGCGCCATGTGCGCAGTCCACCACCACCTTGATGCCGTCCAGCCTGGTGGTGACGGCCTTCGCGACATGGCGCAGGTAGCGGTCCCGGGCGTCCTCGGCGTCGACCACCCGGCCGATACCGGCGCCGACCGGACGCGCACCGGGGCCGGAACTCAGCAGCTCCTCGATGCGGTCCTCGGTCGCATCGTCGAGCTTGTGGCCGCCCGGGCCGAAGATCTTGATGCCGTTATCGGGCATCGGGTTGTGCGAGGCGGAGATCATGATGCCGAAATCCGCGTCGTACGCGCTGGTCAGGTACGCCACCGCGGGTGTGGGGAGCACGCCGACGCGCAACGCGTCGATGCCCTCGCTGGTCAGACCGGCGATCACCGCCGCCTCCAGCATCTCGCCACTGGCGCGCGGGTCGCGGCCCACCACGGCCACCCTGCGCCGCGCCGTGCCAGACGAGCCCAGCCGCCGGGCGGCGGCCGAACCCAGAGCCAGCGCCAACTCGGCGGTCAGATCGCAATTGGCAACTCCGCGCACTCCGTCGGTGCCGAACAGTCGAGCCATGTCCACAAATTTCTCACAAACAACGCCCAAAGAGCGAACTGACAACCCCCGTCGCCGTGTCGGCGCCATCTCGATATCCAACCGTTGCCCCGAACGGACCACCGCCCGCACCCTGGTGGGCACGGGCGGTGGGGTGCCCGCAGGCCCTCGACTTGCTCGTCACCGGACACTTGCTCGTCACCGGACAAAGGAACCGCCGGGTGTGGATTGAATCCACACCCGGCGGCGCAAAGCAGAACAGATCAGCGCTTGCTGTACTGCGGCGCCTTACGGGCCTTCTTCAGGCCGTACTTCTTGCGCTCGATGGCACGCGGGTCACGCGTGAGGAAGCCGGCCTTCTTCAGGGCCGGACGGTCCTCGGGCTGCACGATGATCAGTGCACGCGCAATGGCCAGGCGCAGCGCGCCGGCCTGCCCGGACGGGCCGCCACCATCGAGATGGGCGAAGATGTCGAAGCTGTCGACCCGATCGACGGTCACCAGCGGAGCCTTGATCAGCTGCTGGTGCACCTTGTTCGGGAAGTACGCCTCCAAGGAGCGTCCGTCGAGCAGGAACTTGCCGGTGCCGGGCACCAGGCGCACCCGGACAACGGCTTCCTTACGGCGGCCGACGGTCTGGATCGGGCGGTCGATGTAGATCGGCTCACGCGGAGCGGCTTCCGCGACGGCACCTTCCTCGACGACGGTCTCGTCGGCGGTTTCGGTCGCCTCAGGCGCCTCGGCGGCGTCTTCGGCCACTTCCACCTCGACAAGCTCGGTCTCGTTCAGTTCGTTCAGTTCGGTCATTGCGCCACCTGCTTGATCTCGAACGGAATCGGCTGCTGCGCGGCGTGCGGATGCTCGGGGCCCGCGTACACCTTCAGCTTCTTCTGAACCTGGCGGCTCAGCTTGTTGTGCGGCAGCATCCCGACAATCGCGTTCTCCACGACACGGGTGGGGTGCTTCTCCAGCAGCTCGCCGATGGTGCGCTTGCGCAGACCGCCGGGGTAACCCGAGTGGCTGTAAGCGAACTTGTTGGTGAGCTTGTCGCCGCTGACGGCGATCTTCTCGGCGTTGATGACGATGACGAAGTCGCCACCGTCAACATTGGGCGTGAATGTCGGCTTGTGCTTGCCGCGCAGCAGCTTTGCTGCTTCGACGGCGAGCCGGCCGAGCACCACGTCCTGGGCGTCGATGACGTACCACGAATGCGTGGTGTCACCCGCCTTGGGCGCGTATGTTGGCACAGCGCTTACCTCTCTCGTTTCGGGTTATCCCCGCTAGGTTGCCGGTCAGGCGGGTGCGATTTGAGGTTTCCCGGCGACCGACGTTGACCCGGGACCCGTATGCCCCGGAGGGCAGCACACGCCAACGGAGGAGCTTACCGGTCGCCATCCGCCCAGGTCAAAACGCGGTTCTTGGGCGGCGTGCCTCACCAATTTTGAGCGCGTAGCGGGTGGTGGTGCCGCACCTAGTTTGAGCGCGTGGCTCGGAAGGCTTGCCCAGTGTGGAGGGCAAGGTCGATATGGCCGCGAGACGGCAGGTGACGAACAAGCTGCGAACGCAGTACGGCAGGGCGTCGAAGGCGGATAAGAGCAAGATCCTGGATCGGGTGGTGGCCACCACGGGGATGGGCCGTTCGACAGCTCGGCGGATGCTGACCGGCCCGAGGCTGGCGGACCCGGCAGCGCAGGTCGATGGTCGTACGCTGCGTGCGCGGCGGTTCAACGACGACGCCCGGGCACTGCTGGAGCACGTGTGGGTGCGCAAACACGCGTTCTACTGGCGCTATGACACCGGCCAAGAGCTCGAGCTGCTCAACCGGCTCTGGGGGCTGGTGTCACTGCGCCTGAACTTCTTCACCCCGACAAAGAAGGCGATTGGCT
>WOYS01000056.1 GCA_011620645.1 Mycobacterium sp.
CGGCGAGTGACTAGCCCGCGAGTTTGCGGTTATCGCGTGAAAGTGCGAGTGCGGATGTCGATAACGGCAATCTCGCGACGAGCCCGGCGACGGATGGATGCGGCTTGCGCAGCTTGCCGTCCCAGCCGCGCGCGACGAGGGCGCGATACGCGCGGACCAAGATCTCCGCGTCACTGTCCTCCTTGATCACCCGCAACACCGTCCAACCCATCCGTTCCACCTGCGGGAGCACGCGGAGATCCTTCACGTACTGATAGCGGTCGGTCTGGTGCTGCCCGCCGTCGTACTCCGCGGCGACCTTGTAGTTCTCCCAGCCCATGTCCAGCTTGCGGAGTGGGCGTATTCCGGAGATCACCTGGATCTGCGTGCTCAGAGCCGGAAATCCGGCGTCGAGCAAGAGCAAGCGCAGGCGAGTCTCCTGGGGCGATGCGGCGCCGCCGTCGACCAGTCGGAGCAAGGCGCGCAACTGCTTGAGGCCGCGGGCGCCGCGATACCGCTCCGCGAGCGTCAGCACTTCCGCGGGCCGGAAGAACGTCGCCCGCTGCAGGGCATCCAGGCGTGCGAGTGCTTCATGACGATCGATACGCCGACCGAGGTCGAATGCTGTCCGGGCGGGCGTCGTCACCGAAACGCAGTCCTCGACGGTGATCTCATCGGCGGCCAGGCGATCCCGCCGAACGACGATCCCGGCCGGAGCGCGGCTGACGTCCCAGATCATCTCGATGGGGATGTCGTCGTCCACCCATCTCGCGCCGAGAAGTGCCGAGGCGGCGATGCCGGCGATGACTCCCACGCGACCCGAGCGAAGGTAGGCCCCATCGATGCGCTCATCCAAGGTGAGTTGGTGACCGCGCGGCATGTCGATGTTGCGGTGGACCCGGTCGTACCAACGGCGGAGGTCGTACTCGGTCACTGTTCCGAGCGCGCGGGCCTGGCTCCCGACGATCAGCTTCCTCATGGCCGGGATATTGCTCTTGGGCACCGACAAGCGACCGCGAGGTTGCGGTTATCGCGTGAAAGTGCGAGTGCGGACGTCGATAACGGCAATCTCGCGGCGGGGCGGGGCGGGTCGGGGCGGGAGCGTAGAAAACGGCGCAGCGGGGAGCGGCGCGCAGAGCCTCAGCCGTGCGCGATCCCCAGCATCTCCGCGACGCTGGTGAGCTTCACCCGCGGCCGGTGCTGGGCGTCGCCGGTGGCGCGCTCATGCGAATCGATGCGCTGCCAGTGATCGTCGGTCACCAGTAGCGGTTGCCGCGACACCAGCCACTCGACGAGCTCCTTGGCGTACCCGTCGTCGAAACCGGGCTCCTTCAGATCGGCCAACAACGTTGTCACCGTGTCCGCGGAATCCTTCTTGTTGCTGCCGATGACGCCCGAGGGTCCGCGCTTGATCCAGCCGACGACGTACTCGTTGCGGCTGCCCTCGATGCGGCCGTCGGTATGCGGGATGGTGCCGGAGCGCTCATCGAACGGCAGCCCCGGGGTCGCGACGCCGCGGTAGCCGACGGCGCGCACGACCAGCTGCACGGGCAGCTCCTCGCGCTCACCGGTGTCCTTGGCGACGACGCGGCCGCCTTCGTTGACGAGTTCGTTGCGACCCAACACGATTGACTCGACCCGCCCGTCGCCGCGGATCTCGATCGGAGACGTGCTGAACCGGAACACGATCCGCCGGGTCGCACCGGAGGGCTCGTTCTCGGCGTACCCGCGAAGCACCTTGACGTTCTGCCGGACCGTCTTGTCCGAGGCTTCGAGCTCCTCGTCGGTGATGTGCTCGAGATCGGCGCGCTCGACCACCACATCGACCTCGGCCATCGCTTCGAGGTGACCGAGCTCGCGCAGTTCCAGTGTGGTGAACGGGGCCTGTAGTGGACCGCGCCGGCCCACCACGATCACCTCGCGCACCCCGCGCGGTGCCAGCGAATCCAGCGCGTGGTCGGCGATGTCGGTCTGGGCCAGCATCTCCGGATCGCTGATCAGGATGCGCGCCACGTCCAACGCGACATTGCCGTTGCCGATCACCACCGCGCGGTCGGCCGACAGGTCCAGGGTCATGTGCTGAAAATGCGGGTGCGCGTTGTACCAACCGACGAAGTCGACGGCCGCGACGCTGCCGGGCAGCTCCTCACCCGGAATCCCGAGCACCCGGTCGGCCTGGGCGCCGATCGCGTAGATCACCGCGTCATACCGCTCGGCCAGCTCGGACGCCTGCACATGCTCGCCGACGGTGATATTGCCGAAGAACCGGAACTGCGGGTCCGCAGCGATCTTGTCGAACTGCGCGCTGATCGACTTGATCTTCGGATGGTCGGGCGCCACACCGGAGCGCACCAATCCCCACGGTGTGGGCAGCATCTCCAGCATGTCGACGTGGACATCGTGTTCGGACTTCAACAGCGATGCGGCGGCAAAGAACCCAGATGGGCCTGAGCCGACGATCGCCACGTAGTAGGGGCGCATGGAAAGCCTTATCGTGAGGCTGACCGGCGGCGCGCAAGGGGCTGTCGCGTCGTCGCCGGACCGGTTACCAGACCGATGCTAGCCGCGCACCGCCGATCGGGGGCAGGGTCCGGAGAAGTGGCCGGTAACCTCAAGAGTCGTGGATCCTGATCGTCTTGCTGACATCGCCGCCCTCGACACCACGTTGACAACCGTGGAGCGGGTGCTCGATGTCGACGGTCTGCGCGGCCGTATCGAAACGCTCGAAGCCGAGGCCGCCGACCCCAATCTGTGGAATGACCAGACGTACGCGCAGAAGGTGACCAGCGAGCTGTCGCACGCACAGAACGAATTGCGCCGCGTCGAAGGGCTCCGCCAGCGGGTCGACGACCTGCCGGTGCTCTACGAGATGGCCGCCGAAGAAGAAGGTGCGGAAAGCTCCGAAGCGCTCGCCGAGGCCGACGCCGAACTGGCCAAGCTGCGCGAGGACCTGGAGGCCATCGAGGTCCGGACCCTGCTGTCTGGCGAGTACGACCAGCGCGAGGCCGTCGTCACCATCCGCTCCGGCGCGGGCGGGGTGGACGCCGCGGACTGGGCCGAGATGCTGATGCGGATGTACATTCGCTGGGCCGAACAGCACAACTACGGCGTCGAGGTGTTCGACACCTCCTACGCCGAAGAGGCCGGCATCAAGAGCGCCACCTTCGCCGTGCACGCCCCCTACGCCTACGGCACGCTGTCGGTCGAGCAGGGCACCCACCGACTGGTGCGCATCAGCCCGTTCGACAACCAGGGCCGGCGGCAGACGTCGTTCGCCGAGGTCGAGGTGCTGCCGGTGGTGGAAACCGCCGACCACATAGAGATCCCCGAGGGCGATCTGCGTGTCGACGTTTACCGCTCCAGCGGGCCCGGCGGTCAGTCGGTGAACACCACCGACTCGGCGGTGCGCCTGACCCACGTCCCGACCGGCGTCGTCGTCACCTGCCAGAACGAGAAGTCCCAGCTGCAGAACAAGGTCTCGGCGATGCGCGTGCTGCAGGCCAAGCTGCTGGAACGCAAGCGCCTGGAGGAGCGGGCCGAGATGGATGCGCTCAAGGGGGACGGCGGCAGCTCCTGGGGTAACCAGATGCGGTCCTACGTGCTACACCCCTATCAAATGGTCAAAGACCTGCGCACCGAGTTCGAAGTTGGTAGCCCAGCAGCGGTGCTCGACGGAGACATCGACGGATTCCTGGAGGCGGGAATCCGTTGGCGCAATAGGAAAGATGACGACTAACACTTTGTTGGCCCTTCCGGTCGCCGACCTGTGGCACGGGTTCTGGCACGGTGAAATCGGATTGTGGCTGCTGACCGTCGGCGTGCGCATCGCGCTCCTGGTCATCGGCGCGCTGTTGACGGCACGGCTGATCAACTGGATAGCCCGCCGGGTCACCCGCCGCATCGATGCCGAGTACCAGGAGAGCGATCAGCTCGTCCGCTCCGAGAGTGCCAAGCATCGCCAGGCGGTGGCCTCGGTGATCTCCTGGGTGTCGATCGCCGTGCTCTTCGTGGTGGTCGGAGTGGAGATCACCGACGCGCTCAACGTACCGGTGGGTTCCCTCGTCGCACCCGCCGCGGTGCTCGGTGCGGCGCTGGGCTTCGGCGCGCAGAAGCTGGTGCAGGACCTGCTGGCCGGCTTCTTCATCATCACCGAACGCCAGTACGGCTTCGGTGATCTGGTGCAGTTGAGCATGATCGGCGCCTCCGAGGCCTCCGAGGGCACCGTCGAGGAGGTGACCCTGCGGGTCACCAAGCTGCGGACCGGTGAGGGCGAGGTGTTCACGGTCCCCAACGGCAACATCGTCCAGTCGCTCAACATGTCGAAGGACTGGGCCCGAGCGGTGGTCGACATTCCGGTACCCGCCAGTGCCGACCTGAATCGCGTCAACGACGTGCTGCACGACGTCGGGGAGAAGGCGATGGAGGACGCCCGTCTGAGCGCGCTGTTGCTCGACAGTCCGCAGCTGATGGGCGTGGAGAGCATCGAGTTGGACACGGTCAATCTGCGTATGGTCGCCCGCACGCTGCCCGGCAAACAGTTCGAGGTCGGCCGCCGGCTGAGGATCCGCATCATCGCAGCGTTGACCACCGCGGGCATCGCCACCGCCGATCAAGCGCCGACGCTTGGCAACCTCAACCCGTCCTCGGGCGCCGCCGACCAGGAAACCGGCGCCGGTCGAACCGAGCACAAGCAATGAAAATCACAGAATCGCTGAAGAAGTGGCGCCGCACCGACCGCGGGTGGCCGAGGTATCTGCCGGGTGGCCGCATCCGTACGTCGACCGCCGGCTTGATCGTCGCCTTCATCGCGCTGTCCTGGCTCAGTCAGATCTACGAACCGCCTGCTCCGCCTCCTGCGGCGCCGGAGACGGCAGTGGTGCCACCCGGTTTCGTGCCCGACCCGGAGTACACCTGGGTGCCGCGCACCCAGGTGGTACGCCCGCGCGCGACGACCCCGCGCGCGACGACCCCGACCACGACGACCACCACCACCACCACCACGACGACCACCACGTCGCCGACCGACATGCCGACGTCGCCAAACCTAACGCCGCCCACCACGACGGTGATCGATCCGGACGGTCCTGCCGGTCTGATCCCGCCGATCACGCTGCCGGTGCTGCCGGGGTCCGCACCTACTCCGGCACCGCAGACGACGGCGTCACCGCCGCCGCCC
>WOYS01000031.1 GCA_011620645.1 Mycobacterium sp.
CGCTGCGGGTCGGCTCGGTTTGGGGTGTGGGGCCCCGTTGTCATGGGATGTTAGTAGCCGCTAACGTAGCGTGTGAGGAGATCGACGTTGATGTCGTCTGGAGGGAATGTTGGTGGACGTCCTGCCTGACCGGGTCGATACCCGCGCGTTGGGGTATGTGGAGAATCGTGAGGGGCTTACTGCGCAGCTTGATGTGATCGCTGAGCAGTTGGCGCTGGCTAATGGGGGTGGTGGTGAGAAGTACGTCGCCCGGCATCGTCGGCGGGGCAAGATGTTGGCCCGTGAGCGTGTGGAGTTGTTGATCGATCCTGATACCGCGTTTTTGGAGTTGTGTCCGTTCGCGGCGTGGGGCACGAAGTTCCCGGTGGGTGGCAGCGTGGTGGTCGGTATCGGTGTTGTCGAGGGTGTGGAGTCGATGATCATCGCCCACGATCCGACGGTGCGTGGTGGTGCGTCGAACCCGTACACGTTTCGTAAGGTGTTCCGGGGTATGGCGGTGGCCCGTGAGAATCGGCTGCCGATCATCAATATTGTGGAGTCCGGTGGGGCGGATTTGCCCACGCAGGCCGAGATTTTCGTGCCTGGCGGGCAGTTGTTTCATGATCTGACGCAGCACAGTGCGTTGGGGTTGCCGACGCTGGCGTTGGTGTTCGGTAACTCGACGGCGGGTGGGGCGTATATTCCGGGTACGTGTGATTACGTGGTGATGGTCCGTAATCGGTCCAAGGTGTTTCTTGGTGGTCCGCCGCTGGTGAAGATGGCTACCGGTGAGGTGTCTGACGACGAGTCGCTGGGCGGTGCGGAGATGCATGCCCGCACGTCGGGGTTGGCCGACTATATGGCTGAGGATGAGCAGGACGCTATCCGGATCGGGCGGCGCATCATGGCGAGGCTGAACTGGCGCAAGTTGGGTCCGGGTCCGACGCAGCCGCCGGTGGCGCCGCTGCATGATCCTGATGAGCTTCTCGGGATCGCGTCGGTGGATCCCAAGGTTCCCTTCGATCCGCGTGATGTTCTTGCCCGCGTCGTGGACGGGTCGGCGTTTGATGAGTTCAAGCCGCTGTATGGGACCTCGCTGGTGACCGGTTGGGCGTCGATCCACGGGTATCCGGTGGGGATTTTGGCCAATGCGCGCGGCATTCTGTTCAGTGAGGAGGCCGAGAAGGCCGCCCAGTTCATTCAGTTGGCCAATCAGATCGACACGCCTTTGGTGTTTCTGCAGAACACGACCGGTTATATGGTCGGCGCGGAGTATGAGCAGGGCGGCATCATCAAGGACGGCGCGAAGATGATCAATGCGGTCTCCAACAGCGCCGTGCCGCACTTGACGATCGTGATGGGCGCGTCCTACGGTGCGGGTAATTACGGGATGTGTGGGCGGTCGTATTCGCCGCGTTTCCTGTTCGCGTGGCCCAACTCGCGGTCGGCGGTGATGGGGCCGGCGCAGCTGGCCGGGGTGTTGTCGATCGTGGCCCGTGAGTCGGCCGCTGATCGGGGCCTGCCCTTCGATGAGGAGGCCGACGCTCAGATGCGTGCGGCCGTGGAGAGTCAGATCGAGCAGGAGTCGGTGGCGCTGGCCAACAGTGGCCGGCTTTATGACGACGGGATCATCGACCCCCGCGACACCCGTACCGTTCTCGGGTTCTGCTTGTCGGTGGTGCATAACGATGAGATTCGTGGCCAGCGTGGCTACGGCGTGTTCCGGATGTGATGGCGATGCCTGTGATCAAGAAGCTGCTGGTGGCCAACCGGGGGGAGATCGCCCGGCGGGTGTTCCGTACCTGCGGTGACCTCGGTATCGCGACTGTCGCGGTGTATTCCGATGCCGATGCCGATGCCTGGCATGTCCAGGACGCCGACGAGGCGGTCCGGTTGCCGGGTTTCTCCCCGGCGCAGACCTATCTCGACGGTGACCGGGTGATCGCCGCGGCCCGTCTCACCGGCGCCGATGCTGTGCACCCCGGGTACGGGTTCCTGTCGGAGAACGCCGGTTTCGCGCGGGCCTGCGCCGATGCCGGGCTGGTGTTCGTCGGCCCGCCGCCGGATGCCATCGACGCGATGGGCTCCAAGCTGATGGCCAAGGCGATGATGGCCGATGCGGGGGTGCCGGTCCTGCCGGGTGGGGACGCTACCGGCCTGGGCGCCGAGAAGCTGCGCCTGCTCGGTGCCCAGATCGGGTACCCGCTGCTGGTCAAGGCGAGTGCCGGTGGCGGGGGGCGCGGTATGCGTGTCGTCGGGGCGCCCGCTGATCTCGCCGAAGCGGTGGCCTCGGCGTCGCGGGAGGCGAAGTCGGCGTTCGCCGACGGCACGGTGTTCCTGGAGCGGTACGTGCAGCGTCCCCGCCACGTCGAGATTCAGGTGATGGCCGATATGCATGGCACTGTGGTGTCGTTGTTCGAGCGGGAATGCTCGGTGCAGCGCCGCCACCAGAAGGTCATCGAGGAGGCGCCTTCCCCTGTCGTCGGCGATGAGTTGCGCGCGCGGATGGGCGCGGCGGCGGTCGCCGCGGCGACCGCGGTGGGCTACGTCGGGGCCGGCACCGTCGAGTTCGTCCTCGACGCGAACGGTGGCGATAACGACGGCACGTTCGCCTTCTTGGAGATGAATACCCGGTTGCAGGTCGAGCATCCGGTCACCGAACTGGTCACCGGGTGCGACCTGGTGCGCCTGCAGTTGCTGGTGGCGATGGGCCAGCCGCTGCCCGCCGAGGTGCGCGCGCCGCGGATCACCGGCCACGCGGTCGAGGCCCGGCTCTACGCCGAGGACCCCACCCAGGGGTACCTGCCCCAGACCGGGACGCTGCGCACCATGGCGATCCCCGACCATGGGGGGGTCCGGGTGGACTCCGGGGTGCGCGACGGTTCGGTGGTCAGCCACCACTACGATCCGATGCTGGCCAAGGTGATCGCCTGGGCGCCCACCCGCGCTGAAGCGCTGGGCACCCTGTCGGCCGCGCTGGCCGGCGCCCGGATCCACGGGGTCACCACCAACCGGGATCTGCTGGTCGGGGTGTTGCGCCACCCCGAGTTCGCCGGGTGTGGCACCGACACCGGGTTCCTGGACCGCCATGACCCCGCCGACCTCGGCGGGGCCCTCATCGACGACGACGGCGAACGCCTGCACGCCATAGCGGCCACCCTCGCCCAGGTCGCGGCGCGCCGCGCCGGCGCCCCCGTCCAGCCGACGCTGCCCGCCGGGTGGCGCAACAACCCGTCCCAACTGCAGTCCACCGGATGGGCGAGCGCCGACGGCCGCGAGCGGCGGGTGGGCTACGCGCTGCTGCGTGACGGCGTCGAGGTGGAAGTGGACGGCACCCCGGTCAAGGGCATCACCGTCCTCGCGCAGCGGCCCGACCGGGTGGTCCTGGAGACCGGCGGGCTCCGGCGTGGCTACGACGTCGTCCTCGACGGCGATATTGCCTATGTCGACAGCCCCGCCGGGTCCACGACATTCACCCAGATACCACGGTTCCTCGACCCGCACACGCTGACACCGGCGGGCTCGCTGATGGCACCCATGCCCGGCTCGGTGATCCGGCTGCCCGTCGCCGCGGGCGACACCGTCACGGCCGGGCAGGCCCTGGTCGTGCTGGAGGCGATGAAGATGGAACACACCATCGCCAGCCCGATCGACGGGATCCTCACCGAGCTGTCCGTCGAGGTGGGTCAGCAGGTGTCCACCGGCGACGCCCTCGCGGTGGTCGCAGCGGCCGACGGCACCGAGCAGACGTGAGGACGAACACCCGACCTGTCACCGGCCCCGGTGACGGGCGACTTCACAGGTAGGGAGAGCGGTAATGGAACTGCACGAGACCGAGGAACGGCAAGCTCTGCGCAAGGCCGTGTCCGAGATCGCCAAGGACTTCGGGCACGACTACTACGTGGCCAAGTCGCTCGGTGGGGAGAAAAGCTCAGAACTCTGGCACGCCGTGGGCAAGCAGGGATTCCTCGGGGTCAACATCGCCGAGGAGCACGGCGGCGGCGGCGGCGGCATCTACGACATGCAGATCGTCGGTGAGGAACTGGCCGCGGCCGGCTGCCCGCTGCTGATGACGGTGGTCTCCCCCACCATCTGCGGCACCATCATCCAGGCTTTCGGCAGCGACGAACTCAAAGCGCGCTGGCTGCCCGGCATCGCCAGCGGCGAGATCATCATGTCGTTCGCGATCACCGAACCCGACGCGGGCTCCAACTCGCACAACATCTCCACCCACGCCACACGCGTCGGCGGGGACTGGGTGCTCAACGGCACCAAGTACTACATTTCCGGTGTCGACGAAGCCGAAGCCATCCTGGTCGTCACCCGCACCGCGACCGACGACCGCGGCCGCGGCCGACTGAGCCTGATCGTGGTCCCCACCGACGCACCCGGGCTGACCAGCACCCTCATCCCGGTGCAGGCCGTGACACCGGAAAAGCAGTTCACCCTGTTCTTCGACGACGTGAAGGTACCCGCCGAGAACCTGATCGGCACCGAAAACGACGGCCTGCGCCAGGTGTTCATGGGCCTGAACCCCGAACGCATCATGGGCGCCGCCCTGGGCAACGGCATCGGCCGCTACGCGCTGGACAAAGCGTCCGTCTACGCGCGTGAACGCAAAGTCTGGGACGTCCCCATCGGAGCCCACCAAGGCGTGTCGCACCCGCTTGCGCACGCCAAAATCCAGCTGGAACTGGCCCGGCTGATGACCCAGCGGGCCGCATCACTACACGACGCCGGAGACCCCGGCTCCGGCGAAGCATCGAACATGGCCAAATACGCTGCCGCCGAGGCCGGCATCCTGGCCCTCGACCAGGCCATCCAAACCCACGGCGGCAACGGAATGGCCACCGAGTACGGACTGGCCACCCTCTGGGGCCCAGCCCGGCTCATGCGCACCGCACCGATCAGCCGAGAAATGATCCTCAACTACGTCGCCCAACACAGCCTGAACCTCCCCCGCTCATACTGAACACCCCCCATCGCGGCGACCGGATGCCCGGCGGGGGCCCCGACCCCCGCCGGGCCACTCTCAACCACAAGCAGC
>WOYS01000040.1:0-25070 GCA_011620645.1 Mycobacterium sp.
TAGAGGCGCGGGCGTGGCGAGGGTTTGGATCATTGGCCTCGCGTCTGCGGCTGGTCAGAAACGGCCGTCAGTGTGGGGATGTTCGGTCTGGGCACCCGTTACATCAACAAGGTTCCCAGTGGCCTACTCGATCGTGTGCTGCCCAAGCCCGGCACCGGCCCGAGCGAACGCACGCGCGAGAAGGGGCACTACCGCGCCGAGACGTACACCACGACCACCACCGGCGCGCGCTATCGCGCCACCATCGCCCAGCAGGGCGACCCCGGTTACAAAGCGACCGCCGTGCTGTTGGGGGAGTGCGGCCTGGCGCTCGCACTCGATCGCGACCGGCTGTCGGACCTGCATGGTGTGCTGACGCCGGCAGCGGCACTGGGCGATGCGCTGCTGACCCGACTGCCTGCTGCAGGCGTGACCTTGGAAACTGCGCGCCTCAATTGATTCGGGCCGCGCCGAAGACGAGTGGACCATGATCAGACTGTCCTGGGCGGACTGTTGGTCGAGAAGAGGTAAGGCGCACAGAAGTAGCGGTCGACGGGTGGCGGCAAGTTACGCCCGGCGGTTTCCCTAGAATCGACGGGTGACCGCCAGCCCCCGAGACCGTGCCGATGCCCTCCCAAAGTCCTGGGAGCCCAGCGCGGTGGAGAGCGAGCTCTACCAGGGCTGGGTGGACGCCGGGTACTTCACCGCCGACGCCGGCAGCGACAAGCCGGCCTATTCGATCGTGCTGCCACCGCCGAATGTGACCGGCAGCCTGCACATGGGCCATGCGCTCGATCACACCCTGATGGACGCGCTGACCCGCCGTCGGCGGATGCAGGGTTACGAGGTGCTGTGGCTGCCGGGCATGGACCATGCCGGTATCGCGACCCAATCGGTGGTGGAGAAGCGGCTCGCCGCCGAAGGTAAGACGAAGGAAGATTTCGGGCGCGAACTGTTCATCGACAAGGTGTGGGACTGGAAGCGTGAATCAGGTGGCACCATCGGCGGGCAGATGCGCCGCCTCGGTGACGGTGTGGACTGGAGCCGCGACCGGTTCACCATGGACGACGGACTGTCCCGCGCAGTGCGCACCATCTTCAAACGGCTCTACGACGCCGGGCTGATCTACCAGGCTGAGCGGCTGGTCAACTGGTCCCCGGTGCTGCAGACGGCCATCAGCGACCTCGAGGTCAAATACGAGGACGTCGAGGGCGAACTGGTGTCCTTCCGCTACGGCTCGATGAACGACGACGAGCCGCACCTGGTGGTCGCCACCACCCGGCTGGAGACGATGCTCGGCGACACGGCGATCGCGGTGCATCCCGATGACGAGCGCTATCGTGCCCTGGTCGGTCAGTCACTGCCGCACCCGTTCCTGGACCGGGAGATCATCGTGGTGGCCGATGGACACGTCGACCCCGAATTCGGCACCGGCGCAGTCAAAGTCACCCCAGCCCATGATCCGAACGACTTTGAGATCGGCGTTCGGCACAACCTGCCGATGCCGTCCATCCTGGACACCACCGGCGCCATCAGCGGCACCGGAACCCGGTTCGACGGGATGGACCGGTTCGAGGCCCGCGTCGCGGTGCGCGAAGCACTGGCGGCCGAGGGGCGCATCGTCGCCGAGAAGCGGCCATACCTGCACAGCGTCGGACATTCCGAGCGCAGCGGCGAGCCGATCGAGCCGCGACTGAGCCTGCAGTGGTGGGTCAACGTCGAATCGATGGCCAAGGCCGCAGGCGATGCGGTTCGCAACGGCGACACCGTGATTCACCCGACCAGCCTGGAACCCCGCTGGTTCGCCTGGGTGGACGACATGCACGACTGGTGCATCTCCCGGCAACTGTGGTGGGGTCACCGCATCCCGATCTGGCACGGGCCCGACGGACAGCAGGTCTGCCTCGGTCCCGATGAGACCCCGCCGCAGGGCTGGGAGCAGGATCCCGATGTGCTGGACACCTGGTTCTCGTCGGCGCTGTGGCCGTTCTCCACGATGGGTTGGCCCGAACGTACGCCGGAACTGGAAAAGTTTTACCCGACAAGTGTTCTCGTCACCGGATACGACATCCTGTTCTTCTGGGTGGCCCGCATGATGATGTTCGGCACGTTCGTGGCCGGAGACGATGTAGTGGCAGAAGGTGCGGTGCCGTTCGAGAACGTCTTCCTGCACGGTCTCATCCGTGACGAGTTCGGCCGCAAGATGAGCAAGTCCAAGGGCAATGGGATCGACCCGCTGGACTGGGTCGAGAAGTTCGGCGCGGATGCCTTGCGCTTCACCCTGGCGCGCGGTGCGAGCCCCGGCGGTGACCTGTCCCTCGGCGAGGACCACGCCCGGGCATCCCGGAACTTCGCCACCAAGATCTTCAATGCCACCAAGTTCGCGTTGATGAACGGTGCCGCACTCGCGCCGCTGCCTGCGCTCGACGAGCTCACCGATGCCGATCGCTGGATCCTGGGCAGGCTGGAAGAGGTGCGCGCCGAGGCTGATTCGGCGATGGAGGGCTACGAGTTCAGCCGCGCCTGCGAGTCGCTCTATCACTTCGCCTGGGACGAGTTCTGTGACTGGTACCTGGAGCTGGCCAAGGTGCAGTTCGGGCAATCCGACTACGCCACTCACACAGCGGTGGTGCTCGCTACGGTGCTGGACAGCCTGCTGAAGCTGCTGCACCCGGTGATGCCGTTCGTCACCGAGACGCTGTGGAAGTCGCTCACCGAAAGTGAGTCGATCGTCATCGCCGACTGGCCGTCGTCGTCCGGCATCGCCACCGATGCGCTTGCCACTCAGCGCATCACCAATATGCAGCGACTGATCACCGAGGTGCGGCGCTTCCGCAGCGATCAGGGGCTCAACGATCGCCAGCGGGTTCCGGCCAAGGTGATCGGTATCGGCGAGGCCGGCCTGACCGCACAGTTGCCCGCGATCATGGCGCTGGCCTGGCTCACCGAGCCCGCGGACGGGTTCACCCCGTCGGCGGCGGTCGAGGTGCGTCTGACCGGCGGCACCGTCCTGGTCGAACTCGACACATCGAGCACCGTCGATGTCGCCGCCGAGCGCAAGCGGCTGGAGAAGGATCTGGCCGCCGCGCAGAAGGAACTCGCCCAGACCGCAGGCAAACTCGGCAACGACGCGTTTCTGGCCAAGGCGCCCGACGCCGTCGTCGACAAGATCCGGGCCCGTCAACAGCTGGCAACCGAAGAGGTGGCACGGATCACCTCCCGCCTCGGCGGATTGCGATGAGCGCTCGCGAAGAGCCGGTGGACCCGATGAGCGCTCGCGCGAAGAGCCGGTGGACCCGATGAACCAACCCACACCGGACGAGATCGCGGCGCTGCTGCAGGTCGAGCACCTGCTCGACCAGCGCTGGCCGGAAACCAAGATCGAGCCGAGCACCGCGCGGATCACCGCGTTGCTGGAGTTGCTCGGGTCGCCGCAGCGCAGCTACCCGGCGATCCACATCGCAGGCACCAACGGCAAAACGTCGGTCGCCCGCATCATCGATGCGTTGCTCACCGCGCTGCACCGGCGCACCGGGCGGACCGTCAGCCCCCACCTGCAGTCCGCGGTCGAGCGCATCTCCATCGACGGCAAGCCCATCACGCCGGCGCAGTACGTCGAGACCTATCGTGAGATCGAACCGTTCGTCGAACTCGTGGACGCGCAGTCCGAGGCGGGCGGCGGCCCGCGGATGAGCAAGTTCGAGGTGCTCACCGCGCTGGCCTTCGCCGCCTTCGCCGATGCGCCGATCGACGTCGCGGTGGTGGAGACCGGGTTGGGCGGGCGCTGGGACGCCACCAACGTGATCGGTGCACCCGTCGCGGTGATCACCCCCATAGGGCTGGATCACACCGACTACCTTGGTGACACGATCGTCGAGATCGCCGGGGAGAAAGGCGGAATCATCGCCAAGCAGGACGATGACCTCGTCCCCATCGATACCGTCGCGATCATCGGGAGGCAGGTCCCCGAAGCGATGGAAGTGCTGCTGGCGCAGACGGTGCGTGCCGATGCCGCGGTGGCCCGGGAGGATTCGGAATTCTCGATCCTGGAACGCCAGGTGGCCATCGGCGGGCAGCTGCTGACTCTGCAGGGCCTCGGCGGGGTGTACTCGGAGATCTTCCTGCCGCTACACGGTGAGCATCAGGCGCACAACGCCGTGCTCGCGCTGGCCGCGGTGGAGGCGTTCTTCGGAGCAGGTCCGGAACGCCAACTCGACATCGACGCGGTGCGCGCCGGGTTCGCTGCGGCCAGCAGCCCCGGTCGGCTGGAACGGGTGCGCAGCGCACCGACGGTCTTCATCGACGCCGCACACAATCCCGTGGGGGCGGCGGCGCTGGCTCAGGCGTTGGCCGACGAGTTCGATTTCCGCTACCTGGTCGGCGTGGTGTCGGTGATGGCAGACAAAGACGTCGACGGAATTCTGACGGCCCTGGAACCGGCATTCGACATGATCGTGGTCACCCACAACGGATCGCCCAGGGCGATGGACGTCGAATCGCTGGCCGCTCGGGCCGAGGAGCGCTTCGGCCCGGACCGCGTGATCGTCGCGGCCGCCCTGCCCGATGCGATCGAGACCGCGACGGCGTTGGTGGAGGAATCGGGCAGTGGCGGCGAGGGATTCTCGGGGAGCGGCATGGTCATCACCGGTTCGGTTGTCACCGCGGGCGCGGCGCGCACCCTGTTCGGGCGGGATCCGCAGTGAACGAGGCAACGCCGACCGGTGAGGCCCCGGACCCGGACGCCACTCCCGCGGTGGGTGACCCGTGGCGGAGTTTCCGCGGTGTCATGGCGGGCACGCTGATCCTGGAGGCCATCGCCGTCCTGCTGGCCCTGCCGGTGGTCGCCGCCGGCCAGAACGGCGTCACCTGGCTCAGCGGCGGCTTCCTGGTCGGGATGGCGGTGCTGTTGGTGCTGCTGTCCGGCGCGCAGCGCAGACCGGGCATCATCTGGGTCAACCTCGGTTTCCAGCTGGTTTTCATCGTCGGCGCGCTGATCCACGGCGCGATCGGGTTCATCGGCGTCATCTTCGCCGTGGTGTGGGGGCTGTTGATCTACCTGCAGAGCGAGGTCAAGCGGCGTCAGGCCGGTGGGCTCCTGCCGTTCCAGCAGACGGCCCCACCACCCGAAGGGGACTAGTCATTACTGCCCGGTAGGCTGTGCGCCGTGACTGAGCGGACCCTTGTGTTGATCAAGCCGGACGGCGTAGAGCGGCACCTGATCGGTGAGATCGTCAGCAGGATCGAGCGCAAGGGGCTGACGTTTGCCGCCCTGGAACTCAAGGTTGTCGGCGACGATCTGGCCCGGCAGCATTACGCCGAGCACGACGGCAAGCCGTTCTTCGGCTCGCTGCTCGAATTCATCACCTCCGGACCGGTTGTGGCGGCCGTTGTCGAGGGCCCGCGAGCCATCGCGGCGTTCCGGCAGATCGCTGGCGGCACCGATCCGGTGGAGAAGGCAGCAACCGGCACCATCCGCGGTGACCTGGCGCTTGTCACCCAGGAGAACCTGGTCCATGGCTCCGATTCGCCCGCGTCGGCGGCCCGTGAAATCGCCCTCTGGTTTCCGGAACTGACCGGCGCCTAACTCCACCTTCTGCCGCATCGTCAGATTCTGTCGTGCGGTATGGGATACTTACCTCGGGGGACCGGCGCCACAACAGGGGTCGGGAGTCCGGGTGAAGACTTCGACGAGCGCGACCATCGCTTTGCGGTGCGGCGCCCGAGCGTCCAGTCATCATTCAGCCAGGCGCCGGGTGGGTTCATTGCGAGCCGCTCGGGGCGAGACCATGACAAGTTCGGGAGAAGCTCCCCGGACCCATAGCGGAAGCCCTCGCGTGGCCGCGTCAGTACGACGCGCCCGGGGGCTTGAGGAGAATTTGTGGCCGAAGATGCCCCTACCCAAGACCTAGCAGAAACCAGCCAGAGCAGCGAGGAACTGCCGGCGAAGCTGAGAGTGCATTCGCTGGCCCGCGTGCTGGGGACCACCAGTAAGCGCATCGTCGATGCGCTCGCCGGCTTGGACGGTCGCGCCAGGAGCCCGCACTCGACGGTGGACCGGGCTGACGCTGAAAAGGTCCGCGCCGTTCTCAACTCCGAGGTCCCGGTCACCGAGGCCCCGGCGGAAACCCCCGCCCCGCAGGCACCCGCTGTCGACGCGCCGGCCACCGGGCCCGAGCCCGTCCAGCCGGCCGTCGGGGAACCGGAGTCCCGCCTTCTGCTGGAGGCGCCACCGGCCGCCGAGGCGGCTCCGGAGGATGTCGATCGATCCGCTGAACCTGCGCCGTACCTGCCGTTGTTCGTGGCACCGCAGCCGGTGACGGCGTTCAAGCCGCGGCTGGTGCCCGCTGCCGATGAGGCCGATGACATCGACGACGACGCCGATGCCAGTGCCGACACCGCCGATGGCGATGACGCGGGCGACGATGATCAGAACGAGCGGCCCGCTGCCCGTCGTCGCCGTCGCGGCCGTCGTGGCCGGGGCCGCGGACGTGGCGATCAGAGCGCCGATGACTCCGACGATGACAACGGTGAGGACGGCGAAGCGGAATCCACCGATCAGGCCGGCACCGAGGAGTCCGAGGGCGAGGACACGGACTCCGAAGACACCGACTCCGACGATGACAACGGTGAAGACGGCGCGGGCTCCGAGGCGGGCAACCGTCGCCGTCGCCGCCGTCGCCGCCGCAAGTCGGGATCGGGTGACTCAGACGAACCCATATCGACCGACGATCCGCCCAACACGGTCGTGCACGAACGTGCGCCCCGGGAGAAGTCCGCCAAGGCAGGCCGGGACCCCGACGAGATTCAGGGCATCTCCGGTTCCACCCGGTTGGAAGCCAAACGGCAGCGCCGCCGCGACGGCCGTGACGCCGGCCGCCGTCGGCCGCCGATCCTGAGCGAGGCCGAGTTCCTGGCCCGCCGCGAGGCCGTCGCGCGCACCATGATCGTGCGCGACAAGATCCGCACCGAACCACCCCACGAGGGTGCCCGATACACCCAGATCGCCGTGCTCGAGGACGGTGTCGTGGTCGAGCACTTCGTGACGTCAGCGGCGTCGGCCAGTCTGGTCGGCAACATCTACCTCGGCATCGTGCAGAACGTGCTGCCCTCGATGGAAGCGGCGTTCATCGACATCGGCCGCGGCCGCAACGGCGTCCTCTATGCCGGTGAGGTCAACTGGGACGCCGCCGGGCTCGGCGGTGCGCAGCGCAAGATCGAGCAGGCTCTCAAACCCGGCGATTACGTGGTCGTTCAGGTCAGCAAGGATCCGGTCGGCCACAAGGGCGCCCGGCTCACCACCCAGGTCTCGTTGGCCGGCCGCTACCTGGTGTACGTGCCGGGCGCGTCGTCCACGGGTATCAGCCGCAAGCTGCCCGACACCGAGCGTCAGCGCCTGAAGGAGATCCTGCGCGAGGTCGTCCCGGCCGGAGCCGGCGTGATCATCCGCACCGCGTCCGAAGGCGTGAAGGAAGACGACATCCGCTCCGACGTCAACCGGCTGCAGGAGCGGTGGACGCAGATCGAGGCCAACGCCGCCGATGTCACCGCCAAGAAGGGCGGCGCCGCCATCGCGCTCTACGAAGAGCCCGATGTGCTGGTCAAGGTCATCCGTGACCTGTTCAACGAAGACTTCTCCGGTCTCATCGTCTCCGGTGACGATGCCTGGAACACTATCAACAACTATGTGAATTCCGTTGCGCCGGAGCTAGTTCCGCGGATGACCAAGTACGAGCTTAGCTCGCCCGATGGCCCGGACGTGTTCGCGGTGCACCGTATCGACGAACAGCTGGCCAAGGCGATGGACCGCAAGGTGTGGCTGCCTTCGGGCGGCACGTTGGTGATCGACCGGACCGAGGCCATGACCGTCGTCGACGTCAACACCGGCAAGTTCACCGGCTCGGGAGGCAATCTCGAGCAGACGGTGACCAAGAACAATCTTGAGGCCGCCGAGGAGACCGTGCGCCAACTGCGGTTGCGCGATATCGGCGGGATCATCGTCATCGACTTCATCGACATGGTGCTGGAGTCCAACCGCGATCTCGTGCTGCGCAGGCTGACCGAGGCGCTGGCCCGCGACCGCACCCGCCACCAGGTGTCGGAGGTGACGTCGCTGGGGTTGGTGCAGCTGACCCGCAAGAAGCTGGGTACCGGGCTGATCGAGGCGTTCTCCACGACCTGCACGCACTGCGCCGGCCGGGGGATTCACCTGCACGCCGATCCGGTGGATTCAGCGGCGCCGTCCGGGGGCGGTGGCGCTCGTAAGGCCGAACCGAGCACCAGCCGCCGCAGCAAGCGTGGGAAGAAGGCGGCCAAGCCCGAAGAGGCGCCGGTCGACATCCTGATGGCGAAGGTGCCGGCAAATGCTGCCGGTGAGCATCCGATGTTCAAGGCGATGGCTGCCGGATTGCACGGATTCGACGAGGATGCCGATGGTACGTCCGAGGACGAGGTGACCGAGGCCGACGAGGACGACTCCGACGATGCGATCGACGAGATCGACGATCACGACGAGGATGAGATCGAGGACGATATCGACGTCCTGGATGATGACTCCGACGATGAGGACGACGCGGTCGACACCGACGACGACTCCGACAACTCCGACGACGACGACTCCGACGACGACGACTCCGACGACTCCGACGACGACTCCGACGACGACTACTCCGACGACGACTCCGACGACACCGACGACGACGACTCCGACGACGATGTGGACCCGGATCGGGCTGTGGTGGCTGCTTATGAGCCGCCGGTTGCTGCCCCCCGGGGCCGGGTACGCCGCCGGGCAGCGGCCCGCCCGGCAGGCCCCCCAGCCGCAGCAGGGTAGACCGAACAGGCGGTTTGACCCTCTACCCGCTGGTCACGTACCCTTGACCAGTTGTCGCGAGGCTTGCAGCCGCAACTGCTGGCTCGGCCCGCAACCCAAGACCCGCACGCGCATGTTCCCGATTGCGCGCGCCCAGACGAACGAAGCAGAGGTAGATCCACGATGGCAGCCGAGAACGCGACGTACGCAGTCGTCAAGACTGGCGGCAAGCAGTACAAGGTCGCCGTCGGGGACATTGTCAAGGTTGAGAAGATCGAGTCCGAGCCCGGTTCGTCGGTCTCGCTGCCGGTCGCCCTGGTCGTCAACGGCGCCACCGTGACCACCTCGGCCGACGACCTTGCCAAGGTCGCCGTCACCGGTGAGGTGCTCGAGCACACCAAGGGCCCCAAGATCCGCATCCACAAGTTCAAGAACAAGACCGGCTATCACAAGCGCCAGGGCCACCGTCAGCAGCTGACGGTGCTCAAGGTCACCGGAATCAAGTAGCAAGGGAGCGAACAGATGGCACATAAGAAGGGCGCTTCCAGCTCGCGCAACGGTCGCGACTCCAATGCCCAGCGCCTCGGGGTAAAGCGTTTCGGCGGCCAGGTCGTCAAGGCCGGCGAGATCCTGGTCCGTCAGCGCGGCACCCACTTCCACCCGGGCGTCAACGTCGGCCGCGGTGGCGACGACACCCTGTTCGCCACGGCTCCCGGCGCTGTGGAGTTCGGTACCAAGCGTGGCCGTCGTACGGTCAATATCGTCCGCACCGTGCGCCCGGAGGCTTAGTCTCCAGAGGACTTTCCGCGAATGTGAAGCTGCCGCGAGTTCTCCAGGGAATCCTCGCAACTTAGCTTCACATTCGACGGAAGGAACTCTTCATGGCCCGCTTCGTCGACCGTGTGGTGATTCACGCCCAGGCCGGCAACGGCGGAAACGGCTGCGCCTCGGTGCACCGCGAGAAGTTCAAGCCGCTCGGCGGTCCTGACGGCGGTAACGGCGGCAAGGGCGGTTCCATCGTTCTCGTGGTCGATCCGCAGGTACACACCCTTTTGGACTTCCATTTCCATCCGCACGTGGTCGCTTCGTCCGGCAAGCCGGGCGCGGGCGGCAACCGGGACGGCGCTGCCGGTGGGGACCTTGAGGTCAGGGTCCCCGATGGCACCGTCGTCGTCGGCGACGACGGTCGGTTGATCGCCGACCTCGTCGGCGCAGGTACCCGATTCGAAGCGGCCGCAGGCGGCCGTGGTGGCCTCGGCAACGCAGCGCTGGCTTCGCGGGCACGCAAGGCCCCCGGGTTCGCGCTGCTCGGCGAGACGGGGCAGATCCGCGATCTGACTCTGGAACTCAAGACCGTCGCCGACGTGGGCCTTGTCGGATTCCCATCGGCAGGCAAGTCGTCTCTGGTCTCGACCATCTCGGCGGCCAAACCCAAGATCGCCGACTATCCGTTCACCACGCTGGTGCCCAATCTGGGCGTGGTGTCCGCCGGCGATCACACCTTCACCGTCGCCGATGTGCCGGGTCTGATCCCCGGGGCATCCGCGGGCCGTGGCCTGGGTCTGGATTTCCTGCGCCACCTGGAACGGTGCGCGGTGCTGGTACATGTCGTGGACTGCGCCACCCTGGAGCCCGGTCGTGATCCGATGTCCGATATCGAGGCGCTTGAGGCCGAGTTGGCCGCGTATGAGCCGAGTTTGCAAGGCGATTCGGCGCTCGGTGACCTGACCGATCGTCCGCGCGCGGTGGTGCTCAACAAGATCGATGTTCCCGAGGCCCGCGAACTGGCCGAGTTCGTTCGCGACGAGATCGCGCAGAAATACGGCTGGCCTGTTCTTGCGATCTCGACGGTGAGCCGGGATGGTTTGCGGCCGTTGATCTTCGCGCTGTGGGAAATGGTGGCCGCCTATCGGGCCGCGCAGCCCGAGGTGGCTCCGCGTCGGCCGGTGATCCGTCCGATCGCCGTGGACGAGACCGGATTCACCGTCACGCCGGACGGCCAGGGCGGTTTCGTGGTGCGCGGTACCCGCCCGGAGCGCTGGATCAACCAGACTGCCTTCGACAACGACGAAGCCGTCGGCTATCTCGGCGACCGGTTGGCCCGCCTCGGCGTCGAGGATGCACTGATCAAGCTGGGTGCCAAGCCCGGCTGCGCGGTCACCATCGGCGACGTGACCTTCGACTGGGAGCCACAGACACCTGCCGGTGTCGATACCTATCTGTCCGGCCGTGGTACGGACATCCGCCTCGAACAGGACGATCGGATCGGCGCCGACGAACGCAAAGCCGCGCGGAAGGCACGCCGGGAGAGCACGGAATGACCGACCGCTCAGGCGAATCGGTGCGCTCCGCGCACCGGGAAGCCGTACGGACCGCGCGCAGTGTCGTCGTCAAGATCGGTACCACGGCGCTGACCACACCCTCGGGTGTCTTCGACGCCGGACGATTGGCGGGCCTGGTCGAGGCCATCGAGAACCGGATGAAGGCCGGCTCGGATGTGGTGATCGTCTCCTCGGGCGCCATCGCAGCCGGTATCGAACCGCTCGGATTGTCCCGCCGCCCCTCCGATCTGGCGACCAAGCAGGCCGCCGCCAGCGTGGGTCAGGTGGCCCTGGTCAATGCCTGGAGCGCAGCCTTTGCGCGATTCGACCGCACCGTCGGTCAGGTGCTGCTGACCGCGCATGATATCGCGATGCGCGAGCAGCACAACAATGCTCAGCGCACGCTGGACCGGTTGCGGGTGTTGCACGCGGTCGCGATCGTCAACGAGAACGACACGGTGGCCACCAACGAGATCCGGTTCGGCGACAACGACCGACTGTCGGCCCTGGTGGCACATCTGGTCGGCGCGGACGCACTCGTGCTGCTCTCCGACATCGACGGCCTCTACGACGGTGATCCCCGGAAGGCGACGGCCGAGAAGCCGGCACGTTTCATCCCGGAGGTGTCCGCCGACGGTGACCTCGACGGTGTGATCGCCGGGCGCGGGAGCAGTTTGGGCACCGGCGGGATGGCGTCCAAATTGTCCTCGGCCTTGCTCGCCGCCGATGCGGGCGTGCCGGTCCTGCTGGCCGCTGCCGCCGACGCGGCGGCCGCACTCGACGATGCGTCGGTGGGTACCGTGTTCGCGCCGCGTCCCGAACGCATGTCGGCCCGGCGGTTCTGGGTGCGATATGCCGCGGAGGCCAGCGGGGCGCTGTCGTTGGATCACGGTGCGGTGCGCGCGGTGGTCACGGGCCGTCGCTCCCTGCTGCCCGCCGGGATCACCGCGGTGTCGGGCAAGTTTCACGGCGGCGATGTCGTGGATCTGCGCGGGCCCGACGGTGAGACGGTGGCGCGCGGCGTGGTGGCCTACGACGCCATCGAATTGGAAGCGATGATCGGCCGGTCCACGCCCGACCTGCCGCCGGAGTTACGGCGGCCCGCGGTGCATGCGGACGACTTGGTGGCGACCTGAGTCAGACACTGCCGGTTCCGGCGGATTCACAGGTAGTTGTGACACCTTCGGCAACGCTACTGGCACATCACAGCGGGAGAGGGGCGGGCAGTTCGCCGGTGAGCAGGGTCAGCAGCTCCGAGCATCCGGCCTCGACCTTCACCGTCGCCAGGGCGTCACCGCGGGTCGGTCCGCGGTTGATGATGGCGATGGATATACCCGCCGCTGCAGCATGCCGGACGAACCGATAGCCGGAGAAGACCGTCAGCGACGAACCCGCGACCAGCAACGCCTCGGCGGAGTCGACCAGTGAAAAAGCCTGCTGCACAAGCTCCTTAGGCACGCTGTCGCCGAAGTAGACGATGTCGGGCTTGAGCATGCCGCCGCAGTGCGGACAGTCGAGATAGCGGAAGTTGGAGGTGTCGGCGACCACGGCGTCCGCGTCGGGCGCCACCGCGATGCCTCCCACCTGCTCGGCACGCTCGGCGAACCCGGGGTTGAGCGCCTCCAGTTCGTCGGCCAACGCCTCCCGTGACATGCTGTGCCCGCAATTCAGGCACACGACTTGTGCGTAGGTGCCGTGCAGGTTGACCACCTGCCTGCTGCCGGCCTTGGTGTGTAGCAGGTCGACGTTCTGGGTGATCAGTCCGGACACCACGCCCATGCGCTCCAGATGCGCCAGTGCACGATGCCCGGCGTTGGGAGCGGTCTGGTCCATATGGCGCCAGCCAAGGTGATTGCGAGCCCAATAGCGCTGCCGGAAGAGCGGGTCGGAACGGAACTGGTTGATCGTCATCGGATTGCTTGGTGGCGAATTGGGCCCGCGGTAGTCGGGAATCCCGGAGTCCGTCGACATCCCGGCACCGGTGAGGACCGCGACCCGGCGCCCGGTCAGTGCTGCGACCAGTTCCGGAGCGTCCACCACATCGAGGATAGGCATGTTTGCGCCGAATGCCAGAATGACCGGGTGGACTTCTACTCCGCGTACCGACACGGGTTCGTGCGGGTGGCTGCCTGCACGCACCACACCACGCTGGCCGATCCCGCGGCCAACGCCGAATCCGTGCTCCGGCTGGCCAGGGACTGCCACGACGATGCCGTCGGACTGGCAGTGTTCCCAGAACTGACGTTGAGCGGGTACTCGATCGAGGACATCCTGTTGCAGGACACCCTGCTCAACGCCGTCGAGGAGGCGCTGGCCATCGTCGTCGCCGCGTCCACGGACCTGCTGCCGGTACTGGTCATCGGCGCTCCGCTGCGTCACCGCAACCGGGTCTACAACACCGCCGTGGTGATTCATCGCGGCGCGGTGCTCGGGGTGGTGCCCAAATCGTTCCTGCCGACCTATCGGGAGTTCTACGAGCGGCGCCAGCTCGCGCCCGGTGACGGGGTCACCGGAACAATCCGTCTCGGCGGAACCGATACGCCATTCGGGTCCGATCTGCTGTTCGCCGCCGCCGACCTGCCCGACTTCGTGCTGCACGTCGAGATCTGCGAGGACATGTGGGTGCCGGTGCCGCCGAGCGCGCACGCGGCCCTGGCCGGTGCGACCGTGCTCACCAACCTTTCGGGCAGCCCGATCACCATCGGCCGCGCCGATGACCGCAAGCTGCTGGCCCGGTCGGCGTCCTCGCGGTGCCTGGCCGCCTACGTCTACGCCGCCGCGGGTGAGGGTGAGTCGACCACCGACCTGTCCTGGGACGGGCAGACGATGATCTTCGAAAACGGGGTGTTGCTCGTCGAGTCGGAGCGATTCCCGAAGGGGGAGCGGCGCAGCGTCGCCGATGTCGACACCTCGTTGCTGCGTGCCGAGCGGTTGCGAATGGGCACCTTCGACGACAATGCCCGTCTTCATCGGGACACGGTCGACGCATTCCGCCGGGTCGAGTTCACCCTCGACCCGCCCGACGGTGATATCGGGTTGCGCCGTCAGGTGGAGCGGTTCCCGTTTGTACCGTCGGATCCCACTCGGCTGCAACAGGATTGCTACGAGGCCTACAGCATCCAGGTTGCCGGCCTGGAGCAGCGCCTGCGTGCGCTGAACTTCCCGAAGGTCGTCATCGGGGTCTCCGGCGGACTGGACTCCACGCACGCCCTCATCGTCGCGGCCCGCGCGATGGACCGGGAAGGTAGGCCCCGCAGCGATATTCTCGCGTTCACGCTGCCCGGGTTCGCCACCGGAGATCGCACGAAGGGCAACGCGATCGCGCTGAGCCGGGCACTGGGAGTGTCGTTCGCCGAGATCGACATCCGGGATACGGCGCAGCTGATGCTCACCGAGATGGACCACCCGTTCGGCCGCGGCGAGAAGGTCTACGATGTCACGTTCGAGAATGTGCAGGCCGGCCTGCGCACCGACTATCTGTTCCGGTTGGCCAACCAATGCGGCGGCATCGTGCTGGGTACCGGGGACCTCTCCGAGCTGGCGCTCGGCTGGTCCACCTACGGTGTCGGCGACCAGATGTCGCATTACAACGTCAACGGCGGAGTGCCGAAGACGTTGATACAGCACCTGATTCGGTGGGTCATCTCATCGGGTCAGTTCGAGGATGCCGTCGACGAGGTGTTGCAGTCGGTGCTCGACACCGAGATTACCCCGGAGCTGGTCCCGGTCGGTGAGGACGGGGAAGTTCAGAGCAGCGAGGCCAAGGTGGGCCCCTATGTGCTGCAAGATTTCTCGCTGTTCCAGGTGCTGCGGTACGGATTCGGCCCAGCCAAGGTCGCCTTTCTGGCCTGGCACGCCTGGCATGACGCCGAGCGTGGGTGCTGGCCGCTTGGCTACCCGCTGGACAAACGGCCGCAATACTCGCTGGCCGAGATCCGGCGCTGGCTGACCGTGTTCGCCCAGCGGTTCTACTCCTTCTCGCAGTTCAAGCGTTCGGCGTTGCCCAACGGTCCCAAGGTGTCTGCCGGCGGTGCGCTGTCCCCGCGCGGCGATTGGCGGGCGCCCTCGGACATGCCCGCTCGTATCTGGTTGGAAGCCATCGAACGGGATATCCCGCAGGGGTAGCCGGCCACTGCGTGCCCACCACTGCGTGCCCACCACTGCGTGCCCACCACATACGCTGGTGCCACGGGCTCAACGGTAACCCCAACCGGGCCTGGCCCGGCTATGCCCGATACGCTGGCGTAATGAGCGCACCCGTACTCGATTTGCGCCAGCAGGTCCACGATGCCGCGGCGGCCGCCCGCATCGCGTCCCGCGGGCTGGTCACCCTGAGCACCGTCCTGAAGAACCGCGCGCTGCACGCCGCCGCCGACGTGGTGCTGGCACACGCACACGACATCCTGACCGCCAACGCCGAGGATCTGGACGCGGCCCGCGCCGCAGGCACCGCCGAGGCGATGCTGGACCGGCTGGCACTGAATCCGCAACGCATCGACGGCATCGCAGCCGGGCTGCGACAGGTGGCCGGGCTGCCCGACCCGGTGGGCGAGGTCCTGCGCGGCAGCACATTGCCCAACGGTCTGCAGCTGCGTCAACAGCGGGTCCCGCTGGGGGTGGTCGGCATCGTCTACGAGGGCCGCCCCAACGTCACCGTCGACGCCTTCGGGCTCACCCTGAAATCCGGCAATGCGGTGCTGCTGCGTGGCAGCTCGTCGTCGGCGCGCTCGAATGCGGCGCTGGTGCAGGCGCTGCGTGAGGCGCTGGTCTCCGAGGGGCTGCCCGCCGAAGCGGTGCAACTGCTGCCCAGCGAGGACCGGGCCAGCGTCACTCATCTGATCCAGGCCCGTGGGCTGGTCGACGTCGTCATCCCGCGCGGCGGAGCCGGGCTGATCGCCGCGGTGGTCCGCGATGCAACCGTCCCGACCATCGAAACCGGAGTCGGAAACTGTCATGTCTTCGTGCACGCCGGCGCTGATCTCGATGTGGCCGAACGCATTCTGCTGAACGCGAAGACCCGCAGGCCCAGCGTCTGCAATGCCGCCGAGACCCTGCTGGTCGACTCCTCGGCGGCCGAGACGGCGCTGCCGAGGCTGCTGAACGCCCTGCGGGACGCCGGGGTCACCGCCCACCTGAACCCCACCGACGAGGAGCTGCGCGCCGAGTTCCTGTCCATGGACATCGCGGTGCAGGTGGTTGACGGGGTCGACGGCGCCATCGCGCACATCAACGAATACGGCACCGGCCACACCGAGGCCATCGTCACCACTGAACTCGCTGCTGCCCAACGGTTCACCGAACAGGTGGATGCGGCCGCGGTCATGGTGAACGCATCGACGGCCTTCACCGACGGTGAGCAGTTCGGCTTCGGTGCCGAGATCGGTATCTCCACCCAGAAACTGCATGCCCGGGGCCCGATGGGGCTGCCCGAACTGACCTCGACCAAATGGATTGTGTGGGGCGAAGGCCAGACCCGTCCCGCCTAGGAATGATTGGACTGACTGATGAGTGCCCGCGCGAGGAAGGGACAACGTTGATGAGCGCCCGCGCGAAGAAGGGACAACGTTGATGAGCGCCCGCGCGAGGAAGGGACAACGTTGATGAGCGCCCGCGCGAAGAAGAGACAACGCTGATGAGCGCCCGCGCGAAGAAGGGACAACACTGATGAGCCTGCCTGCCCGCCCTGCCCCACTTTTCAGCGATATCGACGATGTCGCCAAGCGGCTCGCCCAAACCGGCTATCTGCCCGACAAGGCCACCGCCACAGCCGTTTTCCTTGCAGACAGGCTCGGTAAGCCGTTACTGGTGGAGGGCCCGGCCGGTGTCGGCAAGACCGAACTGGCCCGCGCCGTCGCGCAGACCACGGGATCGGAACTCGTCCGGCTGCAGTGCTACGAGGGCGTGGATGAGGCGCGTGCTCTCTACGAGTGGAACCATGCCAAGCAGATCCTGCGGATCCAGGCGGGGACCGCCGGGACGGGTGACTGGGACCAGACCAAGACCGATGTGTTCAGCGAGGAGTTCCTGCTGAGCCGCCCGCTGCTGACCGCGATCCGGCGCACCGACCCCACGGTGCTGCTGATCGACGAGACCGACAAGGCCGATATCGAGATCGAGGGCCTGCTGTTGGAGGTGCTCTCCGACTTCGCGGTCACGGTGCCCGAACTCGGCACCATCAAGGCCGAGCGGGCACCGTTCGTCCTGCTGACCTCGAATGCCACCAGAGAGCTGTCGGAGGCGCTCAAACGGCGTTGCCTGTTCCTGCACATCGATTTCCCCGACCCCGACCTGGAGCGGCGCATCCTGCTGTCCCGCGTTCCGGAGCTGCCCGAGCGCATCGCCTCGGAGTTGGTGCGCATCATCGGGGTGCTGCGCGGGATGCAGCTGAAGAAAGTCCCGTCGGTGGCCGAGACGATCGACTGGGGTCGCACCGTGCTGGCGCTGGGTATGGACACCATCGACGACGAGTTGATCGCCGCCACCCTCGGGGTGGTGCTCAAGCACCAGTCCGATCAGGTCAAGGCCGCCGGCGAGCTCAGGCTGAACTGATGGCATCCCGCCGCAGCCGCCCGCCGCAGCCACTGGCCCCGCACGGTATCCCCGGACACCTGGTGGAATTCGTCGAGGCGCTGCGCGGCGTGGGCATCGCGGTGGGCCCGTCGGAAACCGTGGACGCCGGCCGGGTGCTGACCGTGCTCGGGCTGGGGGACCGGGAGGCCCTGCGCGAAGGGTTGGCGTGTGCGGTGCTGCGCCGGGCCGACCACCGCGACACCTATGACGCGATGTTCGACCTGTGGTGGCCCGCTGCGCACGGGGCGCGGACCGTGGTGGAGGACGAGGTCGATCCCGAGGATCCCGATCGCGTGCCGCCCGAGGACATCGAGGCCATGCGCGAGGCGCTGATCAACCTGCTCGGCCCGGACAGCGATCTGGAGAATTTCGACGATCGGCTGGCGGCCATGATCGCCCGGATCGTGGAGGCCTACGGCCGGTACAACTCCAGCCGTGGCCCGTCGTACTCGGCGTATCAGGCGCTCAAGGCGATGGCGCTGGACGAGTTGGAGGGCCGACTGCTGGCCGGGTTGCTCGCGCCCTACGGTGAGGAACCCACCCCCACGCAGGAGGAGATCGCCAAAGCGATGGCAGCGCAGCGAGTTTCACAGCTGCGACGAATGGTGGAAGCTGAGACTAAACGGCGCACCGCCGAGCAGCTGGGCCGCGACCACGTGCAGATGTACGGGGTGCCGCAGCTGGCCGAGAACGTCGAATTCCTGCGCGCCTCCGGCGAACAGCTGCGTCAGATGCGAAAGACCGTACAGCCCTTGGCTCGCACATTGGCCACCCGGCTGGCCGCGCGAAGAAGGCGATCGCGTGCCGGACAGATCGATCTGCGCAAGACGCTGCGCAAGTCGATGTCCACCGGCGGCGTGCCCATCGAGGTCGTGCTCAAGAAGCCGCGCCCGGCGCGACCCGAACTGGTGGTGCTGTGCGACGTCTCCGGTTCGGTCGCCGGTTTCAGCCACTTCACGCTGATGCTGGTGTCCGCGCTGCGTCAGCAGTTCTCCCGGGTCCGCGTCTTCGCCTTCATCGACACCACCGATGAGGTGACCGACATGTTCGGGCCCGACGCCGACCTGGCGGTGGCAGTGCAGCGCATCACCCGTGAGGCCGGCGTCTACACCCGCGACGGGCACTCCGATTACGGGCACGCGTTCGTCTCGTTCGCGCAGAACTTCCCCAACGTGCTGTCCCCGCGCTCCTCGCTGCTCATCCTCGGAGACGCGCGCAACAACTACCGCAACCCCGAGACCGAACTGCTGACCAGGCTGGTGAACGTCAGCAGGCACGCGCACTGGCTCAACCCCGAGCCCAGGCATCTGTGGGGCAGCGGCGACTCGGCGGTGCCGCGGTATACGGACCTCATTCCGATGCACGAGTGCCGGTCAGCCAAGCAGCTCGCCACGGTGATCGACGCCATACTTCCCGCCTGATTATCGCCCGAGCTCAGCTCTGGGTCGATTTCTGCGAGAACGTCCCGGCCAAACGTCGTGTTCGGCGCGGAAAGTCCGCCCGGAACCGCTGCCGTAAGCTGGCTCTTCGTGGCAGCACGGCGCAGGCTCGGTGTGATGGGTGGGACGTTCGATCCCGTGCATCACGGGCACCTCGTGGCGGCCAGCGAAGTGGCCGATCAATTCGATCTCGATGAGGTCGCCTTCGTGCCCACCGGTCAGCCGTGGCAGAAGAGAGACCGCCACGTCACCGCCGCCGAGGACCGGTACCTGATGACCGTCATCGCCACCGCAGCCAATCCGCGCTTCTCGGTGAGCCGGGTCGACATCGATCGCGGCGGTGCCACCTACACCACGGACACGCTGCGCGATCTGGCGAAGCAGAACCCGGACACCGACCTGTACTTCATCACCGGCGCCGACGCACTGGCGTCGATCCTGTCCTGGCAGAACTGGGAGGAGCTGTTCTCTCTGGCTCGTTTCGTCGGGGTGAGCCGCCCCGGCTATGAGCTCGATGGAGAGCACATCGCCGCAGCCATCAAAGAACTGCCCGAAGACGCCCTGACCCTGGTGGAGGTACCTGCATTGGCGATCTCGTCGAGTGATTGCCGGCTGCGCGCGCAGCAGTCACGCCCTATCTGGTACCTGGTGCCAGACGGTGTCGTCCAGTACGTGTCCAAGCGCCATCTGTACAACCCGCCAGCAACGGAGACACCATCATGACCGCGTTGACGGAAGCGGTGGAGATGGCCACCGTCGCGGCACGCGCTGCGGCAGCCAAGCTCGGCGATGACGTACTGGTGATCGACGTGTCCGACCATCTGGTCATCACCGACTGCTTCGTGATCGCCTCGGCCTCCAACGAACGTCAGGTCAACGCCATCGTCGACGAGGTCGAGGACAAGATGCGTGCCGCCGGGCACAAACCGGCCCGTCGCGAGGGGACGCGGGAGGGGCGCTGGACGCTGCTCGACTACGTCGACATCGTTGTGCACGTCCAGCACACCGACGAACGTGAGTTCTACGCGCTTGAGCGGCTGTGGCGTGACTGCCCGGTGCTATCCGTGGACCTGGACGGTCCACAAGACGGCGGAGCCTCGGCGTGAGTGTGCGTCGGCTGGTGCTGTTGCGGCACGGGCAGACCGAGTACAACGCGGGCAGCCGGATGCAGGGCCAAATCGATACCGATCTGTCCGACCTCGGTCGCGACCAGGCCGTCGCGGCGGCCGAGGTACTGGCCAAACGTCAACCGCTGGTCATCGTGTCCTCGGACCTGCGGCGCGCCCTCGATACGGCCACCGCGCTCGGCGAACGCTCGGGGCAGGAAGTGGCGATCGACGAACGACTACGCGAAACACATCTCGGTGATTGGCAGGGGTTGACGCACCTCGAGGTCGATGCCGCGGCGCCGGGTGCCCGGCTGGCCTGGCGCGATGACGCCCGGTGGGCTCCGCATGGCGGCGAAAGCCGAATCGACGTCGCCGAACGCAGCGTCCCGTTGGTCACTGAACTCGTTGCATCTCAAGCTGATTGGGGAGCAGAAGAGCCCGACCGCCCGGTGGTGCTGGTGGCGCACGGTGGGCTGATCGCCGCGTTGACGGCCGCCCTGCTGGACCTCCCGGTGGACAACTGGCCGGTGCTCGGCGGCATGGGCAACGCGAGTTGGGCGCAGTTGTCCGGGCATGACGTCGACGACGCCATCAAGTGGCGTCTGGATGTCTGGAACGCCTCGGCGCAGGTGGCCAACGATGTCCTCTGACTCCGCTGATTCCCCCGGTCGTTCCGGTCCTGCCCGCCGGACCCGCCGCACACTGTTGGTGTTTTGCGACTCACTGTCCTACTACGGACCCACCGGCGGGTTACCCGCCGACGATCCGAGGATCTGGCCGAACATCGTTGCCGAGCAACTCGGTTGGGATGTCGAGCTGATCGGGCGGATCGGCTGGACCTGCCGGGACGTGTGGTGGGCGGCCACCCAGGACCCCCGATCCTGGGCGGCCCTGCCGCGCGCCGGTGCGGTGATCTTCGCGACGTCCGGGATGGATTCACTGCCGTCGCCGCTGCCGACTGCGCTTCGCGAATTGATCCGCTACGTACGGCCGCCGTTCCTGCGCCGGTGGGCCCGCGACGGATACGGCTGGCTGCAGCCCCGGCTGTCCCCGGTGGCGCGGCCGGCGCTCCCTCCGCGCCTCACCGTCGAGTACCTCGAAATGACGAGGGCTGCCTTGGATTTCAATCGACCTGGGCTACCTGTGGTGGCCACCATCCCGTCGGTGCACATCGCCGAGAGCTACAGCCATTCGCATCGGTGGCGTGAACCCATCGTCAAGGCCATCACCGGCTGGGCCGACGAGCACCAGTTGCCCGTGGTGGATCTGAAGGCCGCGGTGGGTGACGAAGTGATGAGCGGGCGGGGCAACCCCGACGGGATCCACTGGAACTTCGAAGCGCACGCGGCTGTCGCGGATCTGATGCTCGAAGGTCTCGCCGAAGCGGGTGTGTACCAACCGGATACCTCAGACCGGTCATGACCGTCCGGGTGGTGACAGACTCCTCCTCGCGGCTGAGCATCGAAGAACGCGAGCGTTGGGGCATTCGCCAGGTTCCGCTGCACGTGCTCGTCGACGACCTGGATCTGCGTGACGGCATCGACACGATCCCGAACGACATCTTCGACCGCAACCAGGTGACCACCTCGGGTGCCTCGCCTGCGGACCTGGCGCAGGCCTACCGGGAAGCGCTGGTGGACAGCGATGGCGACGGTGTCGTCGCTGTGCACCTCTCGGCGGCGCTGTCCAGCACCTTCAGTTCTGCTGCCGCGGCTGCCCGCGAGTTCGGTTCGGCTGTGCGCGTGGTGAATACCCGATCGGCGGGGATGGGAGTGGGGTGCATCGCGCTCGCCGCGGCCCGCGCAGCCGAGGCCGGAGCCGAGCTCGACGCCGTCGAGGCTGCCGCGCGTGCCGCGGTGCTGCGTAGCCACGTGTTCATCGTTGTGCACCGCCTGGACAACCTGCGCCGCAGCGGGCGCATCGGCACCGCAGCCTCCTGGCTGGCCACCGCATTGTCGGTGAAGCCCTTGCTGCGACTCGACGTCGATGGCCGACTGGTCCTGGCGCAGCGGGTGCGTACGGTGTCCAAAGCCCATGCCGCGATGGTGGATTCGATCGCCGACCTGGTGGGCGATCGCTCCGCCACGATCACCGTGCACCACGTGGACAACCACGACGCCGCCGCCGAGGTCGGCGCCGCGCTGACCGAGCGGCTGCCACAGGTGGAGGCGCTGACGGTCACCGACCTGGGGGCGGTGCTCGCCGTACACGTCGGTGCCGGGGCCGTGGGGGCCTGCGTCAACCTCGCCGAGTGATCACCCGGCGAAGGGAGCCACACGGGGAGTAGGGCGGTTATCCACAAAGCCGGATTCATCCACAGCTGGACGCATCGCGGGTCACGACGACGCCGATAGGTCGGCACCCGTGTCTACCGTCGGCTCATGGAAACCGAATCGCCGGCGCAGCGCCTGACGCGGCGCATCGGCGCCGATCGTGACACCGCAACCGAATCCGTTCGCTCCGACGAGGAACCGGATACCGTGCTGGCCCGCTGGCTTCCCGACGGTGACAACCACCCGGCCAAGGACTGGCTCGGCGCGCTGAGGGCCGACCCCGGTCGCGCCGGCGTCATGGCCTTGCTCGGTGTCGGGGTGGTCGCCGTCCTGGTGACGGTGTTCACCCTGCTGCGGGATTCACCACCGCCGGTCGCTTCGGCGAATCTCCCTGCTGTGCAGATGGTTTCCTCGGCCGGCGCCACACCCGGGCCGCTGGCTCCACCGGACGGTCCGGTGGTGGTCAGCGTCGTCGGCCTGGTACACAAACCCGGGTTGGTGACCCTGAGCGCGGGGGACCGCATCGCCGACGCCCTCGACGCCGCAGGCGGTGCCGTGGACGGAGCGGACCTGGTCGGGCTGAACCTGGCGCGCCGGGTGGTCGATGGTGAGCAGATCATCGTCGGATTGGCTTCCCCGCCGGGATCACCCTCGCCGATGGGTAGCTCGGTCAGCTCGGCTACCTCGACCGGCGCGACATCCCCCGCCGCGAGCGCGGCGGCCGGGGCGCCCGCCGCGCCGGTCGATCTGAACACCGCCACCGCAGAAGACCTCGATGCGTTGCCCGGGGTCGGGCCGGTCACCGCGGCAGCCATCATCGCGTGGCGGGACGCCAATGGGCGGTTCGGCAGCGTCGATCAACTCAGTGAGGTCGACGGTATCGGCCCGGCGCGACTCGACAAGCTCCGTGCCCTGGTCGATGTGTGAAACCCGAAGAGCGACAGCTCGATATCCGACTGGTGCCCGCGGCGATGACCAGTTGGGTGGTGACCGGCTCCGGCATCTTGTGGTCTCCGGCAGTGGTGGTCGCGATCGTGCTGGGTGCCGTCACGGTGGCGGGAGCGTGTGCGCAGTGCTGCGCACGTCGCGGGATCCGGCTGGGGGCCGCCGGCGTGGCGGCGGTCGCGGTCATCGGAACGGCGTTCGGCCTGTCGATCGGCATGCGTGCCCACGATGTCCGGCACCATCCGATCGCTGCTCGGCACGGCACCACAGCCACCGTCAGCGTCATACCGACCGAATCCCCGCGGTCGTTGAGCCGCGGACGCATCATGTTCCGCGCCGGGTTGCGCGATCTCGACGGCACCCCGGTCACCGGCATGGTCCTTGTCTTCACTCCGGTCACGGGTTTCGCCGCGCTGACCGTGGGCCGCCCCGCGACCTTCCGGGCCCGCATCGGCCGTCCGGTGCGGCCGGATCTCACCGTCGCGGTGCTGACCGCGGTCGGTGAACCCTCACTGGGAACTGTTCCGGCCGTGCGCCGGCTGTCCGGGCATATCCGCGTCGAGTTCGCCGAGGCCGCCCGCAGGGTACTGCCCGCGGAGCAGGCCGCGATGCTGCCGGCATTGGCGCTCGGTGACACGTCAGCGGTCACCGCATCGACCATCGACCACTTCAAAGTGTCGGGTCTGACGCATCTGACGGCGGTGTCCGGGGCCAATGTCACCATCGTGTGCGGCACCGCGCTGCTGGCGGCCGCACTGGTGGGGCCGCGCCTGGCTGCGGTGCTGGCGCTGGTGGTTTTGATCGGCTTCGTCATCGTCGTCGAACCATCGGCCAGCGTGCTGCGTGCCGCCGTGATGGGTGGCATCGCGTTGCTCGCGGTGCTGACGCACCGCCGTCGCCAGGCCATCCCGGTGTTGTCGGCCAGTGTGATCGCGCTGATGGCGGTGGCGCCGCAGCTGGCCGTCGACGCAGGGTTCGCGTTGTCGGTGATGGCGACCGCAGCGCTGGTCGTCATCGCACCGGTCTGGTCAGCCCGGCTGGTCGGTCGCGGCTGGCCCAAACCGCTGAGCGACGCGGTCAGCATCGCGGTGGCGGCCCAGCTGGTCACCGCGCCCCTGATCGCCGGGATCTCGGGCGTGTTCAGCGTGCTCGCCGTGCTGGCCAACCTGCTCGTTGCGGCGGTCATCCCGCCGATCACCGTGATCGGCACCGCCGCGGCGGCCCTGTCGGCGTGCTCGCCGGCCGCTGCGCGAATGCTGATCCGGTTCACCGGGCCGGAACTGTGGTGGCTGCTGACGGTGGCCCGGCGGATCGCCGCGATTCCGGGTGCGTCGATCACCGTCCCGTCCGGTGCCGCGGGCGTCGTGTCGGTGGCCGTCGTGACCGTCGTGCTGATCGTCATCTGGCGGTGGCAGTGGGGTCGACTGCTGGGTGGCGCGGCGGCCTGCTGTCTGCTGGCCTGGACCGTGTCGGGGGTTGTCGGGTCGGCGTGACACCATCATTTGCGTGAGCGAAGCTTGCGAGCGAACCAGCAGCCCTGAACGTGACAGCCGAGCCTGCGAGGCTGACACGTGAGCGAAGCTTGCGAGCGAACCAGCAGCCCTGAACGTGACAGCCGAGCCTGC
>WOYS01000040.1:25170-67029 GCA_011620645.1 Mycobacterium sp.
GAGGCTGACACGTGAGCGATGGGACCGCGGAATTGCACCTGGTTCTCGGCGAGGAGGAATTGCTCGTCGAGCGTGCCGTGGCCGAGGTGATGCGGGCGGCCCGGAAGAAGGCCGGCACCGTCGATGTGCCGGTGGACAGGCTGCGTGCGGGTGAGGTCAGCACGAGTGAGCTCGCCGAGTTGCTGAGTCCGTCGCTGTTCGCCGACGAGCGTGTCGTGGTGCTGGATGCCGCCGGTGAGGCCGGCAAGGAAGCCGCGGCGCTGGTCGTCAGTTCGGCGGCAGACCTGCCGCCGGGAACCCTGCTGGTGGTGGTGCACTCCGGCGGAGGCCGCGCAAAGGCGATGGTCGATCAACTCAAGAAGCTCGGCGCTCAGGTGCATGCGTGCGCAAAGATCGCCAAGCCGGCCGAGCGTGCCGACTTCGTCCGGCGCGAGTTCCGGTCGCTCAAGCTGAAGGTGGACGACGACACGGTGTCCGCGATCCTCGACGCGGTCGGCTCCGACATCCGCGAGCTGGCGGCGGTCTGTTCGCAACTGGTCGCCGACACCGACGGCGGGGTTGACGCGGCGGCGGTGCGGCGCTATCACAGCGGTAAGGCCGAGGTGAAGGGTTACGAAATCGCCGACATGGCGATCCTCGGCGATGTTCCGGGGGCCGCGGAGGCGTTGCGCTGGGCGATGCTCAGCGGGGAGCCGCATGTGGTGCTGGCCGATGCGCTGGCCGAGGCGGTGCACACCATCGCCAGAGTCGGGGCGATACAGGGCGACCCGTACCGGTTGGCGGGGGAGCTGGGCATGCCGCCCTGGCGCATACAGAAGGCGCAGAAGCAGTCGCGGCGATGGTCGTATGACCGGGTTGCCGAGGCGCTGCGGGTGGTGGCAGCGCTGAACGCCGACGTCAAGGGCGCGGCGGCCGACGCGGATTATGCGCTGGAGTCGGCGGTGCGCAAGGTCGCCGAGCTGGCTACCGAGGGGTGAGCGTCGCACCGGGACACGACTGATCCGGTGCCCGGACACGCAAAAACCCGCGCGTGACAGAAGTTCGCCGACGCGCGGGTGTGCGAAAGAAAAAAATCAGAGCTTGTTGACGGCGACCGCGAGCGCGGACTTCTTGTTCGCAGCCTGGTTCTTGTGGATCACACCGGCGCTGGCAGCCTTGTCCAGCTTGCGGTTGGTCGCGACCAGCAGTTCGCCGGCCTTGTCCTTCTCACCGGCTTCGATGGCCTCGCGCAGCCCACGGACAGCCGTACGCAGCGACGACTTCACGGACTGGTTGCGCAGGCGACGGCGCTCGTTGGTCTTGATGCGCTTTTCCTGCGACTTGATGTTGGCCACGCGTGTAGTTCCTTCTTGAACGTCAGTTGGGATACTTAAGTCTTCGCCCGGCAACGGGCAGCGGTTGTTTAGGGTACCAGCGGGGGTGCCAATCCCCCAAAGCGGATCGACTGGCCTGCCGGAATGCCGGATTTACGGCAGCATGGCACGTGTGAGCCTACGAACCTTGCCGAACGAGCCTGCCCGTGCGTCACGCTCCAGTTCCCGCGCGGTCAAACGACAGGCGGGAATCTTCGACGGCTATAACAACCTGGGCAGGTATTCGGAGGCTTTCGATGAGATGTTTGACGCCGAAGGCAACGTCCGTGGTCCCTACAAGGGAATCTTCACCGAACTCTCGCCGTCGGATGCCTCTGAGCTGGCGGCCCGCTCCGAAGCCCTCGGCCGTGCGTTCTTCGACCAGGGCATCACATTCTCGTTGTCCGGTCAGGAGCACCCGTTTCCGCTCGACCTTGTACCCCGCGTCATCTCCGCGGCCGAGTGGTCACGCCTGGAGAAGGGCATCGCGCAGCGCGTCAAGGCGCTGGAGCTCTACCTCGACGACATCTACGGCGAACAGGAGATTCTGCGCGACGGGGTCATCCCGCGCCGGCTGATCACCTCCTGCGAGCATTTCCACCGCGAGGCCTTCGGCATCCTCCCGCCCAACGGGGTGCGCATCCACGTCGCCGGTATCGACCTGGTGCGGGACGCCCAGGGCACGTTCCGGGTGCTTGAGGACAACCTGCGCTCGCCGTCCGGGGTGTCCTACGTCATGGAGAACCGGCGCACCATGGCCCGGGTATTCCCGAACCTCTTCGCCTCGCACCGGGTGCGAGCGGTGGGGGATTACTCCTTGCATCTGCTGCGCGCGCTGCGCAAGGCTGCGGCAACCAACGAGGCCGATCCGACCGTGGTCGTGCTGACACCCGGGGTCTACAACTCGGCCTACTTCGAACATTCGCTGCTCGCTCGCCAGATGGGTGTCGAACTCGTCGAGGGCCGCGATCTGTTCTGCCGCGACAACACCGTCTACATGCGCACCACCGCGGGCGAGCGGCAGGTCGACGTCATCTACCGCCGCATCGACGACGAATATCTGGACCCGATGCAGTTCCGGCCGGATTCGGTCCTCGGAGTGGCGGGCCTTCTCAACGCCGCGCGCGCGGGAAACGTGGTGATCTCCAGTGCGGTCGGCAACGGCGTGGGCGATGACAAACTGGTCTATACCTACGTGCCGACCATCATCGAGTACTACCTGGGCGAGAAGCCGTTGCTGGCCAACGTCGACACCTTCCGGTGCTGGCTGGACGAGGAGCGCGAAGAGGTGCTCGACCGGGTCGGCGAGTTGGTCATCAAACCCGTCGAGGGTTCCGGCGGCTATGGCATCGTCTTCGGTCCCGATGCCAACGAGAAGGAACTCGCGACGATCAGCAAGAAAATTCGCGCCGACCCGCGTGGCTGGATCGCGCAGCCGGTGGTGCAGCTCTCGACGGTGCCGACCCACATCGACGACTGTCTGGCGCCACGGCACGTGGACCTGCGGCCGTTCGCGGTCAACGACGGCGATGGCGTCTGGGTGCTGCCCGGCGGCTTGACCCGGGTGGCGCTGCCGGAAGGCTCGCTGGTGGTCAACTCCAGCCAGGGCGGTGGTTCCAAGGACACCTGGGTGTTGGCGACGCGGACATCGGCGGCTGATCGCGAGCTGGCCGCCGCCGAAGTGGTGCGTTCGCTACCGGATGCCCCCAAGGCCGTTGAACCGTCGGTCGCCGAAAAGGTCTCTCGCAACGGGAAAGCCGGCCGAGAGGCCAAGGGTGAGGGGCAGACGCAGAACCAACAGCAGCCCAAAGATGGCCGCGTCTTGTCGGGCAGTCAACCGGAACAACAGCATCGGCAACAGGTGCAACAACAGCAGGCGGTGGTCGACTGATGCTGGCCCGTAACGCGGAATCGCTGTACTGGATCGGCCGCTATGTCGAGCGCGCCGACGACACCGCGCGCATTCTCGACGTCGTGGTGCATCAACTGCTCGAGGACTCCAGCGTCGACCCCGATCACACCTCAAGGGTGTTGCTGCGCGTGCTCGACATCGAACCACCCGAACAAGAACTGGACGTGTGGTCGCTGACCGATCTCGTCGCCTTCGGCAAGGACACCACCGGTGGGTGCTCGATCGTCGAATCCATCACGGCTGCCCGCGAAAATGCCCGTGGTGCACGCGAAGTCACCTCCACCGAGATGTGGGAATGTCTCAACACCACCTATAACGCACTGGCCGAGCGGGAGCGGGCGGCGCGGCGGCTCGGGCCGCACGAGTTCCTCGCTTATGTCGAGGGCCGGGCGGCGATGTTCGCCGGGCTGGCCGATTCGACCCTGTCGCGCGATGACGGGTACCGATTCATGGTGCTGGGCAGGGCCATCGAACGCGTCGACATGACGGTGCGCATGCTGCTGTCGCGTGTCGGGGACAGCGGATCATCGCCCACATGGGTCACGGTGCTGCGTTCGGCCGGCGCTCATGACACCTATCTGCGCACCTACCGTGGTGTCCTCGACGCCGGTCGGGTGGTCGAATTCTTGTTGCTGGACCGGCTTTTCCCGCGTTCGGCGTACTACTCGCTGCGATTGGCCGAGCATAGTCTCGACGAACTGTTGAACCGCAGGCACAACCGGGTAGGCTCGACCGCGGAAGCTCAGCGATTGCTCGGCAGGGCGCGCAGCGAGCTGGAGTTCCTGCCGCCCGGCGCGCTGTTGGAGTCGTTGGAGGACCAGCTGGCGGCGCTGCAGCAGACTTGCATGCAGGTGGGAGAAGCATTGGCGTTGCAATACTTTCACTCCGCACCGTGGGTTGCATGGTCCGATGCCGGGCGCGCCGGTGGCACGGTCATCGAGGAGGGAGAGATCTGATGTGGCGCATGCGGGTGGTCCACGCGACGGGCTATGCGTACAAGTCTTCGGTGACGGCGTCTTTCAACGAGGCGCGGTTGACGCCCAGGTCGGATTCCCGGCAGAACGTGATCCTCAACCGGGTGGAGACCGTTCCGGCCACCAGGCAGTACCGCTATGTCGATTACTGGGGCACCGCGGTGACGACATTCGACCTGCACGCGCCGCACACCGAGTTGGAAGTCACCGCGTCCTCGGTGGTGGAGACCGAGGATCCCGGTCTGCCAGATTCATCGGTCAGCTGGGATGACCTGGAATCCGCGGCGGTGATCGACAGGTTCGACGAACTGCTCACGCCGACGGCGTACACGCCGTCCAGCAAGCGCATCGAGCGGGTGGGCCGGCGGATCTCGAAGTACCACGAGCCGCAGGCGGCCGTCATCGAGGCGGCGCGCTGGGTGCATGGTGAGCTCGAGTACGTGGCCGGGACCACCGGTGTGCACTCATCGGGTCTGGATGCCCTGCGCGAAGGCAAGGGCGTCTGCCAGGATTTCGCCCATCTGGCGCTGATCCTGTTGCGCGGTATGGGAATACCGGCCCGATACGTGTCGGGATACCTGCACCCCGAGCGCACCGCCAAGGTGGGCGACACCATCGAAGGTCAGAGCCATGCCTGGATCCAGGCCTGGACCGGCGACTGGTGGCATTACGACCCCACCAACGACAAGGCCATCAACGAGCAGTACATCAGCGTCGGGGTGGGGCGCGACTACGCCGATGTGACACCGCTGAAGGGCATCTACTCCGGTGAGGGTTCCACCGATCTCGATGTGGTGGTGGAGATCACCCGGCTGGCTTGACGGCGACACCGGCATGCACCTGCACCCGGGTCATCTCGATCATGGCTCGGACATACCGGGCGGATCGGTCACGGTTCCGCACAATCGGCCAATAGGGTGCGAATGCGACGTAGCCTGGAATGCGACGTAGCCTGGAATGTGTTCGGGATCACATTCTGCTTCTGGAGGGTGCCATGCGAATCGCCGACGTGTTGAAGGCCAAGGGTGCGGCCGTCGCGACGACCACTCCGGAGACGTCGGTCGCCGCTCTGCTCGCCGGTCTGGTCGACCGAAACATCGGAGCGATGGTGGTCGTGGGCCCGGACGGGCCGGTCGGCATCGTGTCCGAGCGCGATGTGGTGCACAAACTGCATGATCTCGGTGCGGATCTGTTGGCCCGGCCGGTCAGCGAGATCATGACCAAGCATCTGGTGTTCTGTTCGCCGACGGACTCGGTGGACAGCCTGAGCGCGGCGATGACCCACCATCGGGTGCGCCACATCCCGGTGCTCGAGAACGGCCGGCTGGCCGGGATCGTCAGCATCGGCGACGTGGTCAAGACCCGCATGCAGGAGTTGGAATCCAGCACGGAGCACTTGCAGGCCTACATCACGCAGGGCTGAATGAGCGTGCGACTGATGTGCGGCCCGCGGTGCGGGCGGATACGGCTGCTGGGCGTGCCGGCGGCGGTCGCCGTCGCGGGGTAGTCAGCTCCAGGAGAACTCGGCCCGCAGCCGGGTCGCGACGATCTCGAAGCGATCCTTGTCGAGGATGGCGCCCTCGCGGCGGATTCCGTCCTCGGGCACGTCGAGCACCCGGTCCAGACGCACCCAGCTGGGCCGACCGTCGTGATCCCAGTTACCCGTCCCGATCCCGACCCAGTCGGCGTCCTCGGCGTGGTGTTCCTGGCTGGAGAGCATGAGCCCGAGCAGGGTGCGGTGGTTGCGGCCCACCACCAGCACCGGGCGATCCTTGCCGCGGGTCGGGTCGTCCTCGTAGGCCACCCAGGTCCAGACGATCTCGCCGGGATCGGCCTGACCGTCCAGGTCCGGGGAGTAGACGATGCGCCGGGCCCGACGGGCGGTGGGCAGGCTGGCGCCGGTCACCGGTCGACCGCTGGTGAGGGCGGCCGGCGGCGGGGTGGCCTGCGCCGCGAGAGCCTCCATTCCGATCTTGAGACCTTGCTGGATGACCCGTTCCGGGTTGGGAAGCTCGCGGAGGAGCTTCGGGGCCTCTTTGAAGACGAGGTTCTCCGCGAACCTCTGGAAGGCCTTCCACTGGGACGCCATAGCCGCCAAGCATAGCGAGAGCGAGTGTGCCCGATTGTGTCCAGCGGGCCCGCTGTCGATACCCTGGGAGAACACGATCGCGTCAGGACCAGGAGATTCCCATCAGCAGTTTCGCCGACAAGACGTTCACCCCGCCGGCCCAGATACGGAACTTCTGCATCATCGCCCATATCGACCACGGCAAGTCGACGCTGGCCGACCGCATGCTGGGAATCACCGGCGTCGTCGCGGACCGCGATATGCGGGCCCAGTACCTCGACCGGATGGACATCGAGCGGGAACGCGGCATCACCATCAAGGCGCAGAATGTGCGGCTGCCCTGGCGGGTGAACGGCGAAGATTTCGTCCTGCACCTGATCGACACCCCCGGCCACGTCGACTTCACCTACGAGGTGTCCCGCGCGCTGGAGGCCTGCGAGGGTGCGGTGCTGCTCGTCGACGCCGCCCAGGGCATCGAGGCGCAGACGCTGGCCAACCTGTACCTGGCCCTGGACCGGGACCTGACCATCATCCCGGTACTGAACAAGATCGACCTGCCTGCCGCCGACCCGGACCGCTACGCCGGCGAGATCGCCCACATCATCGGCTGCGAGCCCGAGGACGTGCTTCGGGTATCCGGTAAGACCGGTGTGGGGGTGCGCGAGCTGCTCGACGAGGTGGTGCGCCTGATCCCCGCGCCGGTCGGCGACGCCGACGCACCCGCGCGGGCGATGATCTTCGACTCGGTCTACGACATCTACCGCGGCGTGGTCACCTATGTCCGCGTGGTGGACGGCAAGCTCCACCCCCGCGAGAAGATCAAGATGATGTCCACCGGTGCCACCCACGAGTTGCTCGAGGTCGGCATCGTCTCGCCCGACCCGAAGGCCTCCGACGGGCTGGGCGTCGGCGAGGTCGGCTACCTCATCACCGGTGTGAAGGACGTCCGTCAGTCGAAGGTCGGTGACACCGTCACCACGTCGCGCCACGGCGCCACCCAGGCGCTGACCGGCTATCGCGAACCCCGGCCGATGGTCTACTCGGGCCTGTACCCGGTGGACGGCTCGGATTATCCCGTGCTGCGCGAGGCCCTGGACAAGTTACAGCTCAATGACGCCGCGCTGACCTATGAGCCGGAGACGTCGGTGGCGCTGGGGTTCGGCTTCCGCTGCGGATTCCTCGGGCTGCTGCACATGGAAATCACCCGGGAGCGCCTGGAGCGCGAGTTCAACCTCGACCTCATCTCCACCGCACCCAACGTCGTCTACCGCGTGGTCAAGGAAGATAACTCGGAAATGATCGTCACCAACCCGTCCGACTGGCCTGAGGGCAAGGTCCGCTCCGTCTTCGAGCCGGTCGTGAAGACGACGGTGATCGCGCCCAGTGAGTTCATCGGCACCATCATGGAGTTGTGCCAGTCGCGCCGCGGTGAACTGGGCGGCATGGACTACCTGTCCCCGGAGCGCGTCGAATTGCGCTACACCATGCCGCTGGGCGAGATCATCTTCGACTTCTTCGACTCGCTGAAGTCGCGCACCCGCGGGTATGCCAGCCTCGATTACGAGGAGGCCGGCGAGCAGGAGGCCGACCTGGTGAAGGTGGACATCCTGCTGCAGGGTGAGGCCGTCGACGCGTTCAGTGCGATCGTGCACAAGGACGGCGCGGCTGCCTACGGCAACAAGATGACCACCAAGCTCAAGGAACTCATCCCGCGCCAGCAGTTCGAGGTGCCGATCCAGGCAGCCGTCGGGTCGAGAATCATCGCCCGCGAAAACATCCGGGCCATCCGCAAGGATGTGCTGTCCAAGTGCTACGGCGGTGACATCACCCGTAAGCGCAAGCTGCTTGAGAAGCAGAAAGAGGGCAAGAAGCGGATGAAGACGATTGGCCGGGTCGAGGTGCCGCAAGAGGCATTCGTCGCCGCGCTGTCGACCGACGCCGCCGCGGACAAACCCAAGAAGTAGCTAGGGCGCCGATGCCGAGGCCGGTGTTGCGGACCACGCCGAACTCGCCGGGGGTCAGGCAGAGCCTTCGGCGATGCGGCGGACCGCGTCGATGAAGACGTCGATCTCGTCGAACGTGTTGTAGAACGCGAACGACGATCGCACCGTGGTCTCCAGCCCCAGCCTGCGCAGGATCGGCTGGGCGCAATGATGTCCGGCACGCACGGCGATGCCCTCGGCGTTGAGCGCCTTGCCGACCTCCAGCGGTTCGTGGCCGGCGAGCACGAAGGACAGCACGCTGGCCTTCTCCTCGGCGGTGCCGACCAGTCGGACCCCGGAGATGTCGGCCAGCCTGGGCGTGGCGTACTCCAGCAGCGCGTGCTCATACGATGCGATGCGCTCGACGCCGACCTTCTCGACGTACCGGATCGCCTCGCCGAGCCCGACGGCATCGGCGATATTGCCGGTGCCGGCCTCGAACTTGTTCGGGATGCCTTGGTAGATGGCGCGTTCCAGCGTGACATCGGCGATCATGTTGCCGCCGCCCTGCCATGGCGGAGTCTCTTCCAGCGCCTCTTCGGTGCCGTAGAGCACGCCGATTCCGGTGGGCCCGAAGATCTTGTGCCCGGAGAACACGAAGAAGTCCGCGCCGAGTGCCTGTACGTCGATCGGGATGTGCGGTATCGACTGCGCACCGTCGATGAGCACCCGGGCGCCATAGCGGTGCCCCAGTTCGACGATCTTCTCTACCGGTGTCACCGTGCCCAGCGCATTGGAGACGTGGGTGGCGGCGACCAGTTTGGTCTTAGGGCCCAGTAGCTTCTCGAACTCGCCCAGCAACAGATTGCCCGCGTCGTCGACCGGCGCCACCTTCAGCACCGCCCCGGTATGCTGCGAAAGTAGCTGCCAGGGAACGATATTGGCGTGATGCTCAAGATGGGTGATGACGATTTCGTCACCCGGGCTCAGATGCTTGCCACCCCACGCGTAGGCCACCAGGTTGATGGCCTCGGTGGTACCGCGGACGAAGATGATCTGCTCGGTCTTCGAGGCTCCGATGAACCGACGCACCGATTCGCGGGCATCCTCGTAGGCGTCGGTGGCACGCGCGGCCAACTCGTGCGCCGCACGGTGGATGTTCGAGTTCTCGTGCGCGTAGAAGTACGCCAACCGGTCGATGACGGCCTGCGGCTTCTGGGTGGTGGCGGCGTTGTCGAACCAGAGCAGCGGTTTACCGTTCACCGTTTCCCGCAGGATCGGGAAATCGGCGCGGATCGCGTTGACGTCGAAGATCTCGTGGTCGTCACGCAACTGCGGGACGGCGGCCGGTGGGGCAGGTTCCGCCGTCGGCGGCGCGGACAGGAAGTAGTAGCCCGCCCCGTCCTCGGAGGACGCCGGTGCATCCGTCCACCCCAGATCCGGCACCGCGGGCACCGTTGCGGGCCAGACCGGGGCCGACCCTCTGGGCGCCGGGGGAGCAGACGACGGCGGAGCCGCCAGCACACCGGGCACGGTCGGCACCAGACCCGACGGCACGGCGAATGCGTCCAGCCCGCCGATCGGAGCGATCGGACTTGCCGCGTTGCCGCGTTCCTGGGGCGAGCGCAGCGGCGGGGAAAACCTGGGCGCCACCGGGACCGAACCCGGCGGAATGCCTTCGGGCCCAGTTGAAGTCGGCGCGGGTACGTTCACCTCTGGCACCGACACGAACTCGGCCGGAGTGGCCGGATGCCCCGCGCCCGCGGCGGTGGAACCCGCCGAGGTCGCCGTGGTGACATCCGGAGCGACCCCACGCGGGGCCACCTGGGTGATCGACGGCGGGCTATCCGGACCGGGCCGGATGCTCGTCGCGAACAATTGGGTGGCCAACGCCGACAGTTCAGCCTCGCTGATCGGCAACTCTCCCTCGGCGTTTAGCGACCTGAATTCCTTCCCGTCGCTTCGCTCACCCAGATGCTCACTGGTACTCATGGAAGTGGTCCACTCCGACGTCCTCAAGGACCGCGAGTGCATCGTCGGTGAGCACGGCCAGCGACGAGTACAGGCTGACCAGGTACGACGCGATGGCGGACCGGTTGATGCCGGTGAACCGCACCGACAGACCCGGGGCCTGCTCGCCGACCAATCCCGGCTGGAACAGGCCGACCACGCCCTGGCGCTCCTCGCCGGTCCGCACCAGGATGAACTTGGTCTTCCCGTCGACCACCGGAACCTTGTCCGAGGGAACGATCGGGATGCCGCGCCAGGTGATGAACTGGGCGCCGAACAGGCTGACCACTGGCGGCGGCACGCCGCGGCGGGTGGCTTCCCGGCCGAAGGCGGCGACACCGAGTGGGTTGGTCAGGAAGAACGCGGGCGTCTTCCAGACCTTGGTGATCAGTGAATCCAGGTCATCTGGGGTGGGGGTACCGCCGAGAGGCTGAATGGTCTGCTCCGGGGTGACCTGCGAGAGCAGGCCGTACTCCGGGTTGTTCACCAGCTCGGACTCCTGGCGTTCCTTGATGGTCTCGATGGTCAGCCGTAGCTGCTGCGCGACCTGGTCGTGCGGGCTGGAGTAGAGGTCGGAGACCCGGGTGTGCACATCGAGCAGGGTCGAAATGGACCGCAGCGTGTACTCACGGGGGCTGGTCTCGTAGTCGACGTAGGTCTCCGGCAGCGGGTCGTCGGTACCCGCACCCTCATCGGCGTGAATGGCGACGCGGTCGGGGTTGACGACCCGGTTCACTCGATAGATGCCTGCCTCCACGGGCACCCAGCTGAGCAGGTGCAGAAGGAAACGCGGGGTGATGGTCGACAGTTGGGGAACGGTTTTCGTGGCGTTGGCGAGTTGCCGTGCGGCGAGATCGCCGAGTGCCTGCGATTCGTTCTGGGCAGACGTCATGATGCTACCTCCGACGGGGCTCTGTTGTGTGGTGCGGCGGCCACGATACGGCCTGGTGACCATTCGCACAGCCTTAGTGCGCACCGCGATTCCAACGGCAAACGAGTTGGTGATCGAACTGGCAATTTCTCGCGCACTTCACGTATGGTCACTGCATGGCTCACGACGGATTGCTTCGCGCTGGTTTCGCGCGCTGCCTCGTCGTGCATTGTTGTTGTTGATTTTCTGACGCCGGCCCTCTGCGTTTCTGCCCGCCCAGCTCTGGCGGTGCGCGGATTCGCTCTGTTCACAGCCTTCAGAAAGCCAACAAGCAATGTCTGCTCTCGCTCTGCATGCCCCCGCCCGTAACCCGGTCACGGTTCGCCGGTCGGTGCGTCGCACCGCCGACATCCCCCGGATGACGCGGTACCGCGGCGGCACCTACTCGCCGACCGTGGACACCATCGTCTTCGCCGACGGCAGCACCGCGCGTACCGACCTGATCCGGCTCAACCCGAATATCGACGCGTATTCGGTGGATTTCACGGGCGTGGCGCCCACCCGCCCATCGCGGTACCGGCCGGCCAACTGGTCCGCGGTGCCCAACGTGTCGGCCGGCGCCTTCGAGGCCGAGGTGGACTGGATCATCCGTAACTCCTTCCCGACGCTGGGCACCGTGGAACTGAGCCGCCGGGTGCGCGCGGCGGGTCTCCTGAGCGGTCAGTCGCATCTGGCCGAACACGAGGCCATCGCCGCCACTCAGGCCGCCATCTGGCATTTCACCAACGGCCTGCGTCTGGACAACCGGCCGCTCGATGTTCCGATTACTGTGACCCGGGAGCGTGGCAGTCTCACCTTCGAGTTCGATGGCGAACCCCAATTGGGTGGCTACACAGTGCAATTGGCCGCTGAGAAAGCCGTCTCGCTGATTCTGCAGAAATCGGTCGACGGAGTGCAGTGGCGTGACGTCGCGGCATCCGGTCTCAACGTCGCAGCCGGGCGGGGCAGCCACCACCGCGGCCTCGGATACGGCGCCACCACATCGGATGCCCGGCCCGGATGGGCTCAGCGCGGCTACCGGTTCTACCGGCTGCAGGTCATCGCGGGCGGCGATGTCGACATCGAGGATGTGACGTTCACGCTGCACGGCGCCGGTCGGTACCGCAACGCAGAGCGCGCCGTCGCGCTGTACGACCATCTGGTCGCCGGCGCGCTCGCGGCACGCCGGCTCACCGTGGTGCCCCGGCTCACGGTCGATCGCGCGGTCGTCGATGCGGCCGGCACCGTGGGGCCGTTCACTTTCCACGCGACTGATGCCGCCGCGCTGTCGGTGTCATCCGGCGAGATCGTCGACGCCGACGGTGAGCCGATCATCTGGCCGGTGATCCCCGGTAGTGACATCTACCTGCGAGGTCTGCAAGCTCAGGGGAGCGTGACGGTCACGGCCAGCGTGCCCGCCGCGGCTGATGGATTCGGCGGACGGGTGATCACCGGTATCGCCTATTCGGGCAATAGCACTGCCGATAGTCGGCTGACGCCGGTCGCGCTGGCCGTCCCGTCGCCGACGGTGATCGACTTCGAGATCGTGATCTCGGCGCGCTGACATACCGCCAGCGAACGGAAACGCGCCGAAATCGCAGATCACATAGGAGCGTTGGCAGGCTGGAAGACTCCGGAGCTGTCGGACTCCTCCTCGGCGCGGATGACGTGCACCACGGCGTTGATCAGGGCCAGATGGGTGAATGCCTGCGGGAAGTTGCCCAGGTGGCGCCCGGTGCGGGGCTCGATCTCCTCGGCGTAGAGGTGCAGGGGGCTGGCGAATGAGAGCAGCCGCTCACACAACCGTTTGGCCTGGGCCAACTCGCCGATTTCGACCAGAGCCGACACCAGCCAGAACGAACAGATGGTGAAGGTGCCTTCCTCGCCGGACAGACCGTCATCGGTCTCCTCGGTCCGGTAGCGCAGCACCAGACCATCCTCGGTGAGTTCATCGGCGATCGCCATCACGGTGGCCCGGATCCGCGGATCGTCCGACGGCAGGAACCGGGTGAGTACGGCGAGCAGCAGGGAGGCATCCAGCGCGCCGTCGCCGTAGCGCTGGGTCAGGACGCCCCGTGAGTCGACACCGTGAGCCAGGATATCGGCCTGGATCTCCTCGGCGATCACCCGCCACTGCTGGGCGTAGCTCCTCTCGCCCTGCAGGTCGGCCAGCTTCGAGCCGCGGTCCAGCGCCACCCAGCACATGATCTTGCTGGAGGTGAAGTGTTGCGGCTCGCCCCGGACCTCCCAGATGCCCCGGTCGGGTTCCTTCCAGTGCTTGATGGCCTCTTCGACCTGGTTCTTGAGCACCGGCCACAGTGCTTCGGGGATGTGCTCACGGGACTTGGCGTGCAGGTACACCGAGTCCAGCATGGTGCCCCAGATGTCATGCTGCATCTGGTTGTAGGCACCGTTGCCGATGCGCACCGGGCGGGCGTTGTCGTAGCCGGACAGGTGGTTCAGTTCCGCCTCGACCAGGCTGCGTTCACCACCGACGCCGTACATCACCTGTAGTGGATGGCGTTCGCCGTTGGTGGCTCCCGACACGTCGGCGATGAACGAGAAGAAGTCGTCGGCCTCGCGGTCGAGCCCTAGGGTGTACAGACCCCACAGCGCGAAGGTGGAATCCCGGATCCATGAGTAGCGGTAGTCCCAGTTACGTTCGCCCTGAGGGGTTTCCGGCAGCGAGGTGGTGCTGGCCGCCAGCAGTGCGCCGGTCGGCGAGTAGACGAGGCCCTTCAGGGTCAACGCGCTGCGTTGCAGGTATGAACGCCAGGGATGGTCGGGGAAATCGCCGATGTTGATCCACTGCCTCCACGACTCACTTGTCTTCCACATCTTGTCGGCAGCTTCTTCGAAGTTCTGCGGCGCGGGATGTTTGGACCAACCGAGCGCGACGAACACCTTGTCGCCCTCGGTGAGCCGAGTCCGGGCGCGAGCCTCATGGCCCTCGAGCCCGATGCGCAGGTTGGTGGTCAGCCGCAGCGTCGGATTGCCCTCGGGGTCCTTCCGCGAACGCGCGATGGCCTCACCGTAGGCCGACGAGGAGTACTCCCACGTCGCGCGGCTGCGTCCGTAATCGAAGGACGGCTCGCAGTTCATCACCATCTCGACCACGCCGCTGACGCAGCGCACCGTGCGCAGCAGAATGTGCTCGGCGTCCCAGTCCGTCGGAGTGCGGCGGTGCGTGCGCGAGCGGGTCTCGGTGTCGTGCCAGGGACCCATCACCAGGGCATCGCGCACGATCATCCAACCAGTATGCGTCTGCCAGGTCGTCTCCATGATGAGGCTGCCCGGCAGGTAGCGCCGCGCCGACGGCACCGAGACCCCGTACGGGCTCAACTTGAAGTGACCGGCCCCACGATCCAGGATGGCACCGAAGACGCTCGGTGAATCCGGGCGGGGAACGCACAGCCACTCCACCGATCCCGCCGAAGAGACCAGGCAGGTGTTCTCGCAGTCTGACAGGAAACCGTAATCGGCGATGGGCGGGAACGGATTTCGCAGGGATCCGGCCGGGGCATACGCCACGGGGGCCGTCGCCGTGAACGGCGTCGACGTCTGATCGTGCTTGGTGTGTTCCAGAACCATGTCGCCCATCATGGGTGCAGATTCCTCCGGCGTCTAATCGCGGGCAGATTTGGCTCCCCGGTGGTCAGCGCTGGGCGAATGCGGGTGCGTACTCGGGTAGCGGACTTATCGCGACGCCATATCCGATGATCCTGCGCAGCACCGGAACCCGGCTGATCAACCTCACCGCGGCGGGTGCTTCCACGGGGGCATCTTCGGAGGCTACGACTGCGATCGGCCGATCGTCCCCGGTGCGCGGAACCCGGAACCACCAGACATCCATCGGTGCTCCGAAACGCTTGGGCGTCAACGCCATCGACGTCCGCGCCGTCGAACCTCACCGTCGTACCACCATCGTCGCCGCGATACCAGGGCTAGTCGCCGCGATACCAGGGCTATATGTCTGCACCGGGATGTTTGTGTACACCGGGCAGCCGGCGCAGATCGATGTCGACCAGGCCCCCTGCACCGACAGTCGCAGCGATTCGATGACGGCATACCCACGCGGTGGCGCTAGTCTGGTCGGGTGGGCGGATTTCTGAGCTGGTGGGACGGTGTCGAGCTGTGGCTGTCCGGGCTCGGCTTCGTGGCCCAGACCGCAATAGTGATGCCTGTCGTGCTGTTGTTGGCCTACGGGATCGCGGTGGTCCTGGACGGTGCGCTCGGCAACGGATTCCGGCTGCTGCGCCGGGCATCGCACCAGGATGAGGAGCCTTTGTGAACCAGATGCCGCGGTCGCGGGTGACGTTGGCGTTGGTCGCCCTGGTCGTACTGGTGATCTTGATGTGGCTGCTGACGCGCTGAGCTTGCCGGCGCGAAGCGAGAACGGCGTCCTGGGGCGTGCGTCAATTCTGGTACTCTTCGGCCATGCGCGCAGCGACCGGCAACAAGAGCGGCCATGTCTTGGCCCTCATTGCCGTGGGTTATTCCGCTGTTGCTGATATCTGCTGTTGTCGCTGACACCCACACCCGTCTGCGGTTTGGCGTTGGTAGCGGCATGGCATAGCGCCGCGCACTGATCCGTCACCTTTCCGTATGCACGGGAGCCCTACCCCGTATCCCGCCTCGGAAAGGCAATCAATGCGCAGTGTCTTGAAAACAGCCGGCGTACTCACTTCCACCAAACGCTGGAGCGCGCTGACCGCTCTTGCCCTGTCCACCACGCTCGTCGCGGCATGTGGCGGCGGCGCCAGCGATGTCGCCGGCGAGGGAAACCGCGCCGAGGCCGATACGACGCTGACCCTGGTCGCCTACGCGGTCCCGGAGCCGGGCTGGTCGAAGGTCGCTCCCGCGTTCGCGGGTACCGAGGAGGGCAAGGGTGTCGGCGTCACCGCGTCCTACGGCGCATCCGGTGACCAGTCCCGCGGTGTGGAGTCCGGCAAGCCGGCCGATATCGTCAACTTCTCCGTCGAACCCGATATCACCCGGCTGGTGAAGGCCGGGCTGGTCGATAAGGACTGGAATTCGGGCGTTCAGCAGGGTGTGCCGTTCGGGTCGGTGGTGAGCCTGGCGGTCCGCGAGGGCAACCCGAAGAACATCCGCGACTGGGACGATCTGCTCAAGCCCGGTGTCGAGGTCATCACGCCCAGCCCGCTGAGCTCGGGCTCGGCGAAGTGGAACCTGCTGGCGCCGTACGCGGCCAAGAGCAACGGCGGTCAGGATCACGCTGCCGGCATCGCCTTCGTGCAGGAATTGGTGACCCAACACATCAAGCTGCGTCCCGGATCGGGCCGTGAGGCCACCGATGTGTTCCGCCAGGGCACCGGCGATGTGCTGCTGGCCTATGAGAACGAAGCGCTGAACTATGGCCTGGAGTATGTGACCCCGCCGCAGACGTTCAAGATCGAGAACCCGGTCGCCGTGGTGAACACCAGCAAGCATCTGGACAAGGCCACCGAGTTCGTCAATTTCCAGTACACGCCCGAAGCGCAGAGGGTGTGGGCCGAGGCCGGTTTCCGCCCTGTTGATCCCGCGGTCGCCGCTGAGTTCGCCGACAAGTTCCCGGCACCGGAGAAGCTGTGGACCATTGCCGACCTCGGGGGTTGGTCCGATGTCGACAAGCAGCTGTTCGGCAAGGAGAACGGCGAGGTCACGAAGATCTACAAGCAGGCCACTGGATGAGTTCTGCTGTAGCCCCCAACCCCGAGGCGAGTCGTCCAGAGCTTTCTCCGGACGGCGCGCCCGCGGGCAGGCGGCTGCCGCGCCGGGCCAGTGGTTCCTCGCTGCAGGTCGGGGTCGCGGTGTTGTGGCTGTCACTGATCGTGCTGCTGCCGCTGGCCGCGATCGTCCTGACCTCGGCCGAGGGCGGCTGGAGTGCGTTCTGGTCGGCGGTGTCCTCGCCGTCGGCGCTGGCATCCTTCAAGGTGACGCTGGTGATCTCGACAGTCGTCACTGTGATCAATGTGGCTTTCGGGCTGCTGATCGCCTGGGTGTTGGTGCGTGACGATTTTCCGCTCAAGCGGGTAGTCGACGCGATCATCGACCTGCCTTTCGCGCTGCCGACCATCGTGGCAAGCCTGGTGCTGCTGTCGCTGTACGGTCCGGGCAGCCCGGTGGGCATCCACATCCAGCACACTGCATGGGGCGTGGCACTCGCGCTGGCCTTCGTGACGCTGCCCTTCGTGGTCCGCGCCGTACAGCCGGTGTTGCTGGAACTCGACCACGAGGTCGAAGAGGCGGCGGCGTCGCTGGGTGCCAACAACGCAACGATCTTCCTGAAGGTGATCCTGCCGGCGCTGGCACCGTCGCTGCTGTCGGGCGCCGGCCTGGCATTCTCCCGTGCCATCGGCGAATTCGGCTCGATCGTATTGATCGGCGGTGCCATCCCCGGTGAGACCGAGGTGTCTTCGCAGTGGATCCGGACGCTGATCGAGAACGATGACCGGGTGGGCGCCGCGGCGATCTCGATCGTGCTGCTGCTCATCTCGTTCGTGATGCTGTTCGTGTTGCGTCACTTCGGTGCGAAGGCGGCGAAGCGGGAGGAGGCAGCGCGATGATCCTGTCCCGCTCGACGAAGCTGATCCTGCGAATCGTCGCGTTGCTCTACATCTTCGCGCTGCTCGTGGTCCCGCTCGGGGCCATCCTGTGGCGGGCACTCTCACCCGGGCTCGGTGAGTTCTGGGGTTCGATCAGCACACCTGCCGCACAGTCGTCACTTCAGCTGTCGCTGTTGGTGGTGGCCATCGTGGTGCCGCTTAACGTCATCTTCGGCGTCCCGACCGCCATCGTGCTGGCCCGGCGCAAGTTCCGCGGCAAGAGTGCGCTGCAGGCGGCGATCGACCTGCCGTTCGCGGTGTCGCCGGTGGTCATCGGTGTCGCCTTGATCGTGCTGTGGGGCAACGCGGGATTGTTCGGGTTCGTGGAGAACAGCTGGGGGCTGAAGATCATCTTCGGCTTCCCCGGCATCGTGCTGGCCAGCCTATTCGTCACCATTCCGTTCGTCATCCGGGAAGTCGAACCGGTGCTGCACGAGGTGGGTATCGACCAGGAGGAGGCGGCGTCCACGCTGGGCGCCGACTGGTGGCAGACCTTCTGGCGCATCACGCTGCCCTCGATCCGGTGGGGGCTCACCTACGGCGTCGTGCTCACCGTGGCCCGCACGCTCGGCGAGTTCGGTGCGGTGCTGATGGTGTCCTCCAACCTGCCTGGGCAGTCACAGACGCTCACCCTCCTGGTGCACGACCGCTACATCCTGGGCAACCCCTACGGGGCGTACACCATCTCGGTGGTGCTGATGGCGGTGGCGCTCATCGTGCTGGTGGCGCAGATCCTGTTTGACGCTCAGCGGTCCCGTGCCAAGCCTGAAGACTGATCGCCTCATGAACCAACATCGCGTCCACAACGACCGAGGAGACCGATCCCGATGACCGACTACGCCATCTCGGTGAAGGGCGCGAACAAGCACTACGGTGAGTTCGCAGCCCTGGACAATGTCGATTTCGTGGTGCCCAAGGGCTCGTTGACCGCGCTGCTGGGTCCCAGCGGCTCCGGCAAGTCGACGCTGTTGCGCGCCATCGCCGGCCTCGATCGGCCCGACACCGGTGAAATCACCATCAATGGTCGCGATGTGACCGGCGTACCGCCGCAGCGGCGCGGTATCGGCTTCGTGTTCCAGCACTATGCCGCGTTCAAGCACCTCACCGTGCGCGACAACGTGGCGTTCGGACTGAAGATCCGCAAGAAGCCCAAGCGTGAGATCAAGGACAAGGTCGACAACCTGCTCGAAGTGGTAGGTCTGGCCGGTTTCCAGAACCGGTATCCGGCCCAGCTGTCCGGCGGGCAGCGCCAGCGGATGGCGCTGGCCCGTGCGCTGGCGGTCGACCCCGAGGTGCTGCTGCTCGACGAGCCGTTCGGTGCGCTGGACGCCAAGGTCCGCGAGGATCTTCGCGTCTGGTTGCGCCGACTGCACGACGACGTGCAGGTCACCACGGTGCTGGTCACCCATGATCAGGCCGAAGCGCTCGATGTGGCCGACCGCATCGCCGTGCTCAACAAGGGCCGGATCGAACAGGTTGGATCGCCGACCGACGTGTATGACGCACCGGCAAATCCGTTCGTGATGTCGTTCCTCGGAACGGTGTCGCTACTCAACGGAATCCTGGTGCGGCCGCACGATATTCGGGTCGGGCGCGACCCCGACCTGGCGATCGCGGCCGGCGACGGTACCGCCGAGTCCACCGGGGTCACCAAGGCGACCGTCGACCGGATCGTGACACTGGGCTTCGAGGTTCGCGTCGAACTGACCAGTGCGGTCAACGGCACGCCCTTCACCGCGCAGATCACCCGTGGCGATACCGAGGCGCTCGGGCTTCGTGCCGGTGACACGGTGTACGTGCGTGCCACCCGCGTTCCGCCCATCGCCGGTGAGCTGCAGGTGGCGGCCAAGGAACACGCCGACGCCCTGAGCTGATTGCCAGTCCTGTGCCGTCGCCGACGGTCAGGCCGCGGCTCGTTCGGCGATGGCGGCGTCGAAGCGGTCCAGCACCGTTTCGGCCACGAGTCGGTGCGAACCCAGTGGGGCCGCCATCGGAATGTCTTGAGCGGCAGCGAAATCCGCGACCCGGTCGGTGATCTTGCCATGCGACAGGAACCACGGGGCGATGACGACCCGCTCGGCGCCACGACGCTGCAGGCGGTGCGCCGCGGTCAGCAGCGACGGTTTCGGTCCGGTGGCGAACGCGGTGGCGGTCCCGATCCAACGGGTGCCGATCGCCACTAACGGGGCCACCGTCGAGGTACGCGCATTGGCGGCCGGATGCGACGAACCGACTGCCGTCACGATCACCCCGACCCTCGAATCCTGTGCGGAGACACCGGCTTCGGCGATCCGGCGGCGCAGCACCGCAAGCAGTTGGTCGTCCTTGCCGAGCACCTCGGCCTGCCGGGCGCGCACCCCGCTGGCGGTGATCATGGCCGGGATGTCGGAGCGCGCATGGAAGGCGTCGGCCAGCAGCAGGGGAGTGACCACTGCGCGATCACCGACCTCGCGCAGCACATCGATCAGGTTGGGGGCGGTCTGCTCGCAGAACGCGGGCACCACCTCGAGTCCGGGGCGCAGCCGGCGGATCGTGTCGGCCACCGCGCGGGTGGTCACCGCCGACCGTGGATCGGCGCTGCCGTGCGCGGTGAGCACCAGAACCGGTGACATCACCGGAAACTCATGACGCGTGCAGTCCGCATTCCGTCTTCGCCTGCCCGGCCCACCGGCCGCTGCGCGGGTCGGCGCCCTCGACCGGCTTGCTGGTGCACGGGGCGCACCCGATCGACGGGTATCCCTCATGGACCAGCGGATTGACCAGGATGTCGTTGGCATCGATGTAGGCCTGCATGTCCTCATCGCTCCACCCCGCGATGGGGTTGATCTTGACCAGACCGAAAGCGCTGTCCCAGCTGATCAGCGGCGCGTTGGCCCGGGTCGGAGCCTCGACCCGGCGGATGCCGGTCACCCACGCCGAGTATCCGCTCAGCGCCTCGCCCAGCGGCTCCACCTTGCGCATCCGGCAGCATGACGCGGCATCGCGGGCGAAGAGATCCTTGCCGTGCAACTCGTCCTGGCGGGCCACGCTAGCTTCCGGCGAGACATTCACCACATGTACGTCGTAGACGGCCTCGACGGCGTCACGGGTACCCATCGTCTCGGCGAAGTGGTAGCCGGTGTTCAGGAAGAGCACGTCCACCCCGGGACGCACCTTGGCGGCCATCTCGACGAGCACCGCGTCCTGCATGTTCGACGCCACCACGTAGTGACCGCCGAAATGCTCCTCGGTCCAGCGCAGCAGCTCCTCGGCGCCGGCGTCGGCCAGCTCAGCCGCGCCGCGCTCGGCCAGCTCCTTCAGGTCTGCCTCGGTCGGTTCCGTCAACCTCGTCACCTGGGTGTCACCTCAACTCCGCTTCGTCGGCGCGTACCGCCCACTGAGCGAAACGCTCGTCGGGCTCGCGTTGTTTCACGAAGTTGCGGACAACCCGCTCGATGTAGTCGCCGAGCTCGCTGGAGAGCACCTTGTGCTGGCGCAGCTTGCGACCGAATGCACTGTCCAGGCCCAGGCTGCCGCCCAGGTGCACCTGGAAACCTTCTTCGGGGCCGTCGCCGTCGTCGACCATCTGACCCTTGAAGCCGATGTCGGCGATCTGGATCCGGGCGCACGAGTTCGGGCAGCCGTTGAGGTGCACGGTGATCGGCACGTCGAGCTCGGCGTTGATGTCCTCCAGGCGCTTGTCCAGGTCCGGGACCAGCGACTGGCTGCGCTTGCGGGTCTCGGCGAAGGACAGCTTGCAGAATTCGATACCGGTGCAGGCCATCAGGTTGCGCCGCCAGTGTGACGGCGCCGACGGCAGGCCCAGCGCGTCGAGTCCGTCAGTGAGCTTGCCCAACTCCTCAGTGGGGACGTCGAGGATGACGAGCTTCTGGTACGGCGTGAACCGGATTCGGTCCGAGCCGATGGACTCGGCCAGGTCGGCGACCTTGGTCAGGATGGTGCCGGAGACCCGGCCTGCGATGGGGGCGACGCCGACGGCGTTCAGACCGTTCTTCAGCTTCTGCACGCCGACATGGTCGATGGGCCGGGGTACCGGGGTGGGCGCCGGGCCGTCGAGCAGCGGGCGCTTGAGGTATTCGGTTTGCAGGACTTCCCGGAATTTTTCGACACCCCAGTCCTTGATGAGGAACTTCAGCCGGGCCTTGGCCCGCAGTCGCCGGTAGCCGTAATCGCGGAAGACGCTGACCACGCCTTCCCAGACATCGGGCACCTCATCGAGGGGCACCCACACGCCGAGGCGCTGGGCGAGCATCGGGTTGGTGGACAGGCCGCCGCCGACCCACAGGTCGAAGCCGGGGCCGTGCTCGGGGTGCTCGACTCCGATGAACGCGACGTCGTTGACCTCGTGTACGACATCCTGCAGACCCGAGATCGCGGTCTTGAACTTGCGCGGCAGGTTGGAGTACTCGGGCTTGCCGATGTAGCGCTTGACGATCTCGTGGACGGCAGGGGTGCCGTCGATGACCTCGTCGAGGGATTCACCGGCCAGCGGCGAACCCAGCACGATGCGCGGGCAGTCGCCACAGGCCTCGGTGGTCTGCAGACCGACCTCGTCCAGGCGCCGCCAGATCTCCGGCATGTCCTCGACCCGGATCCAGTGGTATTGCACGTTCTGCCGGTCGGACAGGTCGGCGGTGTCGCGGGCGAACTCGGTGGAGATGCCGCCGAGAGTGCGCAGGGCGGCCGCGGTCAGGGCGCCGCCGTCGGAGCGGACCCGCAGCATGAAGAACTCGTCTTCGAGCATGTCGGTGTTCTCATCGCCGGTCCAGGTGCCGTCATAGCCCGGCTTGCGCTGGGTGTAGAGGCCCCACCAGCGGAAACGGCCGCGCAGGTCACCCTTGTCGATGCTCTCGAACCCGCCGGGGGCGTAGATGTTCTCGATCCGGGACCGCACATTGAGCGGGTTGTCGTCCTTCTTGGCCTGCTCGTTGGCGTTCAGTGGCTCGCGGTCACCCAATGCCCACTGGCCTTCGCCGCGGGGACGCTTCACCGGCTTGGCGGGCTTTGCCGACCTTTCAGTGGCGTTTGAGACCGTCTCGGTCATGTCGTTGAGGCTCCTAGTCGGAGGAGCCGGCTCGTGAATCGCGCAATCGCCGGGGGCTGGCCAGCGGCGCAGATCCGGCGGCCAGCTCAGGGATTGGGCGGGCTGAGTCCGATATCGACGCGGTCAGGGCAGACAACAACAGCTACAAATGCGCTTCAGGTCGACATGCCGCCGGACCACCAGCGCAATGCGGGTGGTGCTGTCAACGGCGGCGGTCACGTCCGACATTGTGCCACGACGCCCACCACCTGCCCTAACCGGGCCAGATTTAGGCTCAGGGTGCGCACAACACGTTCTGGGATGATATCGGGACATGAGCAGCGTGCACCTGAACCGAGATGGCCCCTTCGGCATCTACATCCATGTGCCGTTCTGCGCGACGCGCTGCGGTTACTGCGACTTCAACACCTACACACCGTCAGAGCTCGGTGGGGCCAACCCCGACGGCTGGCTGGCGGCCGTTCGGATTGAGCTGGCGCTGGCGGCGGCGCAGGTCGGACCGCGGCCGGTGGACACCGTCTTCGTCGGTGGCGGCACCCCGACGATGCTCGGCGGTCACGGCCTGTCGGCAGTGCTGGCGGCGGTGCAGGAGCACTTCGAACTGGCGCCCGGCGCGGAGGTCACCACCGAGGCCAATCCCGAGTCCAGCTCACCGGCCCTGTTCGCGCAGTTGCGTGCGGCCGGCTACACCCGGATCTCGCTGGGCATGCAGTCGGCCGCGGCGCACGTGTTGAAGGTGCTGGATCGGGTGCATTCGACGGGCCGGGCCCCGGCCGCCGCACTGGAGGCCCGTGCCGAGGGGTTCGAGCACGTCAATCTCGACCTGATCTACGGCACTCCCGGCGAGACCGACGACGATCTGCTGCGCTCGATCGAAACGGCGCTGGGCGCTGAGGTCGACCATGTGTCGGCCTACGCGCTGATCGTCGAGGACGGCACCGCCCTGGCCCGCCGGGTGCGCCGCGGCGAACTGCCGGCACCGGACAACGACGTGCTCGCAGACCGCTACGAACTGCTCGATGCGCACCTGTCGGCGGCCGGTCTGCAGTGGTACGAGGTGTCCAACTGGAGTCGGCCCGGCGGTGAGTGCCGGCACAACCTCGGCTACTGGGACGGCGGCCACTGGTGGGGTGCCGGGCCGGGGGCGCACAGCTTTCTCGGCGCGACACGGTGGTGGAATATCAAGCACCCCAACGCTTATGCGCAGGCGCTGGCCCAAGGTCGGCTGCCGGTGGCCGACTCCGAGCAACTCGACGACGGCGCCCGGCACCTCGAGGACGTGATGCTGCGGATGCGGCTGCGCAGCGGCCTGCCGCGCGCGGTGCTCACCGAACCCGAGCAACGCCGTGCGGATACGGCGCTCACCGACGGACTGGTGGTCGCCGACGCGGACCGGCTGGTGCTCACCGACCGGGGACGGCTGCTCGCCGACGCGGTGGTGCGTGACCTACTCGCGGACTGAGGGTCAGGAGCAGGACGCGCTGATCTCTTCGGCTTCGCGATGTCCTAACCCGCGTCTCGCCGAAACCGCGTTCGGGAAGGCAGGTACTCGAACTTTCGCTTCCTGGTTGCAGTTTCGGCGATGCGGGTGGGTGTACCTATGGCCGTCCCGTCCGCGGGCCCGAAGCACGCGGTAGGCGCGGTCGACGTCAGTTCGGCGCGGGAAGCGACTCGTCCATGTCATAGACGCGGGCGTGCAGCACCGTCCGGTTGCGCAACGCCGCGCGCACCGCGTGGTGAACGCCCTCCTCCAGGTAGACATTGCCCTGCCAGCGCACCGCATGCGGGAACAGGTCGCCGTAGAATGTCGAGTCCTCGGACAGCAACCGATCCAGCGCGAGCACCGTCGTGGTGGTGACCAGTTCGTCGAGCCGTATTTGTCGGGGCGGGATCTGAGCCCATTGCCGGTAGGACAGATTGTGTTCGGGATACGGCTTGCCATCGCGGACACCTTTGAAGATCATCGGCGAGCTCCCATGCAGGTGAGGTTAACCGCAATCGAACGGCAATGTCGTCGGTCGCAGTCCTTGCGAGCGGAAGGAGGCCGCAGGATCTCCGGAGACATGGGGGTGCCTGGAGCCGCCGCCGCGAATCTCGTCTGTCCGTCCCCGTAAAATGGTGATAAACCGAACGGCGAAGGACAGGTGAACAATGGGTAGTGCCGACGACCGTCGCTTCGATGTGCTGCGCGCCATCGTCGCGGACTTCGTCACCACCAAGGAGCCGATCGGATCCAAGTCGCTGGTGGACCGGCACAACCTCGGTGTCTCGAGCGCGACGGTGCGCAACGACATGGCGGTGCTGGAGGCCGAGGGCTACATCACCCAGCCACACACCAGCTCGGGCCGGGTGCCCACCGAAAAGGGTTACCGCGAGTTCGTCGACCGCCTCGATGATGTGAAACCGCTCTCATCCAGCGAGCGTCGCGCCATCCTCGGTTTCCTGGAATCGGGCGTCGATCTCGACGATGTGCTGCGCCGCGCGGTCCGCCTGCTCGCGCAACTGACCCGGCAGGTCGCCATCATCCAGTACCCCACCCTGTCCACGTCGACGGTGCGCCATCTGGAGGTCGTCGCGCTCACCCCCGCCAAACTGTTGCTGGTGGTGATCACCGACAGCGGTCGCGTCGATCAGCGGGTGGTCGAACTCGGCGATTCCATCGACGACCAGCAGCTCACTCAGCTGCGGGAACGTCTCGGTTCAGCGCTGGAGGGCAAACCGCTGTCGGCGGCTTCGGTCGCGGTCGCGGACCTGGCCGGCGCGCTCGACGGGCACGGTGGGCTGGGCGACGCGGTGGGCCGGGCGGCGACCGTCCTGGTCGAGACCCTCGTCGAGCACACCGAGGAGCGGTTGCTTCTGGGTGGCACCGCCAACCTCACCCGCAACACCGCGGACTTCGGCGGGTCGTTGCGGTCGGTGCTCGAAGCGCTTGAGGAACAGGTCGTGGTGCTGCGGCTGCTCGCGGCGCAACAGCAGGCCGGTAAGGTCACAGTGCGTATCGGGCACGAGACCGAGGCCGAGCAGATGCTGGGGACGTCGGTGGTCAGCACCACCTACGGCAGCTCGGGCAAGGTGTACGGCGGCATGGGTGTGGTCGGTCCCACCCGGATGGACTATCCGGGCACCATCGCAAACGTCGCCGCGGTTGCTCTCTACATCGGTGAGGTTTTGGGCACCCGTTAGGGGATTGCCGCGACGGCGGCACGAGAGAGGTTTTAGCGTGGCACGCGATTATTACGGTCTGCTCGGGGTGAGCAAGGGCGCCAGTGATTCGGAGCTCAAGCGCGCCTACCGCAAGCTGGCTCGTGAACTGCACCCCGACGTCAACCCCGATGAGGCCGCCAAGGCGCGCTTCACCGAGATTCAGGTCGCCTACGAGGTGCTCTCGGATCCGGAGAAGCGCCGCATCGTCGACCTCGGTGGCGACCCGATGGAGTCCGGTGCCGGCGGCGCGGGCGGCGGCTTCGGCGGTTTCGGTGGGCTGGGCGATGTGTTCGAGGCGTTCTTCGGCGGCGGCGCAGCCTCGCGCGGTCCCGTTGGGCGGGTGCGGCCCGGCTCGGATTCGCTGCTGCGGATGCGCCTGGATTTGACCGAATGCGCGACCGGCGTGACCAAGCAGGTCGCCGTCGACACCGCGGTGCTGTGCGATCTCTGCCAGGGCAAGGGCACCCACGGGGAGTCGGTTTCCAAGACCTGTGACACCTGCAAGGGCCACGGCGAGGTGCAGGCGGTGCAGCGGTCGCTGCTCGGTCAGGTGATGACATCGCGTCCGTGCCCGGTCTGCGGCGGGGTCGGCGAGGTCATCCCGGACCCGTGCCACCGCTGTGGCGGTGATGGCCGGGTGCAGGCCCGCCGTGAGATCAGCGTCAAGATCCCGGCCGGTGTCGGCGACGGTATGCGGGTCCGGCTGGCTGCTCAGGGTGAGGTCGGCCCGGGCGGCGGCCCGGCAGGCGACCTGTACGTGGAGGTGCACGAGCAGCCCCACGAGATCTTCGTCCGCGACGGCGATGACCTGCATTGCACGGTGTCGGTGCCGATGTTCGACGCGGCCCTGGGCACCTCGGTCACCGTCGACGCCATCATCGACGGCGAAACCGAACTGGTCATCCCGCCGGGCACGCAGCCGGGTGCGGTGACGACGCTGCGCGGTCATGGCATGCCGCATCTGCGATCCGGGGTGCGGGGCAATCTGCACGCCCATATCGAGGTGCTGGTGCCGACCCGGCTGGACGGCACCGATTCGGAGTTACTGCGCAAGCTCAAGGCGCACCGCCCCCGCGATGTCGCCGAGGTGAAGTCCAGCCATGGCGGCGCGGGTGCGGCCAACGGCGGTCTGTTCAGCCGACTGCGTGAGACGTTCTCGGGGCGCTAGTTGTCGGCTCAGCGAGAAGCGGAGCGGGGTCGCGCATGAGTAGAGCGCTTTTCTACGTCGACGCGCTACCCGACGTGGGTGGTACCGCCGTCGTCGACGGTGACGAGGGCTTCCATGCGTCCACCGTGCGACGGATCCGTCCCGGCGAGGAACTCGACCTGAGCGATGGCGCCGGAACCGTCGCGCACTGCGTTGTCGAGGACGCCGACAAGGGCCGGCTGGTGGCCAGGGTGCTGGCGGTGACCACCGTGGCTCCTCCGGTGCCGACGGTGACCGTTGCGCAGGCCCTGCCCAAATCCGAACGTTCAGAGCTGGCAATCGAACTGGCCACCGAGGCCGGAGCCGATGCGTTCGTGGCCTGGCAGGCACAACGCTGCGTGGCGCGGTGGGAGTCGGCCGTCAAGGTCGACAAGGGACTGCGGCGGTGGGGTGCGGTGGCGCGCTCGGCCGCTCGGCAGTCCAGGCGCCCGTACATCCCGGCGGTCGAGGGGCTGGTGTCGACGGCCGATCTGCTGGGTCGGGTTCCCGGCGCGCTGACCCTGGTGCTGCACGAGTCTGCGTCCGTTCCGCTCGTCGAGGTGGGTCTGGACGGGGCGGACGCGGTGCTGCTGGTGGTTGGCCCCGAGGGCGGCGTCACCGATGAGGAACTCGCGTCCCTCACTGCCGCGGGTGCACGCACCGTGCGCCTCGGCCCGTCGGTATTGCGTACCTCGACGGCGGCGGCGGTCGCGCTCGGCGCGATCGGGGTGCTGACCAGCCGTTGGAACGTCGAGAACGGAACAATCGGGACAGGTCGGTGACCGGCGGTAAACTCGATAACACCGCTCGAAGAGTGTCCCCTCACTATTCAGGAACACAGAAAGCAGGCACGAAACCGCACGTGACGCCCCGCGAGATGACCGCTGGTCCGATCTCTGGACCGGTACGAAGCAGCATCACTGTTCCGCCCGACATCATCGTGGGCCTGCTCGGCTCGGCAGACGCCAATCTGCGGGCAATGGAGAAGTTGCTCACCGCCGATATCCACGTGCGCGGCAATGCGGTGACCTTCAGCGGCGAGCCGGCCGACGTGGCGCTGGCCGAACGTGTCGTCACCGAGTTGGTCGCGGTGATCGCCGGCGGCCAGCCGCTGACCCCTGATGCCGTGCGCCAGAGCGTGTCGATGCTGACCGGCCCGGTCGACGAATCACCGGCCGAGGTGCTGACGTTGGACATCCTGTCCCGGCGCGGCAAGACCATCCGCCCCAAGACGCTCAACCAGAAGCGCTACGTCGATGCGATCGACGCGCACACCATCGTGTTCGGCATCGGACCGGCCGGTACCGGCAAGACCTATCTGGCGATGGCCAAGGCCGTGCACGCGTTGCAGACCAAGCAGGTCAACCGGATCATCCTGACCCGCCCCGCGGTGGAAGCCGGTGAGCGCCTTGGCTTTCTGCCCGGCACGCTGACCGAGAAGATCGACCCCTACCTGCGGCCGCTGTACGACGCGCTGCACGACATGATGGATCCTGCCGCCATCCCGAACCTGTTGGCCGCCGGCGTGATCGAGGTGGCACCGCTGGCCTTCATGCGCGGCCGCTCGCTCAACGACGCGTTCATCATTCTCGACGAGGCGCAGAACACCACGCCCGAACAGATGAAGATGTTTCTGACGCGCTTGGGGTTCAACTCCAAGATGGTCGTCACCGGCGATGTCACCCAGGTCGATCTGCCCGGCGGATCGCGTTCCGGTCTGCGCGCGGCCAGCGACATCCTCTACGGCATCGAGGACATCCACTTCTCTGAGCTCACCAGCGCCGATGTGGTCCGCCACCGACTGGTCTCGGAGATCGTGGACGCCTACGCGCGCCACGAGGAGCAGCCCGATCTGCTCAACCGCGCGCAGCGTCGCTCTTCCGGTGGGCGTCCGCGGCGATGAGCGACGCTTGCGGAGCGAATCAACAGACGATATGCGGGACCCGCGCCTGCGAGGGAGCCGCATGAGCATTGAGGTTTCCAACGAGTCGGGGATGGACGTCTCCGAGCAGGAACTGGTCAGCGTCGCGAAGTTCGTCATCGCCCAGATGGATGTGAACCCGGCAGCCGAGCTGTCGATGGTGCTGCTGGACACCGCGGCGATGGCCGATCTGCACGTCCGCTGGATGGACCTACCCGGGCCCACCGACGTGATGAGCTTCCCGATGGACGAGCTGGAGCCCGGCGGGCGCCCCGATGCCGCCGACCCGGGCCCGTCGATGCTCGGGGACATCGTCCTGTGCCCCGAGTTCGCGGCCAACCAGGCCGAGAAGGCCGGGCATTCGCTCGGGCAGGAGCTCGCACTGCTCACGATTCACGGCGTGCTGCACCTGTTGGGCTATGACCATGTCGAACCCGACGAGGAGAAGGAGATGTTCGCCTTGCAGCGCCGCCTTCTCGAGGAGTGGGTTGCCGATCAGGTGGAGTCCTACCGCCAAGATCTGCAGAACGAGAAGGATCGCCGACTGCTCGACAAGTCGCGATATTTCGACCAGCAGTGACCGGCCTGGTTCCGCTGCTCGGTGCGGTCGTGCTCATCGCACTCGGTGGGCTCTTCGCTGCGGTCGACGCCGCTATCAGCACCGCTTCGCTGGCCCGCGTCGAGGAGATGGTCCGCGACGAGCGGCCCGGTGCGATCCGGCTGGCCCGCGTCCTTGCCGACCGTCCCCGCTATATCAATCTCGTGGTGCTGCTGCGTAACACGTGTGAGGTGAGCGCCACCGTCCTGCTGGTGTCCTATCTCGACGGCTATCTGGGCGTGGCCTGGGGGCTGTTCGCCGCCGCGGCCACCATGGTGGTGGTCAGTTTCGTGGTCATCGGTGTCGGGCCCCGCACCATCGGACGGCAGAACGCATATTCGATCGCACTGTCGGCCGCCCTTCCGCTGCAAGCGATCTCGGTGCTGCTCACCCCGGTGAGCCGGCTGCTGGTGCTGATCGGGAACGCGCTGACACCGGGCCGCGGGTTCCGCCACGGGCCGTTCGCCTCGGAAATCGAGCTGCGTGAGGTCGTCGACCTGGCCCAGCAGCGCGGTGTGGTGGCCGATGATGAACGGCGAATGATCCAGTCCGTCTTCGAACTCGGCGACACCGCAGCCCGTGAGGTGATGGTGCCGCGCACCGAGATGGTGTGGATCGAATCCGACAAGACCGCCGCGCAGGCGCTGTCGCTTGCCGTGCGTAGCGGGCATTCTCGGCTGCCGGTGATCGGTGAGAACGTCGACGATGTCGTCGGCGTGGTGTACCTCAAGGACCTGGTTCAGCAGACGCGAACCGAGAACGGGCGAATCGACATCCGCGTCGGCGAGGTCATGCGACCGGCGGTCTTCGTGCCGGACTCCAAGCCGTTGGACACCCTGCTGCGCGAGATGCAGCGCGATCGTAAGCACATGGCGTTGCTGGTCGACGAATACGGCGCGATCGCCGGGTTGGTCACCATCGAGGACGTGCTGGAGGAGATCGTCGGCGAGATCAACGACGAATACGACGCCGACGAGGTCGCCCCATGGGAAGTGCTGGGCGGTAAGCGGTTCCGGGTGTCAACCCGGCTGCCCATCGAAGACCTGACCGAGCTGTACGAGGATCTGGACATCGAGGATGATCTCGAGGTCGACACCGTCGGCGGACTGCTGGCGCACGAACTCGGGCGGGTGCCGCTACCCGGCGCCCAGGTCAGCTGGAAAGGATTGCGGTTGCGGGCCGAAGGTGGCCCGGACCATCGCGGACGGGTGCGGATCGGCACCGTGCTGATCGGCCCGGAAGCACCACCCGAGGAGGAAATCGCATGAACGACGAGCGAGAAGCGAAGCGGGATCGCGCATGAACGACGAGCGAGAAGCGAAGCGGGATCGCGCATGAACGACGAGCGAGAAGCGAAGCGGGATCGCGTATGAAGTTGGATGCCGAGGACAACAAATTGGTGGGGCTGGCCCGCGGAGCGATGGGCCGCGCCCAAGCCCCTCAGGGCGCGGCGGTGCGTGACCTGGACGGGCGTACCTATGCCGGCGCGCCGGTGCAACTGGCGGCGCTGAGCCTGACCGCGCTGCAGGCCGCGGTCGCCGCGGCGGTGTCCAGTGGTGCGGCCGGGCTGGAATCGGCGGTGCTGGTGGGCGGGTCGGCCGAGGACCCTGGCGTCGGCGCGGTGACCGAGCTGTCCCCGGCGGCGACGGTGATCGTCACCGATCGGGCCGGCATTCCGTTATGAGCACCGAATTCCGTTCCGGTTTCGTCTGTTTCGTCGGCCGGCCCAATACCGGCAAGTCGACGCTGACCAACGCGCTGGTCGGTGAGAAGGTGGCCATCACGTCGAATCGGCCGCAGACCACCCGGCACACCATCCGCGGCATCGTGCACCGCGAGGACTTTCAGATCATTCTCGTCGACACGCCGGGTCTGCACCGTCCGCGCACCCTGCTCGGTGAGCGGCTCAACGAACTGGTCAAGGGCACCTACTCCGATGTCGATGTCATTGGGCTGTGCATCCCGGCCGATGAGGCCATCGGGCCCGGCGACCGGTGGATCTATGAGCAGATCCGCGCCGTGGCACCCAGGACCACGCTCGTCGTGGTGGTGACCAAGATCGACAAGGTGCCCAAGGACAAGGTGGCCGCACAGCTGATGTCCGTCAGCGAATTGGTCGGCGACACTGCCGAGATCGTGCCCGTGTCGGCGACTAAGGGTGAGCAGCTCGACGTGCTCATCGACGTGCTGGTGGCCAAACTTCCACCGGGGCCCGCCTTCTACCCCGACGGCGAACTCACCGATGAGCCGGAGCAGGTGCTCATGGCAGAGTTTATCCGCGAGGCGGCGCTCGAAGGCGTCCGCGACGAGCTGCCGCATTCGCTGGCCGTCGTCATCGACGAGGTCACCCCGCGCGAGGGCCGCGACGACCTCATCGATGTGCACGCGATCCTGTACGTCGAACGCGACAGCCAGAAGGGCATCGTGATCGGCAAGGGCGGCGCCCGGCTACGGGAGGTGGGCACCAACGCGCGCATTCAGATCGAGAAGTTGCTGGGCACCAAGGTTTTTCTGCAGCTGCAGGTCAAGATCGCGAAGAACTGGCAGCGCGATCCGAAACAGCTCAGGCGGCTGGGTTTCTGAGCCGCTAGGGCGTCCATCCAGGAACTTGGCCGAAATCCCTGATGTCCGACAGGACCGGGGGAGCGCTGTCACCCTTGCCGTACACCGCGACCACGACGGTCCGGTCGAAGTGGCTCTCCGACCACACCCCGATCTGCACGTTCGAGCAGTCGGCCATGATCGCGTAGTAGTCGGGCCGGTAGTACCACTGATTGATCAGCTCGATACCGCTGATCGCCAGTGCCGGGTTGATCGCCACCGTTTCGGCGACGGCGCCGGCGTAGCCGGCGTTGCGGGCGCGGTCGGCGGTCGTCGTGCCGTCGGAGCCGATATCGCCGTCCAGCGCCCGGTTGTTCAGCACATCGTTGGTGTGCCACTGCGCGGCCAACCGCAGCTTCGGATTGATCTTGATATCGGTATCGCAGCCGGCATTCCTCTGCACGGTGTAGACGTTGGCGGCGACACTATCGTTGAGGCGCCGGTTGTCGGCGTTGGCGGCGGGCGCGGTCAGCACCGCCCCGGCGGCCAAGGCAACCACGCCAACGGGGGTCACACAACGGCGGATGTTCGTCATAGTCGAGGACACTACGTCAGCGCCGGACCGTCCCACCAGGGTTCCGGCTGCTTGGCCATCCACCCGTTCACGGCTTCGAGCTCGGCGGCCAGTGAGATCAGCATCGGCTCGCTGTCGGCTGGGCCCATCAACTGCACGCCGATCGGTAGCCCGTCGGAGGTGAATCCGGCCGGGATGTTGATCGATGGCCAGCCCAGCAGGTTCCACGGCCAGGTCACCGGGCACGCACGGATCATTGCCCGGTCGGTGGCCAGTGGGCCACGGCGGTCGTATTCGTCGGCTCGCGGCGGTGGCAGTGCGGTGGTGGGCGCCAACACCACATCGGCGATGTTGAAGATCCAGCCGACCCGGCGCTGGGCTTGAGCCTCGGCGGCCCGCGCCTTGCGCAGCGTGTTCTGCGACAGCAACCAGCCCATCCGGATATTGCTCAGGGTGCGCTTGTCCAGTGCCACACCGGACCCGAGGCGTTGCTGCCATTCCACCAACCCCGAGGTGGACCGCGACAGGAAATTCCAGGACATCCGCAGGCCGTAATCCGGGTCGGCCCTGGTGACGGTGTGGCCGAGCTGCTCGAGCTGCTCCCCGACGCGCTGAAGTGCCGCGGCGATGTCGGGGTGCAGTTCGGAGTGGAAGAAGTTGAACGGAAAAGCAGTGGACAGCGCCACGCGCAATGAGCCGGGGGCGTACCCGACATGATCGGAAACCCGCACCGGCGCCGGTTTGTGCAGATCGCCGTCGGCATTTCCGGACGCGGCGTCGAGCATGATGGCCGCATCGGTGACGGTGCGGGCCAGCACGCCGTTGACGGTGATGCCGTTGAAGGCCTCGGGCAGCGGCCAGGTCGAGATGCGGCCACGCTGCGGTTTGATTCCGACCAGATGTGTCCAGGCGGCCGGTATCCGGACGCTGCCCGCGCCGTCGGATCCGATGGCGACGGTCACCAGCCCGGCGGCCACCGCGGCGGCGCTGCCGCCTGACGATCCACCGGGGCTGTGGTCGCGTGACCACGGATTGCGGGTGTGGCCGAATCCCGGGCCGCTGGTGAACGGCCATTGACCCAGTTCGCAGGTGTTGGTCTTGCCGACGATCACCGCACCCGCCGCGCGCAGTCGGCGTACGACCTCGGCGTCGGCGGTCGCGACGGGAACTTCGCCGTCGGTTCCGAAGCGGGTGGGGACCCCGGCAACGTCCACGTCGTCCTTCACCGCGATCGGTATGCCCAGCAGCGGAAGCTGTTGTCCAGCAGCTCGTTTGCGGTCCGCCTCGGCGGCATCGACCAGTGCCTGCTCGGTCAGCACCACCCGGAACGCATTGAGCGTGGATTGGCTGGCCTCGATGGCATTCAGGGACTTGCGTACCAGTTCATCGGACGTCGTGGAGCCACTGGCAAGCCGGTACTGCAGCTGGGTGAGGGTGGGAAGTTTCGGGGTGGGTGCCATGCGGGTGGGTGAGTTCGGGGTGGAAGGCATACAGCTTGCGAGGATATCCGGCGTTGCGATGCGATCGATGTCACCGCGCGGTGAGAGACTGGCCGAATGCGGTTGTACCGGGATCGAGCGGTGGTGCTGCGTCAGCACAAGCTCGGCGAGGCCGACCGGATCGTCACCCTGCTCACCCGCGAGAACGGTGTGGTGCGGGCGGTGGCCAAGGGGGTGCGCCGCACCCGGAGCAAGTTCGGGGCACGGCTGGAGCCGTTCGCGCACATCGACGTTCAGTTGCACCCGGGCCGCAATCTGGACATCGTCACCCAGGTGCAGTCCATCGATGCGTTCGCCGTCGACATCGTCAGCGACTACGGCCGCTACACCTGCGCTTGCGCGGTGCTGGAGACCGCGGAGCGGCTGGCCGGCGAGGAACGCGCCCCGGTGCCCGCGCTGCACGGACTCACGGTGGCGGCGCTACGGGCGGTGGCCGAGGGCCGACGTCCTCGGGAGCTGGTCCTCGATGCGTATCTGTTGCGGGCGATGGGTATCGCCGGCTGGGCGCCGGCGCTGAACGAATGCGCCCGGTGTGCCGCACCCGGTCCGCACCGGGCTTTCCACGTCGGCGTCGGTGGCAGCGTGTGTGTGCACTGCCGGCCGCCGGGGGCGGCCACCCCCGCGCAGGCGGTGATGGATCTGATGATTGCGCTGCACGACGGTGACTGGGAGTTCGCCGAGACGTCCACCTCATCGCACCGCAGCCAGGCCAGCGGGCTGGTCGCCGCTCATCTACAGTGGCACCTGGAACGCCAACTGCGGACATTGCCACTGGTGGAGCGCAGCGATGAGCGCTTGCGTGAAGAGCAGAAAGCACATTATCGAGTGGATACCGCGGCCGTTGAACGCAGAGCAGCGGTGGTCGGGCAGGATATGCCCCATGGCTACCAAACGGGGCAAGAACACCTACCCGCAGCTGCCCCCGGCGCCTGAGGACTACCCGGTATTCCCGGACGTCTCGACGTGGCCGGTGGCGTTTCCGGAGTTGCCGCCGCGCACCAACGGCAAGTTCTCCCGGCCGCCTCAGCACCCGTCGAAGGCAGCTGCCCCGCAGATCCCCGCCGGCCAGGTGCCCAACCATGTCGCTGTCGTCATGGACGGTAACGGCCGCTGGGCGACCCAGCGCGGCCTGGGCCGCACCGAGGGACACAAGATGGGTGAGGCGGTCCTCATCGACATCACCTGCGGTGCCATCGAACTGGGCATCAAACATCTCAGCGTGTACGCGTTCTCCACCGAGAACTGGAAGCGCAGCACCGAAGAGGTGCGTTTCCTGATGGGCTTCAACCGCGAGGTGGTCCGGCGGCGCCGGGAGAACCTGGACGCGATGGGCGTCAACATGCGCTGGGTGGGTTCGAGGCCGCGGATGTGGAGCAGCGTCATCAAGGAGTTCGACATCGCTGAACAGATGACGGTCGGCAATGACGTCATCACCGTCAACTACTGCGTGAACTACGGGGGCCGCACCGAGATCGTCGAGGCAGCAAAGGCCATCGCCGAGGACGCCGTGGCGGGCAAGGTCAAGCCGTCCCGGATCAGCGAGGCCACGTTCGCCAAATATCTGCACCGCGACGACATTCCCGATGTCGACCTGTTCATCCGAACGTCGGGGGAGCAGCGGGCGAGTAATTTCCTGATCTGGCAGGCCGCCTACGCCGAATACGTCTTCCAGGACAAGCTCTGGCCCGATTACGACCGCCGCGACCTGTGGGCGGCGTGCGAGGAGTACGTCCACCGCAATCGTCGGTTCGGGCGAACCTGATGTCCTCCTCTCTCGAGGAACGGTTGCTGACCGTGGCCGAGGCGCTGCTGCCCGCCACCCGCGAGGACGACGGCGCGCTCACCGTGCACCACGACGGCACCTTTGCCTCGCTGCGGGTGGTGAGTGTCGGGGAGGGTCTGGACATGGTGTCGCTCAACCAGATCCTGGCCTGGGATCTACCGGTGGATGACGCGCTGCGCATCACGGTCGCCGAGCACACCCGCGGCACCCTGCTCGGCACGGTGTCACTGGTCGAGAAGGATGACAAGTCGGCGGATGTGCTGTTGCGCTACAACTTTCCGGGTGCAGGCCTGTCCGATGAGGCGCTGGGCACGCTGATCATGATGGTGTTGTCCACCGGGGCCGACGTGCGGCGGACACTCGTCGCGCGAGCAAGGTGATCCCCGGCCGGGCGCCGACATCGTCGCGATGTGGCCTGGGTGGACCCGCATGCGTGCTGGACCCGCATGCGTGCGGTGAGCTCGAGCTCGCCCCGCTGACCTTGGGTGCGGGGCTGGGGTATGCGCGCGTCAGGTGATGCCGCAGCGGCTGCAGACGCCGAAGATCTCGATGGTGTGGCTGACGTCGGTGAAGCCGTGTTCGACGGCGACCTCGTCGGCCCAGATCTCCGCGGCTCCGCCCGCGACCTCGACGGTGTTTCCGCAGATGCGGCACACCAGGTGATGGTGGTGATGCTGCGAGCACAGCCGGTACACCGATTCGCCGGTGTCGGTGCGCAGGGTGTCGACCTGGCCGGCGGCGGCCATCGACTGCAGGGTGCGGTAGATGGTGGTCAGGCCGGTGCCCTCACCACGTTTGCGTAGCTCGTCGTGCAGCTCCTGCGCGGAGCGGAAGTCCGCGATGTCCTCCAGCAGCGCCGAGATGGCGGCGCGCTGTCTGGTGGAGCGGACGGCGGGCGTCATGGGCGATCCCGCTTCGCTTCTCGCTGGGAAGTCACTGGGGCTCCTCAGCGGCGTGCGTGACCGCGGCGACCACGATCTCGGCGAGGTGCTGGTCGACGAGGCGGTACATCACCTCGCGACCGTTGCGTTCACCGGCCACCACGCCGGCGGACTTGAGGATCCGCAGGTGCTGGCTGACCAGCGGCTGAGGCACCTCCAGTGCGTCGACGAGCTCGTGCACGCAGCGTTCGGATTCGCGCAGTTGCAGCACGATCGCGATGCGCAATGGCGCGGCCAGGGCGCGCAGCAGGTCGCCGGTGATGTCCAGGATCTGCCGGGGCGGCAACTCCGGGAACGGCGCACGGGCATGCTCGTGTCCATGACCGGTAGTGGAAACGGTTTTCATTATGCGCCCAGATTACATGCACGTCTGCGCATGTCAATCCTCTGGCGAGGACTCCGCGCCGAGGGTGTCGCGTTCTCATCGCTACGCTGTTGACCCGTGGCATCCATCATCGACACCGTTGCAAACCTGGCGAAACGCCGCGGCCTCGTCTACCAATCGGGCGAGATCTACGGCGGTACGAAGTCCGCCTGGGACTACGGCCCACTCGGGGTGGAGCTCAAGGAGAACATCAAGAAGCAGTGGTGGCGCTCCGTGGTCACCGGCCGCGACGACGTCGTCGGGCTGGACAGTGCGATCATCCTGCCTCGCCAGGTGTGGGTGGCCTCCGGTCACGTCGCTGTGTTCAACGACCCGCTGGTGGAATGCCTGAACTGCCACAAACGGCATCGGCAGGACCATCTGCAGGAGAACTACGCTGCCAAGAAAAGCCTCGGCAATCCCGACGATGTGGCGATGAGCGAGATCGTCTGTCCCGACTGCGGCACCAAGGGGCAGTGGACCGAGCCGCGCGATTTCAACATGATGCTCAAGACCTACCTGGGCCCGATCGAGTCCGAGGAGGGTCTGCACTATCTGCGGCCCGAGACCGCGCAGGGCATCTTCGTCAACTTCGCGAACGTCGTGACGACATCGCGCAAGAAGCCGCCGTTCGGTATCGGCCAGATCGGCAAGAGTTTCCGCAACGAGATCACCCCGGGCAACTTCATCTTCCGCACCCGCGAGTTCGAGCAGATGGAGATGGAGTTCTTCGTCGAGCCCGACACCGCCCCGGAGTGGCACAAGTACTGGATCGAGACCCGGCTGCAGTGGTACATCGACCTGGGCATCGACCCGGAGAATCTGCGGCTCTTCGAGCACCCGCTGGAGAAGCTATCGCATTACAGCGCCGGCACCACCGATATCGAGTACAAGTTCGGTTTCTCCGGTAGCCCGTGGGGTGAGCTGGAAGGTATCGCCAACCGCACGGACCACGATTTGTCCAGCCACGCAAAGGATTCCGGTGTTGACCTGTCGTTCTACGACCAGGGCGCCGATGCCCGCTACGTGCCGTACGTGATCGAGCCTGCGGCCGGCCTGACCCGGTCGTTGATGGCCTTCCTGGTGGATTCCTATACCGAGGACGAGGCTCCCAACGCCAAGGGTGGGGTGGACAAGCGCGTCGTACTCAAACTCGATCCGCGCCTGGCCCCGGTGAAGGCGGCGGTGCTCCCGCTCTCGCGCCATGCCGACTTATCGCCCAAGGCAAAGGATCTCGCCGCGGAACTGCGCCAAAGCTGGAACGTCGAGTTCGACGATGCCGGCGCGATCGGGCGGCGCTACCGTCGCCAGGACGAGATCGGCACGCCGTTCTGCGTCACGCTGGACTTCGATTCACTGGAGGATCACGCCGTCACCATCCGCGAGCGTGACGCCATGACCCAGGAGCGGGTGGCGATCTCAGAGGTGTCGAACTACCTGGCGGTTCGGCTGAAGGGCTGCTGACCTAGTTTCCCGCGAACGTGCGTGTCTGTTGGCAGACATGCCGTCTCAGGGCCGAGTTGACGCACGCTCGCGGCGGTCGATTCATGCACAGTTGCCGATTCATCCACAGATTCAACGACGGGGATCGTCACGGGCGGCAACCTGATCGACGATCGATGGCATGTCCGATGGGCGTCGACAGCTTGCTCGACAGACAAGGTGGTGTCGCGACCAGCGCCCAGCTGCTGAAGGCATGAGCGCGCGAAGTTGGCTCAAGAATCGGCGTGTCGACGGCAGACGCGCATGCTCGTGGCACTGGGGGAGCTGAGCCGCTTGCGGATCGTCGATCTGCTCAGGGCGGGGCCGCTGTCGGTCGGCGCGATCGCCGAGGCGCTGGGAATCCGGCAGCCGCAGGTGTCCAAACACCCTCGGGTGCTTGGCGATTGGGGCCTAGTCGGTAGCCAGGCCCAGGCGCGACAACGGATCTACCAGCTCGAGGCCGCGCCGTTCGAGGATATCGGCCGTCGGGCCCTAGCTAGCGCCCGAATTGATGCGCCGGAGGGGTTCTGGGCTCATCTAGAATTTGGGTCGAGGGATCGAAGGGGGCGGCTATCAGCGTTCTGGGGACATTTCTTTCGACGTGGGGCAACGCCCGCGCGAAGCTCGGCGAGGGCATACCGGTCGGCGGCGCCGAGTTCGACAAGAGCGGCCAACTCTACGAGTTGCGCCGGGTGGTCTCCTCGGCCGCGCCCGGGGCGGACTGGACGGGTGCCGCGGCCGAGGCCTACACGGGTCGCAATGAACGGCTGGCCGGAACCATAGACGGACTCGCCGAACTGGATCGGCGCCTCGGATCCGAGGTGGATCGGTCGGCGCAGGTGGTCGCCGCGGGCCGTCGGGACCTGGATTCGGTCAAACAGTGGGTGATGAGCGCGGCGGCCAGCGTGCCGCCCAACGCGGCAGGCGAGCGTGCACTGATCCCGGTCGTGTCACGCGGCGTCGGCGAGGTCGCCGACATCCTGCGACGGTCCAACATCGATATGAACGGCATCGCGGCCCGAATCCGCGATATCGGCGAGGGTTATCAGCCACTGGTTGGCCGCGAGGGCCGCGACGGCGACGCCGATGATTTGGATGGTCAGCCGCCCGATCAGCCGCCGACGAAACCGGGCGAGAACGGTATCCCCGAGCCGCCACCGTGGACCAAACATGATGAAGGATCCGATGAATGGGGCTCGCAGCCGTGGTACTCCCGCGGAGACGACCTGGCGTTCAAGGCCGCGATCGAAGGCGGTCTGCCGCTGATCGAGCAGAAATGGTCGCACGCCGCCGAACTTCTCGATCACTACCTGGACAGCACCGGCGATCCGCACAAGTTGGATGTGAATGCGATGATGAACGACATCCCGCAGATGCGGGCCCGCCGGGATGCGATGGTCAACGATGAAGTGAACCGGATCGCGGCCGAGGTCGCCGCGACGGGCCAGTACGGTCAGCCCGTGCCGTTCCGCACCCCGTGGCAGGGCTACTACATGGACCCAGAAGCCAATCCCGACTGGTATCGCGCGGTCGGCGGCGTGGATATGTCGGCCGGTGGCGTGGTGACCGTCCACCCGCCTTACACACCGGGCGGCGAGCCCCGTGTGCACGTCGAATCACAGGTGAACGTCGCCGACCGGTACAACTGGGACGAAGGAAAAGAAACCAAGATCGGTCCCATCACCATCACCGACGAACAAATGGCCGGCCTGCAAACTGCCGGCCTGGCCCGTGAATTCGATATCACGGGTGCGTCGTCGGCCTCGACCTACGACGGAGCGCCCCGATGAGGCTGGCCGGATTCCTGGCAGTTGTGCTGCTGATGCTGTGTGCCTGTTCGACGACAGACGCGCCGCGTGACGAAGGAGACCAGAACATGCCGGTATCGGCCCAGACCGCAGCGGAATTCGGCGACGTGACGCTGCCGCCGGCAGTCGAGGTCCTCGGCACCGACACCGATTCGGGCCGAGACACCCGCTACCGGTTGGCTTTACGGATGACCGACGCTCAGCTGGGTGGGTTCCTCGGGCAGTTCTCCGAGACCCCCCGGCCGTCCGATACCCCCAAGTCGACGCCGGTGATCGCCGGGCCCGAATTGAGCTCGGCGCCTGATCCGCGCTACGCCCAGGACCAGGTCGTCACGGCGGAGCACGGCATGGTCACCCGCGAGATCATCATCGACGAACGCACACCCGAAGAGGTGTACGTCCACCTCTCGCTGTACACCACCTGATAGGTGCGTGGGTCAGTAACTTGCGGTCGTGGGTGTGTCGTTCTGCTGTCTGGGCGTGCGATCGACAAGGCTTGGGTTGTGAGCGTGTCAACAGCAGCCGGGGATCAGATGTTGGAGATCGATTGTGGGGTGGCGGGGTCTCCGCGGGCGCGGGGGCAGGGTCCGGTCGATAAGACGTTCCGGCTGTATGACCAGGATCAGTCGTTTCTGATGCCGCCGTCGCTGCGGGACTGGCTTCCCGGCGATCATCTGGCGTTGTTCGTGTCCGAACTGGTCGACGAGGTTCTCGATCTGTCACCGTTTCTGGCCGCCTACACCGAGGCCCGCGGCTTTCCGCCCTATCACCCCCGGTTGATGCTCAAATTGCTGCTCTACGGGTACACGACCGGGGTGCGTTCGTCCCGCAAGATCGAGACCCGCTGCCATGACGATGTGGCGTTCCGGTTCTTGTCGGCGAACACGGCACCGGATTTCCGGTCGATCGCCCGATTCCGGACCCGTCATCTTGACGCGCTGGAGGCACTGTTCGTCGAGGTGCTCACGCTGTGCCGGGAGGCGGGCATGGTGACGATGGGTCGGGTGGCCCTCGATGGCACCAAGGTCCGGGCGAACGCCTCGCGGCACAAGGCGATGAGCTACGACCGGATGGTCGAGGCGCACGCGCGGCTGGCGGCGGAGGTCCCGGGCGAACGCCTCGCGGCACAAGGCGATGAGCTACGACCGGATGGTCGAGGCG
>WOYS01000040.1:67129-86950 GCA_011620645.1 Mycobacterium sp.
CACGCGCGGCTGGCGGCGGAGGTCGCCGAGATGATGGGTGAGGCCCAGCGTGTCGACGCGCAGGAGGATGCCGTCCACGGTGTGGACAATCGTGGCGGTGACCTGCAGGGGGAGCTGGCCCGGCGCGAGACACGGCTGGCGAAGATCCGCAAAGCCAAGGCCGACCTGGAACAACACGCGAAAGATCAGGCCGCCGGTAAGGCCCGCGCCAAGGCGGCCAAGGCCGGTCAGGTCGGTGAGGTGGCCGAGGAATCGGCTCGGCGGGCCGCGGAGTCCGCCACCCCGCAGCCCAAGGCGCAGCGCAACTTCACCGACCCGGACAGCCGGATCATGAAGACCGCCGACGGCAGCTTCCACTACTGCTACAGCGCTCAGGCGGTGGTCGACGAGGCCAATCAGGTCATCGTCGCGACCGACTTCGCGGCCTCCGGCGCCGACAATCCCGCGTTAGGCGACCTGCTCGATCAGACGATCACCAACACCGGGGCCACGCCCGCTCAGATGCTCGCCGATGCCGGTTATTTCAGCGAGGACAACATCGCCGCCGCACACGCGGCGGGCACCGATCCTTTGATCGCCACGGGTCGACTCAAACACGGCGAAACGGTGCCGCATGCGCCGCGGGGCCGGATCCCAACGAATGCCACCCCCAAGGCTCGGATGGCGCGCAAGCTGCGCACGAAGAAGGGTAAGGCTGCCTACTCCCGGCGAAAGGTCATCGTCGAGCCAGTATTCGGGCAGATGAAGACAACCCAGGGAGCGGGCCGGCTCCTGCTGCGTGGCCACGATCCCGCCCGGTCCGAATGGCGGCTCCTCGCCGCCTGCCACAACCTGCGAAAGCTGTTCTCCTACACCGGAACAACGACGCTGGCCACCGCTTGAGGTGATCTGGGGCCCGCATGGCGGGGCCCCGCGACCCACCCGAACCGCAAAAGTGTATCGCCGCCACGCGAAACGGCTGGTCATTCCGACACCCCACAGTCCTCGACCTGGACCAACACCCCACCACGCCTCGGGGATTCGTTACAGACCCACGCACCTAGAACCGGCCGCCGCCGCCGCTCATACCGCCCCCGCTGAAGCCGCCGCCACCGGACCCGCCGAACGTCGTCGAACTCCATCCGCCGCCACCGCGCAGCGCCCCGGACAAGATGTTGCCGATGATGATGCCGCCCAGCACGGCACCCGTGTTCGAGCCGCCACCGCCGCCGAACCCTCCGTAGTTGTTGTACTGCTGTTGTGCGTTGGCGACATCGCTGTTGGCGATCGTCTGGGCCCGCCCGGCGAGCGTCGCCGCCCCGTTGGCATGCGAGATGGCTTCGGCGATATTGGTGTCCTGCTTGTCTTGTGCGGCCTGCAACTGCCGGACGGCCTCGGCGAGCCGGGTGCGGGCCTCGGGCCCGATGCTGCCGCGGCGAGTGTCGATGAAATCCGAGACACCCCGTACCCGGGACTGCGCGGTGAGCGATGCCTGCTCGAATGCGCGGCGCAGCCGCTCGGCCGCCTCGCGCTCCTCGGCCACGGTGGCCAGCAGCCGGTCCAGGTCGGCATCGGCCTGGGTCAGTGCGGTGAAGGCGCCCAGCGGGTCGGTGGTGCCGGTCGCCTGCGCGGCTGTCACGGCCTGGTTGGCGGCATCGCGGGCAGCGGTCAATGCCTCGATTTCGGCGAAGCCGCCCTGGGCCAGCTGTGCGCCTGCGGCCTTGATGCCGTTCTGGATATCGACGATCGCATCGGGCAGTGTCGCGATCGCGCGGTTGATATCGGTGGCGGCACTGTCGATGGCATCCAGTAGGGTCCGGGCCTGACCCAGTGCGGACTCGGCGGCGCGGATCGAGTCGACAAGTCCGCTCTGTCGACCTGCCGGGCGGGCCACCAGCGCGCGGCCGTTGGTGATGTTCTGATCGGCGAATGCCAGTCGCTGCTTGGCGGTGTCGATGTTGTCAGTCACCGAGTGCAGTGCGCTCGGGGCGTACTGCTGGTTCAATCGGGCCAGCGTCTGCTCGGCGGGTGTGACGCGGGCAGTCAGGTCGACCATCTGCTGAGTCAGCGCATCCAGACGGCTGGGAGCGTTGATCACCAGATCCCGCAGTCCGGCGAAGGCCTCGCGCTGCTTGTCGAGTTCGTGATCGGCCTTGGCGGCCGCGACGATGACCCGGGTCAGCAGATCGCGGCGCAGCTGCGCGGTCTCGGGCACTGCGTCATCGAGGATCTGGCGCACGTTGAATGCCTGAGCCAGCGTTGTCTTGGCGGCGTTCACCGCAGCGCTGAACGGGGCGGTGTCCTTTTCGCCGAACTCCTCGACAGCCAGCGCCAATTCGTTGTCGCTGGTGCGCACCGCGTTGTCCACCTCGACGACGATGGAGCGTGACAGTTCGTCGAGGGCGTCCAGTGGCACGGCCGCCAGCGCGGTCGGGTCGGCCGGGTCGGCGCGTTGCGCGGCCGCGAAATCGGCTTCGCGGCGCTTGCGCTTGCGCCGGCGCGACCACAGCAGCAGACCGGCGACCGCCAACGCGATGACAGCCAACATCGCCAGCACGCCGACCCAGTTCAGTTCGGAATCAGTCGATTCCGACGACCCGGATGAGGCGCCGCCGCCCAGTCCGTCGGCCGCGGCGATCGCCGCATCGGCCCACTGGCCCTCGCGCAGCGCCGGCTCGACCTGATTGCGGCGCAGGGCATCGACATCGACCCCGCCGGCCGCCGCGGTGGGGGCCAGCAGCGCATAGGCGCGGTCGACGGTGGCCACCGCCAGCAGCGCGTCATGGCTGCCGAAATCACTGACCCGCATGGTGGCCTGGGCCCAGTCCGCGGCGGTCTGCCCGGAGAAAGAGTCCACGTAGACCACCCAGAGTCGCACCGTGCGATCGGTGTAGAGCTTGTCGACCGCCCCGGTCACCTGATCCATCTCCGAACCACTGAGCGCCGAGGCTTCGTCGACCACATAGCTGGCCAGCCGGAACGGCGGCTGGGCCGCCGCGGCCGGCGCGAGCAGGAGGCCGGCGGTCAATACCACAAGGACCACGCTGAGCAGACGGGCGATACGCATGCCGTCAATCTAGTGAACACGGGCTGCGTGATGCAGTCGTGTCCGAACGGCTCCGCTGCTGCTGGCAGACTGTGCTGCGGTGGCAACGGAACGCGATGCATACGACTCCTACGACGACTTCGACCGGCAGCGGCTGGTGTCGGAGTCGCCGAAGGGGAGTGCGCTGCCCGGAACCGACGCCGAGCACCGGACCGATTTCGCCAGGGACCGCGCCCGCGTGCTGCACAGCGCGGCGCTGCGCAGGCTTGCCGACAAGACCCAGGTCGTCGGACCCCGGCACGGGGACACCCCGCGGACCCGGCTGACCCACTCCCTGGAGGTCGCCCAGATCGGCCGAGGGATGGCCGTCGGTCTGGGATGTGATCCGGATCTGGTCGACCTCGCCGGGCTGGCCCACGATATCGGCCACCCGCCCTACGGACACAACGGTGAGCGTGCGCTCAACGAGATCGCCAATGCCTTCGGCGGATTCGAGGGCAATGCGCAGAATCTGCGAATCCTGACCCGGTTGGAGCCCAAAGTGCTTGATGGCGAAGGCCGTTCGGCGGGGCTGAATCTGACCAGGGCGGCGCTGGACGCGGTGACCAAGTATCCGTGGACCCGGGCGCAGAACAAGAAGTTCGGCTTCTACGAAGACGACGTCGTGGCAGCCACCTGGCTGCGCGACGGGGCGCCGGCCGGACGGCCGTGCCTGGAGGCCCAGGTGATGGACTGGGCCGACGATGTCGCCTATTCGGTGCACGATGTCGAGGACGGGGTGATCTCGGGGCGCATCGACCTGCGGGTGCTCGCGGACGGCGACGCCGCCACCGCGCTGGCCGATCTCGGCGCGAAGGCCTTCCCGGCGATCGGCCATGACGAGTTGCTGGAGGCCTCGCTACGGTTGTCCCAGATGCCGGTGGTCGAGGCGGTCGGCAAGTACGACGGCACCCTGGCGGCATCGGTGGCGTTGAAGAATCTGACCAGTGAGTTCGTCGGCCGCTTCGCCAACGCGGCCATCTCCCAAACCCGGGCAGTGGCAGGCGACGGCGCGCTACGCCGATTTCAGACCGACCTGCAGGTCCCGGCGCTGGTCCGCGCCGAGGTCGCGGTGCTCAAGATGCTGGCGCTGCAATTCATCATGTCCGACCATCGGCACCTGCAGGTTCAGGCCGATCAGCGCACGCTCATCCGTGAGGTCGCGTTGGCGTTGTGGGCACAGGCGCCGAGCGGTCTGGACCCCCAGTTCGCGCTCGAGTTCGCCGAGGCGGCCGACGATGGAACCCGGCTGCGGGTGGTGATCGACCAGATCGCGTCCTACACCGAGTCCCGGTTGGAACGAGTGCACGAAGTGCGCTCGCCCAGACCTTTGTGACGGGCCGATAGGTGACGGGCCGATAGACTGCCCAGATGGCCGGCAGCGAAGCGTCAAGGGGCGGCCGCGGCCGCATCCCGGATCGCGATATCGTCGCTATCCGGGAACGCGTCCACATCGAAGAGGTGGTGGGCGACTACGTCCAGTTGCGCCGCGCCGGGGTGGACTCATTGAAGGGCCTGTGCCCGTTCCACGATGAGAAGTCCCCGTCGTTCCATGTGCGGCCCAACCACGGGCACTTCCACTGTTTCGGCTGTGGTGAGGGCGGCGATGTCTACGCCTTCCTCCAGAAGATCGAGCACGTCACGTTCGTGGAGGCCGTGGAACTGTTGGCCGACAAGGTCGGCTACAACGTCACCTATACCGGGGCGTCGGCCACCCATGTGCAGCGCGACCGGGGCAGCCGTAGCCGGCTGATCGCCGCCAACGCCGCCGCTCAGGAATTCTACGCCGAGGCGTTGCGTTCGGAGGAAGCCACGCCGGCCCGCCAGTACCTCAAGGATCGGAACTTCGACGGGGAGGCGGCCGCGAAATACGGTTGCGGTTTCGCGCCGTCGGGCTGGGACACCCTGACAAAGCATCTGTTACGCAGGGGTTTCGAGTTCAAGGAGCTTGAAGCCGCCGGGTTGAGCCGGGAAGGCAGACGCGGCCCGATGGACCGCTTCCACCGGCGCCTGCTGTGGCCCATCCGGGTGTCGTCGGGCGAGACCATCGGGTTCGGCGCCCGCCGCCTGTTCGATGACGACCACATGGAAGCCAAGTACGTCAACACCCCGGAAACGGTGCTGTACAAGAAGGCCAACGTGCTGTTCGGGCTTGATCTCGCCAAGCGGGACATCGCCAAGGGACATCAGGCCGTCGTCGTGGAGGGCTACACCGATGTGATGGCCATGCATGAGGCCGGGGTGACCACTGCGGTCGCGGCCTGCGGCACCGCGTTCGGCGAAGAGCACCTCTCGATGCTGCGCCGACTCATGATGGACGACAACTTCTTTCGCGGTGAACTCATCTACGTGTTCGACGGTGACGCCGCCGGGCGGGCGGCCGCGGTCAAGGCGCTCGAGGGGGAGCAGAACCTGGCCGGGCAGTCGTTTGTCGCCGTGGCCGCCGACGGTATGGATCCATGTGATGTGCGGCTGCGATCCGGTGACGGCGCGCTGCGCGATCTAGTGGCGCGACGCTCCCCGCTGTTCGAGTTCGCCGTTCGCACCGCGTTGACCGACCACGATCTGGACAGTGCCGAGGGTCGGGTCGCCGCACTGCGCCGGTGCGTTCCGATGGTGGCCCGGATCAAGGATTCGACGCTCCGCGACGAGTACGCCCGCCAGCTGGCCGGCTGGGTCGGCTGGCAGGACGTCGGGCAGGTGCTCGCCAGGGTCCGCGAAGAAGCGGGCCGCAAGGCGCCTCGTAGTGGGCGCGGCGCCGCGACATCCAACCGGCGCGGCGCCGAACCGCCGACCCGGCCTCAGGTGTCGGTGGCGCGGCCCGATCCGCGCGATCCGATCTTGCGGCCCCAGCGCGAAGCGCTCAAGGCGGCACTGCAGTACCCGGGACAGGCCGGACCGGTATTCGACAGCCTGGTCCTGGAAAGCTTCACCCACCCCGGCTACGCGGCGGTGCGGGCGGCGATCACGGCGGCAGGCGGTATGTCGGCGGGACTGTCGGGCGGGCAGTGGATCGACACCGTCCGTGATCACACCTTGTCCCCGGAAGCGGCCAATCTGGTCAACGAACTCGGGGTGGACGCGATCCGGATCGAGGACGACGAGAAGCTGGCACGCTACATCTCCGGAGTGCTCGCCCGGCTGCAGGAGGTGTCGATCGGCAGGCAGATCGCCGAGGTCAAATCGAAGCTGCAGCGGATGTCCCCGGTGGACACCAGTGACGAGTACCACGCCCTGTTCGGCGACCTGGTGGCGATGGAGACCTACCGTCGCAGTCTGCTGGAGCAGGCCAGCGGTGACGACTTGACTGCGTGATCGTTGCGTACGCGTTATGGTGGGGCCGCAGTGAATTGTCCAGAAAGGCCTGTCCACAAGGGCCTGTCCAGAAAGGCCTTGCCGTGGCAGCTCTGAGCAATCAGAAGCGCAGGTTCCTGGTGGTCGGCGCGTTCGCGGCCACCGTCGCGGCGCCGGTGCTGGCGCTTTCGGCGACGTCGACCGTATCGGTGCAGGCTGCTCCTGCCTGCCTGGCCTGGTTCGGTAACAAAGAGGACGGCAATTGCCTCGGTACCTCGAACGGTAACGGGATCGCCGTCGGCACCCCGGGCACCGGGCTCTGCAACGGCGGGTTCTGCACGTCGTCGCTCCTCCCGGGCAATACCTGGAACACGAACATCCCGCTCGGCTAGGCCGGCTTCCCGTTCTGCGGATTCGGCGTCTGGACGTCGGACTCCTCGGGCTGAAGCACCGAGGTCTCGGCGTCGATCACCGTCAATCGCACCATCGCCGGATCAGGTGAAAGCCGGTCGGCCACCTTGCGGCGCCCGGCGTCCAGCACGGCCTTGGTCGCCGGGTTCTCGGTGACAGCGCGATAGGTCGCGGAGATCTGCTCGTAGCGGCGCCGGCCCGCTTTCGCGCCCAGCACGTAGCCGACCCCCAGGACGAAGACAAACCGGAACACAGGGCTCCCTTCACGACGACGGCAAGACACCAACCATCCTGCCTCACGCGCGGCGGTGCGCGCTCATGGGTGGCCGCGACCGCCTGCTGACAGCGCGATTCGGTGCCGCGCCGTCCATGCGCTAAAGTCTGTTCCGCATCATTCCCCTGTAGCTCAATTGGCAGAGCTTCCGACTGTTAATCGGACGGTTGATGGTTCGAGTCCATCCGGGGGAGCAACGATTTCACTCCGTAAGCTCGCCTTCATGCGGCCATCACGGACAGTTCCGGCCCTCGCGGCACTCACGTTCACCCTCGCGTCGTGCGGCTGGAGCCCGCCGAACTCGGCACCGCAGTCCAGCTCGGACTGCCCGGCCGGCGACACCCCCACCGCCGAAACCGTCAAGACCGCCGTGCAGAAGGTGGGCGAGCGGTGGACGGAGACCTCCCGAGGCCATACCGGCGACTGCCGCCTGCATTGGGTGGTGACCGGCACCGGCGACGACGCCGACGACGCCGCCGTGCAGGTGCTGTTCTTCGACCGCAATTCGCCGCTGGGCCCGCCGACGCCGAGGCCCCGCCCGTACACCACCGTGGTGGCGCTGGGCGACACCATCGCGACGGTGTCGTATCAGTGGCGCCAAGGCGAGGACAAGCCATGCTGCCCGACCGGGATCGGTCAGGTGCGTTTCCAGATCGCCGAGGACGGCACGCTCAAGGCGCTGGATCCGATCCCGAACCCCTGAGCGCCGGTGCCGGTAGTTGATACCGCGTCGTCATGTCGGGACCGGTAGTCCGATGCACCGCCGCGCAAACTGTGACTTTGCAAACCCAGGCAAACCTGAGTGGCGTCCGCGATTCGTCCGGGCGTTGAATCATCGCCATGACCGAACTGCCCGAATCGGAAACACCTACCGGCCTGACCCATGTGGTCGATCATCAGCACGCCGATGTCACCGGCGGATGGCTGCGCGCGGCCACCTTCGGGGCGATGGACGGTCTAGTGAGCAACACCGCGTTGATCGCAGGTGTCGCCGCAGGCGCGAGCGCCCAAGCCGTGGTGCTCTCCGGTGTCGCCGGCCTGCTCGCCGGCGCGTTCTCCATGGCTCTGGGTGAGTACACCTCGGTGACCACCGCCAATGAGCAGATCGATTCCGAGGTCAGCGTCGAACGCCACTCGTTCCGCAGGCAGCCCGAGGCCGAGCGTGACGAACTGGCCGCGATGCTCATCGATATGGGGATGACGCCGCGGACCGCCGCCACCGCGGCCACTGAGATCCACCGCGACGAGAACCAGGCGCTGAACCTCCATCTGGTGCAGGAACTGCGTGTGGATCCGTGGGAGAAGCCCTCCCCGTGGGTCGCGGCGGGGTCGTCGTTCGTGCTGTTCACCCTCGGCGCGATCGTGCCGCTGATCCCCTACCTGCTGGGCTTCGAATCGCTGTGGGCCGGTCTGGCGTGCGGCGGGTTGGGCCTGCTGGTCGCTGGCGCGCTCGCCGCGAAGTTCACCCGCAAGGCCCCGTTCTGGTCCTCGCTGCGGCTGCTGGCCATCGGTGGTGTCGCCATTGCCGCCACCTATCTCGTCGGATCCGTTGTCGGCGTGATGGTTGCCTGACGGATACTCGCGCAGTAGGCACCGGGACACGCGAAATGGTCGTCAACCCTGTTGGCTCAACGACCATTTCGCGTATTTGGCAGGGATTCAGTTGCCGATGGTGACGGCGGTCGCCTGATCGGTCAGCTCGTCGAGTTCATCCTCGGGTGCGTCGACCCCGGCCAGATGCCCGCGCGCGGTGAACAGCAGCACGGCACCGGCCAGCACCGCGGCGGCGCCCACCCAGTACGGCAGGTGCACGCTGACGTGCTCGCCGAGTAGTCCGGCCAGCCACGGCGCCACCGCGGCGCCACTGAAGCGTAGGAAGCTGTACGCGGCAGAAGCGACGGCCCTCTCGACCGGTGCGGCCTTCATGACGGTCTCGGTGATCAACGTGTTGTTGATGCCGATGAACAGGCCGGCCACTACCACACAGGTGGCCAGCACCGCCTTGCTGTCGGTGCCGATCGCCATCACGGCCAGCGTCACCGTCAGCGCCAGCAGGCTGACCACCAGCGTCGGCACTGTACCGAACCGGTGCTGCAGACGCGGAGCCACCACCACCGAGGTGAACGCCAGCGCCACACCCCAGCCGAAGAAGATCAGCCCGATCTGATGGGCAGTCATGTCCAGCGGGAACGGAGTGAAGGCCAGCAGGGTGAAGAATCCGAAGTTGTAGAGCAGTGCGGTCAGCGAGATGGCCAGCAGCCCGCGGTGGCACAGCGCGCGGAACGGATCGATCAGGCTGGTGGCCCGCTCGGGCCGCGGCGTGGTCGGCAGCAGGAAGACAGTGACGACGAACGCGACCGCCATCAGCGCCGACACCCCGAAGAACGGACCGCGCCAGGAGATCGAGCCCAGCACGCCGCCGACCAGCGGTCCGACCGCGATGCCCAGGCCCAGCGCGGCCTCGTAGAGGATGATCGCCTGGGCCACCGAGCCCCGCGCGGAGTTGACGATGGTGGCCAGCGCGGTCGCGATGAACAGGGCATTGCCCAATCCCCACAGCGCCCGCCAGCCGACGATCTCCATGACGGTCTGCGACATACCCGCCAGGCCGGCGCCGGCGATGATGATCACCAGGCCGAGCAGCAGGGTGTTCTTCGGCCCGATCCGGCTGGACACCACACCGGTGATCAGCATCGCCACGCCCATCACCGCCATATAGCTGGTGAACAGCAGCGACACCTGTGACGGTGATGCGTTCAGATTGTCGGCGATGGGTTTGAGGATCGGGTCGACCAGGCCGATACCCATGAATGCCACAACGGAGGCAAAGGCAACGGCCCAAACAGCTTTCGGTTGACGCCACATGGCGGGCGAGCTCCTCACTTCGGTTAGCGTTCCTGCTGGGCGTCGTCGAGCAGCCCACACAGCACCCGGATCGCATCGACGAGCGCGGTGCGCTCGCCGTCGTCGAGGTGTTCCAGATAGGGGTTGATCGCGGCACTGCGATCTGCGCGCACCCGGTTCAGGGTCTGGCGTCCCTGCTCGGTGCTGCCGATGAGGACGGCCCGGGCATCGCCCGGATCCTCGGCGCGCGATACCAGGCCGGCGTCTTCGAGGCGGCGCACCTGGGTGGTCATCGTCGGTTGCGAACAGTGATCTATCGCGGCCAGATCGGAGATGCGGGTCGGTCCCTGATCTTCGATGGTCGCCAGCAGGCGGGCCTGCGCGAATGGTAGTGGCAGGTCGATGCGTTGATTGGCCAGCCGGTTGATCCGCGCGACGACGGCCAGCAGGTCGGCGCCGAGAGCCACGGTGTTGTCCGGACGATTCACCCGATTAAAGTTACATAGGGACACTATGCATTGGCAAACGCGCCCGCGTGGGAACCGTCACAGTGCGGGCGACCGAAGCACTCCGGCGGACTGGCAGAATCGGGTGATGCCTCCCGGTTCGCCCTCCACACGCCGGGCCGGGTCATTGCAGCCTAACGAGCTTGCCCAGGCCGCCGTGATGGCGGCTCTCTGCGCGGCCATCGCGATCATCGCCGTCGTCGTCCCGTTCGCGGCCGGACTGTCGCTGCTGGGCACGGTCCCGATGGGCCTGCTCGCCTACCGCTACCGGCTGCGTGTGGTGCTGGCGGCGACCATTGCCGGCGCCGTCATCGCCTTCCTGATCGCCGGCTTCGGCGGCCTGATGACCGTCCTCAACTGTGCTTATATCGGCGGGCTCACCGGCATCGTCAAACGCCGCGGGCGGGGTCTGCCCGTCGTGGTGCTGGTATCGGTGGTGGCCGGCGCGGCATTCGGCGTGGCAGCTGTGGCCGCCCTGCTGGTGGCCTCCCGGCTGCGCGCACTCGTGTTCACCGCCATGACCGCCAACGTCGACGGCTCCGTCGCGATCTGGAGCTACATTCCCGAGCTGCGGCCCGCCGCCGAGGAGTTCCGGGAGCTGTTCGGGCTGGCCTTGGAGCACTGGCCGATACTGATTTTCTGCTACGGGCTGTTCGCCATCATGGTGGTCAGCTTGGTCGGCTGGTGGGCGCTGTCGCGCGTGCTGGCCCGCCTGTTCGGGGTGCCCGATGTACACAAGCTGGAGTCGGCCGGCTCCGATGGCCCGGTCGCTCCGGTACCGCTGACGTTGCGCGACGTTGTGTTCCGGTACCCCGGCACCACCCGTGACGCGCTCGGCCCGCTGTCGATGGACGTGCAACCCGGCGAACACCTCGCGGTGACCGGGGCCAACGGATCGGGCAAGACGACGCTGATGCTGGTGCTCGCCGGACGGGAACCCTCCGAGGGCAGCGTCGAGCGGCCCGGCGCCGTCGGTCTGGGAGCCCCGGGGGGCACTGCGGTGATCCTGCAGCACCCCGAGAGTCAGGTGCTGGGAACCCGGGTCGCCGACGACGTGGTGTGGGGCCTGCCGCCCGGAACCCGCGTCGACGTGCCCGCCCTGCTGGCCGAGGTGGGACTGGACGGTCTGGACGAACGCGACACCGGCAGCCTGTCCGGTGGTGAGCTGCAGCGACTGGCTGTCGCCGCCGCGCTGGCCCGCAAGCCGTCGCTGCTGATCGCCGACGAGGTCACCAGCATGGTCGATCAGCGGGGCCGCGAAGGGCTAATGTCGGTGCTGAGCGGGCTGACTCGCCAGCACCAGATGTCGCTGGTGCACATCACGCACTACAGCGAGGAGGCCGAGGCGGCCGACCGGGTAGTGAACCTGGCAGGCGGATCGGAGATGGTGCAGGCCGCGGAGGTACCTGCCCCCAGCGGCGAAGCGTTCTCGGAGACACCCGTGCTGGAGCTGACCGGTGTCGGGTACCGCTACGCCGACGGAACGCCTTGGGCCAAGACCGCTTTGCGCGATATCGACCTGGTGGTGCACGAAGGTGACGGCGTGCTGATCCACGGGCTGAACGGATCGGGCAAGTCCACGCTGGCCTGGATCCTGGCCGGCCTCACCGAACCCACCACCGGAACCTGCCTGCTCGACGGGAAGCCGGTCTCCGGCCAAGTGGGCGCGGTGGCGTTGTCGTTCCAGGCGGCCCGGCTGCAGCTCATGCGCAGCCACGTGCATCGCGAGATCGCTTCGGCGGCAGGATTCCCCGCGCGCGACCGTGCCCGGGTGGCGGCCGCGCTGGCCACCGTCGGACTGGAGGCCTCGCTGGCCGATCGCCGCATCGACCAGCTGTCCGGCGGGCAGATGCGCAGAGTGGTACTGGCCGGACTGCTGGCCCGCTCCCCCCGGGCGATCGTGCTGGACGAGCCATTGGCCGGACTCGACGCTGCCAGTGCACGCGGGCTGCTGCGGCTGCTGGAGGAACTGCGACGCGGCGGTCTGACGGTCGTGGTGATCTCGCACGATTTCGCAGGGCTGGAGGAGCTGTGCCCACGCACGCTACATCTGCGTGACGGTGCGCTGGTGCCGCTGGCTTCGGGGGTGACGCCATGAGCCCGCAACGACGTCCCGTGGTGCTGCTGCGGCCGGTCCCCGGCGACACCGTCATCCACCGGCTATGGGCCGGAACCAAACTCATCACGGTCTTCGCGCTGTCGGTGTTGATGATGATCTATCCGGGCTGGGTGCCGATTGCGTTCGTCGCCGCACTGATAGTGGCCGCGGTGGCGCTGGCACGGATTCCGCGCGGAGCGTTGCCGAGTGTCCCTGGCTTTCTGTGGGTGCTGGTGTTGCTGGGCGGTGTGACGGCGGCGTTCGCCGGTGGCACTCCGATCCTCATGCTGGCAGGCCTGGAACTCGAGCTCGGCGGACTGTTGAAGTTCCTGCGTATCACCGCGGTGTCGATCGTGCTGCTGGGGCTCGGTGCGTTGGTGTCGTGGACCACCAACGTCGCCGAAATCGCGCCCGCGGTATCGACTTTGGGTCGTCCGCTGCGCTGGCTGCGGTTGCCGATCGACGACTGGGCGGCCAGCCTGGCACTGGCCCTGCGTGCCTTCCCGATGCTCATCGACGAGTTCAGCGTGCTCTATGCGGCGCGCCGGCTACGACCACGCCTGCGGCCCGAGTCACGTCGCGAGCGGCGCAAGCAGCGAGTGTCCGAGGTGATCGATCTGCTGGCCGCGGCGGTCACCGTCGCGCTGCGGCGCGCCGATGAGATGGGCGACGCGATCACCGCACGCGGTGGCGCCGGTCAGATCGCCGCCGCCCCGGCTCACCCCGGCGTCGCCGACTATGTGGTGCTCACCGTGCTGGCCGTGGTCTGCGGCGCCGCCGGGTACGTCGAAGGCTTCACCGCCCTGGCCACCACCTGACAGCTACGGTGGGGGCCGGCTTCGCTACGGTGAGGTCCGTGACAGCCCGCTCCGTGGACCCTGACTTCCTCGCGCTGCCCCGCCGCGCACTGGCCGATGCCGCGCTGTCGGCGGCACGCGCGGCAGGTGCCAGTTACGCCGATCTGCGCGTGCACCGCATCACCACCGAAGTGGTACGGCTGCGCGACGGTGAGCTGGAAACCTCCACCGTGGACCGCGAGGTCGGGCTGGCCGTCCGCGTCATCGTCGACGGCACCTGGGGATTCGCCTCGCACGCCGAACTGGACCCCGTCGTCGCCGCCGACACCGCGCGCCGCGCCGTGCGGGTCGCGACCACACTGGCGCCGCTGAACGGCGAACGCATCGAGTTGGCCGCCGAACCCGTCTACGACGATCTGACGTGGGTATCGGACTACCGCATCGATCCGTTCTCGATCCCGGGTGCGGACAAGATCGCGGTACTCGCCGACTACTCCGAACGGCTGCTGGCCGCCGACGGTGTGGACCACGTGTCGGCCGGCCTGCAGGCGGTCAAGGAACAGACCTATTACGCCGACACGTTCGGCACCTCCACCACCCAGCAGCGGGTGCGGGTTCAGCCGTCGCTGGAGGCGGTCAGCGTGGACCCGTCGGCGGGCACTTTCGAAACCATGCGCACCCTGGCCCCGCCGACCGCCCGCGGCTGGGAGGCCGTCGCCGACGACAGTGTGTGGAACTGGAGCGCCGAGCTGGCCGAGCTGCCCGCGCTGCTGGCCGAAAAGGTGAAGGCGCCCAGCGTCACCGCCGGTCCCACCGACCTGGTCATCGACCCGTCCAACCTGTGGCTCACCATCCACGAGTCGATCGGACACGCCACCGAATACGACCGGGCCATCGGCTACGAGGCGGCCTACGCCGGCACCTCGTTCGCCACCCCCGACAAGCTGAACACCATGCAGTACGGATCGTCGGTGATGAACGTGACCGCCGATCGCACCGTCGAACACGGCTTGGCCACCATCGGTTTCGACGATGAAGGGGTGCGCGCGCAGAGCTGGGACTTGGTGCGCGACGGACTCTTCGTCGGCTATCAACTGGACCGGGTGTTCGCGCCGCGGCTGGGGGAGGCGCGTTCCAACGGCTGCTCCTATGCCGACTCCGCACATCATGTGCCGATCCAGCGGATGGCCAATGTGTCCCTGCAGCCGGGCACCGACGATCTGAGCACCGCCGATCTGATCGCCAGGGTCGCCGACGGCATCTATATCGTCGGCGACAAGTCCTGGTCAATCGATATGCAGCGGTACAACTTCCAGTTCACCGGACAGCGGTTCTTCCGCATCCGGGACGGCAAGCTGGACGGGCAGCTCCGTGATGTCGCCTACCAGGCCACCACCACCGATTTCTGGGGCTCGATGGAGGCCGTCGGCGGGCCGTCCACCTGGCGCCTCGGCGGAGCGTTCAACTGCGGCAAGGCGCAACCGGGGCAGGTAGCGCCCGTGAGCCACGGGTGCCCGTCGGCACTGTTCCGAGCTGTCAATGTGCTCAATACCCAGGCGGAGGCCGGCCGATGAGCGCCAGCGAAGAGGTCACATCGAACTGGAGTCGCCCATGATCGCCCCGCAGCAACTCGTCGACCAGGTGCTCGCCGAGGCGGCGCGGCTGGGCCGCGCCGATGAGACCACCGTGATCGTCACCGACCGCGCCGATGCCTCACTGCGCTGGGCCGGCAATTCGATGACCACCAACGGGGAATCGCAGGGCCGCAGCACCACGGTGGTCTCGGTGGTGCGCCGCGGCGAGCAGGCACACGTCGGATCGGTGAGCTCGACCGAGGTGGACCCGGCGGCGATCGCCGCGTTGGTCGCCGCGTCCCAGGCCGCCGCGGCGTCCGCGCCGGCGGCCAGTGACAATGCGCCCGCACTGCCCGGTGCAGATGCCCCCGCCGACTGGGATGACCCCGCGCCGAGCACCAGTACGGATGTATTCGCCGCTGTGGCAACCAGTCTGGTGCGTGGATTCCGTGGATCGGACCGGCTCTACGGCTACGCCAGCCATGTGCTGGAGACCACGTTCCTCGCCACCTCGGGTGGGCTGCGTCGCCGCTACACCCAGCCGACCGGTTCGGTGGAGATCAACGCCAAACGCGACGGCGCCAGCGCGTGGACCGGCGTCGGCACACCCGATTTCGTGAACGTGTCCACCGACGGTCTGCTCGAGGAACTCTCGATGCGGCTGGGCTGGGCGTCGCGGACGGTGGATCTGCCCGCCGGGCGTTACGAAACCCTGATGCCGCCCTCGACGGTCGCCGACATGCTGATCTATCTGGGTTGGAGCATGGACGGCCGCGGGGCGCAGGAGGGTCGCACCGCGTTGTCCGCCCCGGGCGGGACGCGGGTGGGGGAGAAGCTCACCGATCTCGGATTGACGCTGTATTCCGATCCCGGTGCGCCGGGACAGCAGTGCCAGCCGTTCGTGTCGGTGTCGAGCTCCTCGGAACAGGTGTCGATCTTCGACAACGGCATGGATGTCGGCCGGGTGGACTGGCTGCGCGACGGGGTGATCAACGCCCTGGCCTACCCGCGCGCGGCGGCCGCGGAATTCAGTGCGCCGGTGGCGGTTCCGGCCGACAACCTGCTGATGACCGGTGGCGCGGCCTCGCTGGCCGACATGATCGCGCGTACCGAGCGTGGGCTGCTGCTGACCACGCTGTGGTACATCCGCACCGTCGACCCGGCGGTGCTGCTGCTGACCGGGCTGACCCGCGACGGGGTCTACCTGATCGAGGACGGTGCGGTGACCGCGGCTGTCAACAACTTCCGGTTCAACGAGAGTCCGCTGGATCTGCTGCGCCGGGCCACCGAAGCCGGGATCAGTGAGCCGACGCTGCCCCGTGAATGGGGCGACTGGGCGACCCGCGCGACGATGCCGCCCTTGCGGATTCCCGACTTTCACATGTCCTCGGTCAGTCAGGCGCAATAGTCGGGCTACTGACCGGCCTGGACCCTTTACCGATATCACCGGCTGCGCGGGGCCACCCAGCACAACTGCCGGCTGTGCACACCGTTGCGGGAGACGACCGCGCTCGATGCCGGCGTTCCGTAGATCCCCGCGCTCTTCGAAGTCTCCAGCGTCACACGCAGACTGCCGAGGTCGAGAACGCCACGTTCAGCCGCTGCATCCGAAGAATCGCGGTTCCTCGTCGGGGATGCTGCCGCCGGCGATCCAGGCCGCGCGTCGTCGCGCGATGACTTGGCGTTGGCGCCGCTCGAATCGGACCATCACCACCGAGATGCCGATCGTCAGCACCAGGGACCCGGTCAGCAGGATCATCAGGTGCTCTGTACTCATACATCAGCAGCGTATCCACACGGCGCTGTTGCGCCTGAGTACTGAGGTACTCGAATTCAGCCGGTGGCGGACTTCTTCTTGAGCACCAGCATCGGCAGCACCAGCGTGGCCACCGCGGTGATCAGCCAGACCAGCACGGTCGCCCCGATCCAGGAGCCGATCCCGCGGATGTTGATCCCGCTGGAGAACTGCGAGGCAAGGACCAGTGCGGCGAGGGTGGAGACCAGGCCGATGCCGCCGAGGAATGCCGAGGCGTAGCGTCTGGCCATCTTGATGAAGAACGGCGACAGGATGCCCTGCGCGACGGTGAAAATGACCACCGCGGTCATAAATCCGAGCGGCCGCAGCGTCACACCGGGCACGATCCGACGAGGCGACCAGCAGGCCGATGGCCGAGGAGCCCAGGAACACGGCGATGCGCAGCAGGAACCTGATCACTCGTTGAGCGTAACCGGGGTGCGGCCCGGTGGGGGGCGCTGTGCGAACATAGGTGCCGCGCATTGCGCCGGGGCGGTAGCTCAGTTGGTTAGAGCCGGGGACTCATAATCCCTTGGTCGCGGGTTCGAGCCCCGCCCGCCCCACCAGCTCACAGGCTATAAGACACCCATTCAACAGGTGTGATCCAACCTTTACTCGCCCTTTATGGTGCGGTCCAACAGTGCCGCAACCTCAACATGCACCTTGCCCCGAGACAAATACTTGTCCTGCGTCATCGACACCTTCGAGTGCCCCAAATGGTCGGCACCAATCCGCGCCGACAACCCCTCGCCGTCGATTCAAGTTCGGCCAGCGACTTACGGAATGAGTGGCTGGTCACTCCCGGCACACGGAGACCGTTCCGGCACCTGTCCAGTGTGTGTTCGCGGAGGATCGAGAGTCTTAGGACACCGCTAGGACTCGCCGAACGTTTCGTTGCGAAGGCGGGCGGATTCCGCCTTACGCTCGCCGCGCCCGTACGGCGAAGAAGGCACGGCTGAAACGGTCCCGAAACGGGTGGAGCATGGTCGCGGTCACGGATTGTCTAATGGAGGATCCGCGTACCCACAGCGGTCCAGGAAGGCGACTGCGGGTTGCTTGGTGCCCTCGAGGTCGGCCCGAACCTGCGGGTTGGCGTCCAAGTAAGTCTGCACCTGAGGACGCATTTCATCCCTGGATTGGCCTGCGAGGGTCGCGAAGAAGTCGTTCACGGGAGGATGGGTGAACAGATAGGCCGACGTGGCCGCGGCAACGCCCGCCCTGACGCCCGCCCAATCCGCGGGTGAGCAATTCGGCGGTGCAGGTGGCGGCGGCATTGGCGGCTCGGCACTTGCAGCCGCTGCGCTCCCGACAAACATTGCACCTGCGATGAGCCCCCAGTTGTAGACGCCGACCCCACGTTTCTTCGCGATGGGGAGGATGCCCTCGACGGTGCTGCCCTCCTCGCGGGCCAGGTACTCGGTGCAGATCATCGGGCGACCCAACGGGGTGAGTTCGTCTATGCGAGCGTCGAATTCGTCCGGCGTCCCATAGCTGTGGAAGGTGATGACGTCGGAGTTGTCCAGCTGGAACGTCGCGATGGCGCTGCGACGACCGGGGTCGGCCCAGCTTCCCTGCCACACGCCGCTGGTCAGCGGTTGAATGGGATCGACCGACCGCGCCCATTCGAAGACCTGTGGCAGGAGCTTCGCAACCACCTGCTGCTTGTCGGTGCGTTCGACTTTGCGGTACTGCTTTGCGGGGTTGTCCGGTTCGTTCCAGAGGTCCCAGCCCAGGATGCGACTGTCACCGCGGAACGCTCCGATGACCCCGGTGACGTAGTCGCGCAGCACGGGAAGGTACGCGGGGTCGTCGATCAGGTCGGCGCCCGGGCCTTGCACCCAGCCCGAGTTGTGGACCCCGGGAATCGGCGCCCGTTGCGGACCGAGTTTCGGATGCGGATCCCAGCAGGAGTCGAAGAGCACGAACAGCGGCTTGATGCCCTGGTTGGCCGCGATCGTGACGAACTGCTGCACGCGGCGAAGGAATCCGGCGCGATCCTGGGCCCACAGTTGATCGTGGAGGAATACCCGCACGGTGTTCATCCCTACCCGCCGCGCCACCTGGAGTTCACCGTCGATGCGCCGAGGCTCATAGGTGCCCGGCTGCCACATCTCTATCTGATTGCTCGCCGTCACGGGAACGTAGTTGGCTCCGGCCAGCCAGCCCTGCGCCAGATACCAGCTGTTTGCGCGGGCCGCCGGCCAGCGGGTTGGCGCCGCGGAGGCGATCGGCACGCGAGTAAGCATCGCGCCCGCCGCCAGGAGAAGCGGCAGTTTGAGGACCGCCCGACGGTGCACCTGTAGACCCTATGGTGCCGCAAAGGTTGGCTTCGACCCAGGAGATGCTTCGCAATCACACGGAGGTCGAACCGTTATCCAGCGGAATTCGGCAGACCAGACGATCCCAAAGTCAGTCCGCCCAGACATCCTCGACATAGTGATCGGACGCGACCATGCCCGCCAGCCAGGCCCGGGCCGAGTCCTCGTCGGCGCCGGTGCGCGCCCGGTAGATGTCGCGGAACGCAGCGCGCACGGCCGGGGCCATCCGGCCGCCGTCACCGCACACGAACACATGGGTGTTCTTGGCAGGATCGCCGATCAGTTCCCAGACGTCGTCGGCGTCCGCGGCAATCCTGTCCTGCACATAGCGGACGCCGCCCTGCGGCGCCCGGGAGAACGCGGGCCGCATCGCGACGATGCCCTGGCGCTCGGCGTCCTCGAACAGCTCACGGAAGATGTAGTCGACGTCGGGGTCGCGCACGCCGAAGAAGCACAGCGCCGGCGAGTACGGCGCGTCTATCTGTTTGGCTGCCAGTCGATCTCCGAGGAAGCCGCAGAACGGCGCCACGCCGGTGCCTGCACTCACCAGGATCACGTTCTTCTCCGGTTCCGCACCCGCGCGAAACGCTTGGCGTGCCGGGTCCACCCTCGCGCGGATGTGCGCGCCGGGGGCGATGTCGGCCAGATGGTTCGACGCAACACCCTTGAACACACCGGTGCCCGAACGTGCCGTGGTGTCCAGCACGCTGACGATCAGGGCCACCTCCTTCGGCGAGAGCCGAGACGAGGAGGCGATCGAATAGTGCCGCGGGGTCATGGGTTCGAGCAGCTCGAGTAGTTCGGCACCGGTCAGTGCGCAGGCCCGGAATTCCTGCAGACACTCCA
>WOYS01000008.1 GCA_011620645.1 Mycobacterium sp.
GGGCGGGGCGCACGGCATGCCCGCTTAGCCCACCTAACCGACGCCGACTATCCGCGCGCCGGTCCGCCCCGAATCGTGTAGCTCGCCGCATTGTCGATGGCATCGATATGGGAGGCGAAGGCCTCCGCGGTGGGCGCCTCGAGATCGGCACCGGCCGTCTCGGCGATGAACACCCGCGACACGTGCTTGCCGCCGACGCGGTAGATGTTCGCGGTCCGCTCGCAGCTCTCGTGCGCCAGATACACCACCACCGGGGTGACGTCCTCGGGGTCGAGATTCTTCACCAGCTCGGTCAGGGTGTTCTCCGTCATCCGCGTCCTGGCGATGGGGGAGATGGCGTTGACCCGTATGTTGTTGCGTTGGCCCTCGATTGCCAGCACATTCATCAGCCCGACCAGGCCGGCCTTGGCGGCCCCGTAGTTGGACTGGCCGAACGTCCCGAACAGCCCCGAGCCGGACGTCGTCATGACGATGCGTCCGTAATCCTGCTCGCGAAACACCGACCACACCGCGCGTGTGACATTGAACGCGCCGCGCAGGTGGACATCGAGGACGGCGTCCACCCGGTCGGCGGTCATGTTCTTGAACGCCGCGTCACGCAGGATGCCGGCATTGTTGATCAGCACGTCCACCCGGCCGAACGCCTCGACCGCGGTGCCGATGATGGCTTTGCCGCCTTCGTCGGTCGCCACCGAATCGGTGTTGCCCACCGCCGAGCCCCCAGCCGCGGTGATCTCGTCGACCACGGCCTGGGCCGCCGACGAGGATCCCCCGGTGCCGTCCACCGACGCACCCACATCGTTGACCACGACATGGGCTCCGCGCCTGCCGAACTCGAGGGCGTGGCACCGGCCGAGTCCACCGCCTGCGCCGGTCACCACGACGACGCGACCATCGAAACTCAACGTGGACAAACGATCACACTCCTGTAGCGACGGCGATTGATGTGACATCAAGGTAGCCTTCCAGCCCCTCGCGGCCGAGCTCACGCCCGGTCTTGATCTGCCCGGCGATGGCGTCCTGCTCATCTGGGCACACGATGACCGTCAGAACCGGTGCTGAACGGGGATCACGAGTCTCGACGCTCCACCATTTCGCGGACTCGTATCCGTTGCTGGCGTTCAAGGGCTATGTCCTCGCTGCCGATCAGCAGTAGCTCGTCACCGGCACGGAAGACATCGTCGGGACGAGGCACCAGCACCTCGTCGTCACGCAGCAGTGTCACCAGGGCGGTATTGACCGGCAGGTCCAGCTGATCCACCCGCCTGCCGACAAGCGGATTGTTCTCAGGCAGAGTCAGTTTGGTCAGTGCCGCGTTACCGTCGCGCAGACCCATCAACCGGACCAGGTGGCCCACGTCGATGGCCCCTTCGATACCGGCGACCAACGCGCCCGGTGTCGAGACCGCCACGTCGATGCCCCACGTCGGACTGAACAGCCATTGGTTGTGGATGTCGTTGATGCGCGCGACCACCCTGGGCACCCCGAACTCGGTCTTGGCGAGCAGACCGACGACCAGGTTGGCCTTGTCGTCGCCCGTGGCGGCGATCAGCACATCGCAGGTCTGTGCCCCCGCCTCCTGCAACGCGGACAGCTCGCAGGCATCGGCGAGCAGCCAGTCCGCACCGGGCACGGTGGGCGGTTCGAACCGCCGACGCTCACGTTCGATCAACAGCACCTTGTGGCCGTACTCGAGCAGTTCCCGCGCGACGGAGCGACCGACGTTGCCGGCGCCCGCGATACCGATCCGCATGTTGCGTACTGCCATCCGGCTATCTTGACTTAACCCTATGACCCTGCACCAGCTGTACCTGGCTTTGCTGATCGGTGGCCTCGTGCTGCTCGCCAGCATCGTCGGTACCCGCGTGGCCACCCGGGTCGGCTTCCCCGCGCTGTTGTTCTTCCTGCTGGTCGGTGTGGTGCTTGGTGAGGATGGGCTGGGCCTGGATTTCAACAGCGTGGAGGTCGCGCGCAACGTGTGCACGGCTGCGCTGGCCGTGATTCTCGTCGAGGGCGGTTTGACCAGCCGGTTCGCCGACATCCGCAAGGTGCTCGCCCCGGCCGGTGTACTGGCCACCGTCGGTGTGGTGGTGAGCACGTTGATCACCGCCGCCGGTGCGCATTTCCTGCTCGGCTTCGACTGGCAGCTGGCGCTGCTACTGGGCGCCATCGTGTCTTCCACCGATGCCGCGGCGGTCTTCTCGGTGCTGCGGGTGCTACCGCTGCCGCGCAGGCTGGCCGGACTGCTGGAGGCCGAATCCGGTTTCAACGATGCGCCCGCGGTCATCCTCGTGCTGATGTTCAGCGTGATGCCGTTCGTGTTCGAGCCGGCGGACGCGCTCGGCGAGATTGTGTTCGAATTGGTGGTTGGCGCCGTGATCGGCCTGGGTGTCGGGTTTCTCGGCGCATTGACGTTGCGCAGCATCGCACTGCCGGCGTCGGGCCTGTACCCGATCGCCACCTTCGGGCTGGGTGTGGTGGCGTTCGCCGCCGCGGGCAGTGCGCACGGCAGCGGCTTCCTCGCGGCTTATCTGGCTGCCGTCGTGCTCGCCAACTCGGGTCTGCCGCACCGGTCGGCGACGCGGTCGTTTGCCGAAGGGCTGGGCTGGCTGGCGCAGATCGGACTGTTCGTCCTGCTGGGTCTGCTGGTGGACCCGAGCGAGCTGGTCGGTGACATCGTGCCTGCGATCGTCATCGGCCTGGTCCTGCTGTTGGTGGCCCGGCCGGTGTCGGTGGCGGCGTCCCTGGTCGGGTTCGGTATCCCGTTGCGCGAGCAGCTCTTCCTGTCATGGGCCGGACTGCGCGGTGCGGTGCCCATCGTGCTGGCGACGTTCCCGATCGTCGCGGGGGTGGCGGGTAGTTCGCAGCTGCTCAACATCGTCTTCGTTCTCGTGGTCATCTTCACGTTGATTCAGGCGCCCAGCCTGCACCTGGTGGCCCGCCTGCTGGGTCTGACCAGCGGGGAGGCGACCCGCGAGATCCAGGTGGAAGCCGCACCGCTGGACGTCCTCGACGCCGAACTGCTCACCATGACGGTGCAGGCACCGTCGCGCCTGCACAACGTGACCATCCTGGAACTGCGACTGCCCGACCCCGCGGTGATCACGCTGATCATCCGCGACGGTCACACCTTCGTCCCGTTGCCCGACACCCGGCTCGCCTCCGGCGACGAACTGCTGATCGTCACCACCAGCAAGATGCGGCCCGCCGCGGAGGCGCGGCTGCGGGCGGTCAGCAGACGGGGCAAGCTCGCCCACTGGTTCGACGAGTACGGCGACCCGGAATGATGTTGTCGCTCAGTCCACCTCCTCGATCTGGGCGAACGCGGTCATAGAGAACAGACTGCGCGACGGGCGCGAAATCATCACGGGTCGGCATCATCGCTGGCAGAACCTGCGGGCCCGTGGTCAGCTGGAGGCGATGGCTGCTTCCTGGATTCCCACCACCTGCCTGACCGTGGCCGCGGCGGCGGGCGCCATCCTGCTTGCCCTGTCCCCGTCCGCCGACGCCGCGCCGAAATCGGACAGCCAGGGCTACCTGGACTCGACCGCCCGGTGTGCCTCCCCGTCGACAGCGGTCATCTTCGGCAGCACCGAGAGCTCGCGGGTGGCGATCTGCGAGAAGTCCGACGGCACTTACGAATACCGCGGCGTGCGGGTACGCGACGGTGCCCGGCTGGTGCTGCCCGCCACCAGAACCGGTTCGGGGTACGTCGCCGAGAATGACGGGCTGTCCTACACCGTCACATCCGCCTCGCTGGTGGTGAGTTCGGGGGACGAGGTGGTCCGCGACGAGCCGCTACTGGATGTGCATAAGCCCGGCGGATCCGGCGCGCTGCCGGAGCCTGTCACCACCGCGACCTCGACGACACCGTCGACCTCGATGACACCGACGACCTCGACGACACCGTTGCCGCCGCCGCTGCCCGCCGAGGTGGGCGCAGGCTAACCGCGCTGCGGTACCACCGGCTGCCGTGACTGCAGCAGACTCTGGGCACAGTCGAGCAGGGCACGGTGCAGTTCGCCGTCGGAGACGTCCTGTAGATGGGGTTCGGCCATGCTGCCGAAGATCCCGGAGGTGATCATCGTGATGGCGACGCGGGTACCGATGTCATGGGTGGCGCCGATGAGCAGTTCACGCAGGCTGTCGGCGACCTCCTGGAACTCCTGATGCGATTGCACGAGTGAGATCACCGCGGCGTCACCGTAGAACAACGACCCGATGCGGCGATGGCGCACTGCGAGTTCCACGAAACCGCTGATGGTGGCATCCCGGCGGGATTCGGGGGACGCGATCGACTCGGCGATTCGTACCAGCCGCGCCATATCGTCGAAGGCCGGCCGGACCACCGCGAGCACGATGTCGTCCTTGGTGTGGAACTGGTAGTAGATCGCGGCTTTGCGGACGCCGAGGTGGTCGGCGATCATCTGCAGCGAGGTGCCATTGACGCCGCGCTCGGCGAAAAGGGACAGCGCGGCCTCGATCACCCGCTCTCGCGCGAATCCGCGCTGTGATACCGGCTTGGCCATCTGCCCTCCCTTCGTCTGACTTCCGTCCCGGACACTGTGACATCCCAGACACTGTGACATGCCGTGGGCAGCAATGCTGTGGATAAGTTGTCCGCATCACATTTTCTAGCCACACGACTTGTACTAGCTTAGCCGTATGGCTAACCTGACCGCAGTCGGTTAGCAAGGCTATGCGAAAGGCCCACAAGCGAATGGCTTACCAGCGGTGAGCGCGCTCAAGCGGCTGTGGATGCCACTGGTCATCGTGGTGGTGGTGGTGGTGGCGACGTTCA